>JAWCKR010000006.1:2215-77430 GCA_038851755.1 Hadarchaeales archaeon (SeqCode) | reverse complement strand
GAGGAGCTGAAGAGGGTGAGGGAGATGATCGAGCTTCCCCTGAAGCACCCGGAGCTCTTCGACCGGTTGGGCATAGAGCCCCCCAAGGGGGTGCTGCTCTACGGTCCACCCGGAACGGGAAAGACCCTGATAGCGAAGGCGGTGGCCAACGAGTCGGGAGCCAACTTCGTTTCCATCAACGGGCCTGAAGTCATGAGCAAATGGTACGGGGAATCGGAGGCCCGTCTAAGGAAGATCTTCGAGGACGCGGAGAAGAACGCTCCCTCCATCGTGTTCATAGACGAACTGGATGCTATAGCTCCCAAGAGGGAGGAGGTGACGGGGGAGGTGGAGAGGAGGGTGGTGGCTACCCTCTGCACGGCCCTCGACGGCCTGAAGTCCAGGGGGAAGGTCATAGTGATAGGGGCCACCAACCGTCCCAACGCGCTGGATCCCGCCATAAGGAGGCCGGGAAGGTTCGACAGGGAGATAGAGATAGGGGTGCCGGACAGGGATGGGAGGAAGGAAATCCTGCAGATCCACACCAGGGGGATGCCCCTGGCGAAGGATGTGGACTTGGACCGTCTGGCCGACATCACGCACGGGTTCGTGGGCGCGGACCTGGAGGCCCTCTGCAAGGAGGCGGCGATGAGCGCCCTCAGAAGGATTTTGCCCAAGATCAACCTGGAGGAGAAGACCATCCCACCGGAAATCCTAGAGGAGCTGCAGGTGACCAAGGAAGACTTCGAGAACGGGCTGAAGGTGGTGGAGCCCTCCGCCATGAGGGAGGTGATGCTGGAGGTGCCCAACGTCCACTGGTCGGATGTGGGGGGGCTGGAGGAGGCCAAGAAGGACCTCAGGGAGGCGGTGGAGTGGCCCCTGAAGTACCCCGACACCTTCAAGCGTATGGGGATAGAGCCACCCAAGGGCATCCTCCTCTTCGGGCCACCTGGTACGGGAAAGACCCTCCTGGCCAGGGCGGTGGCCACCGAGAGCGAGGCCAACTTCATCGCGGTGAAGGGACCCGAACTCCTCTGCCTCTCGGGAGAAACCCCCGTTCTAACGAGCTTCTGCGGACTCATGCCGGTGAAGGAACTCTATGAGAACCTGATGCCGTTCACCCAGCTGGAGTTCCGGAACGAGGGGATGGAGAGCAGGAGGCTCACGACCCCCGTGTATACCTTCGCCTTGGGTGAGGGCGGCAAGATGGTGAAGACTAGGATACAGCGAATTTACAAGCTATACGTGAGGGAGGCCTACCGGCTGAAGTTCTCGAACGGGGTGGAAATGTGCGTTTCCGCCAACCAGCCCTTCTTGGCCCTGAGGGGGGACAAAATGGAGTGGGTCAAGACCTCCTCCCTCAGGACAGGGGAGTATGTGGCCGTGCCGGCACGCACCGGAACCTTCGACATGGAAATCCCGATAGGGCTCCCCAAGAACCGTCATCTCAAGCTCGTTTCTGAAGACGAGGAAGCCTACACGGTGAAGATTTTCAGCACGAAGACCCAGACGCGCCTGCCCAAGCGGATGACCCCCGAGCTGGCGGAATTCCTGGGTTGGTTCGCGGCGGAGGGCAGCATCTCCAAAGAGGGGGTGACCCTCTGTAACTCTGACTCAGGAAAGAGGAAGAGGATGGTGGAACTCTTCCAGCTCTTCGTTTCGAGGGAGAGGATCTCGGAAAGCAAAGACGGGATAAGGATCACCGTCTATTCCACTCCCCTGGTGCTCTACCTGCAGGACCTGTTCGGGATGTCCCTTTCCTGTAAGAAGTCACACTCCATCGGGGTTCCTCCGCTGATCTTCAAATCCTCCCCGAGGGTGATGGCAGGCTTCCTCCGGGGGCTTTACGGAGGAGACGGACACATGGACGACAAGAAAATCGAGTACGGCACCATGAGCAGAAAGCTTGCGGAGGGAGTATCTTACCTCCTCACAGCCCTGGGTATAAAGCACAGGTTCTGGAGGAGGAAGGACGGGATGCACCTCCTGACGGTCTCCGGGAGGCTGGAGATGCAAAAGTTCATGCAGGCGATTTACGGGGAAACCCCGGCAGGGAAAATCAGGCGCTTCTACAACGGCAGGTATCCCCTCCCCGACCTCTCCGGTTTGCTCAAGAGAACCAAGGAGACCCTCCACCTCCGGTACGGCAAGGAACTCCCCGAGGGACTCTTCGAGGGGGTGGTGAGCGGGAGGAAGCGATGCGGGAGGATAAGGTTGCAGCGCATGCTCGAGTACATAGAGAAATACGCCACCCCGGAGTTCAGGGCATCCTCCCTTTACCGGACCCTCAGAACACTGGCTGGGGAGGACCTGAACTGGGTGAGGGTGGAGGGGAAGAGACGTGCGAGCCCCAGGTGGATGTACGACCTGGAGACGGAACACTCCTCCTTCGTGGGTGGGAACCTGCCCATGCTCCTCCACAACTCGAAGTGGGTAGGGGAATCCGAAAAAGGCGTGAGGGAGGTCTTCAGGAGGGCCAAGACAGCTTCCCCGGCCGTCATCTTCTTCGACGAGCTGGACGCCCTCGTGCCCAGGAGGGGATCGGGCTTCGGGGACGCCCATGTCACGGAGAGGGTGATAAGCCAGCTCCTGACCGAAATGGACGGGCTGGAGAAGCTGGAGAACGTGGTGGTGATAGGGGCCACCAACAGACCGGATCTGATAGACCCGGCCCTCCTTCGTCCAGGAAGGTTCGACAGGCTGGTCTACGTGCCCGCCCCGGACGAGAAGGCCAGGCTTGAAATCCTGAAGATACACACCAAGAAGATGCCCCTGGCCAAGGATGTGAACCTGGAGCAGCTGGCCAAGGAGACGGAGAACTACTCCGGCTCCGACCTTGCCGCCCTCTGCAGGGAGGCCGCCATGCTCGCCCTCAGGAAGGACATCAACGCCAAGGAGGTCACCATGGAGCACTTCCGTGAGACCATGAAGAAGGTCCGACCCTCCCTTACCCCTGAGGCAGAAGAAGTCTACCGTTCCTTCCTCTCCCGCACCCGTACCGAGGTGAAGAAGGAAACTGCTCCCAGGATCTTCTACTGAGGAAGAAGGATGAGGACCTTCGTCGCCTTGGAGATAAGCGAGGAGGTACGGGAGAGGCTGGTGAGGTTCCAGCAGAAGCTCCTCCAGGGATGGGCTTCCCTCAAGCTGGTGGAGCCCCAGAACCTGCACCTCACCCTGAAGTTCCTGGGGGAGGTGGAGGAGGGGAGGCTGGGGGAGGTGGAGGAGGCCCTACGGCGGGGGTGCTCGGGGGCTTCCCCCTTCACGATGGAGGTGAAGGGAACGGGGGTCTTCCCCAGCCCCCAGTACGTGAGGGTGGTGTGGGCCGGGGTGGGGGAGGGATGGGAGAGGGTCTCCTCCCTGCAGAGGGATGTGGACAGGGAGCTGGGGAGGCTTGGCTTCCCCAGAGACACGGAGTTCGTCCCCCACCTCACGCTCGCCAGGGTGAAGAGCGTGAAGGACAGGGGGGGGTTCCTCAGGGTAGTGGAAGGGGGGAGGAAGGAAGAGTTTGGGAGGGTGGAGGTGAGGGAAATCCACCTGAAGAAAAGTGTGCTCACACCGAAGGGTCCGATTTACGAGACCCTCAGAACCTTTCACCTTGGATGAGGGAGGACCGGAAGGTGCGGTGAAACACCGAATGCGGTTTTATAAGTTCAAATACAAGTTGAGTACCAGACTAGGTGTACACAGAAGTATACCTTAGTATACACACATATACTTTCGTTAATGTATAAATAAAATTTCGACCTAGATTGTTGGGGGAGGATGATAGGGGGGGTTCACCAGACCCGCCTGGAGCTTATGGGGGGGAAAGAGGAGTTCAGAAACACGATCCCAGGGTTCTCTGCGAGAAGGGCTGCGGGAAATGGGAGGGCGAGGTTGACCGGTATGAAGTGTCGAACATGCCACAGCACCGTGGTATATTATCTGCCCCAAGAGAAACAGGACAGTCTATACGTTTGTCCCCTCTGCGGGTGGACCAGGGGTTGAGCCTTGCTCCGGCGGGCCCAGGCAGAGCGGGTGTGAGGAAGGAAGAGGATAGTGGGCCCGCTGGGATTTGAACCCAGGACCTCCCGGTTATCAGCCGAGCGCTCTAACCATGCTAAGCTACGGGCCCAACTCCTCTTTTCCTCCCCCCTTAAATTTTTCACCAGCCAGCCTCCAGAAAAGGCGGTCCACCTCCTCCCGTGAGGGCAGGGCCTCCTGGGCCCCAACCCTGGTGGTGGCCAGAGCCCCGGCGCAGTTGGCCCAGAGAACGGCCTCCTCCAGCGATTTGCCAGAAGCCAAACCCACCGCCAAAGCACCGCAGAAGGCATCCCCCGCCCCCGTGGTGTCCCTCACCCTCACCTTCACCCCGCCAACTCTCCTCTCCCTCTCTCCCGTCCTCAGGTAAGCTCCCCTCCCCCCAAGGGTAACGATCACAGCTTCCGGACCCTTTCTCAGGAGTCTCCCCGCCAGCTCCCCCACCTTTCCCTTCCCCACCGTCTGGGAGGCCTCTCCCTCGTTGACCACGAGCACGCTTATCCTCCTCCAAGCCGCCTTGGAGAGGGGTCTGGAGGGTGCGAGGTTCAGCACCGTCTTGGTTCCTTCCTCCCACGCCACTCGCAGGACCTTTTCCACGGTCCTAGGGGGAACCTCCAGCTGGGCGAGGAGCAGGTCGGCCTTCCTCAAGATTCCCCTGGCCCTCTCCACATCCTCCTCGCCGCATCCCTCGTCCGCTCCGGGGTAAACCCCTATGAGGTTCTCCCCCCTCCCGTCGACCAGGATGAGGGCCCTCCCCGAGGGCCTCTCGTCCTCCCTGACATGGGAGGTGTCCACGCCGTTCCTCCTCAGGTTCTCCACCATCCTCCTCCCGTACTCGTCCTTCCCCACCCTACCCACCATCCACACCTTCGCCCCAAGCCTGGCGGCGGCCACGGCCTGGTTGGCTCCCTTCCCACCCATCCCCATCCTCAGCTCCTTCCCCAGCACCGTCTCGCCCGGTTTGGGCAGCCTCTCCACCCTCAACAGCAGATCCACATGGAGACTCCCCACCACCACTATCCTGGGAATCACTCCATCAACCTCTCCAGGAAGAACCCGAGGAAATCCCTCCCCTCCACCTCCTCGCAGATCCTCACCTCATGTCCTTCCCACTCCTCTCCGGGAAGGACGAAGCCCCTCCTGTCCACCACCGTCTGGCCCCTCGTGAGCTCCCCCCTCGTCTCCACCCTCACCCGGTGCTTCCCCACCCTGAAGAGCCTGGGCCTCAGCAGGGCGACCAGGGCCATGGGATCGTGGAGGGCCACCCTGCCGAACCTCTCCATCAAAGGCCTGAGGAGTTCAGCCGCCAGTTTGGCCTCCCTCGTTTCGCCCTTCTTCAGCCTTCCGTAGTCCCTCTTGGAGAGCATGGCTTCGGGTCTCATGGTAACATCCAGGCCCACCAAGAGGAGGGGGAGACCTGACCCGAGGACCACCTCCGCCGCCTCGGGATCCACGTAGAAGTTGTACTCCGCCACGGGAGTGACGTTCCCGCACCCGCTGGGCGAGAAACCATAGGCTCCACCCATCACCACCACTTCCTCCACCCTGCGCATGACATCCGGATGGCTTCGCACGGCCGAGGCGAGGTTGGTGAGGGGCCCGGTGCACACCAGCGTTATCCTTCCCCTGTTCTCCTCCACTTCCTCCGCCATCACCTCCACGGCGTGCCTGGACAGGGGGCTGAGCCTGGGCTCGGGAAGGGGGAGGCCCCCCAGCCCGTCCTCCCCGTGCACATGCTTGGCCGTGTAGAGCTCCCGGAAGAGGGGTTTGGAACAGCCCATGGCCACGGGAGGGGACTTCAGACCCAGGAACTCCAGCACCCTCAAGGCATTACGTGTGGTCTTCTCCACCTCCACGTTTCCGGCCACCGCGGTGACGGCCCTCACCTCCAGCTCGGGAGAGCGCAGGGCCAGGAGAAGGGTTAGGGCGTCGTCTATCCCGGGGTCCATGTCCAGAATCACCCTCTTCCTCATCCCCTTCCCCCCGGGAGGTCACTTCTTACCGCAGTACCTGAGGAACTCCTCCCAGATTTCCTTCCTCTTGCCCTCCTCCATCCCCTCGTAATCTTCCACCGTCAGGCCGTACCTCTCCCTCAAGAACTTGGAAAACCTGGTGGTCTGCAGGACCTGGTAGATGAGGTAGCTCCGGTAGTTCTCGGGTATCCCCGCCATCAGCTCCCCCCTGCTCCGGTCGATCCCTCCCCCTGCACCCGGTCCACCGCTTCCTTCCTCGGTCTCTCGAGGAGCCTCCTGACAGAGGAGAGGGGATAAGCACCCCTCAGGAAGGCCAGAGCGAACAGCCCCGCGCACATGAGGAGAAGGGAGAGGAAGAAGGGGGAGGCGGAGAGGAGGTTCGCCTTGGCCAGGAAAAAACCCAAATACAAAACGAGGAGGATTCCCAGCCCGAAGCTCATCGCCAGCCTGGATGACAGGTCAAGCTGTTCCTTCCGGGGATAAGCCACCAGGCTCAGCAACAAACCAGGCAGGAGGAGGGCCAGCACACCGGCCACCATGTAAAAGATGGTGCCTATCACATCCTTCCCTCTTTCCGAGCCTCTCTTAAGGTTTGGGGTGAGAAAGTGGTAGGATGGTGGGATGAGGACGGACCTGGTGGTGGTGGGAGGAGGCCCCTCAGGCTGCTTCTTGGCCGAGAAGGTGGCCAGGAAAGGGTTCGAGGTGCTTCTGGTGGAGGAACATGGGCAGATAGGGAAGCCCGTGTCCTGCGCGGGGGTGGTGGGGGTGGGGGGAATGAAGGAGCTGGGACTCAAGGCGGAGAGGTTCGCCCTCAACAAACTCAGGAGGGGCCTGATTTTCTCCCCCAGCGGAGAGGTGCTGGAGCTGGAGAGGGGAAGAACGGAGGCTCTGGTGCTGGACCGTGCTGCCTTCGACAGGCACCTGGGCGAGCTGGCATCTGAGGCGGGGGCCGAACTCACGCTCCAGACGCGCTGTGTGGAAGTGAAGAGGGACAGGAGCCCCCTGGTGAGCTTAACCGGGGGGAGGGAGGGCGAGGTGAGGACTCGGGCGCTGGTGGGGGCTGACGGTCCCACCTCCACGGTCGCCAGGAAGAGCGGGATGATGGGCAGGAGAAGGTTCATCAGGTGCGTGCAGGTGGAGGTGAAGGCGGAGGTAGAGCCCGACACGGCGGAGGTCTACCTGGGGAGTTCCAGCGTGGGGCTGTTCGGGTGGGCGGTTCCGGCGGGGGAAGTGGTCAGGATAGGGATGGGTACCCTCAAGGGGGATCCGGGCAAGGGGCTGCGAGCCCTCCTCAGGCTCCTCTCCCCGCGTCTGAAGGGGGAGCCGGGAAAACTCTCGTTCGGCCTCATCCCCTACGACCCCCCCAAGCGCCTCGTCAGGGGTTCCGTCCTTCTGGTGGGCGATGCCGCCTGTCAGGTCAAACCTCTCACGGGAGGTGGACTCTACCTGGGTCTTTCCTGTGCCCTCAAAGCCTCGGAGGTCCTCTCCCTCTCCCTGGAGAAGGGAGACCCCAAGTTGCTGAAGCTCTACCCCAAGGAGGTGGAGAGGAGTTTCGGGAGGGAACTCATGGTCGGGAGGAGGGCGAGGGAACTCCTGCTCACCCTCTCGGACGAGGAACTGGACTCGCTGGTGAGGTGCCTGAGCGAACCGAGGCTCAAGGAGGAACTCCTGAGGAAGGCGGACTTCGACCACCACCTCACCCTGCTGGAGCCCCTCCTCTCCAACCTGCCCAGGCTCCTGACCTCCCTGGGTCCGAGGGCCCTGACCAGGATGGCCCTCAAGGGGATGATCGGGCTCGACCTGAGAGAAGTTTGAAGAGCACGGCTTTCTGGGTGTGGAGCCTGTTCTCCGCCTGGTCGAAGACCACGGAGTGCGGTCCGTCTATGACCTCGTCGGTGACCTCCTCTCCCCGGTGGGCGGGCAAACAGTGCATGAAAATTACCTCTTTCCCGGCCAGGGACAGGAGCCTGGAGGTCACCTGGAAGCCCTGGAAGTCCCTCTTCCTCCTCTCCCTCTCCTCCTCCTTCCCCATGGAGACGAAGACATCGGTGTACACCACCTCCGCCCCCGAGACCACCTCCTCGGGATCGTGCCCTATCTCCACGGTCCCACCGCTCTCCCCCGCCCTCTGCCTGGCCAGCCTCACCAGCTCCCCGGGCGGCTCATAGCCCGGTGGGATGGCGGCGCGGAAGTGGCTGCCCACGGTGGCGCACCCAAGCATCAGGGAGGTACAAACATTGTTCCCGTCACCCACCCAGGCCACCCTCAGACCCTTCAGGCTTCCCTTGTGCTCCTGCATGGTCAGCAGGTCGGCCAGGGTCTGGCAGGGATGCTGGAGGGGGCTGAGGGCGTTGATCACGGGGACGGTGCTGTGCCTGGCCAGCTCCACCAGGTTCTCGTGGGAGGAGACCCTGGCCACGATGCCGTGCACGTAACGGCTGAGGGTCCTGGCGGTATCCGCCACCGTCTCCCCCCTGCTGAGCTGCAGCTCTTGGGAACTCAGGAAGAGGGGCTTGCCACCCATCTCGTGCACGGCCACCTCGAAGGAGACCCTGGTCCTGGTGGAGGGCTTCTCAAAGATCATGGCCACGGTCTTTCCCCTCAGCTCGGAGGAGGACCTCTTGCCCCTCTCCCTCTTGTACCTGAGGGCCAGCCTCAGGAGCTCCTCCACCTCCTTCCTGTTGAGGTCCTCCATTCCCAGCAGATCCTTCTTCATCCTCCCGTCCTCCTCAGGAGTTCATCCAGGGTGGAGATTAAAGCATCCACGTGGGGCTCCTCCACGATGAGGGGAGGAAGGAACCTGAGGACGTTCCCCGCCGTAGCGTTGATCAGGAAGCCCTCCTCCAGGGCACCCCTCACCACCTCCTCCGCCCTTTCCCCCTTGTCCAGCTCCATCCCCAGCATGAGCCCCTTTCCCCTCACCTCCCTCACGCACGGGTGGTCCTCCTCCAGCTCCTTCAGGCCCCTCATGAAGTACTCCCCCATCCTCTCCGCCCTCCTCACCAGCTTCCTCTTCTTCAGGGCCCTTATCACCGCCAGCGCGGCGGTGCAGGCTAGGGGATTCCCCCCGAACGTGGCCCCGTGGTCACCAGGCTGGAAGCTGTCCATCACCTCAGGCCTGGCCCCCGTGCACCCTATGGGGACTCCTCCCGCCAGGCCCTTGGCCAGCGTGACCACATCCGGCTCCACCCCCCAGTGCTCGCACGCGAACCACCTTCCCGTCCTCCCCATCCCCGTCTGCACCTCGTCCAGGATGAGGAGGGCACCCCTCTTCTCGCAGAGTTCCTTCAGGCCCCTCAGGAACTCCGGTGAGGCCACCCTCACCCCCCCTTCCCCCTGGATGGGCTCCACCATCACCGCGGCCGTTTCCCCGTCCACGGCTTTCTCCGCCGAGGGGAGGTCGTTGAAGGGGATGAACTGAAAGTTCGGCAGGAGGAGGGATCTGAAGGGCTCCCGGTAGGAGGGCTTCCAGGTGGCGGAAAGCGCTCCCAGCGTCCTGCCGTGGAAGGAGTTCTCCATGACCACGATTTTCCTCCTCCCCGTGTGCTTCACTGAGAGCTTGAGGGCCGTCTCCACGCTCTCCGCCCCCGAGTTGGAAAAGAAGAACTTCCCCACCCTCCCGGGGGCTATGCCGGCCAGCTCCTTGCCCAGCTCCGCCTGCTCCTTTATGTGCACCAGGTTGGTCATGTGAATGAGTCTCCCCGCCTGCCAGGAAACGGCCCTGCAGAGCTCTGGATCGGCGTGTCCGAGCACGCTCACGGCCACTCCCGCCACGAAGTCCAGGTACCTCTTCCCCCTCAGGTCCCAGAGGAACATCCCCTTCCCCCTCACGAAGGCCACGGGCAGTCGCTTGTAGGCCTGGGCCAGGTACTCCCTGTCCAGCCTGAAAACCTCTTCCATTCACTTCCCTTTCTCGATCATGGTCCCCGCTCCCCTGTCCGTGAGGAGTTCGAGGAGCAGGGCGTGTGGCATCGTGCCCTGCAGGACGTGGGCCCTCTCCACTCCCCCTTCCACCGCCCTGATGCACGCCTTGAGCTTGGGGATCATGCCCCCCGTGACCACCCCTGAGGCCAGCAGGGACCTGGCCTCCTCCAAGGTGAGCTGGGAGATCAGGCTCCCCTCGTCCTTGGGGTCCCTGAGCACACCCTTCACGTTGGTGAGGACGATGAGCTTCCTGGCGCCCATCACCACCGCCAACTCCGCGGCCACGGTATCGGCGTTCAGGTTCAAGCTCCTCCCCTCCTCGTCCACGCCCAGGGGGGAGAGCACGGGTATGTAGCCGTTGGAGAGCAGGAAGTTCACCATGTGGGGGTCTATTCTTTCTATCTCTCCCACGAACCCAAGGTCCACGTGCATTTTTCCGCCCTCGGGAGTGGTCACCTCCCTGATCTTCCTGGCCAGGATCATCTTCCCGTCCATTCCCGAAATCCCCACGGCCCTTCCTCCGTGCTTGTTTATCCCCAGGACGATCTCCGTGTTGAGCTTCCCCACCAGGTACTTGTGCAGGATTTCTATGGTCTCCCGGTCGGTCACGCGCAACCCAGCCACGAACTCCGGCTCCTTCCCCGCCTTCTTCATCTCCCTGGTGATCTCCGAACCTCCCCCGTGCACCAGCACGGGCTTCATCCCCACGTAATGCAGGAGGACCACGTCCTGGAGAAGGGAATCGAGGGTCTTCTTCTTCTCCATGACCTCTCCGCCGAGCTTTATCACCATCGTCTGCCCGTGAAAACGCCTGATGTAGGGCAGGGCCTCCAGCAGAACGCCTGCCTGCTCCTGCAGCTCATCACCCGGTTTTCTTCTACGTACCCCCCTTATTTAAAGGTGGGTCCTCAGGTCCGGTACCGGGAGTTGATCCTCACGTAGCCGTGGCTCAGGTCACATCCCCACGCCGTGGCTTCCTCTTCTCCCTCCCCCAGGTCTATCTCGAAGATGATCTCGCTCGCCCTCATCACCTCCACGGCCTCGGGGAGCTCGGGCCCACCCAAGGGCCTTCCCTTCTCCACCAGCGTGGCCTCTCCCCTCCTGCTCTTTATCCTCAGGGTGAGCTTACTGGGATGGAAGTGGGCCCCTGAATATCCCAGCGCGGCCACCACCCTCCCCCAGTTGGGGTCACCCCCGAAGAGCGCCGCCTTGAGCAGATTGGAGCCCGCCACGGCCAGGGCCGCCTTCCTGGCTTCCCCCCTCCTCGCGTTCCTCACCCTCACCTCCATCATACGGGTGGCTCCTTCGGCCCCTTTCACGATCATCTTGGCCAGTTCCGTGAGAACGAAGTCCAGACCCTGCTGGAACCTCCGGTCTCCCTTCAGTTCTTCGTTCCCCGCCTTCCCGCTCGCCATCATTAGGACCATGTCGTTGGTGCTGGTGTCGTTGTCCACCGTGATCATGTTCAGACTCCTGTCCACCGAGGTCTGGAGGGAGGATCGGAGGAAGAGGGGGTCCACCTTGGCGTCGGTGGTAAGAAAGACCAGCATGGTGGCCGTCCTCAACCTAGGACGTATCATGCCCGCCCCCTTGGCCATCCCCGCTATGGTTATGGGCACGCCTTCCTCCGTTTCCACGCGCACGGCCACCTCCTTGGGGGAACGGTCGGTGGTGAGGATGGCTTGCGCCGCCAGGCGGGAGGCCTCTCTGGAGGGTGAGAGTCTGGCCACGGCTTCCCTTATCCCTGCCTCCACCTTTTCCATGGGCAGGTAGGTCCCTATCATACCGGTGGAGGCCACGCCCACATGGTGGGTCTTGAGTCCCAGAAGCTCCGCCGTCAGCTCCGCCATCCTGGCCGCGTCCCTCAGGCCCCTCTCCCCCGTGAAGGAGTTGGCACAGCCTGAGTTCGCCACGATCGCCCCTAACCTACGCTCCCTGCGCAGATGCTTCATGGTGAGGATGACGGGCGCGGCCCTGGCGGCGCTGGTGGTGAAGGCGCCTGCGGAGGGAACGGGACCTCCCTCGCAGCTCAGGAGGGCGAGGTCCAGGCCCTTGGAGCGCACGCCCGCCCTCACTCCCGCCGCCAGAAAACCCTCCGGCTCCGTGACTCCGCCCTTCAGCCTCTTCAGTTCCATCCTCTCACGGGCGCATGGGGAGGGCCTCCAGCCCCTTCGTCTCCTCCATCCCGAACCTCAGGTTCATGTTCTGGATGGCCTGGCCTGAGCCCCCCTTCAAGAGGTTGTCGATGGCGGAGACCACCACCACCCACCTCCCCTCCTCCGAGACCTCCAGGCCTATGTCGCAGTAGTTGGAGCCTACCACGTAGTTGAGCTCCGGAAGACCCTCCACCACCCTCACGAAGGGCTCCCCGGAGTAAAACTCCCTATAGGACTCCAGCAGTTCCTTCTTGGAGCTCTTCTCCTTGAGGAAGGCGTGGGCCGTGCAGAGGATTCCCCTGACCACGGGGGCCAGGTGGGGGGTGAAGCACACACCCACCCTCCCTCCCGCCAGCCTCTCCAGCTCCTGCCTTATCTCCGGAAGGTGGCGGTGTCTGGTGACGGAGTAAGCGCTGACATTCTCTCCACAGACTGGGTGGTGGAGGTTCTCCCTGAGGCCCCTCCCCGCCCCAGAGGTGCCACTGATGGCATCCACCACCAGGCGGTCGAGCTCCACCAGCCCACCCTTCACCAGGGGGGCCAGGGCCAGGATGGCCGCGGTGGGGTAGCAACCCGGGTTGGCGATCAGGTCAGCTTTCCTTATCTCCCCCCTGTGAAGTTCGGGGAGCCCGTAGACCCCCTTCACCATAGGGCTCTCGTGCTTGGTGTAGTATTTCTCGTAGACCCTCACGTCCTCGAACCTGTAGTCGGCACTGAGGTCCACCACCTTGGCCCCTCCTTTCAGAAGCTGAGGGACCACCCTCATCGCCACGCCGTTGGGCGTGGCCATGAAGACCAGGTCGGACTCGGAGCCCAGTCTGTCATAGTCCGGCTTCTCCACCCTCCTCTCCCCCACCACCCCTGAGAGGTGGGGATGCAGATCCACGAGGCGTGACCCGACGTGCTCGTCCCCGAAAACCCCCACTATCTCCACCTCGGGATGTCTCAGGAGAAGCCTGAGGAGTTCTCCGCCCGTGTAGCCCGCCACCCCCACCAGCGAGACGCGGATCATCCCTTCATCCCCCTAACCCTTCCGTCCAGACCGTGGAACTTGGTGACGGAGGCTGCCATCCTCTGGTCGAAGCCCTGCAGGTGGAAGGACACGATTTCCTTCTCGTAGAGGGAGTGCGGTGACGACCTCCCCACCACCTGCGCTTTTCCCGGAAGGAGTTCCACCTTCACCTCTCCCGTGACCCTGCGCTGGGTAGCCTCTATGAAGGCCTCCAGATCCTCCCTGAGGGGATCAAACCACCTTCCACCGTAGACCATCTCGCTCCACTTGTGGTCTATTCTTTCCTTGACCACCAGCTCCTCTCGGGTCAAGACAAGGGCCTCCAGTGCCTTGTGGGCCTCCAAGATCACCGTGGCGGCTGGGGCTTCGTAGACCTCCCTCACCTTCAGGCCCAGTATCCTGTCCTCCATCACGTCTATCCTCCCTATCCCGTAGGTACCCGCCAGCCGGTTGAGCTCTCCTATCAGCTTCACCCCTCCCATGCGCTCACCGTTCAAGGTAACGGGGACCCCCTCCTCGAAGCCTAGGGTGATCAGGGTGGCTTCCCTGGGGGCCTTGGCGGGGTTCTGGGTGAGCTGGAAGGCCTCCTCGGGGGGGGACCTGAAGGGATCCTCCAGCTCCCTCCCCTCAATGGACCTTCCCCAGAGGTTCTCGTCCACGCTGTAGGGTGCGGAGGGAAAGGAGAGACCGCACTTCCCCAGGTACTCCACCTCCACCTCCCTCGTCAGGTTGAGTTCCCTGACGGGGGCGATGATGCGCAAGCCGGGCGCCTGAGCGGAGAGGGTCAGGTCGAACCTGAACTGATCGTTACCCTTCCCGGTGCAGCCGTGAGCCACCGCCTCCGCTCCCTCCTGGAGGGCTATCCTGGCCAGCCAGCTGGCGGTGGGATATCTGGCCAGGGAGATGGAGAGGGGATAGCCCTCGTAGCATCCGTTGGCCTTCACGCTCCGGAAGACGTATTCCCTCACGAACTCCTCCTTGGCGTCGATGTACACGTGCTTCACCGCCCCCAGCTTCTTCGCCCTCTCCTCAGCCACCTTGAAGAGCTCGGGTCTCTGCCCCACATCCACGATGACGGTGATGACTTCCGCATCGTACTTCTCCTGGAGGAGCCTCAGGCAGGCACAGGTGTCGAGCCCACCGCTGAACCCCAGCACGACCTTCATGTAAACAACTTTTTTGCCTGAGCCCAAATATAGGCTTTGGGGGAAGGGTGGCGTGAAAAGTTTTTATGGCGCGGGGAATACTCTCACCTGTATAAAAACCAGAGGGAGTGTCTAGACGAAGAAACGTCCAAAGATCGTCGGCGACCGGATGTATGTGATGGTTACCCTCCAGGGGGACCTGGGCAAGAGAGCCGGGACTGGGAGCGTGAGGGTCCCCATAGATAACGAGGAAACCCTGGACTCCCTCCTGATGAAACTGGGGAGAAGGCACCCGAGGGTGGTGGAGAGCGTGCTTGATCCCACCACGGGGGAGCTCAGCGACCACTATCAGGTGTTGCTCAACAACAGGCCGGTGAGGCGCATCCTGGGCATTCACACGAAGCTCAAACACAAGGACGAGGTGACGATCTCCCCTCTTCCGGAAGGAGAGAAGACCCAGGGGACCCCGGCGGCCGCGTAGGACGGTGGCTGCTTGAAGGTGGTGGGGCTGGTGGGGCTCCAGGGCGCGGGGAAGACGGAGGTGGCGAAGGTGGCCCTCTCCCTGGGCATCCCCTGCCTCCGCATGGGTGAGGTGGTAATCGCCGAGACCAGGAAGCTGGGCCTGGAGGTGAACGAGGAGAACGTGGGAAAGGTGGCCAGCAGATTGAGGGAGGAAGGGGGAAGGGGGGTGGTGGCCCGGATGTGCCTCCCCCTCATAAGGGAGAGGGTGAGGGAGAGGGGCGTGGTGGTGGTGGACGGAATCCGCTCGGTGGAGGAGGTGGAGGAGTTCAGGAGGGCCTTCGGGAAGGACCTGGTGGTGGTGGGAGTCTGGTCCAGTCCCTCCCTCAGGTACTCCAGGGTTTGCTCTAGGAGGAGGGAGGACGATGCGGGGGACTACGAGCGCTTCCTGCAGAAGGAGAGGAGGGAGCTGGAGTGGGGGGCGGGCAACGCCTTGGCCCTCGCCGACCGCCTCCTCGTCAACGAGGGCACGCTGGAGGAGCTCAAGGGGAAGGCCGAGGAGCTCTTCAGGGGGCTGCTGAGGGATGAGGGTTTGGGTGGAGGCTGAGGTGAAACCCAGCGAGGACCCCTCCAAGGTGGAGAGGGCGGTGAGGAACCTCTTCCCCTCCCTCCCGCTGGAGAGGGTGGAAGGAAAGGTGAGGGGGGGCTCAGAGGACCCCGGGGTGCTCTCCCATCTCAGGGACCTCCTTCGCCTCCAGGCCATCAGGGACTCCTCCAGGAACTGCCTCCTGAAGGGGAGGGGGGAGGGAAGGCTGGAGTTCTGGCTCAACAAGCAGGCAGCCTTCGTGGGGAAGGTCAGCTTCACGGAGGGGGAGGCGCCCCTGGGACCCATCAGGGTACTCATAGAGACAAAGGACACGGAACTGGTGCTCGATTATCTCGCCCCCAGGACGAAGGAAGGCAGGGCCCTGAGGGAGGTCTCCCTGGAAGAGGTGAGGAAGGGGGCCTAGAGGATACCCAGCAGGATACCCACTGCGAAGTATCCCAGGGCGTTGTAGCCCTCCAGCAGGAAGATCCAGACCAGGAGCCTTCCTCCCCTCCCCCGCAGGAAGCGCCACGGGCCCCTTCCCTTCCACATCAGGAGGACCTCCAGGGGACCGGCCAGGAGCATGCCTAGAAGGAAGAGGGAGAGGGCCCCGAGGGGACCCAGCCACCTGCCCACCAGGAAGCCTGCAGGCAGGTAGCCCACCCATCGCTCCACCATGGCCAGCCTGGCGTGGGAGCGTGGAACCCGCACCCCCCTCCCCGCGTAGTAGCCCAAGATCCTCCCCATGGCGAAGAGGTCCACCACGGGGAGAAACCATAAAAGCAGGAACCAGGCGCGCCCGCGTGGAGGCATCTAACTCCCCGCGAGGGGGACCTCCAGCACCATCAGGTCCTCCGCCACCACCGTGTTGGGAAAGACCCTCCTGGCCTGCTCCAGGAGGACCGAGGCCTCCCTGTACCTGGGACTCAGGTGAGTGAGGACCAGCAGCTTCACCCCCGCCTCCCTGGCCACCCAGGCGGCCTCGGAGGAGGTGGAGTGTCCTCCCTCCCTCGCCCTCTCCAGGAGTTCCTCCCCGAACATGGAATCGTGAACGAGCACGTCCGCACCGCTGGCGAGGGCCACCGTCTGCTCCGAGGGTCTGGTGTCCACCGCGTACACCACCTTCCTCCCGGGGAGAGGTGGACCCAGCACCTCCTCCGGTTTGATCTCCCTTCCCCCGGGAAGGGCCACCGACTTCCCCGCCTTCAGGAAGGAAAAAGCCGGACCAGGGGTCACCCCCAGCGCCACCGCCTTCTCCGGGTCGAGCCTTCCTGGCCTGGGGAACTCCTCCAGGGAGAAGGCCAGACCAGCCACCCCGTGCCTGGTCGGAGAGGTGGAGAGACGATAACCGTTCCTCTCCAACCTTTCCCCACCCTTGAGCCCCCTCACCCTCACCTCGAACTCGAGGGTGTAGTGGGGTAGCCCTACGAGGGTCTCTATTCTCTCCTCCTCCCCCTCGGGGACGTAAACCTCAAGGGGGCGGGTCCTCCCGAAGAGCGACATCGTCTGCACCAGCCCAGCCAGCCCCAGGAAGTGATCGCCGTGGAGGTGGGAGATGAACACGGCATCCACCTTCAGGGGGCTGAGGCCAGCCCTCACCATCTGTGCCTGCGTGCCCTCCCCGCAGTCGAAGAGGAGGAGCTCCCCACCCCTCCTGACGGCGAGGGAGGGGAGGGCCCTGGAGGGGGAGGGGATGCTCCCGCCCGTCCCAAGAAAGGTCAGGGTGAGGTTCATCCTCTCAACCCCCCGAAGACGTAGATCCTCCTGGTGAGGCTCCGGTGGACCCTCTGCTCGTACCTCTCCCTTTCCTTCAGCCCGATCTCCGCCGCCATCTCACCCAGGTCCAGCTCGGAGGGGGAGGTCAGACACATGTACCTTCCTCTCTTCAGCGCCCCCGCTAGCACGGGGAGGGCCCTGCGGTACAGCTCCTTCACTCCCCTCCTCCAGGTGCTGGCCTGCCTCCCGTAGGGGGGGTCGGTGGCCACGGCATCCACCTTTTTCCCCTTCCACTCGCAGGCGTCTCCCACTTCCAACCTGAACCCCCTCACCCCGTAGCCCTCCAGGTTCATCCTGGCCTTTTCCACCATCTCCGGGTCCAAATCCACACCCACCACCCTCATCCCCATCAGCCCAGCCTCTATGAGGATGCCTCCCACCCCGCAGAAGGGGTCCAGGAGGGTTCCCCCCCTGGGTGCCCTGGCGAGGTTCACCATACACCTGGCAAGGGCGGGGTGAAGCGTGCTGGGGTGGAAGGCCCTGCGGTGCCTGGGCCTCCGGCTCATCAGCTGGTTCCTGGCGGTGGAGGCCAGCTTCATCCCCACCACCCCCACCTCCCCCGTGAGCGCTATGGAGAGCTCCACCTCCGGTCTCTCCAGATCCACTTTGAACCCCACCTCCCTCCTCAGCAGGTCGGCCACCTCCTTCGAAAGCTTTTCCCTGCTCACCAGCGGAGAGGACCTCCCCACGCGCTCCACCCTCACCGCGAAGGTCCTGCCGTGGGGCATCAGGTCAACCACGTCGGTGCTCGCCACCGCCTCCAGAAGCTCCTCCACCCTCGAGGTGCAGAGATGCATCCACACTTCGTGCGACATCCCGAGCCTGGAAGCCACTTTAACCGGGTCGGCCTCCGTCTCCACCACCAGCACCTGCTCGAACTCCTCCAGCACCCTGGCTGAGGCTCCCTCCGCCTGCAGGGCCCCCAGGACCTCCGCCCTGGGGAGCTGCGGATGCTCCCCGGAGAGGAAGAAGACCAGCCTCACATCCTATCCAGCCACGGAGAGGCTATAAAACTCAGGAGAGACGGGACTGCCTGAGTCCCTCCACCACAGCGGGAGCCACCGAAACCACACTGTGGGAATTCTCTATGGTGTTCGTCCCCACCACCCTCTCCACCCCCGCGTCCGTCATCTTCTGCAACGCGTTCCCAGAGAGCACTGGATGGGTGCAGGCGGCGAAGACCCTCCTGGCCCCGCACTTCTTCAGGATCTTGGCCGCCTCAGCTATCGTTCCCCCCGTGCTTATGATGTCGTCTATGATTACCGCGTCCCTGTCCCTCACCCGGAGCTCCTTGCCCGAGGTCACCACCAGCTCGGGGGTAAGCCTCTCCTTCTCCAGGGAATCGAAGGAAGCCCCCAGCTCCTGGGCCGCCCTGCTCGCCTGCTGGACGGCCTTCTCATCTGGACCCAGGAAGAGGGGGTCTCTCAGGCCCATCCCCCTGAAGTACCTGCCCAGCAGAGGGGCGGCGGTGACGTTCTTCACGGGCACGGAGAAGTAGGAGAGGGACTCCCTCTCGTGGATGTCCACCACCACCACTTCCTCCGCCCCCGCCTCCTCTATGAACTTGGAGACGAGCTTGAGACTGAGGGCCTCACCCTTCTTGAAAATTTTGTCCTGGCGGGCGTAGGCCAGGTAGGGAACCACGGCCTTCAAGCTGCGTACCCCCTGCTCGGAGACCGCCTCCAGGAGCAGGAAGAGCTCCATCAGGTTCTCGTTCTGGGGCGGCGGCGTGGACTGCACGACCACCACCTCCTCTCCGGAGAGGTCCTCCGGTATCCTCACGTAAAGCTCCCCGTCAGGGAAGGATTTGACCTCGGGCTGGGAGAGCCTGCAGTCGAGCTCTTTCGCTATCTCCCAGGAGAGCTTCCTGGAGGCCGATCCCCCAACCACGATCATCTCGTTCCAAGTTTCTCCTTGGGAGCGTTTTATAAATCTATGTACTCACCCTGAAACTTAGGGAATGTGGAGGATTCTCAGACCCGACGCCTTCTCCGTGCTGGGTGACGAGAGAGCCAAGAGGTCCTTCCCCAGGTACTTCAGGGTGCTCAGGGGGGAGCTTCCCCCCAGGTTCCAGGTGTGCAAGAGAATACCCGCACCCTTCGAGCCCTCTTGGGAGACGGAGGAGCTCTGGAGAGTCCACAGGCTCTCCCTGGAGGAGTTCAGGAAGACCCTGGCCCTCCTGGACGGGGGAGGGAGGAAGCTGGAGGAGATGGAGAAGCCCGAGTCCTCCCTCCTCGACCTCAAGGTGGAGCTGGCGCACCGCCTTCTCTCCTCCTGCCAGCTCTGCGAGCACCGGTGCGGCGTCAACAGGCTGAAGGGGGAGAAGGGGTTCTGCGGGGTGGACAGGACGAGGGTAGCCTCCGAGTTCATGCACTACGGAGAGGAGAGCGTGCTGGTCCCCTCCTACACCATCTTCTTCTCCGGATGTACCTTCAGGTGCTGCTTCTGCCAGAACTGGGACATCTCCCAGTACCCCGAGGAGGGGGAGGAGTTCTCTCCCAGACAGCTTTCCACCCTCCTTTCGGCGGCCGAAAGACAGGGCGCCAGGAACATGAACTTCGTGGGAGGTAACCCCGATCCCCACCTCCTCTTCATCTTGGAGACCCTGAGGGAATACGAAGGACGCCTCAGCTCGGTCTGGAACTCCAACATGTACTACAGCTCCCAGAGTGCGGAGCTCCTGAAGGGAACCCAGGACATCTACCTGACGGACTTCAAGTGGGGGAACGACCGCTGCGCCAGGAAATACTCCGGCATACCCAGGTACTGGGAGACGGTGACCAGGAACCACCTCACCGCCCACTCGGACGCCGAACTCCTCATCCGCCACCTGGTGATGCCCGGTCACCTGGAGTGCTGTACCTTTCCCGTCCTCAGGTGGATAGCGGAGAACCTGGGAAGGGAGGTGAGGGTGAACGTGATGGCACAGTACCGTCCCTGCTACAGGGCAGGGGAATACCCGGAGATAAACCGCCCTCTCAGCCCCCGGGAGTTCAGGAGGGCGGTGGAGGAGGCGGAGGGACTGGGCCTAAACTTGGAGCCCTGAGGCCTCTCGAAACGCTTATTTTTCTTGGGGTGAACTCAAGATGTACAAGAACATGGCAGAAAGCAAGGAAGAGCCACGTAGCGTGCGCGGCTTGCTCACCGAGATGAAGAACACTTCGGACTGGGTGATGGACCTAGCCCGCGCTTCCCTCCTCTTCGAGAATCGCGAGCTGGCGGAAAAGGTGAGGGAGCTGGAGCTGAAGATGGACAAGCTCATGTACGAAATACGCACGGTGGCGGTGCTCGCCGCGCGCAACGTGGAAGAGGCGAGGAAGATCGCAGGGGTGCTGCAGATAGCCAGCGCCGCTGAGGCCCTCTCCAACTCCACCGATGACATGGTGGACCTGGTCCTGAGGGGGATGGAGATACACCCGGTGGTGAAGAAGGCCATCCTCCGTTGCGAGGAGAGGATCTCCCAAGTAACCGTGGGCGAGGGGTCGGCCCTTCTGCACAAGAAGCTGGAGGAGCTTGAGCTGCCCTCCAAGATCGGGGTGAGAATCCTGGCGGTGAAGAGGGAGAAGGACTGGTCCGTTCCCCCTCCGCCTGACATGGAGCTGAGGGAAGGGGACCTGCTGGTGGCCAGGGGGCCCGAAGGGGGGATTTCCGTGCTGCAGAGGCTCAGCGGCCTCAGGAAGGCCCAGGCGGAGGGAAGGGAGAAGCCTTCCAAGCTGGAGCTGGAGCTGGCCCAGATGTACGACCTGAGCAGCGTGATGGTGGACCTCGCCTACTCCTCCGTCCTCCTCACCTCCAGAGAACTGGCAGAGGAGGTCAGGAGGCTGGAGGAGAGATTCGACAAGCTGAACTACCAGCTGTGGCTGGAAACTCTGAAGACGAGCAGGGAAGAGCAGGACCTCAGGAGGTTCAACAGCCTTTTGCAGGTGGTGAAGTGCCTGGAGAAGATCTCGGACGCGGCTGACACCATCGCCGATGTGGTGCTGAGGGGGGAGGAACTGCACCCAGTGTTCGCGGAGGCCCTCTCGAGGGCGGACGAGCAGGTGGCCAAGGTAAAGGTGGAGAAGGGCTCCAGGCTGGAGGGAAAGAGCCTCGGGCAGCTGAACCTGGAGACGAGCGTGGGGGTGGATGTGATGGCGATAGAAAGGGGGAGGAGATACCTGTTCGAGCCTGAGGCAAAGAGGAGACTGAAGGCGGGGGACTGGCTGGTGGTCAGGGGAACCTACCGGGCCCTCAAGAGGTTCGCGGAGATGTGCAAATCGGAGAAAATCACCGCTCCAGAGCCAGGAGCGCCACCCTCTCCAGCACCAGCTTCTGAACCCCAAGTTTCCTGACCATCTCCTCAGGAAGCGAGAAAACCTCCGAGAGGATCTTTACCTTGGAGGGGTGGAACTCCACCACGCCGTCCTCCCTCTTCATCCCCGTTTCCCGCATGATGTCTTCTAGGGCCTTCTCCACCGCCTCCCTCTCTTCCCCCACCGAGACCAGGGCCACGGTGCGAGAGTCCTTCCTCAGGCCCACCTTCTCCAGGGCCCTCCCTATCTGTCTATCCGCCGCCGCCCAGCACACCAGCTCCATGGAAAGGGAGTCGGCGAAACCCGAACCCCTCGAGCGGGCGAGGAGGGCCAGCCTGCTCGCATGGGCGAGGTGGGCCAGTCCTGCTACCCTGGTGGCGTCGAAGAGCTGGGTGACCGTCCCCCTTTCCCCATCCACCTTCCTCACCCTCTCCAGCACCTCCTCCACCGGGAGGGGACTGGCCCTTCCCCCCGCCAGGCCCACCCACCTGCGGAGTTCAGACAGCTGGAAGGTGATGAGCCCCATCACAAGCATCAAATAATAGCCATGCTGACAGTTTAAGAATGGCCGCGGCCCGGAAGGTGAAGGTGGAGGAACTGCTCCAGGGCGAATACGTTTCCTCCGAGGAGGAGGCCCCCCACCTGATCACACCATGGGGGGAGAAGGTCTCCAGGGCGAGGGTGATGGGGACGGTGGTGGATAAGTGGGTGAGGGAAGACGGTGGGTACTGCACTGTCCACCTGGACGACGGCACGGGCGTGATCTCGCTGAGGGGGTGGGGAGAAAGCGTGAAGGAACTCGATGAGCTGAAGGTGGGGGACCTCGTGGACGTGATAGGGGGGGTGAGGGAGTACCTGGGGGAGAGATACCTCAGGCCATACCTCTTGCTCAAGGTCAAAGACCCGAACTGGGAGGTGGTGAGGGAGCTGGAGATCCTGCTGGCCAGGAGAAAGGCTCTGGCCAGGGGCATCAGACCCAAGAAGCTCGAGGCCAGGGAGCTGAGGGTCGAGGCCTCCCCCGGGGGCGGGGAAGAGGAGGTCGAGGTGGAGGAGATAGAGGAGCTGGAACTCCCGAAGGTGCCTGAGGAGCTCAAGAAGAGGACCCTGCTGGCCCTGGAGAGGCTCGACAGGGGAGAGGGGGTGAGGGAGGAGGAACTGGAGAGGGAGCTTGGGGTGGGGAGGAAGGAGGTGGAGGATGTCCTGCTCGTCCTCATGGACGAGGGAGAGGTATTTGAGGTGAGGGCGGGGAGGTACCAGAGGGTGAGGTGAATGGACAAGTACCAGGAGTGGCTTGAGAGGGCCCTGCAGAACCTCCCCAAGGTGGAGTCCGAGAAGGAAAGGCTGAAGATACCCGAGCCGGAAGTAGTCACCGCCGGAACCAGGACGGTCCTCAAAAACCTCAAGGCCATAGCCTCCGCCCTCAACAGGGAACCCGAGCACCTCATGAAGTACCTCCTCAGGGAGCTGGGAGCGGCAGGCAGCTCGGACGGGACCCAGGCCCTCTTCCAGGGGAAGTTCACCTCCTCCGTGGTGAAGGGAAGGATAGACAGGTACGTGGAGGAGTTCGTGAGGTGCAAGAGCTGCAACAGGCCCGACACCAAGCTGGTGAAGCAGGGGAGGGTCTACATGATGAGGTGCGAAGCCTGCGGGGCCAGGGCCTCCGTGAGGAACATCTGATGCCCGAACTCAGGATAAGGAGGGTGGGAGAGGAGGTCCTGGTAACGGTGTGCGACGCGGAGCTGCTGGGAAAGGAGTTTAAGGAGGGAGAGATAAGGTTGAAGGTGAGCGAGGAGTTCTACCGAGGGAGAGAGGCGACCGTGTCGGAGTGCCTGCAGGCCATGAGGGAGGCCACCATAGGCAACCTGGTGGGTTCCATCGTGGAGGACGCTGTGAAGGAGGGCCTCATAGATCCAGGGTGCGTGCTCAGGGTACAGGGGGTAGCCCACGCCCAGTTCGTGAGGATGTGAGAAGGGTTAATAACCCGCACACCTCGGGAGATAAAGCATGAAAGAAATCACGGGTGCTGCTGCCCTCATCTCTGCTCTCAAGAGCGAGGGGGTGAGGCACATCTTCGGGATTCCTGGAGGGGCCATCATCCCCGTCTACGATGTGCTCTACGAGGAGCCTTCCCTCAAGCACATCCTGGTGAGGCACGAGCAGGCGGCAGCCCACGCCGCCGACGGCTACGCCAGGGCCCTGGGAAGACCTGGGGTATGCATGGCCACCTCGGGCCCTGGGGCCTGCAACCTGGTGACCGGCATCCTCAACGCCTACATGGACAGCTCACCGGTGGTGGCCATCACCGGTCAGGTGCCCACCTCCTTCCTGGGGACCGACGCCTTCCAGGAAGCCGACCTCCTCAGCCTCATGCTCCCCATCACCAAACACAACTTCTTGGTCAAGAGCGTGCAGGAACTGGTGGAGGCGGTCAGAAAGGCCTTCCAGATCGCCATGGCGGGCAGGCCAGGTCCCGTTCACATCGACCTGCCGAGGGATGTCCAGACCTCCAAGGCCCTGGTGAAGATACCCGCTGAGGTCCTGAGGAGGGAAAAGGAGAGGCGAGATCCAGACCCGCACCGGGTGGAGGAAGCCGTGAAACTCATCGAGGGGGCTGAGCGCCCGGTCCTCTTCGCCGGGGGAGGGGTGATCTGGTCGGGGGCCTCCCCTGAGCTGGTGGAGCTGGCCGAGCTGCTGGGTGCCCCGGTCGTGACCTCCCTCATGGGAAAGGGGAGCATACCCGAGGACCATCCCCTCTCCCTGGGAATGCTGGGAATGCACGGGAGGAGGGCCGCCAACCTGGCCGTGACGGAGTGCGACCTCCTGATAGGCGTGGGCGTGAGGTTCAGCGACAGGTCCACGGGGGACGCCAAGCACTTCGCCCCGAAGGCCAAGATCATCCACATAGACATAGATCCCGTGGAGATAGGGAAGCTGGTGAGGGTGGATGTCTCGATCGTGGGTGACGCCAAGCGCACCCTCAGGGAGATTCTGAAGGCCCTGAAGGGGAGGGCGAGGAGGGGAGTGAGGTCGGAGTGGAGGGAGAGGGTCCTGCAAATGCGCAGGGAGTTCTACCCCAAGATGGACTACGACGACATCCCCCTGAAACCCCAGAGGGTGATAAAGGAGATCATGGAAGTGCTGGACGAGGATTCCGTGGTGGTGACGGAGGTCGGCCAGTGCCAGATGTGGGCCGCCCACTACTGCACCGTCAGGGGGCCCAGGAAGTTCATCTCCTCCGGAGGGTTGGGAACCATGGGATTCGGCTTCCCTGCCTCGCTGGGGGTGAAGGTCGCCCTGCCTGAGAAGAAGGTGGTGGATGTGGCTGGAGACGGGAGCTTCCTCATGAACTCCCAAGAACTGGCTACGGCTGTGGAGAACGGAATCAACGTGGTGTGCTGCATCTTCGACAACTCCTACCTGGGGATGGTGAAGCAGTGGCAGGACCTCTTCTACGGGGGCAGGAGATCGCAGACCTACCTGGGGAAGAGCCCGGACTTCGTGAAGCTGGCCGAGGCTTACGGCGCCTGGGGAGACAGGGTCACTAGACCGGGAGAGATGGCTCCCAAGCTGAGGGAGGCCCTCAGGTGCGGGAAACCCGCGGTTCTGGACGTGGTGATAGACCCTGAGGAGCACGTGCTGCCCATGGTCCCCGCAGGCGGGAAGCTGGACCAGATGATCGTGGGTGACTGAGATGAAGACCAGAATCTTCTCCGTGCTCTGCGAGAACGTGGCGGGTGTGATGATGAGGGTGTCCCGATGCTTCACCCGCAGGCAGATCAACATGGACTCCATCACCGTGGGCATAGAGCCCTCCGGTCTGGCCAGGATGATCATCCTCTTCCAGGCTGATGACAGGATGGCGGCCTTCATGAGGAAGGTCCTCCTCAGGCTGGAGCCCATCGTGGAGGTGGAGGTGCTGGAGCCAGAGAACAGCATAGCGAGGGAGATCTGCCTCTTCAAGACGAGGAAGCTCGAGGAGGAGGAGATGTCTGATACCATAAAACTCGTTCAATCTGCTGGAGGGAGGGTGCTGGAGATAAAGGAGGGAAGCCTCATAGGAGAGATAGGCGGGAACCATGAGGAGGTGGAGCGTCTCCTCTCCTCGCTGGGTCAGGGCCTGCTGAAAGAGGTGGCCCGCTCCGGACAAGTCTACCTCTCGAGGAACAACAAGGGTTCCCCCTGACCCCCAGCGAGCTTTATAACTCCCACCTCCCTATAAACTCGGCGGACATCATGTCCAAGATCTACCTGGATGGAGACGCCGACCTGGGCTGGATAGAAAACAGGACCATAGCCGTGATAGGCTACGGGAACCAGGGACATGCCCAGGCACAGAACCTCCGGGACTCTGGCTGCAGGGTCATCGTGGGGGCAAGAAAGGGCCCCAGCTGGGAAAGGGCGGAGAGGGACGGTTTCGAGGTCTACGAGGTTGAGGAGGCCTCCAAGAGGGCCGATATCCTCCACTTCCTCATCCCTGACGAACAACAGGGACCCCTCTACAGGAACGCCATCTCCCCTCACCTCAAGGAGGGCAAGACCTTGGGCTTCAGCCACGGCTTCAATATCCATTTCAGACAGATCGTACCTCCACCCAAGGTGGATGTCATCATGGTGGCACCCAAAGCTCCTGGGGCCATGCTCAGGAAGATGTACTTGCAGGGGTCGGGCACCCCGGGCCTGGTGGCGGTGTTCCAGGACGCTACGGGGAAAGCCCTGAGGACCGCTTTGGCCATGGCCAAAGGCATAGGTCTCACCAGGATAGGTGTGCTCCAGACCACCTTCAAGGAGGAGACCGAAACCGACCTCTTCGGAGAGCAGGCGGTACTGGTGGGAGGGGTATCTGAGCTCATCAAGGCCGGTTTCGAGACGCTGGTGGAAGCAGGGTACCAGCCTGAGAACGCCTACTTCGAGTGCCTTCACGAGCTGAAGCTCATTGTGGACCTCATCTACGAGAGGGGAATAGAAGGGATGATGGCGGCAGTGAGCAACACCGCAGAGTATGGGGGGAGGACCAGGGGACCAAGGCTCATCGGAGAAGAAACCAGGAAGGTGATGAAAGAACTCCTGCGGGACATCCAAAACGGGACCTTCGCCAGGGAGTGGATAGAGGAAAGCCAGAAGGGGCTACCCCATCTGCGGGAGATGAGGGAGAAGGGGAAGGAACACCTGATAGAGAAGGTGGGAAGAGAACTCCGGAAGTGGGCGGGAATAGAGAAATAAGCTCGAGAAAGTTTTAAGCCCAAAGAAGAAATTCTTTAGACCTCGATGAAACTCCGCAGCCGAGAGGTGGTGGGGGGAATAGAGGGGCTGCCCAAGAGAGCCCTCCTGAAGGCCTGCGGTTACAACGACACCGATCTCGGTCGTCCCCTGGTGGCCATAGCCAACTCCTGGAACAGGGTGGTGCCAGGACACGTCCACCTCAGAGCTCTGGCCGAGGCCGTGGCGGAAGGCGTGAGGTGCGCCGGCGGCACGCCCATGGAGTTCAACACCATAGCCATCTGCGACGGGATATGCATGGGCACCGAGGGGATGCGCTATTCCCTCCCCTCCAGGGAAGTGATAGCGGACAGCCTGGAGCTGATGCTGAGAGCCTACCCTTTCGATGCGGCGGTGGCCATAGCCAGCTGTGACAAGATAGAGCCAGGCATGCTCATGGCTCTGGCTAGGGTCGACCTTCCCTCCATCATGCTCACCGGGGGCCCCATGCTGCCGGGGGAGTGGAGGGGGAAGAGGGTGGATGTGATCACCGCCTTCGAGGCCGTGGGTGAGGTGAAGAGCGGGAAACTGATGGAGCACGAAGCGCTTGAGATAGAGGACCGCTGCTGCCCCACCCCTGGCTCCTGCGCGGGCATGTTCACCGCCAACACCATGGCTTGCGTGATAGAGGCGCTGGGAATGTCCCTGCCCGGCGTAGCCACGTGCCCGGCCGTGAGCTCGGAGAAGCTCAAGCTCGCCAGGAAGACCGGCGAGCAGGTGATGGAGCTTCTCAGAAGAGGGATTAGACCCAGCAGAATCCTGACCAGGAGCGCCTTCGAAAACGCCGTGACGGTAGACATGGCGCTGGGTGGCTCCACCAACACCGTACTCCACCTACCGGCTATAGCCAGAGAGGTGGGAATCAGCCTTCCCCTTGAGGTCTTCGACAGGCTCAGCAAGAGGGTCCCGCAACTCTGTAGCCTGCGTCCGGGGGGGGAGCACATGGTGGTGGACCTGCACGAGGCGGGAGGGATTCCGGCCCTCATGAAGCAGCTGGGGAGGCTGGTGAAGGGCACTCCCCTCACCGTGACAGGGAAGACCGTGGGCTCCAACCTAAAAGGGGTGAAGGTGATGAAGGGGGAGGTCATAAGACCCCTCTCGAGGCCCTACAGGAAGAGTGGAGGAATCGTTATCCTCTACGGAACCCTTGCGCCCAAGGGTGCCGTGCTGAAGGTGGCCGGACTGAGAAGCCTCCGGTTCTCTGGAAAGGCCAGAGTCTTCGATGGGGAAGAAGCGGCGGTGAGGGCCATTTCCGAGAAGAGGATCAGGAGGGGGGAGGTGGTGGTGATAAGGTATGAGGGTCCCAAGGGAGGTCCAGGAATGAGGGAGATGCTCTCAGCCACCTCCCTGCTGGCCGGAATGGGCATGCTGGAGGAGGTGGCCCTGGTGACGGACGGAAGGTTCTCAGGGGGAACGAGAGGAATGTGCGTGGGCCATGTCTCCCCAGAGGCGGTGGAGGGGGGACCGATAGCCCTGGTGAAAGACGGTGATGGAATCCTCATCGATGCGAGGGAGGGCAGGCTGGATTTGCTCGTGGAGGAGGGCCTGCTCGAGGAGAGGAAAAAAGCCTTCAGGCCGAGGAAAGTGTCCCTGACGGGGTACCTGAAGTTCTACGCCGAGCATGCCAGCTCGGCCGCCGAGGGGGCCGTGAGGGGGTAAGACCCTGACCGGATGCCTGGCTGAAAAGCTCCTGGCCAAGAAAGCCGGGAAGGAACGAGTGGAGCCGGGAGAAATCGTGGAAGCCAGAGTGGATGTGGTGATGATGAATGACCTCACCGGTCCCCTGGCCATAGAGAGCTTCGGGGAGATAGCCGAGAAAGTGTGGGACCCCTCCAGGGTGGTGATAATCTTCGACCACCAGATGCCCCCCAACTCCATAGAGATAGCCAAGGACCACGCGATGATGCGGAGGTTCGCCAGGGAGCAGGGGATTCAGAATCTCTTCACCGAGGGTGTCTGCCACCAGGTGCTGCCTGAGAAGGGCTTCGCTCTTCCCGGGCTCCTCATCCTCGGAGCCGATTCCCACACGTGCACCTATGGGGCGCTGGGGAGCTTCGCCACAGGGGTGGGATCCACAGACCTGGCGGCGGCCATGGCTTCTGGAAAGCTGTGGCTCAGGGTTCCCGAGAGCGTGAAAATCGTGCTGGAGGGAAGACTGGGGAGAAGGGTCTACCCCAAAGACGTCATCCTCCACCTGGTGGGAGAAATAGGGGCGGACGGTGCCACCTATCAGGCCCTAGAGTTTCAGGGTGAGGGGGTGAAGAAGATGAGCATCGGAGGGAGAATGACCCTGTGCAACATGGGGGTGGAGATGGGGGCAAAAACTGCCCTCGTGCCACCCGACGCCCTGACTCGCAGGTACGTGGAGAAAAGGGCGAGGTTCCCCTTCGAGGAGATGAGGAGCGACCCCGGGGCGGAGTACGCCGACGAGAGGACCTGTTCCCTTCCCAGCATAGAACCGCAGGTGGCCTGTCCCCACAGGGTGGACAATGTGAAACCCGTGAGGGAGGTGGAAGGAAAGGAGATAGACCAGGCTTTCTTGGGGAGCTGCACCAACGGGAGGACCGAGGATTTGATAGAAGCGGCGAGAATCCTGAAAGGAAGAAAGATCCATCCGCGCGTGAGGATGCTGGTGGTCCCCTCCTCCAGGGAAACCTACCTGGAGGCCCTGAGGCTGGGCGTGATAGAAAGGCTGGTGAAGGCCGGCGCCACGCTGGGGCCTCCGGGCTGCGGGGCCTGTATGGGAAGCTACATAGGCATGCTGGCCCCTGGGGAAGTGTGCGTATCCTCCTCCAACCGGAACTTCAGGGGAAGGATGGGGAGCCCCGAAGCAGAGATCTACCTGGCTTCCCCTGCCACCGTGGCGGCCTCCGCCCTCAGAGGAAAACTGACCGATCCGAGGGAGGTGTAATGCCCAAGGCCTGGGTCCTGGGAGACAACGTGTCCACGGACGACATCATCCCGGGAAGGTACCTGGTGAAGAGGAGCCCGGAGGAGCTGGGGAGGCACGCCCTGGAGAACCTCCTGCCAGGATTCTCTGCACAGGTGAGGAGGGGTGACGTGATCATAGCTGGGAGGAACTTCGGATGCGGCTCCAGCAGGGAGCAGGCGCCCCTGGCCCTGAAGGGGGCGGGGGTGGGGGCGGTGATCGCAGAATCTTTCGCCAGGATTTTCTTCAGGAACGCCGTGAACCAGGGTCTTCCCGTGATGATCTGCAGGGGAGTGAAGGATTCCTTCTCCACCGGGGAAGAAGTGGAGTACGACCTGACCAGGGGAGTGGTGAGAAACGTGAGCAGGGGCATCGAAAAGAAAGCAGAACCCCTACCTGACTTCCTTGTCTCCATCCTCAGGGCGGGGGGGCTCATCCCGTACTTGAGGTCCAGGAGGGCCGTCGCGGGAGCGAAAAGAAGGAATAAGTTATAAAGAGTCCCCTCAAGATAATTGAGACCCATGGGTCACAGAATCGCTGTTATACCAGGGGATGGTATAGGTCCAGAGGTAATAAGGGAGGGTGTGAGGGTTCTCCGAGCCGCGTGCGAACTCACCGGGGTGGAGCTTTCCCTGGAGGAATTTCCCTATGGCGGGGAGTACTACCTCAGGACGGGAAAGCTCCTGGGGGAGGACGATCTGAAGGAGCTCTCGAAGTTCGATGCCATCTACCTGGGGGCGGTGGGCGATCCCAGGGTGCCCACCGGAGTGCTGGAGAAAGGCCTCCTGCTCACCCTGAGGTTTTATTTCGATCAGTACATCAACCTGCGTCCCATCAAGCTTTACCCTGGAGTCCCCTGTCCCCTGAAGAACAAAAAGCCTGAAGACATAGATTTCTACGTGGTCAGGGAGAACACCGAGGATTTCTACGTGGGACTGGGGGGAAGGGGAAAAGGGAAGTGGAAGGATGAGCACCGCATGATGAGGGAGCTGTACCAGCTCAAGCTTGGGGTGGACCTGGAGAGCGGGAAGGAGGAGGTAGCTTACCAAATAGGAGTGATGAGCCGCAGGGGCGCGGAGAGGGTGATAAGGTACGCCTTCGAGCTGGCCAAGAGGGAGGGAAGGGGGAAGGTAACAGCCGTGGACAAGGCCAACGTCCTCACCCATGTATACAGCCTGTGGAGGGAGGTTTTCCAGGAGGTGGCGAAGAATTACAGGGAAATAGAGACTGAGTTTGCCTTCGTGGACGCCATGACCATGTGGATGGTGAAGAACCCAGAGTGGTATGAGGTGGTGGTCACCCCCAACATGTTCGGGGACATCATAACCGACCTTGGGGCGATGATCCAGGGGGGAATGGGTCTGGCCCCAGGCGGAAACCTGAACCCGGAAGGGATAAGCATGTTCGAGCCCATCCACGGCTCCGCCCCCAAGTACGCTGGAAAGGGGTTGGCCAATCCCCTGGCCGCCATTCTGGCCGGAAAAATGATGCTGGAAGAACTCGGGGAGAAGGAGGCCTCGCAGCTCGTGGAGAAAGCCGTAATGGAAGTGCTCAGGGAAGGGAAGCACCTCACGCACGATCTCGGTGGAACCTCCAAGACCCACGAGGTGGGAGAGGCCGTGGCACGGAAGCTGGAGGAAATCCATGCGGGATGAGAAGGGAATCTACAGGAGCAGGGTTTCGAGGGGGCTGAAGGAGGAAGTCTGGAGGTTCGTCTCCTCCCTCAAGGAGGACGAGAGGATGGTGGAGGAGGACATAGATGGAACGGAAGCCCATGAGATTATGCTCCACGAGCAGGGCATCCTCTCCCGGGAGGAGCTGAAGGCCATCCTCACCTCCCTGGAGAGGATGAGGGAGGAGCACAGGAGGGGGAAGCTGAAGGTGGAGGGAAGATTCGAGGACGTGCACGAGCTCCTGGAAGCCAGGGTGATAGCGGAGGTGGGGATGAAAATCGGGGGCAAGCTCCACACCGGGAGATCGAGGAACGACCAGGTGGCCCTGGACCTCAGGCTGAGGCTCAGGAAGGAACTGAACCTCATTTCCTCCTCCCTTCTCCAGCTGGTGGAGGTCCTCCTCAGGAGAGCCGAGGAGCACCTGGAAACTCCCCTCATTCTCCTCACCCACACCCAGCACGCCCAGCTGGGAACGGTGGGGCACTACCTGCTCGCCCAGACCGACCTCCTCCTCAGGGACTTCGACAGGATGGAGGACTGCTACCGCAGGGTGAACCTCTGCCCGCTGGGAGGAGGAGCGGTGGGTGGCTCCACCTTCCCCCTCGACAGGAGGAGGACCGCCTCCCTGCTGGGTTTCGAGGGACTGGTGGAGAACTCCCTCGACGCGGTGAGCTCGAGGGACGCGGTGCTGGAGGCCGCTGCCTGCATGAGTCTCCTCATGACCCACCTGAGCAGGATGGCGGAGGACCTCATCCTTTGGTCCACGCAGGAGTTCGGGTATGTGGAGCTCTCTGACGAGTACTCCTCCACCTCGAGCGCCATGCCTCAGAAGAAGAACCCCTGCACCCTGGAGCTTATAAGGGGGAGGGTGGGGGAGGTCCACGGATCCCTCCTCTCCCTCCTTACCCTGCTGAAGGGCATCCCCAGCGGGTACAACAGGGACCTGCAGCAGGTGAAGCCTCCCCTCTGGAGGTGCCTGGACGAAACCAGGAGCTGCCTGGAGATCATGAAGGGGGTGGTGGAAACCATGAAGGTGAAGGAGGAGAGGACGACCTCTTCTTCCTCCCTCAGCTGGGCGCTCGCCTGGGACCTGGCGGAGGGTCTGGTGAGGGAGGCTGGGCTCTCCTTCAGGGAGGCCCACGCGGTGGTGGGGCAGGCGGTGAAAGAGGCCTTCTCCTCTGGCCTCACCGTCAAGGACCTCTCGGTGGAACTCCTGGAGAGGGCGGGAGAGAAGGCCCTGGGAAGGAAGGTGAGGGTGGAGCAGAAGGTGCTCAGGTACCTGGACCCCCTCTTCTCCCTGAGGATGAGGAGGACCGTGGGGAGCCCCTCCCCCAGGGAGGTGAGGAGGATGCTGGGGACCAGGAAGAGGGAACTGGAGAGGAGAAGGGCCAGGCTGGACCAGAGGAAGAAAAAGCTGGAGGAAGCCGGGGAAAAACTGGCGAAAACCGTGAAGGCTTATATATCGAGTTAGGGGAAAGGGAGAGAATGTCCGGCAAAAAGGTGGCGCTGGCCTACTCGGGAGGGCTCGATTCCACCCTCCTCATCGCTCTCTTGAGGGAGAGGTACGGCTACGATGAAGTGATACCGGTACTTGTGGACGTGGGGCAGGGGGAGGAAGAGATCCAGATAGGTTTCGAGAGGGCGAAAAAGCTGGGGGCTGAGGTCAGGTTCATAGACGCCAAGAAGGAGTTCGTCACGGAGTACATCCACAAGTGCGTAAAGGCCAACGGGAGCTACGAGGGATATCCCGTCGGCACCTCCATGAGCAGGGTGCTGATAGCCACCAAGGTGGCGGAGGTGGCCAAGCAGGAGGGGGCGGAGGCGGTGGCGCACGGCTGCACCGGGAAGGGCAACGACCAGTTCAGGGTGGAGTCCGTCTTCAGGTACTATCTGCCCAACATCAGGATCATCGCACCCGTGAGGGAGCTCAACCTCTCCAGGGCGGAGGAGGAGGAGATGCTGAGGAAGCACGGGGTGGAGCCCAAGAGGCCGAAAGGCAAGCTTGGAGGAGACATCAACATGTGGTCCCACTCCATGGGGAGCGGACAGGTGGAGGACCTCGTCTCCCAGTTCCCGGAGGACTACCTGTGGATTGTTCCACCGGAGAAGGCACCGGACAAGCCCACCGTGGTCAGCATCACCTACGAGAGGGGAGTGCCCGTGGAGGTGGACGGAATAAGGGACCCCGTCCAGATGATCTTCTACCTGAACGAGGTGGGGGGGAAGAACGGGGTGGGGATCATCGACATCCTGGAGGACGGCATGCTAGGTCTGAAATCCAGGGAGCTATACGAGGCCCCAGCCGCAACCATCCTCCTCTACACCCACGCCGACCTGGAGCACCTCACCCTCACCAAGGAACAGCTGCGCGTGAAGAGGGAAATAGACAGGCTCTGGGCCGACATGGTCTACCACGCTTCCTGGCTGCATCCCCTTAAGAAGGACCTGGATGCCTTCATCGACTCCACCCAGAGGACCGTGAACGGCAGGGTGGAGGTGGAGCTCTACAAGGGAGGGATGAGGATAGTGAAGAGGGAATCACCCTCCTCCCTTTTCCTGCCCCAACTGAGGTCGGTGAAGCAGAAGGGTCTGGACCAGAGGGAGGCCGAGGGGATGGTCAGGCTTTTCACCCTGCCCTACCAGATTTTTGGGGAAAGAAAGTTGTAAGGAAAAGGTGGGGACCCTGAAGATTTTCGTGGCTGACCGCGTCTTACCCGACTTCGCCAAGAAGATGGAGGAGCTGGGGGAGGTGGTGGTCAAACCGGGGCTCTCCGAAGAGGAACTTTGCAGGGAGATAGAGAAGTACGAGGTCCTGATAGTGAGAAGCGCCACCAAGGTCACCAGGAGGGTGATAGAGGCCGGGAAAAAACTCAAAATCGTGGCCAGGGCCGGGGTGGGAATAGACAACATCGATGTGAAGGCCGCAGAGGAGAGGGGCATAAAGGTGGTCTACGCCCCCGAGGCCTCCAAGACCGCCGTGGCGGAGCTGGTGATGGGTTTGATGCTCTGCTGGGCCAGGAAGATTCCCCAGGCCTACAGGGAACTCAAGGAAGGGAGATGGGGGAAGGAAAAGTTCATGGGGACCGAGCTCAAGGGAAAAACCCTGGGGGTGATAGGGGTGGGGAGGATAGGGGGGGAGGTAGCCTCCAAGGCCCTGGCCTTCGGCATGCGGGTGCTGGGATATGACCTAGTGAGGAGAGAGGAGATGGGGGAGAAGGGAGTGGTGTACGTTGACCTGCCCACCCTCCTCCGGGAGTCCGACTTCGTGACCATACATGTTCCGCTCACCCCGGAGACGGAAAAGATGATAGGTGAAAGGGAGCTCTCCCTCATGAAACCCACCGCCGTTTTGATAAACACCTCCCGAGGAAAAATCGTGGACGAGGATGCCCTGGTCCGCGCCCTGCGGGAGGGGAAGATAGCGGGGGCCTGCCTGGACGTCTTCGCGGAGGAACCCACCAAGAACCTTGAACTCCTGTCGCTGGAGCAGGTGATCCCCACCCCCCACATAGGCGCCTCCACCGTGGAATCCCAGCAGAACATGGCTCTCATCCTCTCCCAGAGGATAAGAGAGCTGATGGGGTGATGGAGGAATGAACCCTGGGAAAACGGGAACCGGGAAGGAGCCCTCCGTGGTGAGGATTCCCAAACCCACCAAGCTAAGAAGGGCCAAGGCCCTGGGGTACAAGGCCAAACAGGGTGTGGTGGTGGTAAGGGTGAGGGTGAGGAAAGGAGGAAGGAGGAAACCGAGACCCGTCAGGGGTAGAAAGCCCCGCAGGATGGGGGTTCGGAAGTTCACGCCCGCCAAGAGCCTTCAGTGGATAGCGGAAGAAAGGGCGGCCAGGAAGTACCCCAACCTGGAGGTCCTCAACTCCTACTGGGTGGACTCCGATGGGAAGAACGAGTACTTCGAGGTGATACTGATCGATCCCCACCATCCCGCCATAAGGAGCGATCCGCAGCTCTCCCAGATCAAGGCCAGGGGAAGGGTCTTCAGGGGCCTGACCTCCGCGGGAAGGAAGGCCAGGGGGCTCTGAGCGAAGGGTTTTTCCCGCCCCCGTACCTCTTTCACCCGGATGAGGTTCCCCCTCAGGGAGATCAGGGTTAAGATCCTGGTCCACGCCACCGAAGATGAAAGCAAGCTGGCGGAGGTCCTCAGGGTCCTCCTCCCCGCAGGTACGAAGGTGGAGAGGACCGAGCTGGAGGGACAACATGGCAATCCCATCTCTCTGCTGGAAGCCAGGGTGAGGGGCAGGAGGGAGGTGGAGGGGACGATTTCTTCCCTTCTCCGGAAGCTCGAGAACAGGGAGGCCCTGCTCTCGAGCCTGGGGAGCTACATGGACGAGCAGGGAAACCTCTACCTGAGGCTCGACAAGCAGCTGGCCTGTCGGGGCAGGTGGGTGCTGGGGAGGGGAGACGAGGTGATACACCTCACCCTCAGGGGCGGAGGCGGCCCTTCCAAGGCGGGTGGACTCTTGGAATTCCTCAAGTCACTGGGGAAGGAAGGATGAGGGAAAGAGTCAGGAAGAGGTACCTGATCCTGGAACTCGGGGGGAAGGCCAGTGGGAACTCCCTTCAGACCCTGCTGGAGGGAGAGCCTAGTCTAGACCGAACCCATCTGAAGCTTCTCCCCCTCAGCTCGGACTTGGCCCTCCTCCGCTGCGGACACCTGCAGGTGGAGAAACTCAGAGCGTTGCTCTCCCTCAGGGGGATAAGGGTACTTGGGGTCTCTGGGACGATGAAGGGCGCGCGGAGGTTCCTGGCCAGGAAGGGCTACTCTGCCAGCTAGCCTCTAAAAGCCCAAACCTTCCGCTCCCCCCACCCTCTGACCGACGATGAGGTTAAATACGGACCCCACCCAATAAGTAAGACCTGTATGGTTTTCGCACCACCAGGAGCAGGATACGACCGGGCCATAACGGTCTTCAGCCCCGACGGAAAGCTCTTCCAAGTGCAGTATGCACAGGAAGCCGTGAAGAAAGGCCTGACCGCGCTGGGGATAAAGGCCAGGGACGGGGTGGTCCTTTCCGCCGAACGGAGGCTCAGGAACAAGCTGGCCGAGGAGTTCTCCATTGAAAAGATCTTCCAGATAGACGAGCACGTGGGTGCGGCCGCCTCCGGCCTGATAGCCGACGCCAGGGTCCTGATCGAGAACGCCAGGATAGAGGCCCAGATAAACAGGCTCAGGTACGACGAGCCGGTGAGCGTGCAGTCCATAGCCAAGCACATAGGGGACCTGAAGCAGCTCTACACTCAGCACGGGGGGGTGAGACCCTTCGGCGCCAGGCTGCTGATAGGTGGAGTGGACAGGGACGGGCCACACCTCTTCGAGACCGACCCCAGCGGAGTGGTGGCCGCCTACAAGGCACAGGCAATAGGAGGGGGGGCGCCAACTGTGCTCGAGTTCCTGGAGAAGGAATACGGGGAGAAAATAAGCTTGGAGGAAGCCGTGCTGCTGGCCTTCAGGGCCCTGAAGCTGGTCATTGAGGGGGAGCTCGACCCCACCAAGCTGGAGGTGGCCGTGGTTCCCCTCAAAACCAAAAAGTTCCAGAAACTCACCACGGAAGAGATCGCCGGCTACCTCTCCAAGCTGAAGTAGCGGGGGGAAGATGGTAAAGCTGGAAGACGCCGTTGTGGCGAGGCTCTCAGCGCAGGGGATGGACTTCGAGGTGCTGGTAGACCCCGACCTCGCCGTGGCTTTCAGGGAGGGCAAGAGCGTGGAGATGGGAAATCTCCTGGCCGTGGAGAAGATCTTCAAGGACGCCGGGAAGGGGGAAGCCGCCTCCAGGGAGTCCCTGCTCAAGGTCTTCGGGACCGACGAGGTGAAGAAGGTGGCTGAGCAAATCCTCCTGAAAGGGAAGATTCAGCTGACCACTGAGCAGAGAAGGAAGATGAGGGAGGAAAAACTGAAGCTGATCGTCTCCCTTATAGCCAGGAGGGCCGTCAACCCCCAGACGGGTCTACCCCATCCCCCCTCGAGGGTGGAGGAGGCCGTGAGGAAGGCCAGGGTGGGGATAGACGAGTTCAAGAGCGCTGAGGAACAGATCCCAGCCGTGGTGAAGGCCATCCAGTCCGTCCTTCCCCTGAAGTTCGAGATGAGGAGGATAGCCCTGAAGATCCCTCCCCAGTACGCGGGCAAGTCGCTGCACGCGATAAAGGGCATGGCGGAGGTGAAGAAGGAGGAATGGCTCACCGACGGTTCCCTCCTCCTCCTGGTAGAGATCCCCGCAGGCTTCCAGCCCGAGTTCTTCGATAAGGTGAACGACCTCACCAAGGGTGAGGTCCAGACGAAGGTGCTCTGATGCTGTTCGTGGAGAACCGGGAGCTGGTGGTGCCCGGCAGGCTGCTCGCCGAGGGGGATTACTTCCCAGGGGAAGGCACCTTCATCGAGGACGGGAAGGTCTTCTCCGCGGTGATAGGGCTTGCGGAGATAAGGGAGAAGAGCATAAGCGTGATCTCCTTGCAGGGCAGGTACATCCCCAGAAGGGGGGACAAGGTGATAGGCATAGTCACCGATGCCCACCCGTTCGGATGGACCCTCGACCTCAACTCCCCCTACACCGGTAACCTGATGGTTTCGGAGCTGGTGGGGAGAAAGGTGGATGTCTTCAAGGAGGACATAGGAAAGTTCCTGAGGATAGGTGACACCGTGCTGGCTGAGGTGAGGGAGGTGGACGAGAGATGGAGGGTACAGCTGAACGCCTCCGAGAGGGGGCTGGGGAGGATCAGGGGTGGAAGGCTGGTGGAGATAAGCCCCGCCAAGATTCCACGGGTGATAGGGAGGAAGGGCTCCATGCTGAAGGTCCTGGAGGAGACCTCGGGATGCAAGCTGGAGGTGGGGCTGAACGGGAGGGTCCTGATCAGGGGGAGGGACCCCAGGAAGGTGAACGCGGTGGTGGAAGCAATACTGTTAATAGAGAGAGAAGCACATTTATCTGGACTTACGGATAGAATAAAAGCCAAACTGGAGAAGGAGAGATAATGGTAGCGGGAAAACCCGAGAGGCTGCTGATAGACGGGAGGCGGCTGGATGGGAGGAGGCCCGACGAGCTGAGGCCCCTCCGCATAAAAGCCGGGATCCTGAAGCGTGCGGACGGGTCGGCCTACATAGAGCTGGGGAAGAACAAGATCCTGGCCGCCGTCTATGGCCCCAAGGAGATGCACCCACGACATCATCAGCAGCCTGATGTGGCCGTGCTGCGGTGCAGGTACAACATGGCTCCCTTCTCGGTGGAGGAGAGGAAGAGACCCGGACCCGACAGGAGGTCCATGGAGATCTCCAAGGTGATAAGGGAGGCCCTGGAGCCCGTTCTCTTCCTGCACCTGTACCCCAGGGCCGTGATAGATGTGTTCATCGAAATCCTCCAAGCAGACGCGGGGACCCGTACGGCAGGGATCACTGCCGCCTCCGTCGCCCTTGCCGACGCGGGTGTGCCCATGAGGGACTTGGTGGCGGGGATCTCGGCGGGGAAGGTGGACGGCACGGTGGTGCTGGATCTGATGAAGGAGGAGGACCAGTGGGGAGAAGCCGACATGCCCATAGCGGTCATGCCCAGGAAGAAGTGCATCACCCTCTTGCAGATGGACGGGAACTTCACCCCCCAGGAGTTCAGGCAAGCCCTTGACCTGGCCTTCAAGGGGGCGGAGCAGATATACGAGGCCCAGAAGGAGGCCCTGAAGGAGAAGTACCTGCCCTCGCTGGAGGAAGGAAGATGAAGGAGCTCATAGCAAGCGTGAAGAGGGAGTACCTGGTGGACCTGGCCAGCCAGGGGAAAAGGGTGGACGGCAGGGCCCTAGACCAGTACCGGGAGGTCTCGATCGAAAGGGGGATAATAGGGACCGCCCAGGGCTCCGCCCTGGTGAAGCTCGGGAACACGCAGGTGATGGTGGGCGTGAAGCTGGAGAAAGGGGAGCCCTTCCCCGATACCCCCACCTCCGGCATCCTGGTGGTGAACGCCGAACTCCTGCCCCTCGCCTCACCCACCTTCGAGCCAGGACCGCCCAACGAGAACGCCATAGAGCTGGCCAGGGTGGTCGACAGGACGATCAGGGAGTCCCAGATGATAGACCTGGAAAAGCTGTGCATCAAGGAAGGGGAGGAGGTATGGGCGGTCTTCATCGACATCTACGTCCTCGACCACGACGGGAACCTGATAGATGCCTCCGTCCTCGCCAGCGTGGCGGCCCTCTACGACGTGAAGCCCCCGGCCGCGGAGGAGTGGACCCTCCCCGAGTTTCCCCTCCGGGCCAAACCCGTTGCCGTGACCGTGGTGAAGCTCAACGGGGTGATGATGGTGGACGCTGGTCTGGAGGAGGAGAACACGGCGGACGTGAGGTTGACCATCTCCACCCTGGAGAACGGGGACATCTGCGCCATGCAGAAAGGGGGAAGCGGGTTCTTCCAAAGGGAGGAACTGGAGAAGGCCTACGAGCTCGCCAGGAGATGCGGGGAAGAACTGAGGAAGAAGCTGTGAGGGTATGGGAAGGACAAAAAAGGTGGGCGCGGCGGGAAAGTACGGTCCCAGGTACGGGCTCAAGGACCGGAGACTGGCCGGGGAAATAGAGGCCGAGAAGTCGGGGAAGAAGGTGTGCCCCTCCTGCGGGTCCTTGAAGTTGAAGAGGACCAGCACGGGTATCTGGGAGTGCTTCAAGTGCGGGAGCAAGTTCGCAGGCCAGGCCTACCAACCCCCCTCCCCAGAGGGCTGGAGGAGATGAGATGTACAAGTGCTATCACTGCGGGGAAACCGTGGAAATCCAGAAGCTGGAGAGAATAGTCTGCCCCCGCTGCGGGTTCAGGATTTTTTACAAGGTGCGCCAGCCCGTGGTCAGGAGGGTAAAGGCCCTGTGAGGTGGTGAGGTGTCCACACGTTCGGAAGCCGAGGTGGAAGTGGTCTTCCCCAGCGCGGAGCTTGCCAGGAGGGCCTGCCTGGCCCTCAAGCCGGAGGAGTCCTCCCCGGGGAAGGACAAGAGCTCCGTGAAGGTCTTGTCCAGGGGGAAGACCCTGAGGCTGGAGGTGAGGGCGAGGGATACGCCCTCCCTGCGCGCCGCCCTGAACTCCCTCCTGAGATTGGTGGCGGTGGTGCGTGACATGATGGAACTCAAGGAGGAAGGAAGATGGAGGAACTCCCCCCGCAGCTGAAGCACATGGTGGCGCAGTACCAGCAGGCGCAGCAGCACGCCCAGGCCCTAGCCGCCCAGAGGCAGCAGCTGGAGCTGCTGATGCTGGAGACCAAGAAGGCCGTGGAAGAACTGGACAAAAGCCCTCAGGATGCGGCGGTTTACAAGGGAGTGGGACCCCTGCTGGTGAGGGCCGACAGGGAGGCACTCCGGAAGGAACTGGAGGAGCAGAGGGAGACCCTGGAGCTGAGGGTGAAGACCTTGGAGCGTCAGGAGGAGAGGGTGACGGAGAGGCTCAGGGAGCTGCAGCAGAAGCTGGAAGAGGCCCTAAAAACGAAAAGGCCTGAAGCTTGACCCCCCTAGAGAAGGCTGCGAGGCTTCTCCTGGAGAAGGCCAGGGAGGGGAGGTGCGTTCTACTCGTCTCCCACCAGCAGGCCGATCCGGACGGAGTGGGGAGCGCCGTCGTCCTCTCCGAGGTTCTGGAGGAACTGGGGGCGAGGACTGAGGTGGTGGTCCCCGAGGGCATGAACAAGCTCGCCCAGTTCCTCTTGGAGCGCTACGGGAGGGAGGTGAGCACCTCCCCCAACCTCCAGGCCGATCTAGTGGTGATGGTGGACGCCTCCAGCTTCAGCCACCTGGGAAAGGTGGGGGAGGAGGTGAGGAGGAAACCCGTCCTCCTCATAGACCACCACCTGGAGGTGGAGGGGATGAAGGAGGAGGTGGAGGTCGCCTGGGTGGACGAGCACGCCACCTCCTCGGCGGAAATGATCCTGCACCTGCTCCGTGAGATGGGGAAGGAGCCTTCCGCGGAACAGGCAAACCTGCTACTGGCCGGAATCTTGACGGACACTGCCGGACTGAAGCTCGCCCGCAACTCCACGCTGGAGGCCGTGTGCGGGCTGATAAGGTGTGGGGCCGACTACAGGCAGCTCCTGGAAACCCTCAAGCTGCCGGAGGACCGGTCCAGGCGCATGGCCATGCTCAAGGCCGCCCAGCGCATGGAGATCAGGAGCATGGGAGAACACTTGGTGGTCTTCTCGGAGCTCAGCGCCTTCGAGGCCGATGCCGCCTCCGTCCTCCTGAGGCTGGGGGCTGACCTGAGCTTCGTGGGCTCCGAGGAGAAGGGAGAGTTCAGGATTTCTGGAAGGGCCACGCCAGAACTCTGCGAGAGTACCCAACTTCACCTCGGATCCCTCATGCAGGAGGTGGGCAGGTCCTTCGGGGGCTCTGGAGGGGGGCATCCCGGGGCCGCCAGCGCCACGGGAAGGGGTAGCCTGAGGGAGGTCAGGAGGTTCATCCTAAGCCAGCTGGAGAAGACCCTCACCTCTAAGGAGTAAACCTCAGACCCTTTCCAGCCAGTGATCGTAGCCTTTCTCCTCTCCCCTCACCACCCTGAAGTAAAGCTCCTGTAACCTGGCAGTGATCTTCCCCCTCCTCCCGTTCCCTATGGGGCGGTCATTCACCTCCCTTATGGGGGTCACCTCCGCGGCCGTGCCCGTGAAGAAGGCCTCCTCCGCCCCGTGAAGCCTCTCGAGGGAGATGGGCTCCTCCCGGGTGGGGATGCCCTCCCGCTGGGCGATCTGCAGGACGGAATCCCTGGTTATCCCTGGAAGGGCGCACTCGGACACAGGAGGGGTAATCAGGGACCCCCTCTCCACTATGAAGAGGTTCTCCCCCGGCCCCTCGGAAACGTTGCCCGAGAGGTTGAGCATGAGGGCCTCGTCATAACCGCTGTCCACCGCATCCAGCTTGGCCAGGATGGAATTGGCGTAGTTGGCCACCAGCTTGGCATGGGGTGGGAGCACGGAGGGATGGATTCTGCGGTAGGGAGAGATCTTCACCCTCACCCCGTTCCTCAGTCCCTCCTCCCCCAGGTAGGTCCCCCACTGCCAGGCGGCCACGGCCACCCTCACGGGAGCCCCCCTGGGGTTCAGCCCCATCACCCCGTAGCCGCAGTAGGCGATGGGCCTTATGTAGCACTCCTCCAGCCCGTTCTCCCTCACGGTGAGCCTGACCGCCTCCACCAGCTCCTCCACCGTGTAGGGGAGCTTCATCCCCACGATGTCGGCGGAGCGCTGGAGCCTCAGCATATGGTCCCTCAGCCTGAAGATGGCGGGACCTCCTGGAGTCCGGTAGCACCTTATCCCCTCGAACACCCCGTATCCGTAGTGGAGGGTGTGGGTCAGCAGGTGCACCTTGGCCTCCTCCCAGGGAACCAGCTTCCCATCCATCCAGATGAACCTAGTGGGGTTTACGCTCATTCACTCCCTTAAAACCTGGAGTTAAAAGAGGTTTTTGGGACCTCTTCCCCCCGCAGGCTCTATAAGGAGTTCCTCCTAGTTATAGGACAGGCATGGAACAAGCGAGGCTCCTCGCAATGGTCTCTCTGGTGGTTGCCGCGGCAGGGGTCATCCTCTTCATCCTCTTTCCCCCCTCCTCCCCCGAGCTCTCCTTCGTCTTCGCGGCTGGCATAGCCTTCGTCCTCCTCCTCCTGTTCGCCGTGTCGGTGATGGAGGGCCCAGAGGAAGAGGAGGGCCCCGTGGAGAAAGTAGAGGCGGTTCCGGAAAGGGAAGAGGTCAAAGAAAAGGCCCCGGAGACGGAGAGGGTACCCCCCGAGCCAAAAACTCAGGAAGGGGGGGGAGAGGTAATCTCCAGGCTCAAGGAGGCTCTGGAAAAAGCTGAAGAGGTGTTGGAACCCAGGCCGGAAGCACCTGAGGCCAAGGCCCGACCAGACCTCCTCTCCTGGCTCAGGCAGGTTTCCCTCCCCGGCTGGAAGGAGGTGGGTGAGGGTGGCGTGAAGGAGGAAGCCATCCTCGGAAGACCTGGAACCGGCGCTGAGGGCTTCTTCAGGCTCTGGGAAGGCGAGAGGGGGGAGAGGCTGGCCCTCTACACCCTGCTCTTTCCCTCACCCGAGGACGCCAGGGCAGGGCTACAGGAGGTGCTGGGCAAACTGGGGGACAGGCTCTACGAGAGCCACCCGGGGCTGGCACACTTCCACCTGGAGAAGGAGGAGATAGACGGGGCGATCTGGAGAAAGGAAGAGGTGATGGCGCTCCTCCTCGTGGGGAAGGCGGAGAGGGGTGAGTCCTCCCGCTTCCTGAAGTCCCTTCCCGAGGCCCTCAAGCCCTCCTGAGCCCCTCCAGCCTCTTCCTGGCTTCCTCCAGGTCCTTGAAGGTGTCCACGGGGACCCAGAGGGGCGGGTCTGCCCTGTAGCATCTGAGCTTTCCCCTCCTGGCCAGTTCCGGGAAGAGGGTCTGCTCCACGTTCCCCTTTCCGAACCTCTCCATCAGGGGGAGGAGGAGGGGGCTGAGGCAGTAGACCCCTCCGTTCACGTAGTGGGGAAGGAGGGGCTTCTCCACGAAGGAGACGATCCTCCTGCCCCTGAGCTTCAGGACCCCGTAGGGGCTCCTCATCCTCACCGCCAACAGGGAAGCCAGGGCCTTCGACCTCCGGAAGTCCTCCCACATTTTTCCCATGTCCAGCTCCATCACCACGTCCCCGTTGCTCACCACCGCCTCCCTTCCAGCCTCCCTCATCCCAAGCCTGATAGCGTTAAGGGTGCCCAGGGGTTCCTTCTCCACCACGTACCTCAGCTCCATTCCTTCCCAGGACGCCCCGTACCTCTTCCTGATCTCTTCCGCCCGGTACCCGGCCAGCAGGTAGACCTCCCTGATGCCCGCCCTGCGGTAGAGGGAGAGCTGGTGGTCGAGGATGGTGTAGCCCTCCCTCAGCTCCAGCAGGACCTTGGGTAGGGTCCGGGTGAGGGGGAAAAGCCTCTTACCGTAACCCCCGCAGAGGATCATCCCCACCGCTTCCATCCACCCTCCTCTCCCGCTCGATTTTAAAAACCCCGGAGAAAGGAGAATGATGGTGAAGGCCCTCGTCTTCCTGGCCCCGGGCTTCGAGGAGGTGGAGGCCATGACGGTGGTGGACCTCCTCAGGAGGGGAGGGGTGGAGGTGGTGACGGCGGGACTGGAGACGCCGGTGGAGGGATCGCACGGGGTGAAGGTGATTCCTGACCGCAAGCTGGAGGAAGTCAGCGTGAGGGACTTCGACGCCGTGATCTGTCCCGGAGGGTATCCCGGGTACGAGAACCTCAGGAAAAACCGGAAGGTGCTGGAGCTGGTGAGGGAAGCGGCTGAGAGGGGGTTAATCGTGGCTGCCATCTGCGGTGCCCCCTCCGTCCTCGCAGAGGCTGGGGTGCTCAGGGGGAAGAAGAGCACCATCTACCCCGGCATGGAAGCGGAGCTGAAGAAGGGCGGAGGGAAGCCCTCAAGGGGACTGGTGGTGGCGGACGGGAAGATCATCACCAGCATGGGACCGGCCACTGCCTTCGCCTTCGCCCTTGAGCTCCTGAAGCACTTGGTGGGGAGGAAGAAAGCCGAGGAAGTGAAGAAGGCCACACTAGCCCACCTGGGGGCCAGGCTCAGGTAAACCCCATCTAACTTTAAGATATGACCTACCCAACTCCTGGGTCCATTGAAACAACCCAAGATCTTCGCCTCGTCAAGGCGAGAATCCTCACCTCCTGAGGGAGAAAAGTACAACTCCGTAGTGGTCGCATCACCCACCCAACTCCTGAGTCTATTGAAACCCCCCTCGTTTCTGGTGATGCCAGTACGGCCCCACTGGACTCCCTGGTTCCCACCGTTTGAACTTCGGTTTTTACAAAGAAGGTTTATAAAGACGTTCAAAAGTTGGGAAGGCGTCGCCCGTTCTGACCCGTCCCCTCATGTCATCGGGGCCGGAGCCTTGCATCCCGCTCGAAAGCGGGGCAGGTCCGAGCTCTGGCAGTGCGACGCTGCCCGAGCACGCTTGCCGTCCCCCTTCTTTCAGGGGTTAGGGGCGCGCTCCTCACCTTCTGGTGAGCTTGACCTACTCGGAGCCGAGGGGTCCGGGCGTTCCTCGGCCCCAATTCCGTTCTGTTTTTCTCCGCCTTTAAAATTTTCGTAGAAGCGGTTGGCAATGTTTATTGCAGCGTTCAGGTCAGCGTTCATTTGGAATCCACAATTGGAGCACCTAAAGAAACCACCTGACCTGTTAGAGGGATTGTCGCAACCGCACTTAGAACACCTGGTGGAGGTCCCTGAGGGTGGTACGAAAATTACGGGTATTCCCTCCTCCTGAGCCTTGTAATGTATGTATTCCCCGAGCCTCCTGTATGCAAAACTCGAAAGCTTGAAATTCAAAGAGCGCTCATGCTTCTTCCCTTTCACCGGGCGAAGGCCTTCGAGCTTCTCCATTACTATAACCACGCGTCCGTCGGGATACAGCTCCTTCGCCTTCCTCACCACGGACTTCGCAATCCCATGCAGGATATGTTTCGAGAGCTCACTCTCTTTCTTCATCGATTTTAATCTCCTGCGTAACCGGAAACGCTTCCCCTGCTCGCGGTGAACTTTGCCCACCTCATATAACCTCCTCCGGAGCAGCCTTCCCTTCGCCCTAAGCAAGGACAATTCCCCACCGCTCGCCAACCACAAATGATGGGGCTTGCCCAAGTAGCGGTTGACCGCAGCAAAAGCTATAAGCGAGTTGACCCCACGGTCGATACCCACTGCCCCGAAAGTTTCGTCAGGCTCTGGTGTCCCAAAGGGTATCCTGACCGGAAACTCCAGGAAGCAAGAACCGTTTTCAATGAGCAACCTGGGATAGGCATGGATGTTTCTCTCCTGCATCTCGAGCGCTAAGCGAACATACCTCATTAGGTAATCTCTGCTCTTTTCGCGCTCGACCTCCAAAGCATGAAATTGCACTTCCATGTGCTTCCCTTCCAGCACGAGCTTGACCCTCCGCTCGTCCAAGAATTTTATCGAGTTCTTGTGAAGCCACATCGATTCTCCGCGGAACTTGGGGGGCAACTGCTCTTTCAAAAGTGCGCGACGTCTCCTCTCCAGTTTTTCGATGGCTAGCTCTATCCCCCTCAGGGTCCTTCCTTTGAAGTTCTCCGGGTGAAGGACATGCTTGAACCTAGGCAGACGCTGTCGTCCCTTGGGGGGCACCACTACGCGTGCTTTAATCTTCCCCTCCCCCGCCACCACTTCGCTGTCTTCCAGGACTTCCTTCCAGAGCCTTAGCTTCTTCTCCACGTCCCTAAGTGCGTAATCCCTCTTCTTTTTCAGGGCAAACCAGCTCTTGAGAATTGCCTGTGCATGCTGAAAAGCCTGAGCGGCGAGGGTAGGCGATAAGTTACGAGCCGCGAGGTAAACATTATCTGCGGCCGGTACGCGCCTCTCTTTGGTAGGAGTGAAACGTTTGCGCAGGGCATTGTAACTAAGCATGTTCCTACGGCAGTCGGCGCACAAGCTTCCCAGAGACCCGACGGAGACCACGGTACCTTCGGTCCCGCACGACGAACAGGTAGCCTGGAACCTCTCACTCTTTCCTAGCCAACGGTTGTTGGTTAGAACCTGGAAGCAGCGCTTGATGTAAAAGTTCACGGCGGCTGAGTACTTACTCATCACCTCTTCCAACTCTGTAGGCTCTATATTCAGCTTCAGCTTCACCGTCTTTTTCAGGACTCCCTCCATTCCGGTCCCTTAGAGGTCCTCCATCCGTCCTCCTATAGCCCTGCTTCTCATTCGAGTCGGATTTATTCCTTTTAAAAGAGGACTCAAGAATTTTCCCCCAGCCTTTTTGCCTGGATACAAAGGCTTTACCTGCTCCTTTCAGAAAAGAGGAGGATGGAGACCCTCTGGCTGCTGCTGGGCTTCCTGCTGGGGCTGGGAGCAGCCTATCTCTTCCTCCTCTCCCTCTTCAGGAGCAAGCTGGAGAGATGGAAGCTTGAAGTGGAGGAAACCCTCAGGAGGGAGGCCCTGGAGAGGAGCAGGGCCGTCCTGAAGGGGAGGATAGGGGAACAGATGGCCCCCCTCCTCCCACAGTTCAAGTACGAGCCCTCCGACGCCCGCTTCATAGGCTCCCCGGTGGACTACGTGATCTTCGAGGGGCACAGCAGGGGGGAGCCCACGGAGGTGGTGTTCCTGGAGGTGAAGACGGGGAGGAGCGTCCTCACTCCCGTGGAGAGGAAGATCAAGGAGGTGGTGGAGGGAGGAAGGGTGAGGTGGGAGACCCTGGAGCTGAAGCCCGAAGGCTAGGACCTGGGCTTGAGGCCCAGGATCCTGCGGGCCTCCTCGGGGGAGGCCACCTCCCTGCCCAGCTCCTTCGCCAGCCTGACCACCTTCTCCACCAGCTCGGCGTTGCTCTTCGCCAGCACCCCCTTCTCCACGTAGAGGTTGTCCTCCATCCCCACCCTCACGTGACCCCCCAGGAGAATGGCCAGGGCCGCCATGGGCATCTCGTGCCTCCCGGGCGCACACACCGACCAGGTCCACCCCGCGGGCAAGGCCCTCACGCAGTAAAGGAGGGTGTCCGCGGTGGGGGACATGCAGGAGAGCCCGCCCATCATCACGAACTGGACGTGAAGGGGCTCCTTCAGCTTTCCCTCCTCCACCAGGACCTTGGCGGTGTTGATCTGACCCGTGTCGTAGATCTCTAGCTCGGGCTTCACCCCGTTGCGGTACATGTACTCCGCCCACCTCTCTATCCTGGCCACGGGGTTGTCGAAGATCTCCTCCCTGAGGGAGGGGAAGCCCATGTCCTCCCAGAGGTTGATGGAGCCCATGTTCAGGGAACTCATTTCCTGCCCGAAGGTCATCCTCTCCTCCATCACCCTGTCCAGGCTCCTCCGGTACTCCTCCGGGGTCATCTCCGTCTTCCTCCCCAGCATCTCCGCCAGGGGACCGGGCAGGGGCCTTCCTCCCCCCGTGGTGAGGTTGATGATGATGTCCGAGGCCTCGCTCTCCCTGATCCTCCTCACGTACTCGGGAAAGACGGAGTTGGGCTGGGGGTGTGGGAACCCCGTCTCTGGGTCCTTGGCGTGCAGGTGGACCACGGAGGCCCCCGCCCTGCGGCACCTCACCACCTCCTCCACGATTTCCTCCACCGTGCAGGGGACATGGGGGGTGAACATCTTGGAAACGAACTCCCCTCCCGTGGGGGCCACGGTGATAATCAGCTTCTCCATCTCTCCACTTTCCCCTCGAAGCTTTTTATCCCTGAGGAGAAGGGGGAGGGATGCCGGAAAGGGTGGAGGTGGAGCTGGGGGAGGTTTCCAGGATAAGGCTGAACCGACCCGAGAGGAAGAACGCCATAGACCTGAGGCTGCTGGAGGAGCTGGATGCGGTCCTGGAGGAGGTGAGGAGGGAGAGACCCAGGGTGGTCGTGCTGGGAGGAAAGGGTGATACCTTCTGCTCGGGCCTGGACACCTCCGTGCTGGCCGAGCTGGCGAGGTGGGAGGAGGAGAAGCTCCTCCCCGTGATAGACCTGGCCCAGCGGGTGATAGTGAAGATCAGGAGGATGGAATGCCCGGTGGTGGCCGCCTGCCAGAGGTACGCCATAGGCGGAGGGATGCAGCTGGCCCTGGCCGCCGACCTGAGGCTCGCCACCCCCGGGACCGTCTTCTTCCTCAGGGAGCCGGAGTTCGGCATCCTCCCCGACATGGGGGCCCTCCACCTCCTGCCCAGGATAGTGGGGGACGGGGTGGCCAGAGAGTTCATCCTGGCGGGGAGGAGGATGACGGCGGAGGAGGGAGAAAGGGTGGGTCTGGTGAACGGGATCTTCCCCTCCCTGGAGGAGGGTGTCAGGCTCTACGTGGAGAGGATCCTCTCCCTGCAGCCCCTCCCCCTGCGTGAGTCCAAGGCACTCCTGGAGAGCAGCTGGGGTGAGGACCTGGATTCGAGCATGAGGAAAGCCAAGGAAGCCCAGCTCAGGTGCCTCAGGGAGCTGAGGACCTGAGGGTCCTCATGTGCAGGATGCTCCTCTCCACGTGCTCCCTCAGAGCCACATCCTCCCTGTGCCTGAGGGGGCCATCCACCTTCCTCACGGCCTCGAGCGCTATCTCCCTGGCCTTCTCCAGGTCCTCCCCTATCCCCACCGCCGCCACCGTCCTGGAACCCAGGGCCCAGAGCTCACCGTTCTCCCTCACCTCCATGGACCCGGGGTAGAGCCTGAGGTCCTCCCCGTACTTCTTCTTCAAGGCCTCCGCCTCCTCCATCCTCACCCTCCTGGGCCCAGAGTACCTCCCGTACCCCCCGTACTCGAGGGGGACCGCATAGACCACCACGCTGGCCTTCTTCCTGAACCTCATCGCCCTCAAATCCCCATCCAGGCAACGGAAGCAGACCTCCACGAAGTCATCCTCCAGCAGGGGCATCAGGTTCATCACCTCGGGGTCCCCCCACCTGCTGTTCACCTCCAGGACCTTCACCCCTTCCCGGGTGAGGATGTAGCCCATGTACATCACCCCCATCAGGCCGGGGTTCCTCCCCTCCCCTTTCAGCTTCCGGTGAAGGCGCTCCGCCACCTCCACGGCCTTCTCCCAGTCCCTCGTCTCCATGAAGGGGAGGAGCTCCTCCCTGTCCTTGTAGGAGCCCATGCCGCCCGTGTTGGGCCCCTTGTCCCAGTCGAAGGCCCTCTTGTAGTCCCTCACGCAGGGGGTGGGCACAAGGTGCTCCCCATCGGAGAGGAACTGGAGGGAGAACTCCTCCCCCTCCAGCTTCTCCTCCACGATCACGGGGCCCTTCGAGAAGGAGGGAAGGAAGTACTCCTGAAACATCTCCTCCCTGGTCCTGAAGTGGTCCCCCCACACCCCCACCCCCTTCCCGGTGGCGGGGGCATCGGGCTTCACGGCCACCCTCTCCCCCACCTCGTCCAGCCAGCGATAGACCTCCTCCTTCACTCTTTCCCTCGGGATCTCGGCTGGATCGAAGACCCTGAACCTGGGGTTGGCCTCCGGGGCCACCTCCTGCAGGAGTCTCCGCTGCCTCACCTTGCTCTTCTCCAAGAAGTACTCCAGCCTGGGACAGATCATCCTTATCCCGGTCTCCCTCTCCAGCACGTCCCTTATCCCCTGCATGCCAGGGCCCTCCGGACCCAGCACCCCGAATGCGATCTCCCTCGCGTGCCTTTTCGCGAACCTCACGATTTCCTGCACGTTCAAATCGGGGATGACCACATGCTCTCCTCCCGTCTCCTGGGCCTTCCTCAGGTTGAAGGGGTTCCTCTGCCTGTCCGCTATGAAGAGCCTCACCATATGCCAGCTCCGGCAGAGGGTATCGGCCAAGCAGGCGAACCTGCTGCCGTAGCTCACCCCCAGCACGCCCACTGCCATCTCATCCCTCCATCCTCACGTAACCCTCCTTCCACCCTCCGTCCGTCCTCACATAAGTCCTTCCCCTCTCGTCCAAGGCAAACCTGCCCTCCGAGAGGAGGCGGAGGGCCTCCCTGTAGGCGGGACCGTCGCACTTCACCTTCATTAGCTCTTGCTGCTCCTCCGGACTCCTGCCCTCCACTGGCAGGGGTGGAGAGATCACCAGGATGGGGCCCTGGTCAGCCTCCTCGATCATCACGTGCACGGTGGACCTCGTCACCTTCTCTCCAGCCTCCAGCTGATCCCTCACGGCGTGCAGACCCGTGTACTTCCTCCTCCCACCCTCCTCTATGGAGAGGTCGGCGGGATGAACGTTCAAAACGCGGTTGGGGAACCTCTTCAGGAAGACGGGAGTGAGGACGTACATGTAACCCGAGCAGGCCACCACATCGGGCTCCCACCCCTTCTCCTCCATCACCGAAAGGAGCCTCCTCTCGTACTCACCCCTTACCTGCATGTCCTTGATGGGTCTGCCCGCATAGAAGTCCTTGATGTCCACCACCTCCACCGGTATCCCTAGGGACTGGAACCTGGAGATGCCGGAAGCGCTCTTGCTCGAAGAAATTCCTCCTATCACCTCGTACTCCTTTCCGCCCACCATGAAAGGCAGGGCGCTGGCCCCTCCCGAGAAAAGGACCAAGACCTTCATTTTCCTCCCCTCCCCGGGCTCGTAGATGGGCCTCATACCGGAGAAATAAGTGAAGGCCGTCCTTATCCGTTTCGGTGCGACCTACAGCATCCTGGAAAGCAGGAAGCCGAGCAGGCACCCCGTGGAGAGGAAGGGAAGACCGGGGAGGACCATTCCCGGCCTGCGGGAGAGGAGGAGCAGGAGAAAGAGAAGGAAGAGGGAGGAGAAGAGGGAAACGAGGAAGGAACTGGGGACCCCCTCGGCCGAAAGCACGGAAGTGGAGAAGACCAGGGGTAGGATGAGGTCCCCACCCCCCAGGTAGAGGACCCTCCCCTTACCCACCCTCTCCGGCTTCCCCTCCTTCACGAACTCGCGGAGGTCCTTGGGAACGGAGAGGAGAAGGGAGCTGGAGGAAGGGACCAGCCTCTTAGCCATGAAGACCATGTGCCTGCTGATGAAGACGGAGAAGTAGTCGTAGGCGGAGAAGAGGGCCAGGAGGAGCAGGCTCGGGGCCAGGCCCAGGGAGACCCCCAGCACCGCCCCCACCCCCACGGCGGAGAGCACCAGGACGAGGTCCCTGTTCAGGTGGGTGGGCTTAAGCACCCTCCACCCCACCAGCAGGAGGGAGAGCAGCAACCCGGAGGAGACCCAGCCCAGCTGTATCCCTACCAGGAGGTCCAGCGTGAGCCAGCAACAGAGGAAAACCACCATCAGCTCAAACACCCTGAACCACCTCCTCCTGAACTTCAGCAGGAGGATCACGAAGAGGGTGAGGGGGAGGAGGGCGGCGAAGAGGTAGAGGGAGTTCCAGGGGCTCTGGGGGTTGGAGAAGAGGGGCTCCGTTTCTCCCTCCTCCATCAGGTCGAGGTACCTGTCTCCAGCCACCAGGCCCAGGAGCTGCACGCTCAGGAAGAGGAGCAGGAGCACTGCCGCCGCCCTCATCCTCTCCCCTCCAGCTCGGGAGAAAAAAAGGCACCGTTTTTAGTCCTTACCCCCAAACAAGAAAGGATGGAGGGACTGGAGAAGGAGGGCCTGCTGGAGGCGGCCAGGCTCATGGCCCTCTCCGCCAGGACCGCGCCAAAGGCCAGGGGAAGGGACCACCTCAGGATAAGGTTGCTGGAGGGGGAGGAGAAGGAGAGGCTGGCGGTGAAGATGGAGGAGATGGCCGGACAGTACGAGTTCTTCCGCAGGGACGCCAGGAACGTGAGGGAAGCCGGGGCCGTCCTGCTGGTGGGGCTGGCGGGTGAACCCCTTGACCTGAACTGCGGGGCCTGCGGCAGGAACTGCGAGGAGATGAGGAGGGAGGGGAAAAAAGAGGGGAGGGGATGCGCCGGGCCCACCTGCGTGGTGGACGCCCTCAACCTGGGTATAGCCCTGGGCTCTGCCGCCAAGACCGCTTCCCTGCTGAACGTGGACAACAGGATGATGTTCTCGGCGGGAGTGGCGGCCAGGAAGGCTGGCCTCATGCAGGCGGACGTGGTAATCGCCCTGCCCCTCTCCGCCTCGGGCAAAAGTCCCTTCTTCGACAGGCCACAGCCCTGACCCACCTTTTTATAGCGGGAGGGGAAAGCGGGAGGGTGATTCCATGGCCTGCGGAGGAGCTGAAGTAAGCGCCACGATCGAGGAGGAAAAGATCTCCAAGAAGAAGTCCGAGAGCCTGAAGGAGTGGGAGGAATTCAAGAAGGTGGCCAAGAAGCGGCCCAAGTGAAGCTCAAGCACCTGCCACCACGAGCTTCACCTGTTTGACCCCGCGCAGTGCCCCTAGCCTGTCGACCAGCTTCCTGATCTCCCCGGCCGTGCCCTTGACCAGCAGGGTCTCCATACAGTTCCTCTCGTCGAGGTGCAGGTGCTGGGAAGAGCGGATGATCCCCTCGCTCCTGTGCTGTATCTCCACGATCTCCTCCGTCAGGCCCCTCACCTCGTGGTCGTAGACCATCACCACCACCCCCAGGAGCTCCCCCTCCAGCTCGCTGCGCCACTTGTAGTTGGTAAGGAAGTCCCTGACGGCGTCCCTGATGGCCTCGGAGCGGCTGGCGTAGTCCTGAGACTTGAGGGAGCGGTCGAGCTCGCGCAGGAGATCCTCGGGAAGGGTGATGCTTATCCTGGTAATCTTTTCCCCCATCCCCAACCCTTAAACCGAGAGGACTTTAATCTTATCGAGCCTTTCAGCAGGGGCGGGGACTTGAAGATAGCGGTGACGGGCAAAGGCGGGGTGGGAAAGACCACCCTGGCGGCGGGGCTGGCCAGGGCCTTCGGGAGGAGGGGGAAGAAAGTGGTGGCCCTGGATGTGGACCCCTCCCCCAACCTCCTCCTCACGCTGGGGGCGGAAGGTGAAGTGCCGGAAGAGAAGCTGGTCCCCCTGATGGAAAGGTCCTCCCTCATCCAGGAAAGAACGGGGGCCCCCCCGGAGGGATACGGACTGGTCTTCAAGCTCAACCCGAAGGTGGACGACCTGGTGGAGCGCTTCGGTATCCGGTGCAGGGACGGGGTGAGGCTCCTGGTGGTGGGGAAGATCAGGAGGGGAGGGCAGGGGTGCTTCTGTCCCGCCAACGCTCTGGCCAGGAGGCTGGTTGACCACCTCTCCGGGGCAGCAGAGGTCCTCATCCTGGACATGGAGGCCGGGGTCGAGCACCTGGGGAGGGGGACCACCAGGACCACCGAGGTGATGCTCGTGGTGGTGGAGCCAAGCCTTAAGTCCCTGGAGACGGCAAAGCAGATCAAGAAGCTGGGTGGGGACCTGGGGATAGGCAGGATCTTCTCGGTGGTCAACAAGTTCAGGGAGGGGGGTGAGGGGGTGGTGAGGAGACTGGAGGAGGAAGGCATGCCCGTGCTGGCCGTCCTTCCCCACGAGGAGGCCGTGCTGAGGGCAGAGCTGCTGGGGAAGTCCGTCTTCGACCTGGAAGAGGGGAAGGGGTTCTTCTCCAGAATGGTGGAACTCAGCAAGGTGCTGGAGGAGAAGGCCGCATGAGAAAGACCCTTCCCAGGGTGGGGGCCTCCGTGCTGGTGGAGAAGGGAGGGAAGGTGCTGCTGGTGAGGAGGGGCTCAGAGCCGGGAAAGGGGAGGTGGGCCTTGCCAGGTGGCCTGGTGGAGCCTGGGGAGGAGGTGGGGAAGGCGGCGGTTAGGGAGGTGGAGGAGGAAACGGGTGTGAAGGTGAGGCTCAAGGGGCTTGTGGGCGTGTACGACATCCTGGAGAGGGATGGGAGAGGACGCCTCAGGTATCACTACGTGACCGTGTGCTTCAGGGGTGAGCCCCTTTCCACGAGGGTGAGAAGAGGGGGGGAGGTGCTGGACGTCAGGTGGTTCGGGAGGGAAGAGCTGGAGAGGAGTGAGCTCACCAGGACCACCGCCAGGGTCCTGAGGGGAGAAGGTCTGCTGGGGTGAGAGAGTGAGGCTGGTCAGGAACGTCTACTGGTATCCCGAAAGGGGCCTGGGGGACTGCAACGTGTACGTGGTGGAGGGGGATCCCACCATCCTGGTGGACCCGGGGAACCCCCGGTATCTGCAGAAGCGCCTGAGGGAGATGAGGGAGGACGGCCTGGACCCTGAGGGGATAGAGATAATAGTCAACACCCACAGCCACCCCGACCACTGCGGTGCCAACCGATCCTTCCAGGAACTCTCGGGCGCCAGGATCATGATCCACCGGGAAGAGGAGGACCACCTCAGGTTCAGCCTGGAATTCGGGAGGTACTTCGGGATGGAGGTGCAGAAGTTCGGGGTGGACGCCTACCTGGGGGAGAGGGTGGGTGAGGGGGAGACGGAACTGCTGGTTCTGCACACGCCCGGTCACTCTCCGGGGAGCGTGAGCCTTTACCACCGGGAACTGAGGCTCCTCCTCTGCGGGGATCTGGTGTTCGAGGGAGGGGTGGGGAGAACGGACTTCCCGGGAGGGAGCTCGGAGGAGCTGGCGGCTTCCCTGGAGAGGGTCTCCAACCTCGACCTCCAGTACCTCCTCCCAGGCCACGGCGGCGTCCTGAAGGGGGAGGAAAGGATAAGGAGGAACTTCGAGTTCGTGAAGGGGTACTTCTTCTAGGGCTCAGTCGAGCATCCTCTGGTACACGTCCAGGAGCTTGTCCGCGGACCTCCCCCAGTTGAAGCCCTTCACCTTCTCCCGCGCGTTCTTCACCATTCTCTCCCTTTCCGAGGGGGAGTCCAGCAGGTAGCTGATACCCCAGGCTATCGACTCAGGCTGGGTCTGGACCTTCACCCCCTCCACGAGGTTCTCCATGTTCTCGTTGAGCCCCCCAACCCCCGTCGCCACCACGGGCTTCCCCGCCGCCCAGGCCTCCAGGAGGACGATGCCGAAGGGCTCGTTCCGGCTGGGGATGCACACCAGGTCGCAGGCGTTCAGGAGCTCGATGTACTTCCGCAGGGGCAAGAAACCTGCGAACCTCACGGCGTGCCCTACCCCCAGCTCCCTCACCCTCCGCTCCAGTCCCTCCCTCATGCTTCCCGCACCCGTGAACACGAACCTCGCCTCCCCCCTCTTCTCCAGCACCCTGGGGATGGCCTCCACCAGGAGGTCGGGGCCCTTCTGGTACTCCAGGCGGCCGGGGAAGAGCACCAGGGGGCCCTGGGAAAGGCCGTACTCCCTCCTCACCCTTTCGGGATCCACCTCCACCCTGAACTCCTCAACGTCCACGGCGTTGGGGACCACTTCCACCTTCTCCTCTGGGAGGCGGTAGAGCCAGCATACCTCCTTCTTCATGTGGTTCGAGACCGTGGTCACCATGTCCGCCAGGTAACCCCCATACCATTCCTTCCCCGAGATCTCCCTGAACTCCCACCAGTCACCGAACCTGTTCCCGTTCCTGCCGTACTCGGTGGAGTGGTAGGTGAAAACCAGGCGCCTGCCCTCCTGCCTGAGGAGATGGAGGGCCTCCACCACGTGCCAGTCGTGACCGTGCACCAGATCGAACCTCCCCTCCCTCCCCTCCACCCACTTCATGGAGGCCACCATGGCGTGGGACATGTTCCGGGTGAGGGAGAAGAGGTCGAAACCTGGGTCGAACTTGCAGCGGTGGTAGTGGACCCCGTCCAGCACCTCGTGCTCCTCCTGCCCCTCCACCCACCGGGTGAAGAGGTGCACCTCGTGCCCCCTCCTGCAGAGCTCCGCCGAGAGCTTGCTCACCACCACCCCCAGCCCCCCTATCCAGATGGAGTGCAGGGACTCCCAAGCGAGCATCGCTATTCTCATATCCTCACCCTTGGGAAACCCCTCAAAAATAGGTGCGGGTCAGTGGAGATGGTTCTGGAGGACCGCCTCGTACAGCTTCAGGGTGTTGTCCGCCGCTAGGTCGAAGGTGAACTTCTCCAGCACGCGCTTCCTGGCGTTCTTCCCCAGTTCCCTCCTGAGCTTCTCGTCCTTGAGCAACTCCACCACGAACTTCGCGATGTCGTAGGGATCGTCGGGGTTCACGTGCGACCCGCACCTCTCGGGACCCTGGTGGATCACCTGCTCCCTGAAGCCCGAGACCCCCTTGGCCCCCACCACCACAGGCTTCCCCATGCTCATGGCCTCCGTGGCCACGATCCCGAAGGGCTCGTACTTCGAGGGGAAAACCGCCACATCGGCCGCCGCGTAGTGCAGGATCCTCTCCTGTTCGCTCACGTACTGGAACTCCGTCACCACGCTCCTTTCTATCCCCAGCTGCCTGATCAAATCCCTGAGCATCTTCTCCTGCTCTCCCTTCCCTAGGAGGACCAGCTTGGCGTTGGGGACCTCCGCCAGGATGAGGGGCATGGCCCTCACCAGGGTGTCCGCCCCCTTCACCCAGGAGAGCCTCCCCACGAAGAGGATCATGGGATCGGTGCCCACCCCCAATCTCTCCCTCAGCTTGAGCACCTCCTCCTCCCTCACCGTGGAGGGGTCGTACTTCTTCTCATCCACCCCGTTGTAGATCACCCTGATCTTCCTCTCCTCATACCCAAGCGAGATCAGCTGGTCCCTCATGCTGTAGCTCACCGTCACGATCGCCTCGGCCGTCCTGGCGGCCAGCCTCTCCAGGCTCTTGACGGTGGGGGAGCCATCACCCACCCTTCCCTCCTCCACCGAGTGCAGGTGGAAGATGAAGGGCTTCTTCAAATCCTTCTTGCAGGTGATCCCCGCTATCCCTGAAATCCAGTCGTGGGCCACGATCAGGTCGAACTGCCTCTGGTCAGCCTTCACCAGCTGGTTGCAGGCCTTGGTGGAGGAGAGGACATTGTAGATGAAGGCATCGGCGAAGTACTGCTGGGCAGGGGGTGGCCAGTGCTTCACGTCCTCGGGGACGATGAGGGGCAGGAGGTCCGTGGCATCGACCGTCATCGGTCTGTGGACCTCCACTCCTTCCTCCAGATCGGAAGTGGGCACGCTCCCAGGGTTCTTGGCGAAGACCGTCACGCTGTGCCCCCTCCTGGCGAAGCGCTTGGTCATCTCGTAGGCGTAAGTGCCCAGCCCCCCCACGAAGAAGGGGGGGTACTCGAAGGAGAAGTAGAGGATCCTCATTCCCCGCCCACCCCCATTCTCTTTTCCATCGTGGAGGGTAAGCGGGGAGGGGTATAAGCGTTACTGAATTTAAAACACGTGGAGGGGTCCCTCCCTGTGCTCACCCTCCATGCCTCCATCCTGTCCCCGTCCTTTAAATTTAGACAAGCCTAAACCTAAGGATGACCACCGAGAGTTCGGAGGAGTACCTAGAGGCCCTCTACCGCCTGAAGGAAAGGGGGGAGAGGAGCACCACCACGAAGGTGGCGAGGGAGCTGGGAGTGGCCCCCTCCAGCGCCACCCTCATGCTCAAGAAGCTGGCCAAAGGAGGCTACCTCCGCCATCACCCCTACCGGGGGGTGACCCTCACCAGGAAGGGGGAGGAGGTGGGGAGGGGCATCCTCAGGAAGCACAGGGTGATGGAGAGGTTCCTCAGCAGCCTCGGACTCTCCCCCTCAAGGGCCCACCAGAAGGCATGCGAGCTGGAGCACCACATCCCCGAGGAGGTGGAGGCCGCCATCCACCGGCGGATGGAGGCCCAGCGGCTGCCCAGGGGGGTGCCCACCGGCTCCCTCCCCCTCACGGGTCTTCTGGAAGGGCAGAGAGGAGTGGTCTCCTTCCTCTCCGGCGGTACCTCCGCCTGCCGCAGGCTGGCCGACATGGGGCTCACCCCGGGGACCGAGGTGGAGGTCCTGAAGTCCGCCCTCTTCCGCGGGCCCCTCATGGTGAGGGTGAGGGACACCACCCTGGCGGTGGGCAGGGGGCTGGCCTCAAGGGTCTTCGTGAAACCCCTCGGGTGAAGGGATGAAGGCCCACCTCAGGATAGCCCTGGCAGGGAACGCCAACGTGGGGAAATCGGTGATCTTCAACCACTTCACGGGCCTCCACCAGCATGTGGGCAACTGGCCAGGGAAGACCGTGGAGAAGGCGGAGGGGACCCTGCACTTCAGAGGGAGGGTGGTGGATGTGATAGACCTCCCCGGAATCTACTCCCTTTCCACCTTCTCCTTGGAGGAGAGGATCTCCAGGGAGTACATCGCGGGGGAGAGACCGGACGTGGTGATCAACGTGGTGGACGCCTCCTCCCTGGAGAGGAACCTCTTCTTCACCCTCCAGCTGCTGGAGTTGGAGCCCAAGGTGGTGGTGGCCCTGAACCAGGTGGACGTGGCGGAGAGGAAGGGTGTGAAGGTGGACCCCAGGGAGCTGGAGAGACAGCTCGGGGTCCCCGTGGTGCCCACCGTGGCCGTGAGGGGGAAGGGAATGCACACCCTGCTGGAGAGGGCCGTGGAGGTGGCGGAGGGCAGGAGGAAGATCAGGTTACGCAGGTTCTCCTACGGGAGGGAGATCGAGAGGAGGGTACGTACCCTCCTCCCCCTGCTGGAGAAGGCGGGCACCGGGTATCCCCCCAGGTGGCTGGCCCTGAAGCTTCTGGAGGGGGACGAGGAGGTCAGGAAACTCGTAGGCAGGACCGCACCCGGGGCGGTTGAGCTGGCGAGGAGGTACTCACGGGAGCTGGAGAGGCTTTACGGGGAGAGGGCCTCCACCCTCCTCAGCTCCTGCAGGTACGGCCTGGCCCACAGGATAGCGAACCAGACCCAGCGCATCCACCCCGCCCCCACCCCCACCGAAAGGCTGGATGCCCTGACCACCCATCCCGTGCTGGGCTACCTCATCCTGGCGTGCGTGCTCCTCTCCATCCTCCTCACGGTCTTCTGGGTCGGGGGAAGGGTGGAGGAGGCCCTGGAGAGGCTTACGAACCCCCTGGTGGAGTGGACCTCGGAGAGGTTCGGGGGCCTGGTGGGGGAGGGGGTGCTGGGAGGGGTGCTGGCTGGTCTGACCATCGTCCTGCCCTTCGTCCTGCCCTTCTATTTCCTCCTCACCCTCCTGGAGGACTCGGGTTACCTCGCGAGGGGCGCCTTCCTGATGGACGGGCTCATGCACAGGGTGGGGGTGCACGGTAAGGCCTTCATTCCCCTCCTGCTGGGCTACGGATGCAACGTTCCGGCCTGCCTGGGCTGCAGGATCATGGAAACGGAGAGGGAGAGGCTCCTCTCCATCTTTCTTTCCACCCTCGTACCCTGCGCGGCCCGCACGGTGGTAATCCTGGGCCTGGTGGGCAAGTTCGTGGGGATGGGATGGGCCCTTCTCCTCTACCTGCTGGACCTGGCGGTGATCTTCCTGCTAGGCAGGCTGGCCTTCAAAATCCTGCCTGGGGAACCCGTGGGGCTGATCATGGAAATCCCTCCCTACCGCAGGCCCCACCTTCCCACGGTCCTCCGCGGTAGCTGGAACAGGACCCAGGACTTCCTCTACGTGGCCCTGCCCTTCATCCTGGGCGGCAGCCTGATCCTCACGCTCCTGAGGGTGGCGGGCCTCCTGGACCCCTTCTCCAACCTCCTGAGCCCCCTCACGGTGGGCTGGCTGGGCCTGCCCGCAGTGGCGGGGGTGGTCCTCCTTTTCGGCCTGCTGAGGAAGGAACTCACCCTCATCATGCTCACCCTGCTCCTAGGGTCCGACCTCTCCCTCCACCTCACCCACGCCCAGATGCTCACTTTCGCCACCGTGACCATGTTCTACTTTCCCTGCGTGGCCACGCTGGCCGCCCTGGTGAGGGAGGTGGGCTGGAGGAGGTCCCTCTACATCGCGCTCGCGGAGGTCCTCTTCGCGCTCTGGCTGGGAGGGGTGATGTACCGGATTCTCCTCCTAGCGGGTGTCTGACCTGCTCCCCGGATAAAGTTTAAATACAACGGAAGTTACGAAAAAGGATGCCACCTAAGATAGACACCGAGAAATGCACAGGCTGCGGGGAATGCGTCAACGCCTGCCCCGTGAGCGTGCTGGAAGTGAACGACAAGAAGGCCAAGGTGGTGAAGGCCGAGGACTGCGTGGACTGCAGGGCCTGCGAGGCCGTCTGCACCACCGGCGCCATCACCTTCCCCGAATGAGGTTCACAGGGCTTCCAGCACTGAAAGGCTCGCCGAGCTGACGTAGAGGGTTTCCTCCCTCTCAAGCCCTTCCTCTATCCTCCTCAGAACCTCATCCTTCTCGGCGGGAAAGCGGTAACCGCTGTAACTCTGATCGAACACCCACCTGGGTCCCCCCGGGGTGAGGTAGAAAGGGTTGGCGAAGTGGTCGAAGCACAGCCTGCCCGAGAACTCCAGCTCTTCCACCAGCAGCTTCAGCTCCCTCAGCTCACCGTGGGGGCTCTGGAGCCTGAAGCTTCCCTCCCTCCACTCCTGAAAGAGGGGGGTGCCCCTCAGGGGTACCAGGCGCCTCACCCTCACGAACTCGGGATTTACCTCGTTGAGGACCCTCGCCGTGTTCCTGGCGTGCGCCTCCCACCTCTCTTCTCCTCCGAGACCCAGAATGTAGTAGAGAGAAAGCTCCAGCCCCGCCTCCCCGGCCTTTCTCCCACCCTCCACCACCTCCTGCGGAGTCAGACCTTTGTTCATCCTCTCCAGCACCTCCCCGTCCCCGCTCTCCAGACCCACGTGCAGCCTGGAGAGCCCCGCCTCCCTGAGCCTCCCCAGCTCCTCCACCGACTTCCGGGAGAGGGACCTCCCCCTGGCGTAGCATGTGATCCTCTCCATCTCCCCCAGCCTTCTTCTCACCTCCTCCAGTATCTCCACCAACTTTGGGGTGGGCATGAGGAGCACATCTGCATCCTGGAGGAAGATGGTCCGGCTGCCGGAGGAGGACCATGACAGGAGGTTATACAGGCCCTCCCGGCTTCCCTCAGGGAGGTGGGGAAGCAGCCTCCATACTTCCTCCCCTTTTTCCCGCAGGAGTTCCAACACCCTGCCCATCTTTTCCACCTCCCCCTTCACCTCCTCCACCGTCCTGAGGGAGAACCTCCCCCTCCCGTATGGTCTGCCATAACAGAACTTGCACAGGGACCAGGGACAGTTCCTGGTTACCCTCAGGAGGAGGGAACAGCTTCCTCCCTCAGAGGGAGGACGGATGGGGCCCACCTCGCGGCGGAACTCCCTCAGCTCCTCCAGCTCCCTCACCCGAATCCCTCCAGGAAGGCCCTGACGTTTCTCCCCAAGACCGAGTGGTTGTATCCACCCTCCAGCACTCCGTACCTCCTCCCCCCGCACTTCTCCTCCGCCCACCCCCTCACCATCCTCCCTATTTCCCTGTAGTCAGAGGTGCTGAGGGTGCCTCCCCAGTCCTCCTCGTGGTTGTCGAAGCCAGCCGACACGGCCACCAGGTCGTAGTCTTCCCGTGAGAGAAAGGAGGCTATCCCCTCCAAGATTTCCTCCCTCCTCCCCTCCGCGTGATGGTAGGAAACCGTGCTGGAGCCCGAGAAGATGGCCGCCGTGCCGTCACCGTAGTGCAGGTCGAAGTCCAGAATCACCGTCCTCTTTACCCTTCCAGAACCGAGCAACCTCTGGAGGGAGAGAGCCAGGTTGTTGAAGTAGCAGAAGCCCCAGAAGCTGTTGGGTCCAGCGTGGTGACCAGGTGGCCTCAGCAGGGCAAAGGAGGGCTCCCCCCGCATGGCAAACTCCGAGGCCTTTATGGCTGCCCCAGCAGCCAGCAGGGCCAAGGGATAGACCGAAGGGAGGGCCTTCACCCTCTCCAGGTGGGAAGGTGTGTGGACCAGCAAGATGTCCTCTTCCCTCGCAGGCTCCGGCTCCACGAACTCGAAACCGACCAGCTCCCTTACTATGGCCTCCATCCTACCTGGCGCCGAAGCTGGATCGGAGGAGTAGACCGTTCGGAAGTTCTCGCTGTAGATTACCTTCATCCTTCCTCCTTTCCCGCCGCGGGAAAAAGCTTTTGAGCCGGCGGGGGGAGGAGGATGAATGCCCGGGATAGAGGAGCTGCTCGAGAAACTGTCTAACGCCGTGGGAGTTTCGGGCAGGGAGGAGGAAGTGGCGGAACTCGTGAAGGCTGAACTCCAGCCTTTCGTGGATGAGGTGAGGAGGGACGCCATGGGCAACCTGATAGGGGTGAAGAGGGGTTCCGAGCCCTCTTGCATGGTGGCAGCTCACATGGACGAGATAGGATTGATGGTAAAGCACATCGACGAGAAAGGCTTCATAAGGTTCGTCCCGCTGGGTGGCTGGTTCGACCAGACTCTCCTGAACGAAAGGGTGGTCTTCCGGACCAGGAAGGGGCCCGTCTATGGGGTGATAGGCTCCAAACCACCCCACCTGCTGGAGGAGGAAGAGAGGAAGAAACCCGTGAAGGTGGAGAACATGTTCATCGACGTGGGGGCGAAGAGCGAGGCCGAGGTCAGGGAAGCCGGGATAGGGGTGGGCTCCGTGGCCGCCCTCGACCGGCAGCTTCGACCCCTCCTCGCAGGCAGGGTCGCGGGGAAGGCGTTTGACAACAGGGCGGGGCTGGCGGTGATGATCGAGGCGGTGAGGATCACGAAGACCCGCTCCACGGTCTACGCGGTGGGAACGGTGCAGGAGGAGGTGGGCCTGAAGGGGGCAAAGACCTCGGCCTTCGGTCTGGAACCCTCGGTAGCCATAGCCCTGGACGTGTCCCTTCCCGGTGACTACCCCGGGATGGAGAAGAAGGACTCCACGCTGGAGATGGGAAAAGGTCCCTCCATCACCGTCACGGACGCCAGCGGGAGGGGGATTATCGTCTCGGAGAGGGTCCTCAGGTGGCTCACGGAAACGGCGGAGGCGCACGGGATCCCCTACCAGCTGGACGTGGCCAAGGGAGGCACCACCGACGCGACCGCCATCTCCCTCACCAGGGCGGGCATACCCACGGGAGTGATAAGCGTGCCCACCCGCTACCTCCACTCGGGAGTGGAAACCCTGGATCTCTCCGACCTGAAGAACGCCAGCGAGCTGGTGGCCAAAGCCCTGGAGACGGCGAAGGACTACTTCTAGAGATGGATTTTTACGTTCTCAGAAACCAGACTGAGCCTGAGTTCTTCCGCCACTATATAGGTGTTCTGCATTTGGACCAACCAAGTAAGGGGAGGATACATGTGGGCATCGACCGTCTGACAGGTCTGCAGACCCATCAATCCCCCGATAAGGGGTATTCCTTGATCCACGTGCGAACCATTTATTATTATGTGACTCAAGGGTAGCAAGTTTAGGACGATGATATCGGTTTCCATGTACTTCGCCTTCAGATAGAAGTTCTCCGCGTCCGCGCTCTTCAGCTCTATCCACATGCCCTCCACCCGCATCCTCACGTTCTCGAAGTGGATGGAAGGAGAGGTGATCACCGTAACGTTCTCGTTCTCGTAGCCCACCATGTGAAGCTCGCTCCAAGTGTAGGAATAAGAAGCCCAGACCTCGAAGGTACGGTCAGGATTCCCCAGAAGGGGGGTGGCTAGGAGGAAAGAAAAGACCAACAGCGGGATAGCAGCAACCCCTTTCCTCCCCCGCCTAAAAAAATGAAAAGGCTGGCGTCTGGTTTCACGTCTCAAGCTTTATCACCATGTCCCCGAGGTCCAAGGAGGCCACAACCATTTCGGTTACCCAAGCGCTGACGTTCTCCACGTAAAGGGTGTCCGCGGTCACGGCGAAGTCCCTGCCTCCGTAGGGACCTATGCGCTGGTTGGTCGCACTCATGCTTTTCGCCGAGAAATCATCGCACTTCATCAGCACCCCACTGGCGGATGCCAGCGGACTCTGGATGATGGTCTTTATCGTCAGCCCTCCAATGCTCATCTCCTTCACTATTTCCAAGTTGGAGATGGTGGCGCTGCTCAGCTCCTGGAAAATCTTCCCACCGTAGTTTTCCATGGTACCGACATACATGTTGAGGTTCTGTCCGTTGATGCTACCCGCCGTGAGCTTGAAGTCGTTCACAGGCATCGCCAGGCCCACCCCGGTCACCGTGGAAAACACTATCACGCTCGCTACCGACGCCAGCCCAACCGCCGCCATTTTTCCGAACCCTTCCATTTTTTCTTCCCTCCTTTTCGTTATGTCATAGGATTCATTCCTATGACCCTGAAGCTGGCCTCCACGCATACGCGTGGGCTCCGGCCGCTATGCAGAAGAGGGAGCCTAGGAGGGCTCCCCCCAGCGTCCCCATCCACGACAGGGCCGCCATGATGACCAGGAAGAGACCCACTATCTTGCACGACTCCCTCCTGGGGAACATGGCCATGATGGCCGCCATGGCCAGGCATGAACTCCCCAAGAACATCCCCCAGAAGACGAGGGAAGAGTACATGTACATGGGGAAGAACCTCAGTGGCACATAGAGAATTATCAGACCACCCAGCACTGCGCAGTAGATCGCCCAGAAGGGATACCTCTCCCTGAGGGACTCCCACCTGGACCTGAACCAGGGAAGGCGGCCCACCAAGAGGGGGAGGAAGATAGCCAAAACCGCATAGGGGAGGATGGGAACGGCCCACATGATGGAGAGCAGGATGAGGAGGGGTGGGGCGGGAAGGAAGCCCCCTATGGAGAGGTCGAGGTAGAAGAGGAAGCCCAGCAGCAGAGAGATGCCCGCCAGGGTCTGGGTTACCACCCTCCCCGTGGAGGCCAGGTCCTTCTGTATGTAGTCCATCACCACCAGCCCGATGAAAGCCAGGAGGAGGGTGGTGAGGAGGAAGGTCACGGAGAGGGTGAAGGAGAGGAGGGAGTGGGTGAAGCTGTGGTACCAGACGGTCAGGGCGCAGCACCCGAGCAGGATGGGAAAGACGAAGTGCTTCTTGTTCCAGAAGTTGAGGAAGCCCATCCCTATGGTGATGGCCACCGAGTTCCACTTCTCTCCCAGGCCCTTGAGGTGGGGGAGGGAGGGAAGACGGAAGTGCCTCCCCCCCGAGGGTTCAGGGGTTGGGGGAACCTCCACCGGGGGGGCCACCTCCTGGGAAATCTCCACCTCTGGTTCCGGGACTCCCCCTACGCTGGGATTACCACCATCGCGGTCCGCGCCGCCAGCCAAAAGGTGTTTCAGGGATTCCGTGGCTTCTGGGATGCCCAAGCTTACCCCCGCGCCCGGTCTACCTCACCGTCCCTCCAGCAGTTTCTTTATCTCCTCCACGCTCCTGTCGAGCGCCGACAAGAGCGCCCCACTGACATCCTGGGGAGTGGTCTTGTCCAGGGCCTCCTCTATCATCTTCTCCAACTTCTCTTCCATCCTCTTCTTGGTCTTCTGAATCACGGAGGTCTTCAGCTCCCCCATCTTCAGCTTGTCCAGGCCCTCCAAGATGGACTGCCGGAGAGTGGGTTCTATGAGTCCCCTGAGTTCCTCCGAGAGGCTCTGCTGTAGCTCTTTCCTTATCAGCTCAGAAACCTCGTCTTCCCCCATCTTCATTTTTAGCTCTTCCACTTCTCCCCCGCTTTTTCCCTTTTCAGGATGCCTTATATAAAAGGGGGGTAGAAGTGGTGAAAAAATGCTACACGGATTAACAATTTCGTAACACAGAGGAAATGACGAAACACGGGAAGGGGGGGAGGGTGAGATTAATACTCACCCACCCCAAACCTAGAGAAGAATGAAACTGAACATCCCCACCGAGAACGAAAAGCTCAAGAAGCTCATCCAGAGGGTGGAGGGCGACGCAGAACTGGAGGAGCTCTGGAAGTGCTCCAACGTCATGGCCATAGACCGATTGGGCTTCACCGACCACGGACCGGTGCACGTGAAGATCGTGGCCAACGCCGCCCTGCGTCTCTCCCACCTGCTGGAGGGGGTGGAAGGACCAGGGGTGGTGAGGGACCACCACCTCCCCCAGGAGTACTCCGAGATCGTGGTCTTTCTGGCGGCCGTGCTGCACGACCTTGGGATGGTGGTCCAGAGGGAGGAACACGAGAAGTACAGCGTGGTGCTGGCCCACCACTTCCTCCACAAGCTCCTTCACGACTACCCGCCGGAGGAGAGGGCCATCATCCTCTCGGAGGTCCTCCACGCCATCACCTCCCACTACTCCGGGGTCTGCCTGACCAAGGAAGCCGGGATCCTGTGCATAGCCGACGCCCTAGACATGGAGAAGGGGAGGGCCAGGATACCCTTCGACGCCGGCAAGGTGGACATCCACTCGGTTTCCGCCCTGGCCATAGAAAACGTGGAGGTGCTGAAGGGGGAGAAAAAGCCCGTGACCATAAGGATAAAGATGTCCAACTCCGCGGGCATTTTTCAGGTGGACCGGCTGCTGAGGGAGAGGATAAGGAAATCCGGGCTACAGGACTACGTCGAGGTGGTGGCCGAAATCTCCGAGACGGAGAAGAAAATCCTCCACAGGTTCGAGCTGAGGTGAGGAGGTGTACCACCTGATCCCCCTCAAACAGGCAGAGATTGCGGCTCCCATGGGGATAGGTATGCTCATGGGGGACATGACCCAGCAGGTGACCGCCCCCGTCTACGTCTGGTGTGTGGAGGGAGGGAGGAGGAAGATCTTGGTGGACGCCGGGGTGGAGGCGAGGGGAAGGGGGGACTTCGAGGTAAGGGGGGGAGGGGAGGAGGGGCTGAGGAAGGCCCTCGAGGGAGTGGGGCTCTCCCCCGGAGAGGTGGAGGTGCTGGTGCTCACCCACCTCCACTTCGACCATACGGCCTGCGTCAGGCTCTTCGAGAACGCGAGGATTTACGTCCAGAGGAGGGAGTGGGAGGTGGCCCTCTCCCCCCTCCCTCCCCTCCGCCCCTTCTACGACCGTGGGCTTCTGGAGCCCCTGGAGGGGATGGACCTGGTGCTGGTGGAGGGGGACCACGAGCTGGAGGAGGGACTGAAGCTCCTCCACCTGCCAGGGCACACGGAGGGAATGCAGGGACTGGCCCTCCGCACGAAGGCGGGAACGGCGGTGCTGGCCTCCGACCTCCTCTACACCTACCTGAACCTCCACTCCCCCTTCCCCCACACGCCCTTCTATCCTCCCGCCATCATCGTGGACCTGAGGGACTGGTTCTGGAGCGTCCACAAGGCCCTGAGGGTGGCCTCCCGCAAGGAGCTGGTTTATCCCGGCCACGAACCCTCCCTGGAGGGGAAGAGGCTGCCGGAGGGCGAGGGATGAGGGAGGTCCGGAAGGTGGCGGTGGTGGGGGCTGGGTCCATGGGGCACGGGATAGCGGAGCTCTTCGCCATGCACGGGTACGAGGTGAACCTGGTGGATGTGAGCAGGGAAGTACTCCGGGAGGCCCTGAGGAAGATCGAGAAGAGCCTGAGGATGATGGAAGGCGAGCTGAAGGAGGGGGTAGAGGAGGTTGTGCGGAGGATCCGTCCCACGGTGGACCTGAAGGAGGCACTGCGGGAGGCCGACTTCGCACTCGAAGCCGCCACGGAGAAGGTGGACCTTAAGGAGGAACTCTTCAGGAAGATGGACGAGGTCCTGCCCGCCGGGGTCGTGCTCTCCACCAACACCTCCTCCATAAGCGTTTCCAGGCTGGCAAAGGCTACCTCTAGGCCCGAAAGGGTGGTGGGTACCCACTTCGTCCACGCCCCCCAGAGGGTGGACGGCTTCATGCCCCCACACTTCTCCATCCTCCTCCCCCTCGTGGAGGTGGTCAGGACGGAGTACGTGGCGGAGGAGGCGCTGGAGCTGGCGGTGGAGGTGATGAGGAGGATAGGGAAGGTGCCTGAGGTGGTGAAGGACACGCCGGCTTTCGTGGCCAACAGGCTCCTGGTCAGGGCTGGCCTGGAGGTCTCCTCCACCCTGGAGGAAGCGGACCCATACGAGATAGACGCCTCGGCCATCTACGGCCTGGGAATGCCACTGGGGATCTTCCAGCTCATCGACGTGATAGGGCTGGACGTGGCCCTCTACATCCTAGAGTACCTGAGGGGGGCGTTGGGGGAGGACTACGCTCCCCCGGAGGCACTGAAAATGATGGTGGAGCAAGGGTACCTAGGGCAGAAAACCGGGAAGGGTTTCTACGACTACTCCCATGGACCCCCGGAAATCAAAAGGAAAGACTGGAAGGACTTCGATCCCCTGCGTCTGCTGGCGCCCATGGTCAACGAGGCCTGCGGGATGATCGAGGGGGGAATAACCGACGCCAACCAGGTGGAGAGGGTCTCCAGCCTCTCCTTCGTTCCTCCTGGCCTCTTCTGCCTGGCGGGGGAGTTCGGGGTGGAGAGGGTGGTTAAGAAGCTGGAGGAGCTCAGGCCCAGGGGCAGGTGGTACGAGCCCTCCCCTATCCTGAGGAGGATAGGGAGCTTCTCGGAACTCCTTCAGACCTGAGCCCCGGCGGAGGCCCTCAGCCCCTCCCAGTACTCCCTATTGTAGGGACAGCCCGGGTCCGCCCCCTGCACGTCCCCGAAGTACCCGTAGGCCCTGGCCCTGCACCCCCCGCACACGTACCTGTACCCGCAGGAACCACAACCCTCCAGCGAATCCCTGTCCCTGAGCCTCCAGAGGACCTCCGAATCCCCCCAGATCTCCTTCAGCCTCCTCTCCTTCAGGTTCCCCAGGGGGATGGGCATGAACACGCAGGGCACCACCTCCCCGTCGGGCTGCAGTCCACAGTACAACCTCCCGGCCCCACACCCTCCCAGGAAATCGGCGAGCCCCCTGGTCCTGCCCCTCAGGGCCCTCAGGGTCTCCTCGCTGGCGAAGTGGGTGGGAACGGGACCCATTCTCCCCTCCCCCCCTTCCACCATCTGGAGGGAGACCACGGAGAGCTGTGGGGCGGTGCTCAGGCAGAAAAAGCCCGTCCTCACCATCCTCCCGTAAAGATGGCGCAGGAGCTCCCAACGCTCCTCCGGGGTGAGGTCCTCCTCCACTATCTCCTTCCCCCTCCCCACGGGCACGTAGTTGAAGACCATCACCCTCTGGACCCCCAGCTCCTCCCTGACGAAGTCTATGAGGGAGGGAATCTCCTTGAGGTTCCAGCGGGTAGCGGTGATGGCCACGCAGGTGTCCAGACCCTCCTCCACCGCATTCCTTATCCCCTCGCAGGTCCTCTTCCACATCCCCGGTATCCCCCTGAAACGGTCGTGCGTCTGCTCGAAACCATCCAGCGAGACCTCCACGTAGTCCAGGACCCCCCTCATCTCCCTGCATTTTTCCTTCGTGAGGAGGGTACCGTTCGTGGCCACGGACAGGAAGAGCCCACCCTCCTTGCCGCGGGCGGCGACCTCCAGCAGGTCCTTCCTGAGCAGGGGTTCCCCTCCGGAGAAAGCCACGGCTACCACCCCTGAGTCCAAGAACTCATCGATCACTCCCTTGGCCTCCTCGGTCGTGAGTTCGCTTCCCCCGGCCGCTCCCGCGTTTTGATAGCAGTGAAGGCACCTCAGGTTGCAGGCATTGGTATAGTTCCAGACCACCAGAAAGGGGGCGGCGGTGACGAAGGGCCTCCTCACCCCGTACCTGGCTATTCCCTCCAGAACATTGACCATCCCCCTCCTCATCACGGGCTCCCTCAGCAGTTCCTTCAGCTTCTCCCTGGGGTACCCGAAGAGGTGGGTGCCCCTGTCGAGCACTACCCCCACCAGCAGGAAGGAGAGGAGGTCCCTGGCCTCACCCTCCACCTCTTCCCCCACATACCTCCTGATGGCCAGGTCCAACCTGCTCCCTCCCCCCTTCCTCTCACCCGTAACGAACCTGAGGAGGAGGCGGGTGAGGGGGTTCCCCAGCCACCTCTGCACCGAATTCACGATGAAGTCCTCTCTCCTTTCCCTCTCGGCGGGAGAAGACATCCCACCTTGTTTCTTCCCCTCCCCCTCTAAAAGTTTAATCCAGCCGAACCCAGGAGGAAAGGGGCCCGTGGCCAAGCCAGGATAAGGCGGCAGCCTTCTAAGCTGCAAATCGTGGGTTCGAATCCCACCGGGCCCGCCACCCTCAGCTTCCCTTAAGACCTCCCCGAAGAAACCGTGAAGGGCGATGATGAGAGAAAGGGTTCGGAGGAGACGATGAGGGAACCCCAAGCTCCTGAGCCCCAAGCTCCGGAAAGGAGAAAAAAGGGGGAGGAGAGTATTGTGGGTGCCCCGGTGGTGTAGCCCGGCCAATCATAGTGGCCTCATGGACGGCGAGGAGTCGTCCAGGCCAATCGAGCCACAGACGCGGGTTCAAATCCCGCCCGGGGCACCAACCTGAGGGAGGAGAATGGAAAAGCTGTTGATAAAGGACGGCTACCTCGTGACCATGGACCCCAGGAGGAGGGTTCTGAAAAGGGGGTCAGTGCTGGTGGAGGGCAGCCGGGTGGCCGGGGTGGGGGAGGAAATAAAGGGGGGAGCCGACCGGGTGATAGAAGCCAGGGGAATGGCGGTCCTGCCGGGGCTGATCAACGCCCACACCCACTCCCCCATGACCCTCTTCAGGGGGGCCGCCGACGACATGGAGCTTGAACCCTGGCTGAGGGAGAAGATCTGGCCCGTGGAGGCCAGGCTGAAGGCCGAGGACTGCTACGTGGGGGCCCTGCTGGCCTGCGCGGAGATGATCAAGTCCGGGACCACCTGCTTCGCCGACATGTACTTCTTCATGGAGAAGGTGGCGGAGGCGGTGGGGAGGAGCGGGCTCAGGGCTTCCCTCTCCTACGGGATGATAGAGCTGGGCGTACCCGGCAGGTGCGAGGAGGAGCTGAGGAAGGGGGAGAGGCTGGTGAGGGAGCACCACGGCTCCTTCGATGGAAGGGTCCAGACCATGTTCGGTCCCCACGCCCCCTACACCTGCTCCCCCGAGTGCCTCCAGAAGGTCAGGGAAAGGGCAGAGAGGTACGGGGTGGGGATACACATCCACCTCTCGGAGACCGAGAGGGAGGTGAGGGAGGTGAAGGAAAGGTACGGGAAGAGTCCAGTGGAACTCCTCCACTCCATAGGCCTGCTGGGGCCCAGGCTGCTCGCGGCCCACTGCGTGTGGGTGGACGAGGGAGAGATGGAGCTCATGGCCAGGAGCGGGGTGAAGCCCGTCCATAACCCTGCCAGCAACCTGAAGCTCGCCTCCGGGATTTCTCCGGTGCCCGCCATGCTGGGGAGGGGGATACCGGTGGCGCTGGGGACGGACGGGGCGGCCTCCAACAACAGCCTGGACATGTTCCAGGAGATGAAGCTCGCGGCTCTGATCCACAAGGGCTGGGGAAGGAACCCCACCCTCCTGCCCGCACAGACCGTGCTGGAGATGGCCACCCTCCACGGGGCCAGGGCCCTGGGTATGGAGGGGGAGGTGGGATCCATAGAGGAGGGTAAAAAGGCGGACCTCATCCTGATCGACCTGCGGAGCCTCAGGTTCACCCCCCTTCACCAGGTGCTCTCCCATCTGGTCTACGCCTCCACCGGGGAGCTGGTAGACACCGTAATCGTGGACGGGAGAGTCCTCATGAGAAGGCGCAAGCTTTTAACCCTGGACGAGGAAAAAGTGGTGAAGATGGCGGAGGAAACCGCTTCCAGACTTTTCGAGGAGGGTGACTTCAAAGAAGAGCCTTACGAGGAGCTGCTGGAGCTGGAGGAAGAACTGGAGAAAAAAAGGAAGAAGAGGGGGAAGTACAGGGCGGTATACCGGAAGGCCCACAGGTAGGATTGCCAGCAGGACACGGCGTCAGTACTCCTCGCACTTCAGCTGGTAGAAGCTCCTCTCGTGGTCACAGGAGGGGCACCTCTCGGGCGGTTCTTTCCCGAAGTGTACGTAACCGCACTCCCTGCATACCCACCAGACCTCTTTCTCCTTCTTGAACACCGTTCCTTTTTCCACCTCGCGCAGGAGCTTGGAGTACCTCTCCTCGTGGTGCTTCTCCGCCACCGCTATGGCCCTGAGCCTGGACGCCACCTCCGGCAGGCCCTCCTCCTCCGCCACTTTGGCGAACTCCGGATACATGCTGGTCCACTCGTAGTTCTCCCCGGCTATGGCCGCCCGGAGGTTCTCCGCGGTCGTGCCCAAGGTGGTGGGTACGGCTGCCTCCACCCTCATCTCCTGCGGCAGACTTCCGGTCTTCTTTCCCAGCTCGTTGATCAGCCTGAAGAGCCAGGTCGCGTGCTCCCTCTCGTTCTCCGCCGTGATGAGGAAGATCTCCGCGATTTGCTCGAACCCCTCTTTCTTGGCCACCTTGGAATAGAAAGTGTACCTGTTCCTCGCCTGACTTTCCCCCACGAAGGCCTTCGCCAGGTTCTCCATCGTTCTCTTCATGCACTGAAATTACGATTTTTCTTTATATATCGGCATAGTCGCTCCCACTCACCTCCTCACCCCAAGCCTGAGGGTTAGAATTTTCAGTTAGCTATTTAAGGGAAGAGAGAAGAAAAAAACGGTTCTAAAATGAAAAACGAAGCCGTAATAGTGGACTACCTGCGGTCTCCCTTTTCCCGGTCTAGGCCCAGGGAGCCTGACAGGGACGCCTTCAACAGACTGAGGATGGACGTGGTGCTGGGGATGCTCTACAAGAAGCTGGTGGAGAGGACGGGAATAAAACCTGAGGAAATCAACGATGTCATCTCAGGCTGCGCTCTGCCGGTGAAAGAGAACTGGAGCTACGGGGGAAGGTTCCAACTTTTCCTGGCTGAATTGCCCGAAACGGTGCCGGCCACCTTCGTGGAGAAGCAGTGCGCTTCCTCCATGGTGGCCATCAGGGTGGGGGCAATGGAAATCATGTCTGGCTTCTCCGACATAGTACTGGTGGGAGGGTACGAGCACATGACGCATGTACCCATGCAGGCGGAGTACATGCTGGAGTTCGTGGACCCCTGCCCGGATCTGATGACCGACCCCAGGTATGAGAAGTACGACCTGGTCACGGGCATGAACATGGGACTCACGGCAGAGAAGTTGGCGGAGATGAGGAAGGATGTGATCACCAAAGAAGACATGGATAAGTGGTCGGTGGAAAGCCACCTGAAAGCCGCCAAGGCGCTGGAGGAGGGATACTTCAAGGGCGAAATCATGCCCGTGGAGGCCCCCCAGGCGGACGGTACGGTGATGAAGGTGGACAGGGACCTTTCCATAAGACCAGACACCACCCTGGAGAAGATAGCCTCGCTGCCACCTGCCTTCAAGGAAGGAGGAGCGATTACGGCGGGGAACTCCTCACCCCTCAACGCCGGAGCCACGGCCATGGTGCTGATGTCCCGCAAGAAGGCTGAGGAGTACGGGTTGAAGCCCCTGGCCTCCATCGTGTCCCTTGGGTGGGGAGGGGTGAACCCTGGGGTGATGGGCAGAGGTCCCGTGCCGGCGAGCAGGATGGCCCTCCAGAAGGCTGGACTAAAGGTGGAGGACATCGACTACTGGGAAATCAACGAAGCCTTCGCCATTGTGCCCCTGAACACCATCTACGAGCTGAAGATTCCAGACCCGAAGAGGGTCAACGTGAAGGGAGGAGCCATAGCCATAGGACACCCGCTCGGCGCCAGCGGATGCAGGCTGGTGGGCACGCTGGCCAGGATCCTGCAGGAGAAGAGAGGGACCTACGGTCTGGCCACTCCCTGCGTGGGCGGTGGACAAGGGGAGGCCGTGATCATAAAGAGGGAGTGAGGCTCCCTCACCTTTATTTTTTTTCTTTACCACATAGTGCAGGCGGGGGTGCCCGAGCCTGGTCAAAGGGGCAGGACTTAAGATCCTGTGACCTTAGGGTCGTCGAGAGTTCAAATCTCTCCCCCCGCACTCTCTCGATAACGCAGCGGTTGAATCCCATCCCACTCGCCCTTATGGTTGGTCATTGTTCTTTCACGCCCTGCTCAAAAACATGAAAGGAATTAACCCATCCCCAGTTCTTCCAAGAGTTCGGCCACTTTCTCGGCAGTCCTGCCCACCCTCTCCACGCACCTCTCCAATTTCTCTGGAGATCTCAGGAAAAGCATCACCTGGTTGACATCAAACCAGTCCGTCTCCGTGAGTTCCCTGCAAAGGGTGGTACCGTACTCCTCCTGGAACCATTTCACCAGCCGCTGGGCAGGGTCGAAGGACGCCAGCAACCCCTCTATTCCCTCCTCCATCCGAGCCCTCCCCATCCTGAGACCGAGAACCAGCAAACCTCCGGTGAGAGCCCCGCAGGTCAGTCCCGAGTACATTCCCCCTACCAGAGAACCTGAAGCCCTGAAAAGGGTTGAGTCACCAAATCCCAGCGTTTCCTGGAAGGCACGTACCACCGCCTGCGAACACCCGTGAAACTCCCTCTCGTACCTGGAAGCCAGCTCACCTACTTTCCTCCTAGCTTCCGGACCCTTCACATTTGTGTTTCCTTTTCTCTGAGTATTAAACTTAAGTCTCACCGAAAAATGAAGTCACACCAAATTCAGAATCGCTATATAACCCTCTTTAGAGGGTTTGAGGACGAACCCCATCTTCTGGGCCAGACGAATCATCTTCTCATTCTCACGCATGATAATGCCGTATATGCTTTCAAGACCCTTCTCCTGGGCTATCTCGATGATCATGTCCGTCAGCTTGGTACCCAAACCTTTACTCTGATATTCATCCGCCAGGACAATTGCGAACTCACCGCGCTTTTTCCCTGGCTCGGTGATGAGCCTCGCCACGCCAATCTCTTTCTTTTTGCTCCCTTCTCTGATCTCGGCGATTATCGCTATTTCTCGATCGTAATCTATATTGCAGAAACGCACCAAATCCTGGTGCGAAAGATCCCGGATTATCCTGAAAAACCTGAACCTGCTGGTCTCCTCCGAGAGTCCCTTGATGAACTCCTCCTCTATCTTTTCGTCCTCCGGCCTGATCGGCCTGAGAATCACCTCCGTTCCGTCCTTCAGTCTCCAAGTGGTGACGTATTTGGTGGGATATGGCAGGATGGCGAGGTGCCTGTACGGATCA
>JAWCKR010000006.1:0-2205 GCA_038851755.1 Hadarchaeales archaeon (SeqCode) | reverse complement strand
CGTCAAGAGCCATGATTTCATTTTTTGACGCTACGAGCGGGTTGATTTCAATCTCGGCGAACTCAGGAAAGTCGACCACCAGGTTGGAAAACTTGACAATGACCTCCTCCAAGGCCTTCATGTCCACAGGTGGCTTATTTCTAAAACCCTTGGAAAGGGCGCGGTAAATCCTAGTCTCCTCCATCAGCCTTCTGGCAAGGGTCTGGTTCAGCGGTGGCAGGGCAATTGAGAAGTCCTTATAGAACTCTACGCCTATGCCCCCCTGACCGAAGAGAATGACCGTGCCAAAGTCCCTGTCCTTTCTGGCACCGAGGATTAGCTCGTAATCAAACTTTATCATTTTTTGAACATACACGCCCTCTATCTTGGCCTGTGGAACTGCTTTCTTGACCGACTCCAACAGGCCCCGGTACTCTTTTCTCAATCTTTCTTCCGAGTCAATCCCAACGACCACTCCGCCGACATCCGTCTTATGCACTATATCCGGGGAAACCACCTTCAACACCACCGGATAGCCCAAACGGGCGGCGGCGACCACGGCTTCCTCCTCATCCCTTACCAAGTACCCCCGGGGTCTGGGGATTCTGTAAGCATCTAAAAACCTATCTATCTCGGATGGGGTGAGGGTGTTTCTCCCTTCTCCCACGGCCCACCTGAGGATAAGCTTCAGATGGCTCCTTGGAGGAGAGAGATCCAGAGAAAGCTCTTCGGGTGTCTCGTAAAGGAGTTCAAGGTTCCGCTTGTACTTGTACATGTACATGTAAGTTTTGATTGCCTTTTCCGGAGTGGGGTAGGTGGGTACGTTATTCTCGTAGAAGATTCTTCTCGCTTCCTCAACCTCATTCTCACCCATCCATACCGTCAAAATTGGTTTAAGTTTTTTTCTCTCAATCTCGACGACCTTTTTTGCCAGCTCGGTGGATTTGGCCGCACCTTGGGGTGTGTAAAGGACCAGAATTCCATCAATTTTTGGGTCCGATAGAACTACCTCCAAAGTTTTGCTGTACCTTTCCACGTCAGCATCACCGAGGATATCCACGGGATTTCCCCTACTCCACTGCGAGGGCAAGAACTTGTTCAGAGCATCCACGGTCTCACTTGAAAGCTCCGCCACCTCCCCGAGGTTATCTACGATGGCGTCTGCCGCTATCACTCCTGGACCCCCTGCATTGGTTACCACGGCGAGATTCGGTCCAGCAGGCAGATACTTTGAATCGAGGACACTTGCACAGTTGAAAAGATCTTCGATCTCGTCTACCCTTATCACGCCAGCCCTCCTGAAGGCCGCTCGATAGACCTCAAAATTCCCTGCCAGCGTTCCCGTATGCGATTTAACCGCCCTGGCGCTCTCAGCATATTTACCGGGCTTTAGAACTATTATCGGTTTGGTTCTGGCAAAACCCCTTGCGGCGCTCATGAACTTTCTGGCCGACCCAACCCCTTCCATGTAGATTATTATGCTTCGCGTGCGAGGATCCTCTCCGAGATAGTCTATCAGATCGCCAAAATCCACGTCCAGCATCGACCCGAGGGAGGCAAACATGCTGAAACCAACATGGGTGCTGACTGCCCAATCCAGAATCGCCGAACCCAAGGCCCCACTCTGGGAGATAAAAGCGATTTCGCCCGGCTCGGGTTGATTCCTGAGAAAGGTGGCATTGATGGATTCGTGCGGTCTTATGAACCCTAAGCAATTCGGCCCCAAAACCCTGAATCCGTATTTCTCCTGCAGCCTCTTTATCTCCAGCTCCAGCTTGGCCCCTTCTTCTCCAACCTCCCTGAACCCTGAGGATATTATCACTATTCCATCCACGCCGCTTCGTCCGCACTCATCGACTACCGAGGGGACACCCTTGGCGGGTATCGCTACCACCGCCAAATCAACGTGCTCCGGAACCTGGGTTATGCTCGGAAAACACTTCAGACCCATGACGGTCTGATGGTTGGGATTCACGGGATAGATCTTTCTCCTGTCCTTCCCAGTAAGTAAGTTTTTCATGATCTGGTTTCCTACCGACCCCTCCCTCTCGCTGGCACCTATCAGGGCCACGACTTTCGGATTGAGCATGTTTTCCAGCTTTCCCAAGTAATCCCCCTTTAGTTACTTTTACTCGCGGAACTTTTTAAGTTCCCCCATGCTCGGCACGCTAGGGTACGGGCAGAAGGCGCGTGTTCTCCGCTAGGGCCCTGTCCCACCCCTCCAGA
>JAWCKR010000005.1:0-78408 GCA_038851755.1 Hadarchaeales archaeon (SeqCode) | reverse complement strand
GTTAAGAGGTCGGTTAGTTCCACATTATTGTTTATCATCCCGCTAAGGCTTCATGTGATAGTTGTTTATGAAGAAGAAAAATAAGCTCGATGCAACTGAAAACTGGTGCCCCGGATGGGATTTGAACCCATGTCACAGCCTCGAAAGGGCTGTATGATTGACCGGTCTACACCACCGGGGCACCATATCCTCTTCCCCCCTCGGCTAAATTAAGCTTGGGTGGCGGGTGGCGGAAGAAGGTTTAAGGTGAGGAGAAGAATACCCTTGATGCCTCTCTACACCTTCGGGGGGAAAAAGCCCCTGATCCATCCCGGTGCCCTAGTGTCTCCCCTCGCCTGCCTCGTGGGAGAGGTGGAGGTGGGGGAGGGTGCCAGCGTTTGGCCTGGTGCCGTCCTGAGGGGTGACCTGAACCCGGTGAGGGTGGGAAGGTTCACGAGCATCCAGGACAACTGCGTGCTCCACACGGACATGACCGGGGAGGTCTCGGTGGGGGACTACGTGACGGTGGGGCACGGGGCCGTGATCCACGGGGCTCGGGTGGAGGACCACGTGCTGGTGGGAATAGGATCCGTCATCCTCAACGGAGCCAGGATAGGGAGGAACTCCATCATCGCTGCGGGTTCGGTGGTGAGGGAAGGAACCGAGGTTCCCCCCGGGACCATGTTCGCCGGTGTTCCCGCCAAGCTGGTGAAGGAGCTGGATCAGGAGGAGCAGAGGGCCAGGGCGGAGGCGGGGGCGATGGGGTACTACGAGCTCGCCCGCCAGCATCCGGAGCTCTTCAGGTGGTAGGCTGGAAGTGCTGGAAGGAATAAGGGTAGTGGACCTCACGAGGTATCTGCCCTTCACCACCCTGCTGGCCGACCTGGGGGCCGACGTGATCAAGGTGGAGGAACCTGGGAGGGGGGATTACGCTCGCACCCTTCCTCCTTACTTCTCCGCCATCAACAGGAACAAGAGGAGCCTCACCCTCAACCTCCAGTCCCCCGCGGGAAGGGAGGTGCTCCACAGGCTGGTGGAGAGGAGCGACGTGCTGGTGGAGAACTTCAGGCCCGGGGTGATGGAGGAGTGGGGGCTGGATTATCCTGCCCTGAACAGGGTGAACCCGGGGCTCATCTACTGTTCCATCTCGGGCTACGGGGGGAGGGGACCCTACCGCGGACTTCCCGGGCACGACATCAACTACATCTCCATCGGCGGCATCCTGGGCCTGACGAGGGACGCGGAGGGAAGACCCGTGGTGCCAGGGGTTCAGATTGCCGATGTGGGGGGCTGCCTCCTGGCCACCGTGGCCATCCTCTCCGCCCTCCTCCAGAGGGAGAGGACGGGAAAGGGTCAGCATCTCGAGCTCTCCTTGCTCGGTGCCTCCCTTTTCTTCCTCACCCTTCCCTCCTCCCTTCACCTGGAGGGATGGGAGGTGAGCGGGGAGACCCTCCCCCTCCTGGGCCGCTTTCCCTGCTACACGGTCTACCGCACCTCGGACGGGAAGTACCTCAGCGTGGGCTGCCTGGAGGAGGGTTTCTGGAGGAGGCTGTGCAGGGCGCTTGGGAAGGAGGAGTATGGGGATCATCAGTGGGATCCCGGGAAGAGGGAGGAAATCTTCGAAGCCTTCCGGAGGATCTTCCAGACCAGGACCAGGGAGGAGTGGTTCAGGATCCTGGCGGAGGCTGATGTGCCGGCGGCCCCCGTCTGCTCCCTGGAGGAGGTCTTCTCGGATCCTCAGGTGAGGGAAACGGGGATGGTGGTGGAGGAGGGGGGAAGGAGGGAGCTCGGTTTTCCCTTCAGATCCTCCCTCTGCCCGTACAGACCGAGGAGGAGGGCCCCCTCCCTGGGAGAGCACACGGAGGAGGTCCTGAAGGAGCTCGGCTACACGGAGGGCGAAGTGGAGGAGATGAAGAGGAAGGGCGTGGTCTGAGGGTCTAAACTTTTATCCTTCGAGGAAGAGGAAGAAAGATTCCGGTGGTGGGGATCTCCTCCTGCGGAGTTTATCTCCCCAGGTACAGGATGGACAGGGCCGTTATGTACGAGGCTGTGGCCTCCTGGCTCAACCCCGCGGCCCTCCTGCCCGGGGAAAGGACGGTGGCCAACTGGGACGAGGACAGCCTCACGATGGGGGTGGAGGCAGCCAGGGATTGTCTGGGAGGGGAAAGGGAGGGGATAAGGGCCGTTTACTTCGCCACCACCACTCCTCCTCACTCGGAAAGGATGAACGCCGGAATCCTGGCCACGGCGCTGGACCTGGAGGAGGGAGTGAGGACAGTGGACTTCACGGGATCACCGGCGGCGGGCACCAGGGCCCTTCTCTCGGCCTTCAGGGAGGCGGAAGGAGGGGGGAGGGTTCTGGTGGTGGCCTCCGACTGCAGGATGGGCAGGGCGGGAAGCACGCAGGAGGCGATGTACGGGGACGCCGCAGCAGCTTTGCTGGTGGGCGAGGAGGGGGTGGCTAGGCTCGAGGGCTTCCACACCCTTTCCTTCGACTTCCCGGACCACTGGAGGCTGGGGGGGGAGACCTTCACCCGCTCGTGGGAGGATCGGTGGGTAAGGGAGGAGGGATACTTCCGCTTCCTCCGCCTCTCCGTGGAGGGATTGCTCAGGAACCATGGCCTCAGCCCCCAGCAGGTCTCGAGGTTGGCCTTTCCCGCCCTCTTCCCCCGCGACCACCCCCGGCTGGCGAGGGAGATGGGCTTCTCGGAGGGGCAGCTCCAGCCTAGCCTCTTCGAGCAGGTGGGCAACACGGGGGCCTCCTACCCCCTCCTCCTCCTGGTGGCGGCCCTGGAGGGGGCCAGGGAGGGGGAGAAGGTGGTGATGGCAGGATACGGGGCGGGAAGCGATTCCTTCCTCTTCACGGTCACGGGGGGGCTGAAGGAGAAGAAGGTGGAGAGGGCCCTGGCCAGGAGGAAGGAACTGAGGAGCTACGAGAAGTACCTGACCTGGAGGGAGATGGTACCTGCGGAAAAAGGGATGAGGGGAGAGGAAGTGGCCCCCACCTCCCTCTCGCTGGCCTGGAGGGAGAGGAGGGCCATCCTGGGTCTCGTGGGCTCCAGATGCAGGGCCTGCGGCACCCCCCAGTATCCCCCCCAGAGGGTGTGCGTGTCCTGCGGGGGGATGGACCTGGAACCCTACAGGTTCTCGGAGAGGAGGGGGAGGGTCTTCAGCTACACGGAGGACATGCTGGCTTTCTCCGTGGACAGACCGGCCATCTATGGCATCGTGGACTTCGAGGGAGGGGGGAGGTTCTGGTTCGACTTCACCGACTGCGAACAGGGTGAGCTGAAGGTGGGAGCCCCCGTGAGGATGAGCTTCAGGAGGAAGTACGTCGATCGCTTGAGGGGAATAGCGGGATACTTCTGGAAGGCGGTTCCGGAGGGGAAGGATGGGGATCAGGGATAAGGTGGCCATCGTGGGGATGGGCTGCACCCGGTTCGGGGAGAGGTGGGACGCCGGTTACGAGGACCTGATCGTGGAGGCCTTCCAGGAGGCGCTGGCGGACGCCGGGATGGAGAAGGAGGACATAGAGATGGCCTGGCTGGGGACCTGCTTCGACGAGGTCTCCACGGGGAAGAGTGCCCTGCCCCTCTCCGTCTCCCTGAAGCTCCCCTTCATCCCCGTGACCAGGGTGGAGAACTTCTGCGCCACGGGTTCGGAGGCCCTCAGGGCAGCCTGCTATGCCGTGGCTTCGGGGGCATGTGAGGTGGCCCTGGCCCTGGGGGTGGAGAAGCTCAAGGACATAGGGTACGGGGGGTTGCCCGAGTTCGGGTCCGGGATGGGGGCCAGGAACAGGCTCATCTTTCCCAACGTCACGGCTCCGGGAGCCTTCGCCATGATGGCGGTCAGGTACTTCGACAGGTACGGGCTGAGCCCGGAGAGGGGAAGGGAGGTGCTGGCGAGGATTTCGGTGAAGAGCCACAGGAACGGGGCGAAGAACCCCAAGGCCCACCTCAGGAGGGAGATCAGGGTGGAGGATGTGCTGGGGGCACCCATCATCGCCTGGCCCCTGGGCCTCTACGACTGCTGCGGGGTGAGCGACGGGGCGGCGGCGGCCATCGTGGTGAGGGCTGAGAGGGCGAGGGAGTACAGGGAGGATCCGGTCTACGTGAAGGCCATGCAGGTGGCCACCTCCTCCGGGGAGGAACTGCTCTACAGGTGGGATGGGGCCCACGTGGAGACCACGATGAGGGCGGCCAGGAGGGCCTACCAGGAGGCGGGGGTGCGGGATCCCCGGAGGGAACTCGACCTGCTGGAGGTGCACGACTGCTTCTCCATCACGGAGCTGGTCACCTACGAGGACCTGGGGATCTCTCCCAGGGGGAAGGCGGCGGAGGACGTGGAAGCCGGGTTCTTCGACCTGGAGGGGGAGCTGCCCTGTCAGCCGGACGGGGGCCTGAAGTGCTTCGGGCACCCCATAGGGGCCTCGGGCCTCCGTATGGCCTACGAGGTCTACAAGCAGCTGCAGGGGAAGGCAGGGCCCAGGCAGCTCAGGGACCCTCGGTTGGGGCTTACCCACAACCTGGGCGGGTTCCCCGCCATGAGCGTGGTGAGCGTCAGCCTCTTCGGGCTGGACAGGGGCTGAGGACCCCAGGCGGTGGTCAAAGTATTTATATAAGGGGGGAAGGAAGAAGAAAAACGGGTAGGGCTGGAACGGCCCGAGGTTAGGCCTGCTGAGACGGGTGCTACCCGTGATCTGGTCTCACTGGACCGGGTATCCTGTCCTTGAAGCGGGAAGCTCCGAGAGGGGCAGTTCCAAACCAGAACAACCTTCTGGTGAGCAATTGAAGGAAAAATCGCTTAAGGAGCTGGTAAAGGAGAATGCGACCAAAAAGGAGGGTGAGAGTATGAAAGAAGAGTTTGGGGCAGTGAAGTATCTCATCCACGCCAGGATAGAGGCCAACGGGGTGGTGGAACGCCCCGATGTGGTGGGGGCCATCTTCGGGCAGGTGGAAGGCCTGCTGGGAGAGGACCTCGACCTCAGGGAGCTGCTGAAGTCCGGAAGGATAGGGAGGATCAAGGTGGAGCTGAGCACCAACCAGGGGAAGTCCACCGGCACCGTCCTCATACCCTCCAGCCTGGACAAGGTGGAGACCGCCATCATAGCGGCCGCGCTGGAGACGGTGGACAGGGTAGGTCCCTGCGAGGCCAGGATCAAGACGGAGAGGATCGAGGACGTAAGGGAGGCCAAGCGCAAGTACATCGTGGACCGCGCCAAGGAGATCCTCTCGAGGCTGGAGCTGGAGAGCCCGGAGAGTCAGGAGCTTTCGGAGCAGGTCAAGGAGAACATGAGGGTGGAGGAGATCGTGGAGTACCAGGGTCTGCCCGCCGGTCCGGGGGTGATGGAGTCGGATGCGGTAATCCTGGTGGAGGGCAGGGCCGACGTCCTGAACCTCCTCAGGGCGGGCATCCGCAACGCCATCGCGGTGGAGGGGACGAGCGTGCCCAAGCAGATCGTGGACCTGTGCAAGAACAAGACCGTCACCGCCTTCCTGGACAGCGACAGGGGGGGAGACCTCATCCTGAAGGAGCTCATGCAGCTGGTGAAGATAGACTTCGTGGCCAGACCCCCCAACGGGAAGAGCGTGGAGGAGCTGACCAGGAAGGAAGTGCTCAAGGCCCTCAGGAACAAGGTGCCGGTGGAGGAACTCAGGGGACAGAGGAAGGCCGAGAGGGCTCCGGAGGAGAGGAGAACGGAGGTCTCCAAGCTGAAGGAGCTGCTGGAGGGCATGGCAGGATCGCTGAAGGCCCAGCTGCTGAACCAGTCACTGGAGAAGATCGAGGAGATTCCTGTGAGGGATCTGAAGGATAGGCTGGCGCAGGTGGACGGCGTAAACACGGTCGTTCTCGACGGCATCATCACCCAGGAGATGGCTGACCTGGCCTCAGGGCGTGGAGTGAAAAACCTCGTGGGAGTCCAATCCCGAGTGGAGAGAGTTCCCCCGGGCCTGCGCGTTTTCACGCTCAGGGACCTCGAGGGCGGGCGCTAGCTCAGGCGTGGTAGTGATACCACATGAGCACGGCGGTCTCCCCGTCCTCGTAATAATGGGGGAGCTCTCTTTCTTCTTTGAACCCAAGGGTGGCGTAGAAAGCTCTGGCCCCCAGATTGCTCTTCCTGGCTTCCAGCCTCACGGCGTTTGCCCCTTCCCTCCTGAGCTTCTCCAGGGCTTTCTGGATGAGGGCCCTTCCCACCCCCCTCCTGCGGTACTGGGGGTCCACGGCTATGGAGAGGATATGCCCTATCCCGCCCCACCTCATGGTGCAGATTAAGTATCCCACCAGCTTCCCGTTTATCCTCACCCCCATGAAGCCCGAGGGATCGCTCTTGTACAGCTGCTCCAGCAGGCCCAGGGGGTAGGGATCCGGGAAGCACTTGTAACCGAGTTCCATCACCTCCTGCAGGTCTCCCTCCCCCAGGTTGATCACCCTGAGGTCCCTGAGGCTCACCATTGAATGTAGTTTTCTCTTTTCTTACTTAAGGTTTGGTCTTAGACGGGCGCTAGGGGGAGGAGGTATGGTCCGTCGGGTCCTCTCAACCTCTTGGCCCTCACCCCGTAGACCCGCTCCAGGTTCCCCGGGGTGAGCACTTCCTTCGGTCTTCCCTCAGCGAACACCCTTCCCCTGTGCAGCAGCACGACCCTGTCGGAGAACCTGGAGGCCAGGTTCAGGTCGTGGAGGGCCATCACGGCGGTGATGCCCCTCCTCCCCACCGTTTCCCTCAGGAGGCCCAGGATCTCCAGCTGGTGTCGCAGATCCAAGTTGCTCGTGGGCTCGTCCAGGAGCAGGATCTCGGGTTCCTGGGCCAGGGACCGGGCGAGGAGGACCTTCTGCTTCTCCCCGCCGCTGAGTTCGTCGAAGTACCTGAGCGCCAGTTCCTCCATGCCCATCCTCTCCAGGACCTCTGAGACCACTTTGAGGTCTCTTTCCCCCACCCTCCAGCCCAGGTGGGGCCTCCTCCCCAGCAGCACGGTGTCGAAGACCGTGAGGGGGAAAACGTGGGAGTGGTCCTGGGGGAGGTAGCTCACCTTTCTAGAGAGTTCCCTCTGGGTGAACTCCCCTATTTCCCTCCCGTCCAGGAAGATGGTGCCCTTCTGGGGCCTGAGGATCCCGTCCAGGCACCTCAGGAGGGTGGTCTTGCCCGAGCCGTTGGGTCCCACCAGACACGTGACCTCCCCCTCTCTCGCCTCCAGCGTGACCCCCCTGAGGGCCTGGAGGTCCCCGTACCTAAAGGACACCCCCCTGACCAAGATCTTCATGACCAGAACTCCCTCCTCTTCCTCATGAGGAGATGGAGGAAGAAGGGTATGCCCAGGAGGGCGGTCACGGCCCCCACCGGGATTTCGGTGGGGGCTATCAGGGTTCGGGCCAGCGTGTCGGCCGCCAGCAGGAGGAGGGCGCCCACCAGGCAGGAGCAGGGCAGGACGAACCTGTGGTCCCCCCCCACGAGCATGCGGGCGAAGTGCGGGGAGACCAGACCTATGAAGCCTATGGTGCCGGTGAAGGAGACGATGCCCGCGGTGAGGAGGGAAAAGAGCACGAGTCCCACGCCCCTCACCCATTTCACGTTCACACCCAGCCCCATCGCCGTTTCGTCCCCCATCGCCAGGGCGTTCAGGTCCCAGGAGTAGCGCAGGAGGAGGGGGGAACAGAGAAGGAGGATGAGGAGGACAGGGAGGAGCCGCTCCCAGGTGGCCGTGTGGAGGCCACCCATCAGCCAGAAAATTACCCCTTGAAGGGCCCTGGGTTCAGCCACGTACTGCAGGATGGAGGTGAGGGAGGAGAAGAGGTACATCACGGCGATCCCGGCCAGGATGATGCTTTCCGAGCTCATCCCCTTCCTCACGCTGAGGCCCCAGACCAGCAGGGTGGACAGGAGGGCGAAGCAGAAGGCGTTGACCACCACCAGGTACTCCCCTCCGAGCACTCCGAGCCCCAGCACCAGGCCCAGGGAGGCCCCGAAACCCGCCGCGGAGGAGACGCCCAGGGTGTAGGGGCTAGCCAGGGGGTTGCGCAGCAGTGCCTGGCTCACGGCTCCAGCGAGGGCCAAACCCGCGCCGGCGAAGAGAGCCAGGAGGACCCTGGGGACCCTGAGCTCCCAGACGATGACCTGGGAGAGGCGGTCCGGGGGGGAGAGGGGGAGGATCCTGGAGAGGAAGGCACGCCAGACCTCCGCGGGACTCAGGCTGGCAGCTCCCACGGAGAGGGCCAGGAGGGAGAGGAGGAAGAGGAGGAGGAGAAGGGAGAGGAGGAACCAGAACTTCTTCCGGGTGAAGCGGCGGTAGAGCCTTTCGGCCCTCATGGGTAAACGTACGCTCCTCCGTACTCCAGGCCCCAGAAGTTCTCCATCAGCTCCCTGTGGACGGAGGAGGGATTGAGGTCCAGGAAGAGCTGGGGATAGAACCGCTTGGCAGCGTAGCAGATGGCCACGACCTGGGAGCCTCCTCCCCAGAGGTCCCAGGACATCACATAGACCCTGTTCTCCTCCACGGCCTTCAACCCCGCCCACCCCGTTCTGCCCACCAGACTCCTCCAGGCTTCCCTGAGGGGTTCGGGGTCGGTCAGGGCCCTCCCCCCTCCGGGTAGGACCTTGGACCCCACGTTCTTGAGGATCACGTCGGGGTTTTTCTCCAGCACCCACTCGGGGGAGACGATGGGGTAGGAGGTGGGCTCCCCGGCCGCCAGGTTCAGACCACCCGCGGCGGTTACGATGCCGTGGGCCATCGTGCCGTAAGAGGCCGTCTGATAGTCTTTGTGTCCCTCCACGTAGACGCGCACCTTGTTTTCGGGGGAAAGACCGGAGACCCTGTTTTCAATGAGTTTCAGGTTTCGTTCGAAGAAGCCCGCGTATTCTTCCGCCCTTTCCCCCTTGCCCAGCACCAGTCCCAGCAGCCTCACATCTCTGGGGATGAGCTCCAGCTTGTAGGCATCCAGGCACAGGATCCTGATGCCCAGCGGCTCCAGCCTCTTCCTCAGTTCTTCCTCCGAGCCCACGCTCCCGCTGTAGGTGATCACCAGGTCGGGTTGGAGCTCCAGGATGGCCTCGTAGTTGGGGGAGGAACAGCTGCCTACCTCCGGAAGGTTGTCGAACTTGGGGGCCATCTTCCTTTTGGTGGTGGGGCTCACCCCGACCACCAGGTTCTCCGCGCCGAGGGCGCACACGATCTCCCCGGCATCGCTGTGCAGCAGGACCACCCTCTCGACGGGTTGCGGGACCTCCACGTACTTTCCAGAGTCGTCCACGGTGGTCAGGGTGTTTTCAGGGCTCAGGAGGGGTTTGGGCTTCCCCGAGTAACCCAGGTAGCCCAGGGCCAGGAGAGCGGCCACCAGGATGACCAGCATGCCGGCTAAGCCAGCCTTCATCTCACGACTTCCCCAGCAGTTTCCCTTTATCCTTTACTGTTTCATATGAAACAAGGAGGGGTGATGGAGGATTCTTTTCCCCCTGCCCTTTCCGTCGGTTTTTTTAGCCGGGGAAGCGAAAGAAGAAGGCCCCGGTAGCTCAGTCGGTAAGAGCGCGCGCTTGGTATTCCCCGAGGAACCGAAGAGCGCGAGGTCGCGGGTTCAATTCCCGCCCGGGGCTCCTAAAGAAAGTTCCTGCTGGTTGGTGTGAGAAAAAAGAAAAAAAGAAAAGAGCGGGTTTTAGGCGCTCTTGGCCAGCTGGTAGACGGCCTTCAGGGAGATGAGGGCCACTCCGGCGCCCAGCAGCACCGTGATGTTAGCCGCCAAGTTGACGATTTCGTCCGCCAGGTCCACGCCGGTGACGGTGATCATGCTGTACATGCCCAGCGCGGCGATGATGAAGGCTATGGAACTCATGATGAACTTCTCGGTCTCCTCTCCCGTGATGTTGCACACGGCCACGATGAGCCCCAGCACCGCCAGCGCCCCGTAGAGCTTGCCAGACGGGTCCACGGCTACCGCTGCCACCACCGCTATCAGCAGGGCTATGTAGAAGGCTATGGGCCCTATCAGCTTCTTCATGTCCGCCTTCATTTTCTCCCATCCTCCTCCCTTTCACCCCCTTTTAACCCTATCGTAGCTCCCCGGGGCGGCGGGGGCCTAACCCTTTAAGGAAAAGGTGCCGAGGGGGGTTCGGTGGGGGAATGGAGAAGGCCCTCAGGAACCTGCTGGTTCAGAGTCTTTCCGTGCTGACCTTGTGTGCCGTGGCAGACTTCACTGCTGGTTCGGTGCTGGAGGGGATGAAGGAGAGGTTCTACGTCATTCCTGGCCTCCTCACGATGGTTCCTCCCCTGGTGGGGCTGAGGGGAAACATAGGCTGCGCGCTGGGCTCCAGGCTGGGTACCGCTCTCCACCTGGGTGTCCTCAGGCCGAAGCTCTCCAGGAGCTGGGAGCTGGTGGGAAACGCGCTGGCTGCGGTCTTCCTCAGCATCGTGGGCTCCGTGACCGTGGCTGGGGTTTCGCTGGTGATCCGGGGCTCCCTGGGCCTCTCCTCCCACTTCTTGGACCTGCTGGGCATCGCCCTGGTCTCCGGCACCCTGGCAGGCGTCCTGATCACCTTCCTGACCATCACCGTGACTTTTCTCTCCTTCAGGCGGAAGTGGGATCCAGATAATGTTACGGGGCCCGTGATGACCACCCTGGGGGATATCATCACCGTCCTCTGTATCTACCTGGTGGTCATCTTCTGGGGGTGAGGGGTTGCGCTTCTGGAGGACGGTGGCAGAAACCTACTCCGTTTTGGTCGTCTGCGCTTTCATCTCCACCTTCTCAGGCCTGCTGGCGGAGCACCAGCTCGACCTCTTCTACTCCATCCCCTTCCTCCTGGTGATGGTGCCACCCATCAACGACATCGCCGGAAACGTGGGCGCGATTCTGGGGGCCAGGCTCAGCTCGGCCCTCCACCTGGGCACCATAGCTCCGGGGCAGAGGAAGGTGCTCTACTTCAACCTGAAGGCCATCTCCGCTTCCAGCCTGCTGATGTACACGGCAACCTCCGCCGTTCTCCTCCTCTATCTCCTCGTGGTGGGCGGGTCCGGGAGACTCGCCCTGGTCATGCTGATGAGCGGTCTCATCCTTACCCCCGTCGTGGTCTTCTCCTCGGCCCTCCTCGCCCTGATATCCTTCGCCAGGGGGCTGGACCCCGACAACGTCACGGGACCCGTCATCACTTCCCTCTGCGACGTGCTGGGGATGTGCTCTCTGCTTCTCTCTGCAAGGCTCCTTCTTTGAAGAGGTGGTCTCGGCCAGAATACCGCTGGGGTTCAGCGAGTCCCCTGCCCATGAAGGAAAAGGAGGATGCAGCTTTCCTCTCAATCGGGTGTGAACAGAGAGTCGGGAAGCGATGGGTTCACTTGGATGTTGTAAATCCTCACCCTGGTTCCGTTTGGGTCCGTGTAGGTGTAGTCGCCACTTACCCAGTTCTGCAATCGGGTCCTGTACTGCTCAGCGGAGGCGGTGTAGCTTTGCCAATTCATTTGGCTTGACATGTCCATCCATTCCATTTCTCCGACCCGCATCCACACTTTATTTTCCGCCCGGTTCACGATTAGTACTGTAGGGAATCCTCCCGAGGTCCACTCTATTCTGTACCTTACCGTCGCCTGCCCAATGTCTTTTATCTTGAAGGTATAGGTCACAGTCTCGTAACCCTGGGGGGTCACATCCACGGTATAACTCAGGCTGCTCGCCGACCCCACGCCGCCCCCACCTCCACCAGTTTCGCCGCCGCTCTCCCCGCCTTCGCGCGTGAGCACCACGTATGCTCCAGCCGCGGCAGCACCGACGATCACTATTATTACTAAGAGAACACTTGTGGCTATCCCCATCCTTTCGTTTTTCATCAGACCACATGCTCCCCTGTTGGTGGGGATTTAAATCTTCTGGAGTGCGCCACACCCAGCACTTAAGGGCCGAGTCACATGGACAAGAAGAGGGGAGATTTTTGACTTTAAACCTCTAAAACCAGCAGGTAGCGGTGGGGTGAGCCTTTGACTGGTGGTGGTACTGCGGTTGACACAAGGAAAATCCTCCCGAGAGCAGAGGTGGAGAGGGGAGGTGGGGGGACCCACCGTCGAGTCCTCAGAACGTTCTACCGGGGAAGGGAGTTCCTCGTTCTCCCCGAGGTCTACGAGCCGGCGGAGGATACCTTCCTGCTCGCCGACCACCTCGAGGTGAGGGAGGGGGAGAGGGTGCTGGAGCTGGGAACGGGTTGCGGAATCCTCGCCGTGCTGGCGGCGGAGAGGGGGGGAAGGGTGCTGGCCACCGACGTGAGTGAGGAGGCCCTCAGGTGCGCTTGGCTCAACTCATGGAGGAACGGGGTGGGGCCGAGGGTGGAGCTGAGGAAGGGACATCTCTTCGAGCCGGTGGGGGAGTTGAGGTTTGACCTGATCGTCTTCAACCCCCCCTACCTCCCCGAAGAGGGCGAGGGTGATCCCAGGTGGAGCGGGGGGGAGGACGGCAGGAAGGTGCTCGACCCCTTCCTCTCCGCTCTTCCTCTCCACCTCTCCAAGGGGGGAAGGGCCCTCTTCGTACAGTCCTCCCTCTCGGGGGTGGAGGAAACCCTCAGGAGGGTCAGGGAGGAAGGGCTGGGGATTCGCCTCCTCTCCAGGCTCAAGCTACCCTTCGAGGAGCTGGTGGTGGTGGAGGCGAGGATGGAACCTTTTTAGTCTCCCCCCACGAAGAACGGGAGGTGAGAGGTTGGAGTTCAAGACCAGGGCTTCCCTTCCCTTCATGGCGCTCGGTGCTCTGGCAGGTCTCCTCTCCGGCCTGGCTTCGGCTGAGCTGGGCTCCTCCTCCCCAGCCCTCCTCCTCTTCCTCGTTTTCTTCTTCCTGGCCTACAGGCTCACCCCCTTCCTCCTGAAGCTCCCTCCCTCCCAGTTCCCCGAGGGAGGGTGGTCGGCGGTGAAGGCCCTCAAGCTGGGCATCTGGTCCTTCCTCGCCTGCTGGCTGCTGGTATGGATTCTGGTCTACAACCTAGCCCTCTGAGGGACTACCCCGAGCTGCTCTCGATCTTCCCCTACCGGGAGATCAGGGAGCCCCAGCTGGAGCTGATGGTGGCGGTCAGGAGGGCCATGGGGGAGTCCACTCCGCTGGTGGCGGAGGGCCCCACCGGGATGGGAAAAACGGTGGCCCTCCTCTGCGGTCTTCTCTCCTCCCCCGAGCTGGAGGGTGTCAAGGTGGTGTACTGCTCCAGAACGCACGGTCAGCTGGACAGGGTGGTGGAGGAACTGAGAACTCTCTCCTCCCGCCTTGACGCCCCAGGGATGTCCCTCAGGGGGAGGAGGGAGATGTGCCTCCATCCCCTGTTGAGGAGGTTCACCTCCGGGGCCGGAGAGGCGGCCCACCTGTGCACCGTTCTCAGGAAGGAGGGGAGGTGCCAGTTCTTCGACAGGCTGGAGAGGAAGGGGGAGGAGCTGGTTTCAGAGTTCTCTGGGGACCAGGTCACGGCTGGCGAGCTCCTCGCGCGGTGCAAGGAGGAGGGTCTCTGCCCTTACGAGATCTCCAGGGGTCTGATGCCAGAGATGAGGGTGGTGGCCTGCAGCTACCTCTACCTGCTCGATCCCTCCATCCGCCCCCCCTTCCTCAAGGGCCTGGGGGCCGGCCTGCCCGAGCTGGCGGTGGTCTTCGATGAGGCCCACAACCTTCCCGAGCTGGCGGTGGAGCTGGCTAGTGAGAGGCTGGTGCTCGGCTCCCTCCTCCAGGGGGAGAGGGAGGCCTCCGAGCTGGAGGACGGGGAGGCGGAGGAGTTCTGTTCGGTAATGGAGGAGGTGCTGGGGGAGCTTTCCAGGGGGTTGAGGGAGGGTGAGGAGAGGGTGCTGGAGGGGGGAGAGCTGGAGGAGGAAATGAGGAGGAGGTTGGGAGGGGCGAGGGAGGCTGGGGAGCACCTCCTGGAAGCTGGAGAGAGGATGGTCCTGCTCAGGCTGAGGGAGGGAAGGGCGCCCAGGTCCCACCTGCGGGCGGTGGGGAGGTTCCTGCTGTGGGTGGCGGAGACGGCGGGGAGGAAGGAGTTCCTCAGGATCGTTTCGGTGAGGGGAGACGGGACGCCGGTGCTGGAGGTGCAGGCTCTGGACCCCAGGTTCCTCACCCTCCCGGTCTTCGAGAGGGCGAGGGCGGTGGTCTGTACCTCGGGCACCCTCTCCCCCCTCGAGGCGTACGCCGACGTGGTGGGCCTCCCCTCTTCCCTGAAGCTCAGGTGTTCCTCCCCCTTTCCCCCGGGGAACGTGCTCGCCCTGGTGGTGAGGGGAGTCACCACCAGGGAGCAGAGCAGGGGTCCCGGGATGTACCGGAGGATGGTGAAGGCAATCCTGGAGGTGGAGGCCGCCACCCCGGGCAACGTGGGGGTCTTCACGGCCAGCTACGAGGTCCTGGAGGGGCTGCTGAAGGAGGGTCTGGAGGAGGGCCTCTCCAAGCCCCTCCTCGTGGAGGAGAGGGAGAGCTCCTCGGAGGAGAACGACAGGAAGATCAGGGAGTTCAAGTCCTGCGCGGAGAGGGGTGGAGCGGTTCTCCTGGGGGTGATGGGAGGGAGGAACGCGGAGGGGGGAGACTACCCGGGGCACCAGATGGACTCCGTGGTGGCGGTCGGGATTCCCTACGCACCCCCGAGCAAGCGTCTGGAGAGGACGGTGGAGTACTGGGAGGACCAGTTCCCCGGCCTTGGCAGGAGGTACGGGTACTACCTTCCGGCCCACCGGCGCCTGGCCCAGGCCGCCGGGAGGGCCCACCGCCTCCTCTCCGACAGGGCGGCCATCGTCTTCCTGGACGAGAGGGTGTTCTCCCCCTTCGTGAGGGGGAGCCTGCCGGGCTGGATGGCGGAGAGGCTGAGGAGGGTGGAGGAGGGAGAGCTACGGAGGAGGCTGGAGGAGTTCTTCCGGAGCGCCTGAGGATACTGGCGGACAGGCAGGAGCTTGGAGGGGAGCTGGAGAGGGAGCTGAGGAAGAGGGGCGTGGAGCCCGAGGTGAGCAGGCTGGAGGTGGGAGACTTCGTGGTGAGCGACAGGGTGGTCGTGGAGAGGAAGAGCGTGAGGGACTTCGTGAGGTCGATCGTGGACGGCAGGCTGATGGACCAGGCCAGGAGGATGAGGGAAAAGTTTGAGAGGCCGGTGCTGGTGGTGGAGGGTGAGGAAGCCCCGGAGGAGCTGGGGAAGCTCCACCCCCACGCGGTGCAGGGGGCGATGCTCCACCTGGTCATGGATCTGGGGATACCCGTGCTCAGGACCAGGAACTGCTCCCAGACCGCCTCCCTCCTCTGGCTCCTCACCAGGAGGGAGAGGGAGGAGAGGAGGAGGCTCCCCCCGTTGAGGAGGAAGAGGGAGGGTCTTCCCCTTTCCCTTCAGCAGAGGTTCGTGGTGGAGGGGCTTCCGGGGGTTTCCTCCGTGCTGGCCGAGAGGCTCCTCCAGCACTTCGGGACGGTGGAGGCGGTGATGAGGGCCTCGGAGGGGGAGCTGAGGAAGGTGAGGGGGATAGGAAGGGTCAAGGCGAGGAGGATCAGGGAGCTCCTCACCCTCGGGTACGGAGGTTCCTCAGGAACTCACCAAGCTTCTCCAGGGTCTCCCTGAGCACCTCCATGGAGCAGGCGAAGCTGAACCTCACATGGCCCTCCCCGAAGGGCCCGAAACCCGCTCCAGGGACGGAGGCTATCCCGGCCTTCTCCAGAAGCAGCTCGCAGAAGCGGGTGGAGTCCCCCATCCCCTCGGGCAGGCGGGGGAAGACGTAGAAGGCCCCCTGGGGTGGCAGGCACCTCAGGCCCAGGGAGGAGAGCCCCTTCACCAGGAAGTCCCTCCTCCTCCGGAACTCCTCCCTCATCCTCTCCACGAAGTCCTGGGGTCCCCTGAGGGCCTCCAGCCCCGCCACCTGCACGAAGCCAGGGACGCAGGAGGTGGAGGCCTGCTGGATCTTGTTCATCTCCGCCACCAGCTCCTTGGGCGCCACCGCGTATCCCAGCCTCCAGCCCGTCATGGCGTAGGTCTTGGAGAAGCCGTTGATGTAGACGATGCCCTCCAGGGAGCCCGCGAGGGAGAGGAGGCTGGCGCTCTTCCCCTCGTAGACCAGGTGGTCGTAGATCTCGTCCGTGAGGATCCAGAGGTTTCTTTCCCTGGCCAGCTCCAGGATGGCCCTGAGGTTCTCCTCGTCCAGCACGGCCCCCGTGGGGTTGGAGGGGGAGTTGAGGACGAGGAGCTTGGTCCTGGGGGTGAGCGCCCTCTCCAGCCTCCCCGGATCCACCCTGAAGCCCTCCTCCATCCTCGTCTCCAGGAAGACAGGCCTGCCCCCCGCGCTCAGCACGATGCCGTCGTAGGTCCAGCAGGGGGAGGGAAGGATTACCTCCTCCCCGGGGTCCAGGATGGCCTCCATGGCGCAGAAGATGGCGTGCTTGGCCCCTGGGGTGATCAGCACGTTCCCAGCTTCCGCTCCCACCCTCTCCGCCACGGCCTCCCTCAGTTCGGGCAGCCCCTCCGAGGGCGTGTACTTGGTCATCCCCCTCTGCAGGGCTTCCCAGGCGGCCCTCTTCACGTGATCCGGGGTGTCGAAGTCGGGCTCCCCCACCTCCAGGTGGAGGATCTTCCTTCCCTCCCTCTCCAGCCGCTTGGCCAGGGAGAGCACCCTGAGGGTGCTGGAGGGAGGTATGTTTTTCATCCTCTCCGCGGGTCTGGGTGACACAGCACCTTTTAGAGGGCGCGAATAAAATCTTGCGGATGCACTGGATCGACGAGGTGGCGGAGGAACTCCTGGCCCGGGGGAAGAAGCACCTGGTGGCGAGCGGGATCTCCATCTCCGGACACATCCACATAGGGCACTCCAACGACGTGTTCATCGCGGACGGAGTGAGGAGGTCGATAGAGGAGAGGGGGGGCGAGGCCGAGGCCGTCTGGTATGCCGACGACTTCGACCCCCTCCGCCGGGTCCCCTGGCCACTGCCCCCCTCCTACCAGAAGTACCTGGGGATGCCCTACGCCACGCTTCCCTCTCCCGAGGAGGGTTTCGAGGATTTTGTGGACTACTTCTCCCGTGACTTCATAGCCTCCTTCAAGGAGTTCGGCCTCAGGCTGAAGGTGATGAGGGGGAGCGAGGTCTACCGGAGCGGAAGAATGGCACCCCTGATAAGGCTCTCCCTGGAGAGGGCGGAGGAGATAAGGGGAATCCTCAACCGGCACCGGGACAAGCCCCTCCCGGAGGGATGGCTCCCCTACGATCCCCTCTGCGAGAACTGCGGCAGGATCTCCACCACCAGGGCGTACGCGTGGTCTGGTGACTACGTGAAGTACGTGTGCGAGGGTTGCACTTACGTGGGGGGATGCGGGCACGAGGGGAAGGCGGACTACACGAAGGGGGAGGGTAAGCTCACCTGGAGGGTGGAGTGGCCGGCCAGGTGGAAGCTGTTGGGCGTGACCTGCGAGCCCTTCGGGAAGGACCACGCGGTGAAAGGGGGCAGCTACGAGACGGGGAAGGAGATTGCGGAGAGGATCTTCGGCTGGCCCGCCCCCTATCCCATCCCCTACGAGTGGGTGAGCCTGTCGGGGAAGCGCATGTCCTCCTCCAGGGGGGTGGTCTTCACCCTCTCCCAGTGGCTCTCGATAGCCGAGCCGGAGCTCCTCAGGTACTTCATCTTCAGGAGCAAGGCCATGAAGAGCAAGTCCTTCGATCCCGGTCTCCCCCTGCTGGACCTCTACGACGAGTACGACAGGGTAGAGGAGGTCTACTTCTCCGGTGGGGAGGGGAAGAGGGAGGAGCAGCTCTCCAGGATCTACGAGCTCTCCCAGGTGGGGAAAGTCCCCGCCGGGAAGCCCCAGCGCGTCCCCTTCAGGTTCGCGGCGGTCCTGAGCCAGGTGGTGGGGGAGAAGGAGGAGAGGGGACTGGAAATCATGAGGGAGAGGGGTTTCCTGGTACGGCCGGAGGAGGAGGACGTGAAGCGGGCCCTGGCCAGGCTCAGGAGGGCCAGGAGGTGGGCGGAGGAGTACGCCCCGGAGTGGATGAGGTTCAGGGTGCTGGAGGTCCTGCCGGAGGAGGTGAGGGGGAGGCTCACGGAGGTGCAGAGGAGGGCCCTCTCCCAGCTGGCTTCCGACCTGAGGGAGAGGGAGTACGACCCCGTGGCCCTCCACAACAGGGTCTACGAGGTGGCTAGGGAACTGGGGATGGATCCCCCGGAGCTCTTCAAGGCCCTCTACCTGGTCTTCATAGGTAGGGAAGCGGGGCCCAGGGTGGGGAACTTCCTTTCCGCCATGGAGAGGGACTTCGTCATCTCCCGCCTCACCGAGGCTTCCCGGGCTTGAGCCTCAGCCTCAGGAAGGAATGGGAGCGGGCCAGGGAGTCGAAGACCTCCTCGAAGCTCTCGGAAGGCGAAAGCTCCCTTCTGAGGAAGAGACCCGTGTGCCCTTCCTCCTTTCTGGCGGTGAGCACCTGTACCCTCTCCCTCACGATCTCCAAGCTCACGCCCAGCCTCTTGGCCACCTCCCCTTCCCTTCCCTTCACCGGGCTCTCCACGTGCCCCGAAGGGGTGGGCTCGATGAGCATGAGCCTCTTGTCCACTCCCGGTACCCTCTCTCCCCTGCCCAGGCCCTCTCTCTCAAGCGCGCCCCCGAAGTGGTAGAACTCCAGCTCCAGGGGTCTGGGTTTCAGGAGGGGAAAGGTGACCACGGTTCGCTCATCCAGGTGGAGGTGGGCCTTGGGAAGCTGCCAGGGTGTGGCCATCACCAGTTCCCTCCGCTCGGGAGCGAGGCCCGTCTCCAACAGGGCCGTCTCCACCAGGTAGGAGGGGAAGGGCTGGGGAAGGAAGAGGTCGATGTCGCTATCCTCCTCCACGTCACCCCTGGCCAGGCTTCCGTGCGCCAGCGCCTCCATCCCCCTCCTCGAGAGGGCCTCCATCACCTCCAGCGCCCTCTCCCTCAGCCCCTTCAGCAACTCCCATCTCTTGGGAGGGTAGATCACCTCCCTCCTGTCGGCCTTCGGGGAGGCCGGGTTCACCCCACCGCTTCTCTTGCCCATCGCAGGTACTCCTCCGAGACCGCGGAGGCCTTGAGGACCAGCAGCTCGGGCACCTCGTAGGGGTGGATCTCCTTCAGCCTCCTCATCAGCTTCCTGGGACTGAGGGTCTTCATCAGGAGCAGGAGCTCCCCCGCCTCCTCCCTCTTTCCCTTCCAGAAGTAGAAAGATTTGGCGCCCGGGAGCACGGTCACGCAGGAGGCCAGCTTCTCCTCCACCACCCTCCTCGCCAGCTCTTCGGCCTTCCTCCTTTCGTCCACGGTGGTGAGGAGCACATACATCATTCCACTCCGACCCCAGAAGTATTAGGGTTGGGGTGGGCTTATACGAGGGGAGGGGAGAGGGGAAAGGATGGATCCCTCACAGCACCTTCTCCTGTTTCTCCTTGGGCTGGGCTTCTTCTGGGCGGTCTTCCTCCTCCTTTACCGGGAGTGGGGGCTGAAGAGGTACGGGTTCTCCCTGGAGGGGGGTATGCTCCTCTGGAGGACCGAGAGGGGCCTCAGCCTCATCGACCGCGCCGCGCGACGCCGAAGGACGGGATGGGTTCGGTTCGGAGAGGTGGGGGTCTGGGTGGGCCTCCTCCTCATGTTCTTCGTCCTCCTCAACCTCCTCCTCAACGCCTACCTCATCCTGCGGAGGCCCGAGCTGTCCGTGGCCGGGGCCAGGTTCGTGCTCCCCGGTGTCATCCCCGGTCTCACCGTCTACTGGTGGCTGATCTCGGTGGCAGTGGTTCTCCTGGTGCACGAGGTCTCCCACGGCCTCCTGATGAGGGCCCAGGGCATCCCCGCTAAGTCCATGGGTCTCCTCCTCTTCGTGGCCATACCCGGGGCCTTCGTGGAGCCCGACGAGAAGAGGCTGAACGTCTCCCCCCTGAGGAAGAGGCTGCGCGTCTTCGCGGCGGGTCCCTTCGCCAACGTTCTGGTGGGCCTCCTGGTCTTCCTGCTGCTCTTCCTCCTCCTCTCCCCCCGTCCGGGCGTGCGCGTTTGGGGGGTGAGGGAGAACGGACCCTGCGAGAACCTGGAGCTGGGCACCCTCCTCCTCTCCCTGAACGGCAAGCCCCTGCGCACCTGGGAGGACTACGCCAGGGAGGTGGAGAACCTGAGACCGGGGGAGAACGTGGTCCTGGAGACGGAGAAGGAGAACCTCCTGGTCACGGCGGACAACAGGGACAACAGGGGGGGTCTGGGGATATGGCCCGTTTCCTCGCCCTCCCGCCTCGAGCTCCTCCATCCCGTTTCCATGCTAGGCCTCATGGTGAACGAGCTGCTGGGAAGGCCCGTCCTCCCCCCCTACGCCCTCCTCCACCGCTACTTCTACACCCCCTCCGTTCCCTGGCCGCTGGTGGACCTCCTGAAGTGGATCTTCGTCCTGAACCTGGGCATAGGGATGTTCAACCTCCTTCCCTTGGTGCCCCTGGACGGGGGCTACATGTTCAGGGGCCTGCTGGAGCTGAGGATGTCGAAAAGGAGGGCCAGGCAGCTCTCCAATTCCTTCTCCCTCTTCCTCCTCTTCATCCTCCTCCTGAACCTCTTCCCCTCCCTCCTGTAAACCAAAATTGATAAGGTGGGGGAACCACTCTTTAAATGGCGGCGGGCTAGGCGGGGGGCTAGCGGTCCCCTGTGACCGGAAATCCGCTACACGCCGGGCCGAAGCCGGGGGGCGGCGCTGGAACCTCGCACCGCCCGGTTCCGGGCGCGGAAGTCCCGCCCCGCAGGGTCGGCGGCGGAGGGGCCCCGACCGGAGGGCCGGGGAGAACCTCCCTTGCCTGCTGAACCCCCCAGGGGCGGAAGTCAGCAAGGGTGGGCAGGACGTTCGGCGCTTGCGGAAAGCGGGATGGAGCCTGAGGGGCCGGTCAACGGTGCGCGGCGAAGGCGTCCACCTTCGGCGCGCCCGCCGCCTTTTCAAAGGTGGCCGAACCCTTCCACAGCTCTCCTCGAAGCTTTGAGGGTGGCTAGAAGGTGGGCCAGCCTGAGGGGCTGTGGTATCCTGAAAGAGGGGGAGGTCCTGAGCGTGAGCTCTATGGCCGTTCGGAGGGAGAGCCTGTGTCCCACGCTCACGTACACGGGTTTCGCGCCTGTCCTGGTCCTCACCGCGGCCCCCACCACCTCCCCCCCTTCCCTCAGCAGGGAGCATCCACCCCTGCGGAGGGGGGGGTCCTCCCCTTCGCCGCAGAGCCTGGACTTCGCCACCCCCAGCGCAGGCTTGTCCAGCACCACCCCCAGGTGGGAGGCCAGTCCAGCCCTCCTGGGATGGGCCACCCCGTGCCCGTCCACCATGTACACGTCCGCTTCCACCCCCCTGGCCACCTCCAGCATCCCCTCCAGCTCCCTGAAGGCCAGGAAGGTGGGGAGGTAGGGGAACCTTATCCTGACCTTTTTCACCCTCTGCTCCAGCACCTCGAGGGTGGTGAGGTCCAGCACCACGCAGGAGGAGTATCCCCGGTCCTTTCCCGCGTAGGCCAGGTCAAGCCCCGCCACCCTCTCGAGCCTTTTCCACCCGTCCACGGTACTGACTTTCTCGGCCACTCTGCGCTGGATTTTTATCAGCTGGTTCAGGTTCACCGCGCCGCGGGGTCTGAGGATGGGAAGCACCATGAACTCTGGGAGGGGGAGCTTTTATCTTGGGGAGGGGGAAAAGCTGATTTAAGGGGAGGAGGAAAGGGAGGATGCGCGCCAAGGGGCCGAAGTGCAAGTCCTGCGGGAAGCAGATCCAGCTCATGAGCTACGGCGCCGGTTACCTGAAGGTGGTGGTCCCCGGGGAGGCCAAGGCCAGGTTCTTCTGCCAGGACTGCGCCGAGAAGCTGCTGGGCAGGAAGCTGGCCGAGCTCTGATCCCTCTGGAGCCGACATGGCGGGGCCAAGGGACCACATCCTGATGACGCTGGCGATAAAGCCGAAGGGAAAGCTGGTGGACCTGGAGCACATAAGGGAGAAGGTGAGCCGCGATACCGGAAGGGAGCTTTCGGAGAGGGAGGTTTCCGGTCTCCTGGAGGAACTGGCGGAGGAGGGCCTGGTGAGGAGGGAGGGCGAGGGTTACGCCCTTACGGAGGAGGGGAGGGAGTACTTCGAGCGCAGGTGGAGGGAGATCCGGGAGGAGCTGAACCAGGACTACCTGAAGGTCTACAGGGCCAAGCGCTACTATCCCGTGGTGGCGCCCACCCTGCTGGAGTTCTGCAGGGGAAGGTGGGTTTCCGTCTTCAGGCTCTTCACCGGGAGGGCGTGGCTGCAGAGGAAGATGGGGCCCAGATACATCACCCTCAGGAGCCCCTCCGACCTGCAGAGGTGGCTGGACCTCCATGGCATAGACTTCATACCCTACATCCACTCCGTGAACTCCGACCGCCCCGACTGGTTCGTGCTGGACCTGGATGCGGGGAAGGAAGTGCCGGAGAGGGAGGTGAGGAAGGTGGTGGAGGTCACCCTGAAGAGGATGGAGGACTTCGGTCTGGAGCCCAGACTGAAGTACAGCGGTTCAAGGGGCTTCCAGCTCTGGGCGAGCTTCAGGCCCCACGGGCTTCCCGAGGGTTACCGCCCGCTGGAGCTGCAGGCGGGCAAGAGGGAGAGGAACCTCTTCAGCTTCTACGCGGACCTCATCCGCTTCCTGGAGTTCGAGGTTTCCCAGCAGCTTCCAGGCCTCACCACCTCTGATGTGGCCCACAAGGAGAGGAGGAAGGGGAAGGTGCTCTTCGATCCCTCCGTGATGAAGCCCATGGGGGACGTGAGGGCGCCCTACTCCATGCATCACCGGACGGGGCTCATCTCCATGCCCCTGGAGAAGGAGGAGCTGAAGGGCTTCGCTCCGGAGCAGGCGGATCCGGAGAGGGTGGCGGAGAGGTACCGCGAGAGGGGGAACGAGTTCGAGCTCAGACCCGTGGGAGGGGAAGACTTCTTTAAGGAGGCCATGGAGTGGTTCAGGGAGAACCCCGGAGGGAGGAAGGAATGATCCTCACGGCTGAGAGGGAGAAGGAGGTGATACGCACCCTCCTCCTGAGGGGAGGGTCGGGGGAGGAGGAGGCGGAGGACGTGGCGGAGGTGCTGACGGAGGGTGATTTGAGGGGCTTTCACTCCCACGGCCTGCTGAGGCTCCCCTACATCCTGAGGGCGCTGAGGAGGGGGACCATCCTCCCGCGGGCGGAGGTGAGGGTGGTCAGGGAGACCCAGGCCACGGCGCTGCTGGACGGGGGCCACGGGCTGGGGCACCATGTGGCCAAGAGGGCGATGTCGCTGGCCGTGGAGAAGGCCAGGAAGGCGGGGATAGGGGCGGTGGGCGTGTTCAACTCCAATCACTTCGGCATCGCTGGATACTACGCGGAGATGGCCATGAAGGAGGGCATGGTGGGGGTGGTGGCCACCACCACCGATCCCCTGGTGCACCCCTGGGGTGGGTGCGAGCCCCTGCTGGGAACCAACGCCCTTGCCTTGGGTCTCCCCACCCGTCCCCCCATCCTTCTGGACATGGCGATGAGCGTGGCGGCCAGGGGGAAGCTGGTGGAGGCAGCCAAAAAGGGGGAGAGGATACCGGAGGGCTGGGCGGTGGACAGGGAGGGAAGGCCCACCACCGATCCCGAGGAGGGGCTGAAGGGGGCCCTCAGCCCCTTCGGTGGTCCCAAGGGATACGGGCTGGCTTTCGTGCTGGAACTCTTGGCAGGTCCCATGGTGAACGCCGCCGCGGGGAAGAAGGTCAGGGGGACGCTGGAACCGGTGGAGGGCTTCTGCACGAAGGGGGACCTGATGCTGGCGCTGGACCCTTCGGCCTTTACCGACAGGGAGAAGTTCCTGGGTGAAGCTGAGGAGTTCATCCGGGAGGTGAAATCCTCCAGGAGGGCGGAGGGCGTCCAGGAGATTCTCCTTCCCGGGGAGCCGGAGTTCAGGAAGAGGGAGAGGTACCTGAGGGAGGGTATCCCCCTCCCCAACGAAATCTGGGAAGAGGTGAAACGCACGGCGAAAGAGCTGGGTCTCTGGCCCGGGGAATGGGATTAGCGCCTGGCCTTCAGAAGGAGTTCCACCACCGGCATGGGCTCCCCGGCCAGGAAGCTTATGCAGGCCCCACCTCCGGTGCTCACGTGGCTGATTTTGGAGAGCACTCCAGCCTTCTCGGCCGCGGCCACCATGTGACCCCCACCCACGATGGTGTAGGCTCCTGACCCGGCCATGGCCCGCAGCACCTCCACCGTTCCCTTCTCGAAGTTCTCCTCCTCAAACACCCCCAGCGGGCCGTTGGCCACCACGGTTTTGGCCTTTCTGATGAGCTCGGAGTATTCACTTATGGTCCTGCCCCCCACGTCTTTCACGGGTGCGTCCACGGGGAGCTTGGAAACCTCCACCTCCTCCCTTCTCCCTTTCCTCTCCACGGCCACGTCCACGGGAAGCTTTATCCTCTCCCCGTAGGTGGACAGTAATCTCTTGGCTCTCTCCCTTTCCTTCTCGAATCCCTTTTCCTTCAGGACCTGCAGGTTGGGTCCCCCCAGGTCCACTCCTGAGGCCGAGAGGAAGAGCAGTGAAACCAGCCCGCCCGTGAGGACCCAGTCGGCGATTCCCTTCGAAAGCACGTTCTCGATCATGCTCATGGAATCCTTGGACTTCCCCCCACCCAGCACGTAGACGCAGGGCCTCTCCGGCTCCCTCCCCCTGCCCAGCCCCTTCAGCTCCCTTTCCATCAACCTACCCGCATACGTGGGGAGCACGGCTCCGAAGCCCACCAGCGAGGGCTGCCCGCGGTGTGCGGCCCCGAAGGCGTCGTTCACGTAGAGGTCGGCCAGGGAGGAGAGTTCCCTCACCAGGAAGGTTTTGGCCATCTCTTCCGGTGGGCCACTCAGGGACTCTTCAGCGAGGAATCTCACGTTCTCCAGCAAAAGGATCTCTCCAGGTTTCAACCCTCTGATGGCCTCCTTTGCGGAGGGCCCCAGCAGGTCGGGAACGTACCTCACGGGCATGCCCAGGATTTCGCCCATTCTCCTCGCATGCTTTTCCAGCCTGGTGAAGTCCTCGTCCCCCGGTCTTCCCTGGTGGGCCAGCACCACCACCTTCGCCCCCTTTTCCGCCAGCTCCTTGATGGTGGGTGCCGACTCCCTCATCCTGGAGTCCTCCAGGATGTCACCTGTCCTGGGGTCGAGGGGGGAGTTGATGTCCACCCTGAGGAGAACGGTCCTGCCCTTCACGTCCGCCTGGTCCAGAGTGGGGATCGACATCTAGCTCTTTGAGGCTATGAGGTTGGTCATGTCCACCAGGCGGCAGGAGTAACCCCACTCGTTGTCGTACCAGGACACCACCTTCACCAGGTTGCCTCCTACCACCGTGGTGAGGGCCCCGTCCACGATGGAGGAGTGGCTGTTCCCTATGAAGTCGCAGGAAACCAGCGGCTCCTCCGTGTAGGCCAGGATGCCCTTCAGGCTTCCCTCCGCGGCCTTCCTGAAGGCCGCGTTCACCTCCTCCGCCGTGGTCTCCTTCTTGAGGAGTGCCACCAGGTCCACCACCGAGACGTCCGGAACGGGCACCCTGAGGGCTATCCCGTGGCTCTTTCCCTTCATGGTGGGTATGACCTCGAAGATGGCCTTCGCTGCCCCGGTGGTGGTGGGGATGATGGAGACCGCTGCCGCCCTGGCCCTCCTCAGGTCCCTGTGCACCAGGTCTAGGACGCGCTGGTCGTTGGTGTAGGCGTGTACCGTGGTCATCAGGCACTTCTCCACCCCGAAGTTCTCCTCCAGCACCTTCAGCAGGGGTGCGAGGCAGTTGGTGGTGCAGGAACCCAGGGAAAGGATACGGTGCTTGGAGGGGTCGTACTGGGCCTCGTTCACTCCTGGCACGATGGTGATGTCAGGGTTCTTGGCCGGGGCGGTGATCAGGACCCTCTTGGCCCCCGCTTCCAGGTGCTTGGAGGCCCCTTCCCTTTCCGTGAAGGCCCCGGTGGACTCTATCACCAGGTCCACCCCAAGCTCCTTCCAGGGAAGCTTGGAGGGGTCTTTCTCCGAGAGGTGCTTCATCCTTTCCTTCCCCACCACCAGGTAGCCCCCTTCCGCCTTCATCTCCACCTCCAGCTTGCCGAAGGTGGAGTCGTACTTGAGAAGGTGCAGGAGGGTGGGGGCGTCGGTGAGGTCGTTGACCGCCACCACCTCGAAGTTCTTTCTCCTCTCCAGAGAACTCCTGTAGAAGAGCCTCCCTATGCGACCGAAGCCGTTGATCGCTACGCGCATTTTTCTTCTCTCGGAAAAGCTTTATATATAACTTCCTCCGAGCGGGTAAGAAATCACATTTGGTAATTTAACCAAAAGTGGTAAAATGGAGAGATTGAGGCTCCTGCTGGAGGTGGCGAGGGCTGGGGGAAGCCCCGGCGCGGCCCTTACCCTGAGGGAGCTCTCGGGGAAGGTGGGAAGGCCTGAGTCCACCCTCGCCCGCTGGCTGAGGGAGCTGGAGGGGGAGGGATGGCTGGAGCGTCTCCCGGAGGGGAAGGGGCAGAGGCTCAGGCTTTCTCCCAAGGGTCTCGCCTTCCTCAGGTCCCTGCACGCGGAGCTGGGGGAGGTGCTGGAGGGGAAGGAAGAGGTGATGAAGCTGGAGGGAGTGGTGGTGAGCGGACTGGGCGAGGGAAGCTACTACGTGAGACAGGAGGGATACCGCAGGCAGTTCAGGGAGCAGCTCGGCTTCACGCCCTTCCCCGGGACGCTGAACGTGAGGCTGAACGGCTCCTCCCGGGAGGCCAGGGAGGTGCTGCAGGAGCTGCCGGGAAAAATGCTGAAGGGGTTCCGCACCAGGGAGAGGAGCTTCGGGGAGGTGAAGTGCTTTCCGGTCAGGATAAGGGGGAGGGAGGCCTTTCTGGTGCTCCCCCTGAGGAGTTCCCACAGGGAGGTGGTGGAGCTGGTGGCCGGGGAGAAGCTCAGGGACACCCTGGGCCTGAAGGACGGGGACAGGGTGGAGCTGGAGGTGAGGAGGTGGAGGTAGAGGAGGCTATCAGGGCCCTGAGGGAGGGGAGGTTCGTGCTCATCCACGACAGCGGGGAGAGGGAGAACGAGGTGGACCTCGTGATGGGGGCCCAGTTCGTGGAGCCCTCCCACGTGGCCGTGCTGAGGAGGGACGCGGGGGGGCTCATCTGCGTGCCCCTCCACCGCAGGATAGCGGACAACTTCGGCCTCCCCTACCTGACGGAAATCTACAGGGTGGCGTCCGAGAGGTTCAGGCTCCTGAGAGGTATCTTCCCCCACGATCTTCCCTACGACGAGCGGTCGGCTTTCTCCCTCACCGTGAACCACAGGGGGACCAGGACGGGGATTACGGACAGGGACAGGGCCCTGACCATAAGGGAGGTGGCCAGGCTGGGGGCTCAGGCCCTGAACGGCTCCGCGGTGGAGGAGTTCGGGAGGAACTTCAGGAGCCCGGGCCATGTTCCCCTTCTCCCCGCCGCCAGGAGCGTGATGGAGAGGCAGGGGCACACCGAACTCTCGGTGGCCCTGGCCGAGATGGCGGGGATCGTCCCCGTCACGGTGATATGCGAGATGCTGGACGGGGAGACCCACGCGGCCCTGAGCCTGGAGAAAGCGAAGGAGTACGCGGAGGAGAGGGGCCTGGTCCTGGTGGGGGGCAGGGAAATCGTGGAGGAGTACAGGAGGAGGATGGGTTGCTGAAGGTAGCGATGGTGGACACCACCTTCGCCAGGTATGACATGGCTTCCTCCGCCATGGAGGAGCTCAGGAACCTCTGCAGCGTGAGGTTCGAGAGACGCACGGTCCCCGGGATAAAGGACCTTCCGGTGGAATGCAAGCGCCTGCTGGACGAGGGGTGCGACGCCGCCATGGCCTTCGGTATGCCCGGCGCAGCACCCATAGACAAGCAGTGCGCCCATGAGGCCTCCCTCGGGCTCATCTGGGCCCAGCTGCTCACCAACAAGCACATCATAGAGGTCTTCGTCTTCGAGGACGAGGCCTCCTCCGAGGAGGAGCTGGCCAGGCTGGCGGACAGGAGGGCCAGGGAGCACGCCCTCAACCTCTACCGCTTGCTCTTCAGGCCCGAAGAGCTTACAAAAAGGGCCGGCACCGGGCAAAGGGAGGGCCGCCCGGACGCCGGACCCCTAAGGAGGTGAGAACCTGGTGAAGCTGGGACTGGTGGCGAGCGAGTTCTCCTGGGACGTAGTGGGACCCATGGTGGAGTTCGCGAAGAGGCACGCGGAGTTCCTGGGTGCGTCGTTGGAGAGGGAAGTGCTGGTTCCCGGGGTCTGGGAGATACCGGTGGCGGTGAAGAAGCTGCTTTCGGAGGGAAAGGTGGACGCCGTGGTGACGCTGGGGGCGGTGATAGAGGGGGAGACGGAGCACGACGAGGTGATCATGCAGCACACGACCAGGAAGCTGATGGACCTTGCTCTTGAGTACGGCAAGCCGGTGGCGCTGGGCATCTCCGGACCGGGCATGACCAGACTGCAGGCGCTGGACAGGGTGAACGAGTACGCCAGGAGAGCGGTGGAGAGTGCGGTCAAGACGGCCAGAAGGCTGGGGATCGGCTGAAACCAGGGTGGGAGTGCTGGCCCTGGGCTCTCACCAGGAGAGGCATGGGGCGGTGCTCCCCCCCGACACCGATGCCAAGCTGGCGGCCCACGTGGCCCTGGAAGCTGCCAAGCGCAGCGGGGCCAAGTTCCTGGGGGTCCTCCTCACCTCCTACGAGCTTCCCCTCATAGAGACGGGTAGACACCACCCGCTGGGGAAGGTGGTGGGTGAGCTGTGTAGGAGGCTGAAGGAGGCCAGGGAGGTACTGGGAGTGAGGGCGGCGGTGCTGGTCAATGCTCACGGGGGGAACAAGCCCCTCAGGGACCGTCTGCCGCGTCTGGAGAAGAGGCTGGGGATGAAGCTGGCCTTCAGCACCCTGCTGGTGGACCTGGAGGGGCCACACGCGGGGACGGGGGAGGTCAGCGCGGCGGCGGCAGCAGGCCTGGCGGACCTCTCCAGGCTGAGGGAGCACGTGGACCCCGAGAGGCACCCGGAGGTGGGCTTCGCCGGGCTGGAGAAGGCTCGCCGTAGGTACGAGTGGGCTGAGAGGCATGCCAGGGAGGTTCTGGAGGGAGGGGTGAGGGCGGACCTCAGGCTGGGAAAGAGGATGCTGGAGAGGGCGGTGGAGGAGGCGGTGGGGGAGGTCAGGAGGCTGGCTTCCGCGCTAGGGCCCTGAGAGGCAGCCGAACTCCTTCCCCATCTCCAGCAGGGCCCAGGCCCACACCAGGCACTCGAAGCTCTTCACGGGCGAGTGGGACCTGAAGTGGGAAGAGTCCTGCTGGTAAGCCCTGATGTTCTCCAGGAGCTTTTCCCCTCTCTTGTCTAGGGGCCTGGTTTTCTCCAAGGCCTCCTCCAGCCTTTTCGACCATCTCTCTATCTCGGCTTCCAGCTCCTCCTTCGGGTCCCTCAAGGCTCAGCCCCCGCCAGTACCCTCAGCGCCTCCTCCTCAAGAAAGTGCAGCCTCCCCGGGACGACCAGCGCGTGTGGGGGGGGCCCGAAGTCCTCCTCCATCAGCTTCCCCACCCTCCCCGCCCTCACCCTCCCGTCGGAGCATCCCGCGCGGGCCAGAACCACCACCAGGCTGTCCCTGGTGAAGACCCCCTTTCCCATCCTGGACTCCAGCTCCAGCATGACCTCCATCCCCTCCCTCGCCGTCATGTACCTGCCCTCCTCCGCCCTCAGGTCGAGGAGGAGGAGGGTGTGCAGCCCCCTTTCCCGGTTCTCCACCAGGGTGTCGTAGGGGGTCCTGGAGGGGTTGTCCCTGAAGGGGATGGTGGCGGAGCGACCGAACTTGTAGCTCTGCAGCCCCGTGAGCCCCGGGGCCGCGGAGAGGATGGAGGGCGAGGGGACCACCAGGGTGCGGATGCCCCTCCTCTCCGCCCTCAGCCTGAGGTCCACGTGGGTGGTGGCCACCATGGAGTCCCCTGGAACCAGCAGGGCCACCCTTCCCCTCTCCGCTCTTTCCAGGATCTCCTCTGGGTGCTCCTCCAGGGTCTTCCGGTCCACCAGCTTCACGTTTTTCCCCACAAGCTCCTCCAGTTTCCCCAGGTCCAGCTCGGGGAGGAGGCTGGTGTAGTGCTCGGCGTACACCCAGTCGGCCTCCCTGGCGGTTTTCAGCCCCCTGAGGGAGAGTCCCTCTTGGCCGCAAAGGCCCAGTCCCACGAAGACCAGCATCATTTTTTTTAAGGACTCAGGTCTTTTCTTTATTGAGAGGGCCCTAAGGGATGGAATTGAAGTACCTGAAGGTGATAGCGGACACGAGTTTCCTGATGATACCGGGGACCTTCGGAGTGGACATCATCAGCGAGCTGAACAGGCTGCTGGAGAGGAGGTACAAGCTCCTCATCCCCTCCCCCGTGCTGAAGGAGCTGGAGTATCTGGCGAGGAGGGGAACCCCGAGCGAGAGGTCTTCCGCCAGACTGGGGATGGTCCTGGCTGAGCAGGGGGAGATCGTGGAGGGCGGGGAGGATGCGGACGAGACCATCCTGAAGCTGGCCCAGAAGGAGGGGGCCAAGGGCTGCGTGGTGGGCACCAACGACAGGGTACTCCAGAAGAAGCTTGAGAAGGTGGGGATTCCGGTGGCCCGTCTGAGGCACAGGTCCTACCTGATGCTCAGCCGCGACCTGGAGTGAGTTCGGCAACCTTTTAATAGGCTCTTTGGTGAGGATGATTAGGTTCTCTGGTCTGGAGGTGTGGAAGTGCACTGGAGGGTGACTCTGAGGGACACGGTGAGGGTTCCACCCCACCGCTTCGGCGAGCCCCTGGAGAAGGTGGTGGCGGAGCTGCTGCAGCAGACCTACGAAGGGGTGATGGACAAAGATGTGGGGATGGTGGTGGCCATCACGGGGGTGAAGGAGATAGGGGTGGGGAGGGTGATCATGGGGGACGGGGCCAGCTACCACCAGGTGGTCTTCGAGGCCCTCACCTACCGCCCAGAGCTGAACGAGGTGGTGCTGGGGGAGGTGGTGGAGGTGGTGAGCTTCGGGAGCTTCGTCAGGGTGGGCCCTCTGGACGCCCTCCTCCATATCTCGCAGGTCATGGACGACTACGTTTCCTACGACGAGAAGAAAGGGGCCCTGGTGGGAAAGGAAACGGGGAGGTCGCTGAAGGAGGGGGACAGGCTAAGGGCCAGGGTGGTGTCGGTCAGCCTCAGGAGGGACTACAGGGGGAAGGTGGGGCTCACCATGCGCCAGCCTGGTCTGGGCAAGCTGGAGTGGTTGGCGGAGGGAAAGAAGGGGGGTAAGGGATGAAGGAGCAGGCCTGCAAGAAGTGCTACAGGATAGTGGGCAAGGCGGAGGTTTGTCCTGTCTGCAAGGGGAACTCCTTTTCCTCGGAGTGGAAGGGATACGTGGTGGTGAGGGATCCGGAGAGGTCCCAGATAGCCAAGGCCCTCAAGATCAAGCAGGAAGGGAGCTACGCCCTCAGGGTCCGCTGAGTCTTTTTATATCCGCGGAAGGAAGTAGGGAGATGGTCAAGACCACGGTATCGGTGATCAAGGCTGACGTGGGCTCGCTGGTGGGACATCACACCGTGCCGGAACCCCTCCTGAGGGTGGCCAGGGAGGAGCTGAAGAAGGCGGAGAAAGAGGGCCTGATCAACAGCTCCTACGTGTTCAACGCCGGGGACGACCTGGAGCTCCTCATGGTGCACCGGAGGGGGGAGGACAACCCCGAGATCCACGGCCTGGCCTGGGAGACCTTCAGGAAGGCCGCGGAGAGGTCCAGGAGCTTGAAGCTCTACGCGGCGGGGCAGGACATCCTGAAGACGGCCTTCAGCGGCAACGTAAAGGGAATGGGTCCGGGGGTGGCGGAGATGGAGTTCGAGGAGCGTCCTTCCGATCCCGTGATAGTCCTGGCGATGGACAAGACGGAGCCGGGCGCCTTCAACTATCCCCTCTTCAAGGCCTTCGCCGATCCCTTCAACACAGCTGGCCTGGTCATCGACCCCGCCATGGTGGGAGGGTTCAAGTTCGAGGTGTTCGACCTGATAGAGAGCAAGAAGATCGTGCTGAAGTGCCCGGAGGAGATGTACGAGGTGCTGGCGCTGGTGGGCAGCCCCGGGAGGTACGTGATCTCCAGGATCTGGAGGGCTTCCGATGATATGGTTTGCGCCTCCACCAGCACCACCAAGCTTTCCCTGATCGCAGGGAAGTACGTGGGCAAGGACGACCCAGTGTGCGTGGTGAGGGCCCAGCATGGCCTGCCGGCGGTGGGCGAGATCCTGGCCCCCTTCATGCACAGCTACTTCGTGGAGGGTTGGATGAGGGGAAGCCACTGGGGCCCCCTGATGCCGGTGGGGCTGAAGGACTCAAGGTGCACGGTCTTCGACGGGCCCCCCAGGCTGGTGGGGCTGGGCTTCCAGGTCTGCGAGGGGGCCATAGCCAAGGACGACTCGGGCAACCCGATGGTGGCGGACCTTTTCGAGGACGTGGCCTTTGACCTGGCCAGGAGGGAGGCGATGGAGTACATGGCGGTGCTGAGGAGGATGGGCGAGTTCGAGCCCGCCCGTCTGGCCCACGACGCCATGGAGTACACCACCCTCCCGAAGGTGCTCGAGAAGCTTAAGGACAGGTTCAGGCCCGCCTGAATCCCTTCTGACCTCACAGGTGGCCGAAGAGGAGGGACGCGAAGAGACCGGCCACCAGGGAGAGACCAAGGAGGAGGGGGAGGGAGGAGAAGGTGGAGGAGCCCTCTCCCGCGCGGATGGGCCTTCCCGTGAGCCTGTGCCTCAGGTAGGTGGCCCTGGAGGTCCCCAGGTGGGAGGCCCAGAGGCAGAGGGGGAGGTTGACGGAGAGAACCAGGAGGATGAAGAGGGTGGAGAGGACCTCCCGTGGGGAGAAGTGGGGGAAGGAGAAGCCGGAGAAAGAGGCCTCGAGGGTTCTTATCAGGATGCCCCCGTCGTGGGTGCCCCTGAGGAAGAGGAGGAGCGGGGCGCTCGCACCGAAGAAGAGCTGGGAGAGCAGGTAGCAGGAGAGGGGGGTGAGGGCGAAGAAGAGGAGGGGCTCCCACCATCCCCCCAGCTCGGAGGGTGGGGGAACGCTGGTCACCAGGCTCAGCTCCCGGGAGAGGTCCCCCCCCATCCAGTAGCCGAAGGAAACCCCGGCCACCCAACCCCCAAGGATCAGGAGCCAGAAGAGCGGGCTGAGGAGTTCCTCCCTCATGCTCCACCAGAAGGAATAGTGGTTCCTCCTTATTTGGGGGAATCAGAGGGTTTTCTGGTACTCCCTCTTGGCCGCGGCTATGGTCTTGCTCAGATAACCCCACTGTTTTTCGTTCTTGGGTTTCTCAGTCTCCTGCGGGCCGGGTGGAGGGCTGGGATGGAATTGCTTCCTCTCCAGCAGCTCCAGGCGCTTCTCCAGCTCCTCCAGCCGCTTGGTCAGGGAAGAAAGCTTCAGCTCCAGCTCGGGGATTTTCTCCACGCCATTCCTTGGGGTTCCCCGGTTTTTACCCTATCGGAACCTAGTAGTAGATGGTATCGGGGAAGCGCTCGTTGATCGCCCACACCGAGCTTCTCCCCACCTTCAGGCACTTGGCCCTCCCGCATCCCTCGAGCCTCTTCAGGAGGGGTTGGATGGTGGCGGGTTTGCACCCAAGGATTTCGGCCAGGTCCTTGGCCCTCAGGTTCCCGTACCGGCGGAGGAGGTACTCCAGCACCTCCAGTCTGGCCGCTGTGATCCAGTCCTCCTCTTCCTCTTCTTCCTCCTCTTCCAGGATCTCGGGGAACTCCATCTTTCTTTCTTTCCCCCTCCCACATTTTAAACTCTACCCCCCCGGAGGGAGGGATGTTCCTCTGAGCGGGTGAGGGAACTCCCTGTTATTTAAGGTGGGATTTTAAAGGGAATGACATGCGGAGGCTCCTCCCCCTTTCGTTGATGGCACTTTTCTTGCTGGCTTCGGCAGGATTAGCCGGAGTGAAGGGGAAGGAGTTGCGGGTGGAGAACCTGCGGTTGCAGGTGGAGCTGACTCCCCAGGCGAAGTGTCTCGTGGAGGCCTCGGCCGTGCTGCGGGGAGAAACGGATAACCTCTTCCCCCTGGAGCTGGAACTTAGGGTCTCCACGTCGGGTTCCTCCTCCGTGAAGCTGGAGCTTGGGGGGAGCGCGGAGGTGAAGCTTCCCGAGGGGGTGGAGGATCTCCTCTCTTCCTTGGACCTTCAGTTCCTGAACACCTTCCTCTCCTCCTACGAGGGGAAGACCCTGGGGGAGCTGATGGAGGGAGGGGAATCCACGGGACTCCCCCAGCTGGAGTTCCCCGAGATCGAGCTTCCAGAGGAGATGAGGGAGATGGTGCTGGAGAAGGTGGAGGTGAAGGAGCTTAAGGTGCTCCAGCCCGGTGTGAGGTTCTCCCTCCTGGTGGTGCTGGGAGGGGTGGAGAGGGGAAGGGAGTACCTGCCCTTGAGCCTGCAGCTTTCCCTAGAGCTGGCGGAGGGAGGAGCGCTTCTCTCGGCGCGCTCGGAGTTCAGCCTCCCACATGAGGAAGGCCGGGTGGTGGTGAACTTGCCCGAGAACCTCAACCTGGGTGGTTTACTGGGGGAAACATCCGTGGGAAACTTTTCCCTGGTCCTCAAGCTTCCCGAAGGGGCGTCGGTTTCCGGCCTCCCCCCGGGCTTTGAGAACGAGGGCGCAATCTACACGTTTTCGGGCGAGAACATGGAGCTATTTCAGTCCTTGATCCGTGATCTGGGGGAAACGAGCATCTCCTATGAGTACTCCCCTCCAGCTACATCCTTGCCCCTTCTCGTGGCGGTGGCCGTCGCAATCCTCGTTCTCCTGACCGGGGGGACTCTTTGGGTCCTGAAGGGGAAGAAGAGAAGTATTTTATCGCGGGGAAAAAAGAGGAAATGAATGACGGAAAGGAAGCAGGTCTATAGGTGCAACGTCTGCGGTAACATCGTGATGGTGCTACACGCCGGGAGGGGGCAGCTGGTCTGCTGCGGTCAGCCCATGGAGCTCCTGCAGGAGAGAACGGAGGAAGTGGGAAGGGAGAAGCACGTGCCGGTGGTGGAGGGAACGGAGAGGGGAGCGAAGGTGAAGGTGGGTTCGGTGCCCCACCCGATGGAGGAGAAGCACTACATCGAGTGGGTGGAGGCGGAAGGAGAGGGTTTCCTCTGCCTGAAGTTCCTGAACCCAGGCGAGGCACCGGAGGCGGAGTTCAGGGTGAAGGCGGAGAGGGCCAGGGAGTACTGCAACATCCACGGCCTCTGGAAGAGCAGGTGAGGTGAGGAGGGATGATGGACACCTGCCCCGGGATAAGAAAGCTGGTGGAGCCGCAGATCGTGCTCAGGACCTGTCCAGCCTGTGGGGAGGAAGTGGAGTTCTTCGAGTACGAGACCGAGACCAAGTGTCCGAAGTGCGGGAGGAAGGTCCACAGGGAGGCCTCCCCTTCCTGCGTGGTCTGGTGCAAGTACGCGGACAAGTGCCTGGAAGACCTGGAGAAGAGAAAAATCATTACCCCTGCCAGGGCGGAGGAACTCAGGAAGCTGATGAAGCCCCGGGGCTAGCTTCCTTTTAGGTCGGGGGACGTAAGAATCAGAAATGGCGACCCTGCTGGAGAGGATAGTAAAGAAGCACCTGGCCGAAGGCAGGCCCTCGCCCGGTGAGGAGGTGGCGGTGAGGGTGGACCAGACCCTCACACAGGATGCCACGGGCACGCTGGCGTACCTGGAGTTTGAGGCGCTGGGGCTTCCGCGGGTGAGGACGGAGCTCAGCGTGAGCTACGTGGACCACAACACCCTCCAGACCGACTTCAGGAACGCTGATGACCACCGTTACCTGCTTTCGGTGGCCAGGAGGTACGGAATTCACTTCTCTCCACCCGGCAACGGCATCTGCCACCAGCTCCACCTGGAACGCTTCGCCTCCCCAGGGAAGACCCTCCTGGGCTCGGACAGCCACACCCCCACCGCCGGGGCGGTGGGTTGCCTGGCCATAGGGGCGGGTGGGCTGGACGTGGCCCTGGCCATGGCCGGCCTTCCCTACTCCTTCACCTATCCTGAAGTGCTGGGAATCAGGCTCTCGGGCGGGCTTCCCGAGTGGGTCTCCGCCAAGGACCTGGCCCTGGAGGTGCTCAGGAGGCTCGGGGTCAGAGGGGGGAGGGGGAAGGCGCTGGAGTACTTCGGACCGGGGGTGAGGGGACTGAGCGTTCCGGAGAGGGCCACGGTGACCAACCTGGGGACGGAGACGGGTGCCACCACCAGTCTCTTCCCCAGCGACGGGGTGACCAGGCACTTCCTCAGGGCACAGGGGAGGGAGGGTGACTGGGTTCCCCTTCCTGAGGAGGGAGGTTACGGGGAGGCGGAGGAGGTGGAACTGGACAGGCTGGAGCCCCTGGTGGCCCTCCCCCACAGCCCGGGCAATGTGAAGCCGGTGAGGGAGGTGGAGGGGGAGGAGGTACAGCAGGTGGTGATAGGTTCCTGCACCAACTCTTCGCTCAGGGACCTGAAGGTGGTGGCCCACATGCTCAAGGGGAAAAAGGTGGCCGAGGGGGTGGACCTGCTCATAAGTCCGGGATCCAGGCAGGTGGTGGAGCACCTGGTGAAGAGCGGGGAGATGAGGTACCTCCTGCAGGCAGGTGCCAGGATCCTGGAGTGTGCCTGCGGTCCCTGCATAGGGATGGGGGGTGCCCCTCCCTCGGGAGCGGCCTCCCTCAGGACCTTCAACCGCAACTTCGAGGGGAGGAGCGGAACTCCCGATGCCAGGGTCTTCCTGGTGAGTCCAGAGGTGGCGGCCGCCTCCGCCCTCACGGGGAAGCTGACGGATCCAAGGGGGATGGGCAGGTATCCCAGGGTGAGGATGCCAGGACGCTTCCTTCCCTCCACGGGCTTCCTCCCTCCTCTTCCTCTAGGGGAGGCGGATAGGGTGGAGGTGGTGAGGGGACCCAACATCCGTCCCCTCCCAGAGTTCTCCCCCCTCCCCCCCGTGCTGGAGGGCAAGGTCCTGCTGAAGGTGGGGGAGGACGTGAGCACCGATCACATCCTCCCGGCGGGGGCGGAGGTCCTCCCCCTCCGGAGCAACCTCCCGGAGCTCGCAAAATACGCCTTCTCCCGCCTGGACCCCACCTTCTACCCAAGGGCCAAGCAGGAGGGAGGAGGCTTCGTGGTGGGGGGAGAGAACTACGGGCAGGGGTCCAGCAGGGAGCATGCCGCGCTGGTCCTGAGGTACCTGGGGGTGAGGGCGGTGCTGGCTAAATCCTTCGCCCGCATCCACCTGGACAACCTGATCAACTTCGGGGTGCTTCCCCTGCTGCTGGATTCTTCCCAGTACGAGAGGCTGCAGGTGGAAGAGGTGTTGAGGGTGGAAACCGCCGAACTCCGTAAGGTGAGGATAAAGTACAGGGAAGAGTGGATGGTCCTTTCCTCCCCTCTCTCGGAGAAGGAAGAGGAAATCGTCAGGGTGGGGGGTAAGCTCCCCTGGGCCAGGAAGGTCCTGGGAAGGTGATCTACGTCATCCAGAGGCACAGGGCCAGGCGTCTGCACTACGATCTGAGACTGGAGATGGATGGCGTGCTGAAGAGCTGGGCGGTACCCAAGGAGCCGCCGCGCGAGGAGGGTGTGAAGAGGCTAGCTGTTCAGGTGGAGGACCATCCCCTGGGGTACGAAAACTTCGAGGGTATCATCCCGGAGGGGCAGTACGGGGCGGGGGAGGTGGAGATTTGGGACAGGGGGGAGTACGTGCTGAAGGAGAGGAGGGAGGACAGGCTGGTTTTCGAGCTGAGGGGGAAGAAGCTGAAGGGGACCTACTGCCTGCTGAGGTTCAAGAAGGGGGAGCCGAAGAACTGGCTGTTCTTTCGGGTTAAAGGGTCATGACCTCCCTGCCTTGTGAATCCACTGGTCTCAAAGAGAGTAAGCGGGCTTGGCGATGGGGTAAGATCTCCAAAAGTAGTGTTTCTTAAAGAGGTGGAAGAAAATGGAAAGCTAACCGCGATGCAGCAAAATAACGGATTGACAAAAAGTGAAAAGAAAAAAAATAGAGGCCACGGAAACGGATCAACTCCGTTTCCGCCTATCTCCTGCGGCGCTTTTCCCAGCAGTCCCTGCAGTAGACGGGCCTGCCCTCCGTGGGCTTGAAGGGCACCTCGCATTCCTTCCCGCAGTCGGAGCACACGGCCTTGTGCATTTCCCTAGGCCTGAAGCCCCGCCGGGGACCTCTTCCCATGTCCATTTCCTAACCTCCTTTCTTCTTTTTTGTTGGATATACCAAGAAACTCGCGTTTCTCGGGTCTCCCGGACGAATCCAGAAGACGGTATATCCGCGCCTCTCTTGTAGGTCCAGTATAAAAAGGTATCAGTGACCGGGTCCCCCCGTCCCCGACCCCATTTTCACAAGCGCCCGTGTCGCCTTCCACACGTGGTAGAGGATCCCTGCCCCCAGCAGGGCCATGAAGCCCCCCAGGAAGGAAAGGAAGGAGTCCCGGAGGGCCGCTCCCGAGTTTTCCGCCCCCCTCAGCAGGAGAACGCCCGTGAGGAGCAGGAGAGTCCCCGCCGAGAGCATGAGGATTCCCGCGTTCCTTATCTTCTTCAGCTGCTTCCTGACTTCCTCCATCCCGCCCCGTGGTTTTCCCTCTTTTTATCCCTTCAGCCTCTTCACCCTCTCCACCAGCGCTGGGAGGATTTCTCCCACCCTCCCGAAAAGGGAGAGGTCGGAGAAATCGGTCAGGGGCGTGGGCTCCAGGTTCACCTCCATCAGCAGAGCCCCCTTCTCCTTGGCCAGACGCGGGAGGTGGGCGAAGGGGTAGACCACCGCCGAGGTGCCGCAGACGAGGACGAGGTCGCACTTCCCTACCTCCTCCAGGCTCTCCCTCATCACGTCTTCAGGGATGGGTTCTCCGAAGTAGACCACATCGGACTTCAGGGGGGACCCGCACCTGCACCTGGGAGGCAGTTCTCCCCTTCTCCTCATTCCCTCCAGGTCGAACCCCTCTCTGGGATACCTGGCACCGCACCGCAAGCACCTGAGCTTGAAGGCGTTCCCGTGGTACTCCAGCAACTTCACGCTTCCTGCCCTGCGGTGGAGGTCGTCTATGTTCTGGGTGATCACCCCTTTGAGGATCCCCATCCTCTCCAGCTCGGCCAGGGCGAGGTGCCCCGGGTTGGGGGAGAACGCGCGCAGGTCCCCGAGTGGCGAGGGCCTGCTCAGAACCTCCTCCCAGTATCCCTTGGGATCGGAGAGGAACTTGGGGTAGAGCAGGTAAGCCCTGGCTTCCTCCTCGGGGTGCCTCGTCCAAATCCCGGAGGGCCCCCTGAAGTCGGGGATTCCCGACTCCGTGGACATCCCCGCTCCGGTGAGGGCCAGGGCGTAGCGGGAGGAGAGCAGGAACCTGGCACCCCTTGTGAGCAGTTCCTCCGCTCGCTGGTCCAAGGACGGCCTCCCGGGAGCCCCCGTGGGTTTTGGAGGGGCGGTCTATATACTTTTGGTCACCGAAATAACCTGTAGGAATATGAGGCTTCTCAGACCGTCCGAACTCAGGGCCCTTCGCCTGAAGAGGGGCCTGACCCAGGCCAAGCTGGCGGAACTCACGGGTCTCACCCAGGCTTACATCGCGAAGATGGAGGCGGGCAAGGCCGACCCCAAGCTCTCCACCCTGGAGCGGCTTTCCTCCGTGCTCCTCCAGCAAGAGGAAGAACCCTTGCTTCGGGCGGGGGAGATGATGACTTCTCCCGTTTTTCACGTGAGACCCGCCGATTTGGTGGAGAAGGCGGTGAAGCTCATGGAGGCTAAAGGCATTTCACAGCTTCCCGTGCTGGAGGAGGGTACCCAGGTTGGGTCCCTCTCCGAGGCCGACGTGATGAGGAAGGTGGCGGAGGGGGAGGGAAAGGGACTCCTGAGGAGAAGGGTGATGGAGGTGATGGGTGGGCCCTTTCCCACCGTGGGTCCAGAACTCCCCGCCCCCGCCGTCCTCTCGATGCTGGAGCACGCCCCCGCCGTGCTGGTGGTGGAGAGGGGAAGGGTGAGGGGCATCATCACCAAGGCGGACGTGCTCAGGGTCCTGGTGGAGAGGGCAGGGGCCAAATAGGGTTAAAAGCTCGGGTGCCGAACCTCTGCCGGGAGGGAAAGGGTGGGCGAAAGAGCGCTTCGCGTCGGGCTCTTCCTTCTTTCCTTGGCACTTTCGGTAGGCCCCTTCCTAGCGGCCTTTGCATCGGAGGGCTGGGACCTCCGCTCCACCCTCCTGGGGGACTTGGGCCCCTTCGAGGACCTGACCTCCGAGGGCAAGGAGCCGACGATAGAGACGGGGGGTACCGCCTTCCAGGGGCCGGTGACCCTGGAGAACGACCTCCCTCCTTTAGTCTCGTCCATCACCCTCACCAATCACTATTCCTTCAGGCTCGGGATGAAGGAGGTCTCCCTAGAGGTCTTCTGCTCGGAAGATGGTTTCAAAGTGGGGGAGGGGAGGCTGGAGAGTGCTGTGGTGGTCGAGCCGGAGTCGAGGGAGAACCTGAGGCTTCTCCTGATTTTCACGCATGAGGGTTCCCGCCACCTGCTGGAGCAGCACGTGACCGATTCCTACCTGCAAGCCCGCCTGGACCTTAGGGGAGACTTCACGCTGGACGTCTATGGCATAGAATTCAGGGTGCCGGTGGAGGAGTCGACGGAGGTCTATCAGGAGGTGGAGGGATGAAGCTTTCCCTGAAGTGGGGTCCGAAGGGCCCCAACTGGTTCGGTCTGGTGGCGGGCCCCCTCATGATCCTCCTGCCCTTCCTGGGCGCCTGGTGGAGCCTGACCCTGGGTACTGGAGCGGTAGACTTCTCCCTCTCCCCCTTCAGCTTCAGGCTGGTGGCGCTGGATCAGCCCATTTCTTCTACGCTCGTGCGCTTCATATGTCTGGGAGCCACCCTCACCCTCGTCATCTCGGGGATCTTCCTTATCCTGGCTTCCCTCTACCCCAAGAGGTGGTGGTCGAGGAGGCTGCTGAAGTTCGGGGCCACCAAGCTGCTCTGGATGTGGGTAGGCTTCCTCGTCCTGCTCTTGGCACTTTCCTTGCTGGGCAACTTCCTTGCAGGAAAGGTCCCCGAACTGCGGGGCTTCAGCCTGCCCTACCTCTCGGGAAGCTCCACCGCCGTGCTGGAGATGGAGAACACGACCATCACCCTTCCGCTCAGAATGTCCTTGGGCTGGCCCTTCTTCTTTGCCCTCGTTCCGGCGGTGCTGGGTGTACTGGCAAGGATTTACCACCGCAGGTTCTCATCTCCTGAGGAGTGAGCTGCGGAGGGCGAAAAGCACGGCACACGGAAACCCATGCCTCACGCGGGCACGATTATCCTGTGTGTGGGCAGCACGAGCATTCTCACCCCGTATACCTTGAGGAGGTTTCCCGGAGTCAATACTTCCTCCGGGCTACCCAAGGCAAAGACCCTGCCTCCTTTTAACATGAGGACTTTATCCGAAACCCTGTAAGCATGGGTCAGGTCATGGGTGGCGAGAACCAGGCACAGACCATGGGAGCGCAGTTCTTCCAGCAGCTCCAGGGTCTCCAGCTGATGTTTGGGGTCTAGGTTTGCCGTGGGCTCGTCTAGCAACAGGATTTCTGGATCCCCAGCCAGTGCCCTGGCTAAGTACACCCTCTGGAGTTCCCCCCCGCTGAGTTCCTCCAGCGTTCTTCCTGCCAACCGCAGTGCTCCCACCTTCCGAAGGCTCTCGTAGGCTTTTTTCTCGTCCTCTCTGGAAGGCGCCCATTTCATGTATGGCCTTCTACCGGTCAGCACGAAGTCGAAGACCGTGAGCATCCCAGTGGGCAGAGTTTTTTGGGGCACCATTCCCATTCTCCTCGCCACCTCCCTCCTGGGCATCTCCCCCACCGCTCTCCCGTCCAAGAACACCACTCCCCTGTGGGGTCTCAGCACTCCATCGATTACCTTAAGGAGGGTGGTTTTTCCCGCCCCGTTGGGTCCCACCAGCGAGAGGATTTCACCTGCCCCCACCTCCAGCGAGACTCCCTCTAGGGCCCTGAAGCTCCGGTAGAGGACACTCACCCCCTTTACTCTAATATCCACCGCCAAGCCTTCCACCCCTCATGAGCAGGTAGACTAGGAGGGGGGCACCCACCAGCGAGGTCATGATGCCCACGGGTATAATCGTTGGCGAAAGGATGGTTCTCCCCACGGTGTCCGAGAGGAGGAGGATGAGGGCACCCATGACCATGGAGGCTGGCATCAGGTATCTGTGTCCTCCCCCCAACAGAAGCCTACAGGCGTGAGGTGCCACTAGGCAAACAAAACCTATGATGCCCGCGAAGGAAGTGGCCAGGGCCGTGCCCAAGGCCGCCACTATACATGTTTCCAGTCTTATCCTTTCAGGGCTCACCCCGCTCGAGCGGGTGAGTTCGTCACCGCTGGCCAGAAGGTCGTAGTCCAAGCTGCGGTACAGGAAATAGGGGAGCACAAGGAGCAGGGAGGGTAGGGAGAGGAACCAGAGTTCCGTCCAGCTTACCCTCCCCAAATCCCCGAAGGTCCAAAAAATCACGGTGGAGACCAGGACCTCGTTGAGGACGAAATACTGCAGCAGGTAGAGGAGGGCCTGGTAGAGGAAGGAAATGGCGATAGCGGAGAGGATCACGGCCCTGGTGTCAAGCCCGGCTCTGCGGGCGAGGAGGAGGATGAGGGCCACTTGCAGGAGGGAAAAGGAGAAGGCGGAGGCGGAGACTAGAAAGGGGTTGTACACGGAGATGGTGAACCTGCCCACGTTTCCGCCGTGCATGAAGAGGAGAGCCACCGCTACTCCCAAAGAGGCAGCGAAGGAAAGGCCGAAGGTGAAGGGGGAGGCGAGCGGGTTCCTCATGGAGGCCTGTACGGCAGCTCCCGAGGAGCCAAGCACCGCACCTATGAGAAGGGCTGCCAGAATCCTCCGGAGCCGTAGATCCCAGATGACGGTCGAGAGGGGACTACCGTCGGGCCTGAGAAGCACCCTCAGGACGTCGAGGGGCGAGGCCCTGTAGGTGCCGAGGCTCAGGGAGAGGGGAATGAGGAGGAGGACGAATAGGATCAGGAAGAGGAGGACAAGCCTCTTCCTGCGGATTAGCCTTCTGAACTTTGGGTCCATGATTCAGGAAGGTGGAAAGAGGGCGGAGAGGTTGCGGAAGCCCCCATAGGCGTTCTCGTAGGCTGAGTAGAGAGGTTTACCCACAAAAGTTCTGAAGATTTCGTCGGCTTTCTTCACTGGGTCCACGTCGGCGAAGCGGTCTGGGTATAGTATTTTCCCCAAGTAGTAAGCGTTGGCGAGGGCCACGCTGAAGTTGGTGGCATAGTAGTTGTATGGTAGAAGGCCGTAAACCCTCCCCTCTCGGAAGGCGGAGAGATGCCGGTACTTCGCCGGGTCCTTGTTGAAGTCCTGTAGTACGGTGTTCAGATTGTTCTGGTCTATGAAGACGAAGTTCGGATCCTTCTGGAGGATGAATTCGAAATCGACGGTGGGTGGTTCGCCACTGGTTGCGTTATCCGCTATGCTTGGCGTGTTGAGGAGCTGGAGGGGAGGGTAGGGCGACTGGGTGGTGGTGAAGGGCTGGGGCCCCTTGTAGGAAATGGCACCTACGTAAACGCTCGGCCTGTTTTCCAGACCCGCGGTTCTGAGGTCCAAGTCCCGGCGCAGTCCCTCGATGAAATCCACCAGCTCTTTGGCCCTTTCTTCCCTGCGGAGGGCCCTCCCCAGGGTACTGATCATGTTTTCCAAGGCCTCCAGCGCCACTCCGGTAGCCCCGTACCCCGTCACCATCACGACGGCCCCGGTTTCGTTCTGGAGGCGGTCGGGATCATACATGCTGGCGTAAGTGGGGGAGAGGAGAATGAGCTGGGGCTGCACGGCCAGCAGTAGTTCGGGAGAGGGGGGTCTGCCCGGACCTCCTGGGCCTATCACAGGGAGGTTCTCAAACCGCTGGCCATAGGCCATGGCGTAGTCACGGCCCGTGAAGCCCCAGTTCTTCTCCGCCTCCTCCACACCTACGAGCAGGTCGGTGGCATCTAGGTAGCAGAGAAGCCTGAGCGCGCCCGGTCCCGCCGCCACCACCCTGCTGAGGTTTTCGGGTATTACCACTTCCCTTCCCAAAAGGTCTTGGATTACTACAGGTCCTACAGTTTCTTTTTTCTCCGCCGGACTGATTAGGAGAAAGACCGCGGAAGAGAGGAGAATGAGGGCGAGAGCGCCCACCAAAACCACGGGGATGTTCAGGCCTCCTTTCTCCATCAACTTCCCCTCCTGAGGGGTACCTCCATTCCCACCACTATCCCCCTTCCCATCACGGCGTTGCACCTCCCTTCACAACCGAGGCAGAGGTTCTTTCCTTCCCTTTTTTTGATCCTGGTTTTCATGACCAGCTCACCACATTCTTCGCACCTCACGCTGTCAAAGATGGGGGCCAGCTCCAGCTCCTTAACCCCCACTTCCTCGATCTTGAACTCCTCCTCCGGGAGTTCTGCCATCTTGTAACCTATCTCTTCCCACAGCTCACCCAGTTTTCTTGCCTCCTCTTCCGTTCCTTCCCTCCTGCTCACCACCTTCTCGAAGAGTTCCAGCGCCTCCCTGCTGAAGTGCTTCGCCCTGAGGTACTCAGGGTCCACGCACACCCTTATCCCCTTCCACTCCCCCCTCTTCACCAGCGTGACTGCAGTTTTCCCTAAATCCAGGTAGATCAGGCAGTTGTTCCCCAGCGTGCATCCCGTGGCCACCTGTACCCCGTCCGTGAAGCAGCTGTTGCACTCCACTAGGGCCAGGAGCCTTTCCCCCACCGTTTCCCCCTCTCCGGCCCTTTTCACCCCCAGCCTTTTCATGGCGATCTCGGAGGCTCTCACTCCCAGAGAGAGGAAGGGACAGAGATGTCCGTGAAACCTTTTGGCCTCCTCTACCAGTTCCCTAGTCCTGCTCAGCAATGGAATCGATACACTGTATCATCCACTCTATTTAAAGATTACTTTTTTACAAAAAAGTAATACTAACTTTCTTGAATTCTCAAGCTATTCCAAGAGCACCAAGTGCTGTTCCATGTCTATCTTACGAATTTTGCCCTTGATTTCCACCCTTTCTCCCAGCAGGGTGGTGACCACGTATCCCCCCTCCCTCTCCTCTATCAGCACCACGTCCTTGATTTCCCTCTCCCCCGACTTAACGGTGGCAATACACATCTTCATTCACCCCGAGCAGGAAGTCCAGCACCTTCCCGGCCTCCTCCCAGGCCTTTCCCGCTCTCAGTTCCCTCCCCTCCAGTTCGGATTCGAAGAGCTCTCGGTCCTCGTGGATCACTCCTGCCACCCTCAGCCCCCTCCTCTCCACCTCTGCCCTAAGCCTTTCCTCCATCCTTCCCTGCCTTACCTTGTTGAGCACGGCGTAAACCCTTTTCTCCATTCTCTCCACCATCTGCGCCGTTCTGCCCGCCAGCACGATCGAGTCGAAGGAAGGGTCCACCACCACCAGCACCACGTCCACCCCTTCCTCCACTCCCCTGCCGAGGTGCTCCACCCCAGCCTCCAAATCGGCCAGCAGCAGCTCCCCCTCCGCCAGCCTCAACCTCCGCAGAACTTCCCTGGCCAGCGCTCCCAGGGGGCAGGCGCACCCTTCCCTCACCATCGTGATTTTCCCCACGCACAGGAGGGAAAGCCCTTCCTTCCTCCCCACATACTCGGGTGGGAGTTCCTCCACTCCGAAACTTTCCTTTGCCAGCACTCCCTTTCCACCCTCCAGAGTCTCCCACACACCCTTCCTTCCTCCCGCCAGCTCCAGCAGGGGGGAGGGAGGTCTCTCGAAACCCAGCAACCTGAAGAGCCCGGGGTTGGATTCGTCTGAGTCCACCACCACCACGCGGTGCTTTCTGGAGAGGGCTTCGTGGGCCAGGAGGGCCACCAGGGTGCTCTTCCCGCTCCCACCCTTCCCACACACCGCCAGCTTCACGTTTTGTGCTTTGGGAGGGAGATTTAAAGGTTGGGGGTTGGTATCGTTAAATAAACAGTAAGAAGGAAGAAAGATTGAGAGCTTGAGGTCCTCCCGACTACCAGGCTTCCACGAAATCTCTCCAGAGGAGAGGCTGAAGCTGGTGAAGGAGTTCGCGGGTTTGACGGACGAAGAGGTAGAAATCCTGAGGAACACGGGCTCCCTCCCTCTCGATCTGGCCAACCGGATGATAGAGAACGTGATAGGAGCCACGCACCTCCCGCTGGGCATAGCCACCAACTTCCTCATCAACGGAAGGGACTACCTCGTTCCCATGGCCATAGAGGAGCCAAGCGTGGTGGCCGCCGCCTCCAACGCAGCCCGCATGGCCAGGATGAAGTACGGCTTCAGGGCCAGCGCCGATGAACCCATCATGATAGGGCAGATCCAGGTGTGCAAGCTGAAGGACCCTGAGAAGGCCAGGGGAAGGATTTTGGGGGAAAAGGAAAAGATCCTGGCGAAGGCCAACGAGCAGGACCCCCTCCTGGTGAAGGCGGGAGGGGGGGCGAGAGGGGTGGAGGTGAGGGTGCTTGATACCAGCATGGGGCCCATGGTGGTGGTGCATCTGCTGGTCGACGTGAGGGACGCCATGGGGGCCAACGCGGTGAATACCATGTGCGAGGCCGTGGCTCCGCTGATCGAGGAGCTCACGGGGGGAAAAGTCTACCTCCGCATCCTCTCCAATCTGGCCGTTTACAGGAGGGCCAGGGCCGAGGCTTCCTTCCCGAAGGAGGCCCTGGGGGGAGAGGAGGTGGTGGAAGGTATTCTTTACGCCCATGCCCTGGCGGCAGCTGACCCCTTTCGCTGCTCCACCCACAACAAGGGGATCATGAACGGGATCATAGCGGTGGCCCTTGCCCTCTCCAACGACGTGAGGGCGCTGGAGGCGGGGGCCCACGCTTACGCGGCACTGGGGGGCTACAAACCCCTGACCTCCTGGGAGAGGGAGGAGAACGGAGACCTGAGGGGGAGGATAGAGCTCCCCCTGGCGGTGGGCGTGCTGGGTGGGGCCACCGGCGTTCATCCCGTGGCCAGGGTTTGCAGGAAGATCCTGGGGGTAGGCTCCTCGAAGGAGCTGGCGGAGGTGATGGCAGCGGTGGGTCTGGCCCAGAACCTGGCCGCCCTGAGGGCCCTGGTGGCGGAGGGCATACAGCGCGGGCACATGAAGCTCCACGCCAGGAATGTGGCGATGGCGGCGGGAGCCAGGGGAGAGCAGGTGGAGGAGGTGGCGAGGAGGATGGTGGAGGAGGGATGCATAAGGATGGACCGGGCCAGGGAGATCCTCGCCGAGCTGGAGTCGCGCGGATAGCCTTTCTCTCTTTATAAGACTTCCACGGTGAAGTAGGGGTGAGCGGGATGGGGACCGGGTTCGATCGAGTGGTGGAGGAGATAATGAGGCAGAAGGGGATGAGGCGGGAGGAGGTGATGGTCAGGATAAGGGAGAAGGAAAGGGAGTTCGGGTCCATCTCCACCCCCGAGGGCCTGGCCAAGATGGTGGCAGCCGAACTGGGGGTGAGGCTCCCCGAAGAGAAGCTGAAGCCCAGGGAGATCACCCTCAGGGACCTGGTGCCGGGTATGTCGAATGTGAACCTGCTCGCCAGGGTGGTCAGGGTGTACGAGCCCAGGAGCTTCTCCCGCTGGGATGGCTCGGTAGGGAGGGTGGCCTCCCTCCTCCTGCAGGACGGCACGGGTACCCTCAGGGCCTCCCTCTGGGACAGCAAGGTCTCCCTGGTGGAAGAGGGGACGATCCAGAAGGGTGACCTGCTCAAGATCGCCGGGGCCTACGTGCAGGAGGGCAGGGGGGGAGAGCCGGAGCTGAAGCTCTCGGCCAGGAGTTCCGTGGAGGTGGTCAGGGATCCCTCCCTGGAGGGGAAGTTCCCGCCGCTCGAGGAGCCCCTGCTGAGGATTTCCGACCTGAGGGAGGGCCACAGGGAAGTGGACCTGGTGGGGAGGGTGGCGGCAGTGGGTGAGGTGAAGACCTCCGAGCGTCCCGACGGCACCACCGACAGGTTCGCCTCCCTCGTGCTGCTTGACGAAACGGGAAAGGTCAAGGTCTTCCTGTGGGGAGAGAAAGCCGAGCTGGTGAAGAACCTCAGGAGGGGTGAGGTAATCAAGCTGGAGAACGCGCAGGTGAGGGTGGACCCCTCCGGGAAGCCTTACCTCAGGGTGGGTGGAGGAAGCAGGGTGGTCCTCTCTCCCGAGTCACCGAGGGTCTCCCAGCTGCCCGAGGTGGATGGAAAGCTGCTGAAGCTGGAGGAGGTGGAATCCGGAATGCCCTGGGTGGAGGTGGCGGCCAGGGTGAGGAGGAAGTACCAGGTCCGGGAGTTCGGGAGACCGGACGGGGGCGTGGGCAGGGTGCTGGGGGCTCTCCTGGAGGACGAGACGGGGCTCATGAAGGTCTCCTTCTGGAACGGGGCGGTGGAGAGGGCGGAGAGGCTTAGGGAGGGTGATGTGGTGCTCCTCAGGGGGGCGTACACGAGGGAGGGAGCTTCCGGGAGGCCCGAGCTGCACGTGGGGAGAGCGGCTTCGGTGGAGGTGAACCCTCCAGGTGTGGAGGTGGGGGAGTTCGGGACCCGAAGGCTGAGCATCGGGGAGCTGGAGCCGGGCATGGACGGGCTGGAGGTGGTGGGCAGGGTGGTGGAGGCGGGAGAGGTCAGGGAGTTCCAGAGGGAGGGGAAGAAGGGGAGGTTCGCCAGCCTGGTTCTGGGGGACAGGACGGGCAAGGTGAGGGTCCTTCTCTGGGGTGACCATGCTGAGAGGGTTCCCAGGGTGGGGGATGTGTTGCTCCTGCGGAACGCCTATACCCCCTGGTCTTCCCCGCTGGAGCTGCACCTGGGGAGGATGGGGGAGCTGGAAGTGAACCCAGCTGTGGAGGAGGAGCTTCCTCCGGCCGATGTTCTTTCCCGCCTTTCCATGACCCCCGAGACCAGGGAGATAGGGGAGATCCAGGAGCCCAACCTTCAGGTGAGGGTGAGGGGTACCATCGTGCAGGTGGTCAGGCGCCGACCCATCTTCGACCTCTGTCCCCTTTGCGGCAGGACGCTGGGCACGGTGGACACCAGCCTCCTGTGCGAGGAGTGCGGGAAGGTGGTCTCCCCGGAGCACAGGGCCGTGCTGAACCTGGTCGTGGATGACGGAACGGGGGCGATCAGGGCCGTCCTCTTCGGGAGGGTGGCAGAGGAGCTGGTGGGCATGAGCTCCTCCAGGATCTTCGAGGAGTACAGGAAGTTCCAGAACCTTGCCGATTTCTACAGATCGCTGGGGCTGGAGGGGAGGGAGGTGATTCTCTCCGGCACCACCAGGAGAGACGAGTACAGGGACCAGCTGGAGCTGAGGGTGACCTCCGTGGAGTACCCCGACGCCAGGAGGGAGGCGGAGCGGCTGCTGGAAAAGGTTAAAGTGAGGGGAGGATAAAGAGGGGTGGGAACTTGGAAGAGGACAACCTGGAGGATCTCCCCGGGGTGGGGCCTGCCATCGCCGAGAGGTTGAAGGAGGCGGGGTACAGGACCTTCTCCTCCATCGCCGTGGCGACGGTGGAGGAGCTCAGGGAAGTGCTGGAGATAGGGGAGGCTCCGGCCAAGAGGATCATAGAGGCGGCCAAGCAGAAGGCCGACATAGGGAGGTTCATCACGGGTGACGAGGTCCTGAGGCTCAGGAAGGAACTGGGATGGATTACCACGGGCAGCAAGCAGCTGGATGCGCTGCTGGGGGGAGGGATACCCACCAAGGCCGTGACGGAGGTTTTCGGGGAGTTCGGGACGGGAAAGACCCAGCTGGCCCACCAGCTCTGTGTAAACGTGCAGCTCCCTAGGGAGAAGGGGGGCCTGGAGGGCAAGGCCGTCTTCATAGACACGGAGAACACCTTCAGGCCAGAGCGCGTTCAGGACATGGCAAGGGCGCTGGAGCTGGACCCGGGCGAGGCGGTGAGGAATATCTTCTTCGCCAGGGCCTACAACACCGACCAGCAGCTTCTCCTCGCCGAGAAGGTTGAGGAGCTGGCGGAGAGGGAGAGCATCAGGCTGGTGGTGGTGGACTCCCTCACCTCCCTTTTCAGGGCGGAGTTCGTGGGGAGGGAGGCCCTGGCCGCCAGGCAGCAGAAGCTCGCCAGGCATCTCCTCACCCTCCACAGGCTCTCGGAACTCAGGGACCTGGCTGTGCTGGTGACCAACCAGGTGCAGGCCAGGCCGGACATGTTCTTCGGGGACCCCACCAAGCCCATAGGGGGTCACGTGCTGGCGCACTCCGTGACTACCAGGGTTTACCTGAGGAGGAGCAAGGCCAACAAGCGCATAGCCAGGGTGGTGGACAGCCCCTCCCTGCCGGAGGGGGAGACCATCTTCTCCGTTTCGGAGGCAGGAATAAGGGACTGAGCGGTGTGGAGATGGAGCTCAGGGCCAGGGTGCGTTGCCTCTATCCTGAGCGAAGGGTGGCGGAGGCCGTGGCAAGGGCCCTCTCCCCCGACAACGTGGAAGGAAAGGGTGTGGAGCTCAGGACGGTGAGGAGGGGGAAGGCGGTGGTGACGGTGGTCAGAATGGAGGGAAGGATAGAAACCCTGCTGGCCACCCTGGACGACCTGCTCGCCTGTACGGAGGTGGCGGAGGACCTGGGCGGGCTGTGAAATACTTATTTCCGGAGGGACAAAGGGGAAGACCGGCTTGAAGTTCACGCTTAGGGCGAGGCTGAGGTTCAGCGGAGGACTGGAGGAGTGCAGGGAAGAGATAGGAAGGTTGCTGGAGAGCTCATCCGAGCTCCTGCGCAAGGGGGCCCCCCCCGGAAAGGAGGGCGCGAGAGTGGAGGGATGGGAGGTGAGGGGGGAGGAACTGGAGCTCTTGTTGGTCTCCGACAGGTACGTGAGGGCGCACAGCGCTCTCCTGAGGCTGGCCAGAGTGCTGAGGGAGATGCTGGGGAGGCACAGACTGGGCCTTAGGGAGATAAAGGGTTTGGAGTACCGCCTCGAGCTTCCCTCCCTCCCGGGGGGTGTGGATGACTTGCTCCGGGGCCTCCACTACGAGGTGGAGAGAGAGGAGGGACGCGTGTCTCTGGTGCTCAGGGGGCTTTCGGAGTCCGATCTCAGGAGGGGGACGGTGGATCGTTTGGTTTCACTGGTGGAACAGCAGCCCGTGATCCCCACCGCAGGGCAGGTACCCGAGGCGGTCAGGGAGGAGGAGGGGACCCCGCCCATCTTTTCCGGCAACCCCACCGAGGAAATGGAGAAGAGGGGCTGGATCCAGGAGTTCCCAGGGAGGGGTCAGTGGCTCTACGGTCCCCCCTTCGTGTCCCTGCTGAGGGCCCTGGAGGAGCTGATCCTGGAGGAGGTGGTGAGGCCCCTGGGCTTCAGGGAGGCCATGTTCCCCAAGCTGATTTCCCTGGAGGTGATGAAGAACATGCCAGGGTACCTGGACGGCATACCGGAGGGGATGTACTACGTCTGCTCCCCGCCGAGGGACCCCCAGGCCTTCTCGAGGTTCAAGGCCGAGATGAAGCTGCGGAAGAGGGTGGCGTCCGAGCTGCTGAAGGAGGCGGTGGAGAACCCCTCTTACGTGCTGGCCCCCGCCCAGTGTGAGCCCTTCTACCAGATGTTCAGCGGGAGGCAGGTGAGGCTGGAGGAACTCCCCGTCAAGCTCTTCGACAGGAGCGGTTGGACCTACAGGTGGGAGGGGGGAGGGGCGGAGGGGCTGATTCGCACCCATGAGTTCAGGAGGATAGAGCTGGTGTTCCTGGGCTCCCCAGAGCAGGTGGTGGAGCTCAGGGAGGGAGTGAGGGAGAGGAGCGAGAACCTCCTGAGGAAGCTGGGGGTGAGGTGGAGGCTGACCGTGGCCACTCCCTTCTACCTCAGGGAGGGGGAGAAGGAGAAGAGCGGGCCCGAGGTGGCCACCTACGACCTGGAGGTGAGGCTGCCCTACAAGCAGGACTGGCTGGAGGTGGCCTCCCTGAACGTGCACGGGGACAAGTTCGTCAAGTCCTTCGGGATAAAGGAAGCCAGGGGGAGGAGGATCTGGACGGGTTGCTGCGGTTTTGGGACCACCCGGTGGGCGGTGGGCTTCCTGGCCCATTACGGGCTGGAGGAAGGCTCCTGGCCTGGTCCCGTGAGGGCACACGTGAGGGTTTTATCCACCGGGGAGAAAGGTGGGGGGTGAGGCTTTGCCCGAGAAAGCAAGCCAGGCGAAGGTGTGGAAGAAGAAGGTCTGGTACGACCTGTACGCTCCCCCTATGTTCGGGGGGACTAGGATAGGGGAGACCCTCGCCTCCGAGCCCGAGAAGCTGCTGGGGAGGAAGGTGGAGGTTTCGCTGGGTGACCTGGTCCAGGACGTTTCAAAATCCTACCTCAAGCTCTTCTTCCAGGTGGTGAAGGTGGACGGGGAGAAGGCCTACACGGACTTCGTGGGTCACGACCTGGCGCAGCACTTCCTGAGGAGCCAGGTGAGGAGGAGGGCCACCAAGATCACCCACATTCTCACCGTGAGGACGAAGGACGGGAGGGAGATCCAGCTCACCTCGGTGGTGATGACCGTGAGGAAGATCTCCAGGGAGAAGGTGCGGGCCATACGCTCCGAGATCACCGACCTCCTCACGACCAGGGCCTCCGAGCGCACCTTCGACCAGTTCGTACAGGAGGCCGTGCTCGGCAAGCTCTCCGCCGACATCTACAAGGTGGCCAAGAAGTACTGCCCCATACGCAGGGTGGAGGTCCAGAAGACGGAGGTTATGAAGGCACCGCCCAGGAGTGAGGCGGCCCCTGCAGCACCGGCTGAGCCCCCCGCCCCTGAAGTCCCGGCCCCGGAGGGAGCCGGGGTCTGAGAGATTGCCCCGCCTGTTCGGGACCTCGGGCATAAGGGGCGTGGCCAACCGGGAGGTGGACCCACCTCTGGCCATGAGGGTGGGTCTGGGTCTGGCCAGCCTGTTGGGGAACTCGGGGAGGGTGGTGGTGGGAAGGGATCCCAGAACCTCGAGCGAGATGCTGGAGAGCGCCCTCCTCTCCGGGCTCCTCTCGGGAGGGTGCACGGCGGTGAGGGCGGGAATGATCCCCACCCCCGTGCTGGCCTTCGCCACCAGGAAGTGGGGGGCGAGGTCCGGGGTGATGATCACCGCCTCCCACAACCCGCCCGAGTACAACGGCCTGAAGTGCTGGGATGGAGAGGGTGCGGCCTTCACGCCCGAGAGGGAGGAGGAACTGGAGAGGGAGATGGAGGGGGCCGGCGGGGTGGAGTGGAAGAGGGTAGGGAGGACGGAGGAGCGCGACCCTGTGGGTGAGTACCTCCGGTGGGTTCTGGATCGCTTTTCTCCGCGCGAAAGGCACAGGGTGGTGGTGGACTGCGGGAACGGGGCGGCCTCCAGGGTGACCCCCTTCCTCCTGAGGGAGGGGGGGTGCGAGGTCCTCTCCCTCAACGGTTTCCCCAGCGGTGAGTTTCCGGGGAGGGGGTCCGAGCCTTCGCCAGAAAGTCTCTCCGGCCTCTCGAGGGTGGTGGTATCGAGCGGGGCCGAGCTGGGTTTTGCCCACGACGGGGACGCCGACAGGATCGCCGTGGTGGACGACAGGGGCAGGTTCGTGCAGCCCGACAGGCTACTGGCACTGGTGGCCTCCCACCTGGTGGGGAGGGGGGAGAAGGTGGTGACCACGGTGGACGCCTCCAGCGTGGTGGAGGAGTGGGTGGAGAGGAAGGGGGGGAAGGTGGTGAGGACGAGGGTGGGGGACGTGAGCGTGGCCAGGGCCCTGAAGGAGGTGGGGGGAAGGTTCGGAGGGGAGCCCAGCGGCGCCTGGATCTTCCCGGAGGCACACCTGGCTCCCGACGGTCCCCTCGCCGCCGTGATGGTCCTCAGGATGCTGGAGGAGGGAGGGAGGAAGCTGTCGGAGCTCCTGGAGGAGGTGCCTTCCTATCCCCTCCTGAGGGAGAAGCTTCCCTGCTCCCCGGCGGAGAGGGTGGAGAAGATGGAGAGGCTCAGGAGGGAGTACAGAAAGCTCGGCGGGGTGGTGGGGGCGGAGGAGGTGGACGGTCTCAGGATCACCTTCGAGGAGGGGAGCTGGGTGCTGGTGAGGCCCTCGGGCACCGAGCCCTACCTGAGGATCACCTGCGAGGCGCGGGAGGAGGGCGTGGCCAGGAGGAGGATGAGGGAGGTCCTCTCCCTCATCGTATAAATCGGGCGGTGGAGAGGGAGGTTGGATGAAGGCGGTGGTCCTGGCGGCAGGGCTGGGGAAGAGGATGCGTCCCCTGACCTTCACCCGCCCCAAGTTCCTCCTACCCGTGGCGGGAAAGCCCGCGCTGGACAGGGTGCTGGAGCTCCTGGCGGGGACCTTCCAGGAGGTGGGCATGGTGGTGGGTTACGGGAAGGAACAGATCATGGAGAGGTACGGGGATGGCTCGGGCCTGGGCCTGAAGATCACCTACTTCCACCAGCAGGAGCTCCTGGGGACGGCCCAGGCCATCTCCCTCACCAGGGAGTGGGTGGGAAAGGAGGACTTCCTGGTCATCAACGGGGACACGCTCACCGATGAGGGGTCCATCCGGCGCCTCCTGGACCTCCATGCCGAGAGGGTTTCCTCTCCCGACTTCGGGGGTTGCCTGGCCACCTACGAGGTGGAGGACGCCAGCCAGTACGGGGTGGTGTACCTGCAGGGTGGGAAGGTGGCGAGGGTGGAGGAGAAGCCCAGGGCACCGGAGGTCAGGACGGTGAACGCGGGGGTCTACACCTTCACCCCCGAGATCTTCAGGGCCATAGAGAGGACGGGGAGGTCGGAGAGGGGCGAGTACGAGATCACCACCTCCCTGCAGCTGCTCCTCCAGGAAGGAAGGAAGATCTACGCCTCCCCCCTGAGTTTCTGGGCGGACCTGGGGAGACCGTGGGACCTCCTGGTGGCCAACGAGCACTTCCTGAGGAGGCAGAAGGGGGAGGTCCACGGGAAGATAGAGTTCGGGGTGCACATAGAGGAGAACGTGTACGTGGGGGAGGGAACGAGGATAAGGTCGGGTTCCTACATCGAGGGTCCTGTGTACATAGGGAAGCACTGTGACATAGGCCCCAACTGCTACATCAGGCCATGCACCTACATAGGGGACCACGTCAGGGTGGGACACGGGGTGGAGATCAAGAACAGCATCGTGATGGACCACACCCACATCGCCCACCTCTCCTACGTGGGCGACTCCGTGATCGGGAGCGGGTGCAACCTGGGGGCGGGGACCACCATCGCCAACCTGCGCCTTGACGAGGCCGAGGTGGAGATGGAGGTGGAGGGGAACAGGGTGGGGACCAGGAGGAGGAAGCTGGGGACCATCATAGCGGACAACGTGAAGACGGGAGTGAACTGCATGATCAACCCGGGGGTGAAGATAGGTCCCGATTCCGCCATTGGGCCGGGGGCCGTGGTGTACGAGGACGTGCCTCCCAGGCAGATCTTCCTCGCCAGGCCCACCATCGAGCGCAGGAGCTGGGGGAGCGAGGCGGGAGCGGGGACCTCGGAGGAGTAGCTTGGAGTTCACCCCCGAGAAGTTCAGGAAGCTCTTCCCCCACCTGGCGGAGGAGATGGGTGGGGAGGGAACGGTGAGGATTTCCGGGAGCAGAACGGAGAGGGGGGAGGCGGAGAGGGCCGCCAGGGGAGAGGGCTTCTCCCCCTCCGCGGTGGACTTTCTGCGGAGGTGCGAGAGCGAGAAGGAGGCGGAGGAGATCATCGACTATCTGGAGAGGAGGGGGGAGATCACCCACGAGTACGCCGGGGGGCTGAGGAAGCAGCTGAGGGAGAAGGGGGTCAGGAGCTTCGGGAGCAAGAAGGAACCTGGATACTACTTCGAGCACCTGGGTTCCCCATGATAGAGCTGGGCCTGGTGGGCAAACCCAACACCGGGAAGAGCACCTTCTTCAACGCCGCCACCCTGGCGAGCGTGCCCGTGGCCAACTACCCCTTCACCACCATAGAGCCCAACGTGGGCGTGGCCCATGTGAGGGGGAAGTGCCCCTGCGGGGAGTTCGGGGTGAAATGCCATCCCAGGAACTCCGCCTGCGTGGGCGGGGTGAGGTACATCCCCGTGAGGATTATCGACGTGGCTGGTCTGGTGAAGGGGGCGCACCAGGGGAAGGGACTGGGGAACAAGTTTCTGGACAGCCTTCGCATGGCCTCCGCCCTCCTGCATGTGGTGGACGCCGCTGGCTCCACGGACGAGAACGGGAGACCGTGCCCCCCGGGTACCCATGACCCGCTGGAGGACCTTGCCTTCCTGGAGGAGGAGATAGACCTGTGGCTGTGCGGGATTCTGGAGAGGGGATGGAAGAAGTTCGCCAGGGCGGTGGAGCTGAGGGGGGAGGACCTGGCGGTGGAGCTGTCGAAGAGGCTGAGCGGCCTGGGTATCACGGAAGAGCAGGTTTCCCTCGCCCTGCAGCGTGCTCCCTTCGATCCCTCCCGTCCCCTGGAGCTGGCCAGGGAGCTCAGGAAGCTGAGCAAGCCCATCATGGCGGTGGCCAATAAGGCCGACCTGGGGGGGGCGGCGGAGAACGTGGAGAGGATGCGCGCCGCGGGCTACACGGTGGTCCCGGTGAGCTCGGAGGCCGAGCTCCTCCTGAGGAGGGCGGCCGAGAAGGGGCTGGTCTCCTACAGGCCTGGGGATCCCACCTTCCGGGTCCTGAAGCCGGAGGCCCTCACCCCCGAGCAGGCCAGGGCGCTCGAGGCGGTGAAGAAGTACCTGGAGAGGTGGGGGAGCACGGGGGTGCAGGAGTGCCTGGACACCGCCGTCTACAGGTTCCTGGGCCTGATAGCCGTCTACCCCGTGGAGGACGAGAACAAGCTCACGGACAAGGACGGGAACGTTCTCCCGGACGCCTTCCTGGTGCCGAAGGGGACCACAGCCAGACAGCTGGCCTACCGGATCCATACGGAGCTGGGGGAATCCTTCCTCTACGCCATAGACGCCAGGACGAAGCGCAGGGTGGGGGAGGACCACGAGCTGAAGGACGGCGACGTGATAAGCATCGTGGCCGCGAAGGGAAGGTAGCTAGACCATTTTCCGCTTGAGGTGGCGGAGGAGGAGGTGAAGGCCCAGCAGGAGGAGGGCCAGGAGCAGGTAGACCAAACCCTTGACCACCACTTCACCGCCCCCCCAGCTCCTCCAGAAGCCGCTTGCTTCTCTCCCTCCCCACCAGCCTCTCCAGCTCTCCTTCCCATCCCTCCCCCCTCCTGGTCAGGAGTTCTTCCACCCTTCTCACCACCTCCGGGCTCAGGTCCCTCAGGGCCCTCCTCACCCATTCCCTCCTCTTCATGTCCTCCGGCCTGAAGACCGCTCCCATCTCCTTTCCCTCACCCTCCCGAGTAATTAGGCTTCCCTGGGAGCCCGCCCACCTTTCCCAGGTAGGTGCCGTCCAGCAGGAAGGCCTCCATCTCCTCCATCCGAACGGCTCCGCAGCGGAAGAGGGGCCCGAGGAGTTCCTCGGAGGAGGGCCCGTTCACGGCGTATCCCCCCACCAGCTCCCCGAAGGCCGGCAGCACGACCACCTTCCGGTGCCCCTCCACCCCCTTCCTCCTCTCGGGGGGGAGGAGGGAGGTGTCCAGCTTTCCCCTCAGCCACACGGGCGCCACCACCCTCCCGCCCAGCGGGTCCCTGAACTCCACCGCCGGGTGGCTGTGGGCGCACACCAGCACCTTCGCCCCCCAGAGGTCCCGGGAGGGCCAGGTGTGCCCGTGGAGCAGTCCTACCTCGCCCACCCTCATTCCTCCGGGATCATGCACCCTCACCCCGTGCGGGATCATCCCCTCTATGTCCCCGTCGTGGTTGCCCTTCACCACCTCCACCCTCTCCACCGCTTCCAGCAGGGCCTCGAAGAAGGAGGGAAGTTCGGCCCATTCCCTCCAGGTGCTGGTGGGGACGTTGTGCTTCACGTCCCCCAGGAAGACCAGCCTGTGTGGCCTCTCCGTCCTCACCAGCTCCTCAAGTCTCCTCCTCGCGGAAGGGATCTGGCTGGGGAGGGAGATCCCCTTCTCCGCCAGCTCTCCCTCCATCCCCAGGTGGAGGTCGGCCACCACCAGCACCCGCTCCCCTCCCGCCGAGAAGGAGAGAGCGGGAGAACCCACCACGGGACGGATCCTCAAGGTCTCTAGAGCTTCCAGAGCCCCAGCAGCAAGCCCAGCAGAAAGCTGAGGGAGGTGTAGGGGAGGACGTCCTTGGCCGCGCTCCCCGTCTTGAGGAGGTTGGGGAGGTAGTCCATGGCCCTCCCGAAGAGGTCCTCCACGGAGAAGGCGATGAGCCCGGTCACGGCCAGGATGGCCACCAGCACCAGCAGGAGGAGGACGAACTTAGCCGCCGCCTTGACCATGGCCCCCACCACCAGCCCTATCAGGAAGGGGGCGAGGAGGGGGACGAGCCAGCTTGGATCGGTTCCCATCTCCTCTTCTTTTCTTCTCGAGCTAAAAAAGGATTCAGTAGGTGATTTGCAGAGGGGCCAGCTTTATTTCCCTCTCCACTCCCCTGAGCATTTCCCTGGCCGTTCTGAAGGCGTAGTCTAGGTCGTACACCCCCTTTCCGGTGAGCCTGGCCCTGGTGAGGATCTCCTTCTCTGTTCTGTTCTTGAGTTTGCCCACCACTAGGGCTCCTATTCCGAAAATTCCGGGACGGAACTCCCGCAGGTCATAGTCGGGCTTCAGCCCCGCAATCCCGCTCGGAGGCACAGCGTTGATGTCCGTCATGATCCTTCTGTCTCCCTCCAGCCTTGCCAGGGTGGTGTCCGAGACCAGCTCCACTCCGGGGGCCCCGCTTGCCACCACCACGGAGGTGTCCCTGAGAAGTTCGAAGGTTTTTTCCTGGTCTTCGACCTGCACGCCCTCCACCTCTGCGCCCCACCTCTCCAGGATTTCCTGCGCGCTCTTTTTGGCCCTCTCCTCCTTCCTGGAGGTGAGGTACACCCTGAAGCCTAGCCTGGTCAGCAGAGTGGCCGAGGCCATTCCCACTGGTCCTGTTCCGGCGAGCACCACCGCCTTCAGGCCCTTGCTCACCATCCCCAGCTTCTTGATTCCTTCCTCTACCTTGGCCACGAGGGCCGCGGAGGTGGTGTAGGCCCCGTGTGGGTCTATCACCACTGAGGTCTCAAAGGGGGGAAACATGCTCTCCTTCACCACCTTCAGGATTTTCTCTGCCTCCTCCAGGGACCTTCCGCCTATGAGGAAGGTGGAACGCTTCACCCCTTTGGGTCCCCTGGAGAAAAGGGCGTCCTGGACGATGCTCTTGGCGTCCTCAGCCCTGACCCCAGCGTAGGGGATGACCGCGTCGAACCCCACATCATAGGCCAGCGAGATGTCGAAGGGGCTCACGTGCGGCTCGGTGTCGAGAAAAAAAAGGAGGGAAGGTATCTCCTCCTCTCCCACAACCCTCGCCGTGGGCACGACCTCGAAGCCGGGTAGCTCGAGGTCCCTCCCCAACCTGGTGGGGGGAAAATTCATCCTCAGGTTGGGGAGGGCCTTCTTCTCCAGCTTCACGTGGGTGATGGTGGCTCCCATCGACCTGAGGAGTTTCGCCACACCTTCCACGTGCCTTGGGCTGCTCAGGTGCACCACCAGAATCCTGTCTTTATCGGTCTTCTTGGCCCTCTCCAGAATTCCCATGGTGATCCAGGCTTCCCTGACCTCGAACTCCGCCTTCCTCACCTCTTCCTCCAGCTCTTGGTGGAGGTACTGTGCGTAGGCCTTCAGGTACTCAAGCTGCTGGGGAGAGAGCTTTTCACCCCTTCTTTTGCGGGCCAGCACTTTCAAGACTTCGTCCCTTTTCTCCCTGATTTCACTCGCCCTTCCCTCCAGGTAGTACCTGGCGTTCTCGTCCACGTCTGCAGGATAGAGAGGTATCCCCTTCTCGGAGCATATTTGGGCCACCGGGTTTTCCTCGTAGAACTCCCTGTCGCTCTTCCTTCCTTTTTCGTCGGTGACGAAGTCCGGTCTCTCCTTGGTCAGGAGTTCCCAGAGGAACTCCCTGAAGGCCACGGAGGGGGTCCGGACCACTTCCAGGGCTTTGGGTAGACGGGGGAACAGAACCTCGTCGTGCTCCCAGAGAGGCTCGTCGTACTCCTTCTCCACCATCAGCACCGTCCACTTCTTGCCCAGGGGTTCCAACTCAAGGGTTTTCATTTTTCTCACCTCCGTTTATACATACTTTCTTCTAATTTATATACTTTTGGAATAGATTTCTTAACAAATTTCTTTGGATATATACCAAATATTTAAAACATGAAGTTAAACCCAAGAATTCCCTGTATCCTCCCTTTCCAGAAAAGCTCAGGGATCCTTTGGGAGAGAGGTTTTATTTCCTCCGTTGGGCATCCACTTGCAGATCCCGGATTTGGGGAGGTATACCACTAGCCTGAGCCTCCCCCAGCGTTCTTCCACCTTTAATTTCAGCATCCTTATTTTTCGAACAGGTTGAAATAAATACTTTTTCCATATAATACATATAACTGCTAAATTTATATATTCAAAGAAAAGAAGGTTGATGGGTAAAAAAAGAAGGAGATATATATATGAAAGAGAAACATAATTATGTGCAGCCCAGGAAAGTAGTCCAACTGGGGAAGTCGACACTGGTGGTTTCACTTCCCAAGCAGTGGGTGGATCTCCACGGGCTGGAACCTGGTAGGACCGTTCATTTGAGCATGAGGGGAGACGGGTCCTTGGTAGTCTATCCCAGGGAGCTCAGGGAGGCGGAGAGGGAACTCACCATCAACTTCGAGAAGGACAAGAGGAAGGAGGTGTTCGTCAGGGAGGTCGTGTCTGGATACCTGAACGGGGCCTCCCGCTTCCGGATAGTCTCCGAGGAGGTCTTCAACGCCGAGCAACAACAGACGGTGAGGGACATAGCGGGCAAGCTCTACCTGAGGATCATGAAGGCCGATTCCCAGGAATTCATCATCGAGAGCCTTCTGGACATGTCGAAGATCTCCCTTCACACCGGCATGAAGAGGATGCACACCATCGTGGCCTCCATGTGCGCCGACATGCTGAAGGCCCTCCAGGAGGAAAACGCCGAGCTGGCCAAGACCATCGCTTCCCTGGATGAGGACGTGGACCGCTTTTCCCTCCTCCTCCTCAGGATGCTGCGGAACGCCGCCTTCGATCCCGTGATAGCCGGGAGGATAGGGATCAACCTCCTGGACTGTCTGGACTACCAGAACTTCGTCCAGCAGATGGAGAGGGTGGCCGACCTGGCGGTCAACATCTCCAACCTGCTCGTCCACCAGGAGGAAAAGTTCCATCCCTCCGTGCTGGAGAGGATGGTGAACATGGGGCAGGCCTCTTACGTGCATTTCGAGGAGGCGGTGGAGGCTTTTTGGGGCAAGGACACCGAGAAGGCCAACAAGGTGCTGGATGCCCTGGGGGAGATGGAGGACCTGAACATGCAGGTGCTGGGGGAGATGGCGAAGAAGGAAAAGCGCCCCTTCGCGGTGTGCTCCACCTGCCTGGTGAGGGCCAATCTCATGGATATCTACACCTGCGGCGGGGAGATAGCCAAGACCGTGATTAACCACACCTTCGGTTACCCCCTGACCGAGAGTCCGAGCGAGTCCAGTGGGTGAGATGGAAGAGGGAAAGGAGGTCAAGGTCACCTGCGCCTGGTGCAGGGGAAGCGGATGGGGATGCTGTAACGCGAAGTGTCCAGCCTGTAAGGGGAAAGGAAGCGTGGTAGTGGCCTCCCCACCCACCAAGTGCGGGTTGTGCGGTGGGACTGGCCGGACAAAGGACCATCTGATGTGTCCATCCTGTGAAGGGACGGGCTGGTCGCACGTGAGGTGGTAGGCCCTCCTCATTAGTATTAACAAGTTATGCCGTTTGAGGGGATAAAAGGTAATAAGTACTCACGATATATCGTATTAAGGATATTTATATATTATAAGGAAAAAGTATATAAAACAAGAGGGAGGTAAAGTAGGTTGGTGAGTAGGTGAGTAAGGTAAAGTGTCAGCACTGCGGGTACGTCTGGGATTACCGCGGGAAGGGGGCTTTCTACACCACCTGTCCTCGCTGCAGGTTCAAGGTCAAGTTGCCGGAGGGTACGGAGAAGGAAAAGGCGCCGGAGCCACAGCCTGAGCAACAGATGAGGCTCGGCGGGATGGGCAACCTAGTGAACAAGGTTTTGGAGGAGTTCGGCTACGACAGGACCAAGCTGATCCAGATCCTGCTGAGACTGCAGAAGGGGTTGGGCTGGCTTCCGATGGAGGTCCTCCTGGAGGTGAGCAGACAGCTCAATGTGCCTTTGAGTAACGTCTACCGCATCGTGACCTTCTACAAGGCTTTCACCCTGAGCCCCAGGGGGAGGAACCTGATCAGGGTATGCATGGGTACTTCCTGCCAGGTGAGGGGTTCGCAGATGATTTTGGAGAGGATAACGAACCTTCTGGGCATCTCGCCCGGGGAGACCACTCCCGACCTCCAGTTCACGCTTGAAACCGTCAACTGCCTGGGGTGCTGCGCGATAGGACCGGTGATCATGATCAACGATGACTACTACGGGAACCTCACGCCCGCCTCCGTGGCGAGGTTGCTGGAGAAGTTCGGAGTGAAGGCCGCACCCCCGGCCGTGCCTGCGGAGGTGGGGACTAGGGTGAGAGGATGAGGCTGAACTCTCCCGCGGACCTGGACAGATGGAGGGAGGAGCTTCTTAGGGGCAGGGACCCCCACCGCCCCCTCCTCACCATCTGCACCAAATCTGCCTGCGGTCTGGCGGCCGGAAGTGACAAGGTCTTCCTGGCTCTGGAAGAGGAAATAGAGAGCAGAGGACTGGTGGGGGAAATAGAGGTGAAAGAGACGGGCTGCAACGGGTTCTGCCAGAGGGAGCCCGTGGTGACGGTCTACCCCGAGGAGACCTTTTATGTCTCGGTCAAGCCTTCCGACGTTAAGGAAATCGTGGACGCCGTGGTTTCCAAAGGGGTGGTGGACCGCCTCCTCTACCAGGACCCCGTCACCGGGCAGAGGATCAGGAAGGCCTCCGACCTCCCCTTCTACCGCCACCAGCACAGGCTCCTCCTCTCCCTCAACGGCAGGATCGACCCCACCAGGATAGAGGACTACGTGGCGGAGGGGGGATACAGGGCCCTGGCCAGGGCCCTCTTCGAGCTCAGCCCCGAGAAGGTCCTGGAGGAGGTGAAGCGCTCCGGCCTGAGGGGGAGGGGTGGAGGGGGCTTCCCCACGGGGAGGAAGTGGGAGACCACCAGGAACGCCCCGGGTGAGCCCAAGTACGTGATCGTGAACTGCGACGAGGGCGATCCCGGAGCCTTCATGGACCGCTCCCTCATGGAGGGCAACCCCCACTCCGTCCTGGAGGGCCTGATCATAGGGGCCTATGCCATAGGCTCCCACCAGGGCTACATCTACGTGAGGGAGGAGTACCCCCTGGCCGTGGAGAACGTGACCACGGCCATAGAGCAGGCCAGGGAGCGAGGCCTGCTGGGGGAGAACATCCTGGGCTCAGGCTTCGACTTCGACGTGGAGGTCCACCGCGGGGCGGGGGCCTTCGTCTCGGGGGAGTCCAGCGCCCTCATGACGGCCATAGAGGGGAAGGTCGGGGAGCCCAGGCCCAAGTACATCCACACCGCCGTGAAGGGGATCCACGACAGGCCCTCCTGCCTGAACAACGTGGAGACCTGGGCCAACGTCCCCCTGATCGTCCTGAACGGGGCGGACTGGTTCAGGAGGATAGGGACCGAGGGGTCCCCGGGTACCAAGATCTTCAGCCTGGTGGGGAAGGTCAACAACACGGGGCTGGTGGAGGTCCCCATGGGCATGACCCTCAGGCAGATCATCTACGACGTGGGGGGAGGGATAAGGGGAGGGAAGAGGTTCAAGGCCGTCCAGACGGGCGGACCCTCGGGAGGGGTGATCCCCGAGCAGTACCTGGACACCCCCGTGGACTTCGACGCCCTCACCAAGCTGGGCTCCATGATGGGCTCGGGGGGCATGATCGTGATGGACGAGGACACCTGCATGGTGGACGTGGCCCGCTTCTTCATCCACTTCCTCCTGGAGGAGTCCTGCGGGAAGTGCATCCCCTGCAGGGAGGGGCTGAGGGTGCTCAACCGCCTCCTCACGGACCTGTGCGAGGGGAGGGGGAAGGAGGAGGACCTGAAGACCATAGAGGAGATAGGCGAGACCATGGCCGAGGCCTCCCTCTGCGCCCTGGGTACCACGGCCGTGAACCCCGTCCTCACCACCATGAAATACTTCGGGGAGGAGTACGAGGCCCATCTTAGGGGGAGGTGCCCGGCGAAGGTGTGCAGGGGCCTGCTTGCCTACTACATCGATCCCGACCTCTGCCAGGCCTGCGGCCTCTGTCTCACCCGGTGCCCGGTGGGGGCCATCAGGGGAGGAAAGGAGGAGGTGCACGTGATAGACCAGGGGAAGTGCACGAAGTGCGGCACCTGCTTCGAGGTCTGTACCTTCGAGGCGGTGAGGAAGCTCTCCGGTGAACCCGTCCCTCCACCCCCTGCGCCCGGGACGAGGCCCAAGAGACGGGAGGTGAGGAAGTGAAGGAGGTCACGCTGGAAATCGACGGGAAGGTCGTGAGGGCCAGGGAAGGCATGACCCTCCTGGAGGCGGCCAGGGGAGGGGGGATAGAAATCCCCGCCCTGTGCCAGGGGGAGGGGCTGGAGCCCTACGGGGCCTGCAGGGTATGCAGCGTGGAGATCGAGAGGGAGGGGAGAAAGAGGATCGTGGCCTCATGCTCCTACCCCGCCGAGGAGGGCCTGAAGGTCACGACACGGAACCCGGAGCTGCACCTGCTCAGAAAGACCCTGCTTGAGCTGGCCTCCCTCAGGGGACTGCCGCTGAAGGAGGGGAGCCACTTCTGGCGGATGGTCCGGGAGCACGGTGCCGACCCCTCCAGGTTTGCTAACAGGGTGGGGAAGAAGGAAGAGCAGTGCATCCTGTGCGGTCTCTGCGTGCGCACCTGCTCCTCGGTCACCCAGGACGGGGTGCTGACCTTCGTGGGCAGGGGGGTGAATCGCCTGGTGTCCCTCTTCCCGGACAAGACGGAGTACTGCAAGCTCTGTGGCTACTGCTCCAGGGCCTGCCCCACCGGGAAGATCCCCCCCGAGGGTCCCGCAGGGGTCTTCCCCTCCGCCTACGAGGTGAAACCACACCTCTCAAAATCTTCCATATAGTCTACCCGGAGATATCTTGAGGGTTGGAATATCACATTCTGGGTGAACAACTCTTAAAAGAAGCCAGGTAGGATAGATGATTGGCGGGGATGGAAGCCCGCGAGAGGGGCAGAACCGGAGCCTAAGGGCAACGGGGAGCCGCCGAAAAACCGGGGTAAAAACCCGGGAAGGCGGCGGATAGGCACCGGGGAGGTCGGTGCGATGCACCTATCGCGGGAGACAGACCCGGGACGTGAAAAAAGGGCGGTGCCCTGAAAGTGGTCGAGGTTCGGGGTTCCGTCCAAAGAGTAGCGGACGGGTCGAAATCCCCGCCACTTTTTTTTGGTCCCAGGGGCACTCAGGAGTGATGATCCTCGAAGGTCTTCTCCTGGACGTGGATCAGGCTGAGGAGGGACTCCCTTCCCTGGCCCTCTACCTCAAGCGCGGGGGGAAGGTGGAGGTGGTGCAGGACCCGAGCTTTGAGCCCTCCTTCTACTTCACCGCCGAGGACCCCCAGAGGGCGGCCAAGCTGGTTTCCAAGGTGGAGGTGACGGAGAAGGGGGAGACCCTCAGGCCGAAGAGGGTGGAGGTGGTGAGGAGGGGGCTGCTGGGAAAGGAGGTGGAGGCGGTGCGGGTCTTCCTGGAGAGTCCCAGGCACCTCACCCCCCTCAGGCACGCCATCCGGGAACTCCCGGGGGTGAAGGAGTTCTACGGTTTCGACCTCCCCCTCGCCCGGCAGTACCTGATCGAGAGGGGGATGGTACCCCTGGAGGGGGTGAGGGTGGAGGGGGAGAGGAGGGAGGGCGTGGTCCTGGCCTCCCGCCCCCCAGAGCCTGGGCCGGAGCACCCTCAGGAGCTGGAGGTGATGAGCTTCGACATCGAGGTCCACAACCCCGCCGGGATCCCCAGGTCGGACAGGGATCCGGTGATCATGATAAGCCTGGCGGCGCCCGGCGGCTTCAGGAAGGTCCTGACATGGAAGGAGGTGGAGGGGGCTCCGGAGTTCGTGGAGGTGGTGGGGAGCGAGAGGGAGATGCTGGAGAGGTTCGTGGAGCTCGTGCGGGAGAGGGAGGTGGATCTCCTCCTGGGGTACAACACCGACTTCTTCGACTTCCCCTATCTCAGGGAGAGGGCGAGGAGGCTGGGGGTGGACCTGGCGCTGGGGAGGGAGGGGGGAGGGGCCAGGACCAGGAGAAGGAAGTTCGCCACCGCCACCCGGGTGCCGGGGAGGGTGCATGTGGACGTGTACGCCATGGTGAGCTTCCTGGCCACCATAGGGGCCATCAGGCTCATCCACTACACCCTGGAGGACGTGTACAGGCACGTGCTGGGAAAGGAAAAACCCGACTTCGAGATGGGGGGGATAGCCAGGGCGTGGGAGAGGGGAGGGGAGGAACTGAAGCGCCTGCTGGAGTACTCCCTCTCGGACGCCGAGGCCACCCTGGAGCTGGGTCTGGCCTTCCTCCCCCTCTTCCGGGAGCTCACCAGGCTGGTGGGTCAGACCCTCTTCGACGTGAGCAGGATGACCCCCGGTCAGCTGGTGGAGTGGCTGCTCATAAGGGAGGCCTTCGGACGAGGGGAGCTGGTCCCCCCGAGGCCCAGGGGTGAGGAGTACGGGGAGAGGATGGAGGAGACCTACGCGGGAGCCTACGTGATGGAGCCCAAGCGCGGGCTGCACGAGGACCTGGTGGCCTTCGACTTCAGGTCGCTGTACCCCAGCATCATCGTCTCCCACAACATAGACCCCTCCACCCTGAACTGCGACTGCTGCGGCCCGGAGGAGGCCACGGTGGTCCCTGAGCTGGGCTACAGGTTCTGCAGGAAGAGGAAGGGCTTCGTCCCCTCCATCCTGGAACGGCTGATAGAGAGGAGGGCGGAGCTGAAGAAGGAACTGAAGAAGCTGAGGCCCGGAACCCCCGAGTACCTGGAGCTGGACAGCCGCCAGATGGCCCTGAAGATCGTTTCCAACTCCTTCTACGGCATGTTCGGGTACGCCAGGGCCAGGTGGTACTCCAAGGAGTGCGCGGAGAGCATCACCAGCCTGGGCAGACACTACATCCACCAGACGATAGCGAGGGCGGAGAGGGAGGGGATGGAGGTGGTGTACGCCGATACCGACGGCCTCTACTGCAGGACGGGGGGGAAGAGCAGGAAGGAGATCCTGAGGTTCCTGGAGGAGGTGAACAGGGAGCTGCCCGGGGTGATGGAGCTGGAGCTGGAGGGCTTCTACCCGAGGGGGGTCTTCATCACCAAGAAGAGGTACGCCCTGGTGGACGAGGAGGGGAGGCTCATCGTGAAGGGTCTGGAGTTCGTGCGCAGGGACTGGGCGGCCGTGGCCAAGCGCACCCAGCAGGAGGTGCTGGACGCCATCCTTAGGGAGGGATCGCCCAGGAAGGCTGCGGAGATCATCAAGAGGGTGGTGAGGGAGCTGCAGGGGGGGAAGGTGGGGCTGGAGGACCTGGTGATCTACACCCAGCTCAAGATGCCCATAGAGAGCTACAGGGCGATAGGGCCGCACGTGGTGGCGGCCAAGAAGCTCAGGAAGAAAGGTTATCCGGTGGAGCCCGGGACCATGATAGCCTACGTGGAGGTGAAGGGGCCGGGGAGCATAAGCGACAGGGCCACCCCCGTGGAGGACTTCGACCCGGAGAGGATGGAGTACGACGCCAGCTACTACGTGGAGCACCAGGTCCTCCCCGCCGTGATGAGGATCATGGAGGTGCTGGGATACAGGGAGGAGGACCTGCGCTCACCGGGTGGGGAGCAGACCAGGCTGGGGAGGTTCTTCTAAAGCCTTTTCAGCCCCAGCTCCTGCTCCAGCCTTCCGGCGAGCTCCAGGAAGGCTTTTGCAGCGGGGGCCTCTGGCCTCTTCAGGACGAAGGGCTCACCCCGGTCCGAGTCTTCGGAGAGGTGCGGGTCCAGGGGGACCTCGCCCAGGAAGGGCACCCCGAGCTCCCCGGCCATCTTCCTTCCCCCTCCCTCCCCGAAGATCCTCACGGTTTCCCCGCACCTGGGGCAGGTGAACCCGCTCAGGTTCTCCGCTATCCCCAGGATCCTCACGCCCATCTTCCTGGCGAAGCCCACGGCCCTTCCCACCACCAAGGCGGAGAGTTCGGAGGGGGAGGTGAGGATGAGGACCCCGTCCATCTCGGGGAGTTCCTGTATTATGCTCAGGGGCTCGTCCCCGGTGCCCGGGGGGAGGTCGATGAGGAGGAGGTCCAGCTCACCCCACTCGACCTCCTCCAGCAGCTGCCTTATGGCCATCGCCTTGATCGGTCCCCTCCAGATCAGGGGCGTGCTGTCGTCCGGTAGGAGGAAGTCCAGGGAGACCACCTTCAACCCCGCTGGACCCTCCACGGGGGTTCCTCCCTCCATCCTCCTTCCCCTCATGCCCAGGAGCTTGGGGATGCTGGGGCCGTGGAGGTCGGCGTCCAGGATGCCCACCCGGTGGCCCCTCACCGAGAGGGCGAGGGCCAGGTTGGCGGTGAAGGTGCTCTTCCCCACCCCACCCTTACCGCTGAGCACCGCCACCTTGTGCCTGATCCTGGACATCCTCTCCTTCAGGCGGTCCTCGGTCCTGCTCTCCATCCCCTATCCCCCATCACCTCAAGGGGAACTCGTGCTCGCACCTTGGGCACTTGATGCTGGAGCAGGAGGAGACCGAGAGGGTGCAGCCGCGGCAGGCCGTTATCCTGGCGTAGGACTTGCTGAACCTGAACTTGCATTTCGGACAGACCAGCACCTCTCCAGACAGGCTCCTCCCCCTCAAGGAACGGCTACCACTCCCTTTACCTCAGGGATTTCTCTCTTCAGGGCTCTCTCCACACCCATGGCCAGCGTGAGGGTGGACATGGGGCAGCCCGCGCAGGCCCCCGTGAGCCTCACCTTCACCAGGTTATCCTTAGTGACCTCCACCAGCTCCACGTCTCCCCCGTGGGCCTGGAGCTCGGGACGGAGCTGGTTCAGGATCTCCTCGACTCTCCTCTTCACGTGAATCCCTTCCTCTCCCCTCTATTTAACGTCATCGCAGGAGAGGCTGGATCACTCGCTCCAGGAGGGGAAGGGGCTCCGGGTCCGCCGGAGCAGGTCCCGACGGTGCGGGTGATGACCTGGACCGGAAGCATAGAAAATTTTTTAAAGGGCGGAGAGGAAAAAAAACGTGCCTCTGGATTTTGAACTGACGGAGGAGCAGAAGCTCATCCAGCAAACGGCGAGGGAGTTCGCCCTCAAGGAGATCCAGCCCAAGGCGAAGGAGCTCGAGCAGAAGCACGAGTTCCCCTGGGAGATCTACAGGAAGTGCGGCCAGCAGGGCTTCCTGGGGATGACCTGGCCCCAGGAGTACGGGGGGCAGGGTGTTTCCTTCCTGGATGCCATGCTGGTGACGTACGAGCTCGTGAAGGCGGACCCACCCGTGAGCGCGGCCGTGCTGGCGGGGATCTTCGGGGCGGACATGATCGCGGAGTCTGGGACCCACGAGCAGAAGGCCAAGTGGCTCCCCAGGCTGGCGAAGGGTGAGATCACCTCGGCAGGGTGCTTCACGGAGCCCGGGGGAGGGAGCGACATCGCCCGCGTGCTTGACACCAGGGCGGAGAGGAAGGGTAACGAGTGGGTGATCAACGGCACCAAGCAGTTCATCACCAACGGGACCACCGCCTCCGTGTTCGTGACCCTCGTCCAGACGGACACCAAGGTGGACCGGCCCTACAGGGGCCAGACCGAGTTCGTGATAGAGAGGTCCGATGCCATCGAGGCCAGGAAGTACGAGGACAAGATGGGCTGGCTGGCCTCCCCCACCTGCGAGGTCAGGTTCAACGACGTGAGGGTCACGGACAACGACATCCTGGGAGGACCCTCCAACCTGAACAAGGGCTTCTACCTGGGCCTCATGTTCCTGGACGTGACCAGGGCAGCCGTGGGATGGCAGGGTCTGGCCACGGCCGAGGCAGCCCTGGAGAGGGCCATCTCCTACGCGGGAGAGAGGGAGGCCTTCGGGAGGAAGATAGGGGGCTTCCAGGCCCTCGCCTTCAGGCTGGTGGAGATGGCCACGCAGGTGGAGATGCTGAAGGCCCACTGCTTCCGCACCGCCTGGTTGGTGCAGAAGGCCAGGGAGAACCCGGCGGTGTACGGGGAGGAGTCCGTGAAGATGGCCTCCATGGCGAAGTGGTTCGGGGCCAGGACGGCGGTCCAGGCCTGTGACCTGGCCATGGACGTGATGGCGGGGTACGGGTACGTGGAGAGCGACATCGACCGCTGGTACAGGTTCGCGAAGTGCTTGGAGCTCATCGAGGGGACGAAGGAGGTCCAGAAGAACGCCATCGCCAGGCTGATGCTGGGAAGGGACATAACGAAGACCTTCTGATTTTTGCCCCGCAACCTTTTTCCTTCCGTCACCCCCTCTTTTCCCGTTGAAGCTGGTGGACACTCACTCCCATCTGAACGAAATTCCAGAGCTGGCGAGGGAGCTGGAGGAGGCAAGGGGGTCGGGGGTGGTCGCCGTGGTCGCCGTGGGCATGGACAGGGACTCCAACCTGGAGACCCTGAGGCTGGGGAGAGAACACGGTGGGTTCGTCCTTCCGGCGGTGGGTCTGCACCCCTGGTCCCTTTCCCCTGAGCCCAGGGGTGAGCTGGAGTTTCTGAGGGAGCACGCGGGGGAGGTCGTGGCGCTGGGGGAGGTGGGGATGGATTTGAAAATCCCCAAACCCCCCGAGCTGCAGCGCGGGGTGCTGAGGGAGGTGGTGAAGGTGGCTGAGGAGTACGGGAAGCCCCTCCTCCTCCACACCCGCTGGGCCTGGCGCGAGGTGCTGGAGGAGCTGAGGGGGCGGGACCTCCCCCCCTCCGTCTTCCACTGGTACTCGGGGCCGGAGGAGCTGGTGGGGGAGATCCTGGACCTGGGACACTACCTCTCCGCCACCCCCGCCCTGGAGTACAGTCCCCCCCACCGCAACGCCCTGAGGGCTTGCCCGGTGGAGCGAATCCTGCTGGAGACGGACTCCCCCGTGAAGTACGGGGGGAAGGAAGCCAGACCGGGTGACGTGGTGAGGAGCCTCAGGGCCCTCTCGGAGCTCAAGGGCCTGGACCCGGAGGAGGTGGCCAGCCTCACCACGGGGAACGCGGAGAAGGTCTTCGGGATCAGGTTCGCTTGAAGCCGAAGACGGATTCCTTCCTCAGGTCCAGGAAGGTCTCTTCCTTCCCTCCCAGCCTGAGGACCACTTTTCTCTCCCTAGTGATCTCCCCCACCCTCTCGGCCTCCAGCCCGTGGGCCCTCAGCGTTTTCAGGCACCTCTCCGGGCGGGAGGAGGTGAGGAGGTAGCAGGTGCTGGGGTAGGTGAGGAGCCACTCCTCCATCCCCACTCCCTCTGGAAGGGGAATTCGGTCCAGTTCCAGCACCGCCCCCACCCCGCTGTACTCGCACAGCATGGCCGCGGTCCCCACGATGCCCGGGGCGCTCACGTCCTTCGAGGCGGAGGCCAGGCCGCCCTCCGCCACCTTCACCATTCCCTCCACCTGCCTGAGCACCTCCTTCCTGCTCCTCTCCCTCACGGAGTCCAGCGCGTTGAAGAGCTCCCCTTTTCTGAAGGTCCCCTTCAGGTCCACCGCGAGCAGGAGGTGCTCCCCCGCCCTCGCCGTGTTGCTCCTCAGAACCTTTCTGGCGAGGCCCACGCACATCCCGTCCACGGCGTCGTAGGAGGTGTCCGGATGGGTGTGGGCCTTCAGGAACTCCAGGCCGAACTTCCCCAGACCCTCCCTTATTCCCTCCGTCATCTCCCTCCTCACCCTGGGCGAGGAGGAGGAGAGCACGTAGAGGAAGCCCAGAGGCCTGGCCCCCTTGCACACCACGTCCTGGACGTTGACCAGCACGGAGTAGTAGCCTGCCAGCCTGGGAAAGGCCCTCACCACCTCCTCCAGGATGCCATCGCACGAGACCACCACCGTCCTACCGCCCACCTCCACGAAACCGGCGTCCTCCAGGGATCGGCTTCCCACAATCCCCATCAGCTCCGAGATGTACGACTTCCTGAGGAGGGGTTTGAACGTCTTCAGCCTCTGGATGAGGGAACGGAGGACGGGCATCCGAAACAACCCGTTTTTCTCCCCACGGATTTAACCTTATCGCGCCCCTCCTGCCCCCCCAACGGTTAATATTGGAGTTTTCTATGTGTGTATGTGCCCCCCCAAGCGAAAGAGGACTGGTACGAGAGGGTAAGGGCGAGGTGGAACTCCCACAGGTTCGGAGGGAAAGGAGGGTTCAGGGGGAGAGTTCTGGTGGTCCTGGACGGGAAGGGGGTCCTGGTGGAGATGGACGGGTGGAGGATGGCCCGCCTGTCCCCTCCCCCAAAGGAGGGGGTGGAAATGGTCCTCTCGGGTCCCCTTGCTCGCCTGAGGAGGATGAGGGGGGAGGAGGAGCTGGTGTGGATGGTGATCAACAGGGAGATCAGGGCGAAGGGGAAGTTCAGGCTCCTCTCCAGGAGCATCCCCCTCTGGGCGAGACTTCTCCCCTTCCTGGCCTCCAGCCTGCGGAGGTGAAGGATGGAGAGGATGGAGGAGAGGAGCAGGAGGCAGGAGGGGGAGTGGAGGAAGTGGGTGGAGGAGAGCGGGCTGACGGACATCTGGAGGAGGCTGGAGGAGGTCAGCCCCTTTCCGGGGAAGGTACCCAGGAACCTGGAGATCTTCCTGGTGAGGCCCAACTGGCTTCACGCCTTCCGCAGGCTGGGGATGAGCAGGGAGGTGTGGAGGAGGCTGAAGTACGAGAACTTCGTGGAGTGGTCCTACAGGGTGGACCAGGCGGTGGAGACCTCCGCCCGCCTGGCCAAGAACCCACCGCATAGGGAGGAGCTCTACCAGGTGGATAACCTCTGCTACCTCAGCCATCCCCCTGCCTACCTGTGCAGACCAGACATAGGGAAGAGCACCTGCGAGCTCCTCTACGGGAAGTACGCCACGGTGGAGTACGTTCACGTTGATGACTTCACCGGGGAAATCTACTGGATCAACGGGTACCACAACGAGGACGGCATCCCGGTGCACCGCTGGACGGTGGGGGTCTCCGACGAGCTCTCCACCCTCTTTGACGCGGAGGACGAGGAGGCCTTCTTCACCTCCTCCACCACCAGGACGACGGCAACCGACAGGAGGGGGCTGGAGGAGAGCCTGAACCTCAGGCATCAGGCCCTCGGCATCAGGCTGAAAGACATCCCCAAGAGGTACTGGGACACCTACGACTGGGGCGCGGTGCTCAGGGGTGAGCTGGAGGGGATAAAGGCCAGGGCCCTGCCCCAGTACCCCCATTCCACCCTCTACCTCTCCTGCGTTTCCGCCTACATCAGCATGATCGCGCAGAACGCCCTCACCAGCACGGAGTTCTTCCTCTGGGTTTACTACGGCCTCAACACCAGGGCCCTGGGTGTCGGGTACAACCTCTTCTCCCAGGTCCCGGCCCCTCCCCTCTTCAGGACCCTCCTCAACCTTCCGCAGGAGACCTTCGTGAAGCGCATGGTCCAGCTCTTCCTGGGGGGGTACGACGCTTTCCACAAGTACGCCTGCGGGAGGAAGAAAATCCCCCACCTTTTCAGGATAAGGAAGCTCTTCTTCGAGCAGGGCCCCTTCTATCCCCACTCCAAAGGTATAGTCCCACCCTTCGTGATGGCCAGGGTGGTTCCACCCTCCCTGGAGCCCATCAACCTCAGGCAGTACCTGGAGAGCCCTCCCAGCAAGGAGTTCCTGGAGCTGCTGGAGAGCGAGGCCGGTCTGGACAGGGAGACCGGGGAGCTTCCCCCCCTGGAGGAGACCTCCAGGTTCCAGTTCCTCCTCGACCCCTCCGTGGAACTTCTCCGTCCCTCCGACTTCCCGTCCGTGGACTGGAGCAAGGGACAGATCTGGCCCTTCGACCTCACCAGGGAGAAGCTGGAGCTCATGGTGGAGGAGGGGTACGACGGCTCCGGGAAGAACGTGGAGTACTACAGCAGGCTGGCGGACAGGAAGATGGGGAAGAAGGTGGACTAGGCTTGCCCTATCCCCTCAACCTGGCGGTGCTGGGCACCGCGGGGTCGGGAAAGACCACCCTCACCCGCGCCTTCGGGAGGTGGATGGGGAGGAGGGGAATGAAGGTGGCCTTCGTGAACCTGGACCCTGGCTGCGAGAGGCTCCCCTTCAGGCCCTCCTTCGACGTGCGTCGCCACTTCACCCTCTCCGGCCTGATGAGGAAGTACGGGCTGGGCCCCAACGGGGCCATGGTGAGGGCCTCGGCCCTGCTGGAGAGGAGAGCGGAGTCCTTTGCTGGGGAGATAGGGAGGGTGAGGGCGGAGGTGAGGCTCCTGGACACCCCGGGCCAGCTGGAGATCTTCCTCTTCCACGGCGGGAGGAGGCTCCTTTCCCTGCTCGACGGGACCACCCTCTCCCTCTTCCTCTTCGACGCCTCCCTCCTGGGGGATCCCGCGGGCCTCGTCCTGGCCAGGCTCCTGAACCTCTCCGTCCAGCTCAGGCTGGGGGTTCCCACCCTCTGCGTGGTGAACAAGGTGGACCTCCTGGAGGGCGGGCTGGAGGTTCTGGAGGAGGAGCTGCCCAAACTGGAGGGGATGCCGGGGGTGGAGGCGGAGCTGGCGGGCAGGCTCTCCTCCCTCCTCCGCGAGTTCCTTCCCCCCGGCAGGGTGGTGGGGGTGAGCGCGAAAAGGGGAGAGGGAATGGAGAGGCTGTACGACCTGGTGCACGAGGTCTTCTGCTCCTGCGGTGACCTGACCTAGAGGAGAGCCCCACCTTTCCTCAGTTCTTCCCTGAGTTCCTCCGCCGGAAGCTGCGGAGCGGGGATCCCCTGGAGGGCGCAGAGGGCCGCCGCCGTCCCGCAGGCCTGTCCCGTGGCCATGGAGGGTGCGATGACCCTGGTGGAGGCCTGGGCCACGGAGGTGGTGGAGAGGCACCTTCCCCCCACCAGCAGGTTGTCCACCTCCTGCGGGAGGCAGCACCGGTAGGGGATCTCGTACCAGCTGTCCCCCTCCAGCGTCCTGAGCTCCGTGGTCCTGAGGTGGGGAAGGTGGCGCTCGATGGGCCAGGCGCACCTCGCCACGGCGTCCGGGAACCTGGCCCCGGAGAGCACCTCCTCCTCCGTCAGCACGTGCCTTCCCCTCACCCTCCTGGTCTCCCTCACCCCCACGTGGAAGGCCACTTCCGAGAGGTAGGCGTTCTCGAAACCCGGGATCCTCTCCTTCAGGAAGCGGAGGCACTCCCTCACCTGCCTCCTTCCCTCGAGTTCCGCCCTGGTGAGGGAGTTCACGTCCGTCCCGTCCACGGCCACCCTGGAGAAGCCCACCACGAAGTTCCCCTCCCTGGGGAGGGGTATGAGGTTCCCGTCCTCCCTCGGGAGGTCGTACTCCCCCGAGGCCACGGCCTCCCTCACCCTCTCCCTGAGCTCCCCCGAGAGGAGGAGGGGGATCACCTCCTCCGCCCGCACGTTGCACACCCTGAACATCATGGATCCCGCTTGCAGGGGCTCCGCCTTCTCCACAGGGACCTTCGCCAGGTGGCAGACGTCCGCATCCCCCGTCGCGTCCACATAAACCTTCCCCTCCAGGTCCATCGGCCCCGACTTGGTGCAGATCCTCACCGAGGTAATCTTGCTCCCCTCCCTCTTCACCCCCACCACCGTGGAGTGGAGGAGGAGCTCCACCTTCTCCCTCAGCACCATCTCGTCCAGCACCAGCCTGAGGGTGGGGGGATCGTAGAGGAGGACCACCATGGCCCCCGACCTCACGGGGCCCATCAGCGCGTCCTGCGAGGAGAGGAACTCCACCATCTCCCACGCTATCCCCTTCACCACCTGCACCTGCTCGGGTCCGGAGGTGTAGAAACCGCAGAGGGAGCCGTAGAGGCCGGAGGTGGCGGTTCCCCCCAGGAAGCCGTACCTCTCCACCAGCAGCACGCTTGCCCCCAGGCGCCTGGCGGCCAGGGCCGCGGAGATCCCGGTCGGTCCTCCCCCCAGCACCACCACGTCCCTTCGCTCCACCCTCTCCAAAACTTTAAGGTGCGTGGGATTAAGAAAGGAGATGTTGGAGGAAGAGGTCAAGGAGAGGGCGAGGGGGGCGGGGGCAGTCCTGGTGGGGATTACCTCCAGGGAGAGGCTGGAGGGCCACGCCTGTGCCGACCCTTCCTACTACCTCCCCTCCGCCAGGTCCGTGGTGAGCTTCGCCGTTCCGCTGGACAGGAGGGTGGTGCGTGCGTACCTGGGGAAAAAGGACCCCTCGGCCCGCAGGGGGATGGCCCTTCTGGAGTACGAGACCTACTGCAGGCTGGAGGAAATAGGGGAGGCCGTCGTGGGGTGGCTGAGGGGGAAAGGCTACCGGGCGGTCAACTGCGAGAGGAACCTGGACTACAGGAACCACGTGAGGGACAGGGAGAGGTGGGAGGGTGCGAGGATGATAGCCGAGCTGGCCCAGACCGATCCCGGGCATCCCCTCATCCAGGCGCTGAGGTCGGGTGAGGTGGAGCTCTACAACCCAGACTACACGCCCACCTTCTCCCACAGGTACGCTGCGGTGGCGGCTGGCCTGGGGAGGCTGGGCTGGAGCGGGAACCTGGTCACGGTGGAGTACGGGGCCATGGTCTACCTGGGGAGCGTGATCACGGACGCAGAGCTGAAGCCTGATCCGCAGCTGGAGGAGAACCCCTGCTCGGGATGCAGGAGGTGCGTCTCGGTCTGCCCCTCAGGTTTCCTGGCGGTGAAGGAGGCCAAGCTGGTAAGGGTAGGGAAGGTGGAGGACAGGGTATGCAGGCACGGGAGCCTCTCGAAGTGCGTTCTCTGCTGCGGCGGGTTCTCGAGCGGCTCCAGGGAGGGGTGGTCCACCTGGTCGCCCTGGAGGCTGAGGGTCCCCGAGAGCGATGAGGAGGCTGACGCCCTGATACGCAGGACGGTGGTGGAGTACCTGCTCGCCGGGGGAAGGAAGGCCGAGAACGTGCTGAGGTTCGCCAAGGGCATCATGCTGGGGTTGAGGAAGGAGGTCATGTCGCCGGAGGACTTCGGCCCCACCTGTTCCTTCTGCCAGCTCGTGTGCTGGGGGAGCGAGGAGGAGGGGAGGGAGAACGTGAAACTCCTCTTCTCCTCCGGGGTGGTGGAGGAGGAGGGGGATGAGGTGGTGATAAGGAGGCCGGTGAGGGCGGTTTGATGGCCTTCTGGATGGACCCCTTCCTGCTCTTCCTCTGCGGCCTCGCGGTTTCCCTGGTGAGGAAGAAGCTCTTCTTCAACAGCCGCCTCTTCGTCCCCCTCCTCTCCTCCCTGGTGATCCTCCTCTTCTGGGTGGTTTCCGTGGGGATGTTCTGCAACCTGGGCTTTTTGGAGTGGGCTTGGAAGGGTTGCGGGGCCAGGAGCGGGACGGAATGGATGATCAACGGTGGCATCCTTTCCCTGGTGGAGCCGGGCTCCTCCTTCAACACCCTCTCCCCGGAGGGGATGTTCCTCAGCATCTTCATGTTCGCCCTTTACCCCCTCTACCTCTGGCTGGGGGTGAGGGTGGGGGAGAGGATCTTCAGGACGCCCCTCGAGTCCCGCCCCTCCTGAGGAACTTCTCCACCTCCTCCAGCCCCTCGGGGAGGAAGCGGGAGGGCGTGAGCTTCTGGGCCGAGAAGGGGGGAAAGCGCGGGTGGAGGAGGGAGAAGGACCTGAACCGGTCGATCCTGTAGTCCTCCAGGTGGCCCCAGGTCCCCTCGTGGAGCATGGAGGCCTCCTCCGCCGCCATCACCGCCGTCCTGCCTGCCTTCCACTCGGCCATCACCGCCAGGGCGGGGTTCACCTCCCCCCGGTCCACCGACCAGGCCGCCCGGTACACGAGCCAGCGGGAGGCCTCCACCTCCGTTTCTATCTCCGCCAGCTTGCGCAGGGTGTGGGAGTACTCCCAGGCCGGCTTCCCTGCGGCCTCCCTCTCCCTGAGGTAGCGCAGGGCCCTCTCTGCGGCCCCCTCAGCCGTTCCCAGGGCCTGCCCCGCCCTCTCTATCCTGCACAGGGTGAGGAACTCCGCCGTCATCCTGGGCTCCTCCCCCTTCCCACCCAGCACGTTCTCCTCTTCCACCTCCCCCTTCACCACGAGCAGGTTTCCCCCCGCCAGCTCCTTCACCTCGCTCCCCCCGGTTTCCAGCAGGAGCAGGGAGGGGAGCCCCTCCACCCACCCCTTCACCACCAGGTACTCGGGGACGGGACCCCGCGGGAGGTCCACCTCTCCCCTCACCTCCATTTTACCGCTTCTCTCCCTCACCCTGAGGGTCCTTTCTCCCTCCAGTCCCGCCACCCCCATCCTCGCCCTTCCCTCCGCCAGGGGGCGCAGGTACCTCTCCCTCTGCTCCCCGGTGCCGAACCTTCCCACCAGGTCGCTCCCGAGGGTGGCCGAGGCCAGGATCTCTGCCAGCCCCGGGTTGATTCTGGAGAACTCCTCCTGGATGAGGACGCTCGTCAGCATGCCCGCCCCAGCCCCCCCTTGCTCCTGCGGGATCCTGGGGCCCACCAGCTTGGCTTCGCAGGCCTTCCTCCACACGGCGGAGGGGAATTCCCCCTCCCCCAGCCCC
>JAWCKR010000004.1:0-89331 GCA_038851755.1 Hadarchaeales archaeon (SeqCode) | reverse complement strand
GCAGGGCGGGAAGACCTTTCTCCATCCCCCTCCAGGTGCGCAGGAAGGGGGGCGCATCCTCCTCCAGGTCCACGGTGAAGGCCACCTTTCCCCTCAAGCGATCTCCTCGTAGAGCCTGAGGGTGAGCCTGGCCGTGTTCTCCCAGGTGAACCTCCTGGCCGTTTCCAGGCCGCCACGGCGGAGGGTCTCAGCCAGACCCCCGTCGGAGAGGAGCCTGAGGAGGGCCTCCTTCAGGGAAGAGGGATCACCCGGCTCGAAGAAGAGGCAGTTGTAACCTTCCCTGGCGAACTCCAGGATTCCCCCCGCCCTCGGGCAGATCACGGGGGTCCCCACCGCCATGGCCTCCACCGCCGCCAGACCGAAGGCCTCCACGGAGGAGGGTAGGACGAAGACGTCGGCTCCGGCCATGAGCCTGGCCACCTGCGGATAGGGAAGGCGGCCCAGCACCTCCACCCTTTCCCCCAGCCCTCCCTTCTCCGCCCTCCTCCTTATTCCCTCCTCCTCCGGCCCCTCCCCCGCTATCACGAGCTTGGCCTCGGGCACCTCCTTTCCCACCTCCTCGAAGGCCCTGAGGAGCAGGTAAGGGCCCTTCCTCTTCACCAGCCTTATCGCCGTGGCCACCAGGGGCTCCCCGTCCCCCACTCCCACCTTCCTCCTGAACTCCTCCCCGTCCAGCCCCTCGTGAAAGGTGGAGAGGTTCACACCGTTGGGGATCACCTCTATCCTCTCTCCGGCCACGCCCAGGGAGACACAGAAGTCCCTGGAGGCCCCGCTCACCGCCACCACCCTGCTGGCCCCCCTCAGGTAAAAGGTGAGGGGGAAATGGGCCGCCCTCCAGAGCCCGGATGGAGGGAGGAAGGAATGACAGGTGAGGACCGAGGGCAAACCCCACCCCCTGGCGAAGCGGGAGGCCGCCAGGGCCAGGGGTGAGTATATGTCCGTACCGTGCACCACCGAAAAGTCCCCGGAGCGGAGCTGCCTGCGGAGTCCGGAGAAGGTCCAGGGGGAGACGGACCTGTTCTTCACGGAGAGTCCCCTGAGGCCCCTCACCTCCACCCCTCCTCTGGCCTCTGCGCCCTCCCTGGTGAAGACCACTACCTCCACTCCCAGCCTGGAGAGGGCGGAGCCCAGCTCCGCGGCGTAGGTGGCCGCTCCCCCCGTCACGGGAGGGTACTCGTCACCAACCAGTGCCACCCTCATCCTCTACCTCCCCGAAGAGGGGGACGTGAAGATTTAGCCTTTGGTGGGGCGACGGCGCGCGAGGGGAAGTCCCGACAGGCCCAGGTAGGAGAGGACTCCCGCCCCCACCAGCGTGCTCAGGATGAGGGAGATCGTCCTCTCCAGCAGGACGGCCGCCAGAGCCGTGGGAAGGGGTACCCTGAAGAAGGTGAAGACGGAGAGCATGGTGGCCTCCACCAGCACCAGCCCGCCCGGGAGGAAGGGCACGAGGCCTGCCAGCGTGGGGAGGGACGTGGCCAGGAGGAGCATGGGAAGGCCTGGACGGTAGCTCAGGGAGAGGAAGACCAGGAAGAGCCTGAGGAGGTCCAGCAACCAGATGAGGAGGGAGAGCAGGAGGAGGGGCAGGACGCACCTCCAGGTGGAGAGCACGGAACTGGAGCTGCGGTACATCTCCCTAACGGAGGAGAGCAGGCTCCTCCTCCTTCCCAGCAGCCTGCCCAGGCGGCTCAGCACCTTCCCCAGCACCTTCACCCCCACCTCCTTCCTCACCACCCCAAAGACCAGGGAAGGGGGGAAGAGGAGGAGGAAGAGCCAGAGGAAGAGGAACCAGGGGAGGGAAAAGGGGAGGGAGACTCCGAGGAGGAGGCCCAGCATGAGAAAGGAAATGACGACGGGGAAATCGAAGAGGTGGTCCAGGAAGGTGGTGGAAAGGGCGGAGGAGTAGGGCACCCCCCTGAGCTTCCCCAGCAGGTAGACCCTCCCCAGGGGATCCGCTCCCCCCCTGAAGAGGGGGGTGATGTTGTTGATGAAGACGCTCCCTGAGAGGATCAGGTACAGGCCCTTCAGGTCCACTCCGAAGCCCAGGTAGGAAAGGGAAACCCTCCAGCGGAGCGCCCAGATCACGATGCTCCCGAAGTACAGTGCGATTGCCGCCACGAACCAGCGGAGCTGCACCCCGCGGAGGACTCCGGCCGCGGAGTACAGGTCATCCCTCCAGAAAACCGCGAGCACCGATAAGGCCAGCAAAAGGGGGAGAAGGATAAGGATGCTCTTGAAACCCCTCTTCATCATCCCCTCCATATTTATCTCATCCCTAAAAACTGAAGGAGTATGGCATCCGTCCTCTTCATCTACCCACCCATCAGCTTCGAGGAGAGGGGGGCCCTCTCCGCCTACGCCCCTCCGCTGGGAATCCTCTATCTGGCCTCCGTCCTGGAGAGGGCGGGGCACAGGGTCAGGGTGGTGGACGCGGAGGCCGAGCGCCTCTCCCTTAAGGAGCTGGGCGAGAGGATCAAGGAGGAGAAGCCGGACGTGGTGGGCCTGACCTGCCTCACCCTCACCCTGGACTCCTGCAAGCGGATCGTGAGGGAGGTCAAGAAGCACTCGGGGGCCTACGTGGTGGTGGGAGGGCCCCACGTCTCCGTCTCCCCCCCCGAGTACCTGCAGGAGATGGGGGCGGACGCCTACGTGTTGGGGGAGGCGGAGGAGGAGATCGTCAGGATCGTGGAGGAAAGGCCCTCGGGGATCATCCGGGTGAGGGAGCCCCAGGAACTGGACTCCCTACCCCTCCCCGCCCGGAAGCTGGTGGAGCACGTGGAGTACGGGCAGTTCTACGGGATGAAGATGACGGGGAAGATCACGGGCATCCTGACCTCCAGGGGGTGCAGGTACGGCTGCACCTACTGCAACCGCCCCAAGAAGCTGGGCTTCCGCTCCCGCTCCCCCCGCCAGATCCTGGAGGAGCTGAAGCTTCTCGACAGGGAAGGTTTTGACTCCATCTGGATCGCCGACGACAACTTCACGAACGACCCCAGGAGGGTGATCAAGCTGGCCGACCTGATGAAGAGGGAGGGACTGAAGTTCCACTTCTTCGGCCAGGCGAGGGTGGACACGCCCAGCAGGGCCCTCTACAGGGCCATGAGGGAGATGGGGGTCCTGGCCCTGAGCTACGGAGTGGAGTCCGTGGTCCCCAAGGTGGTGAGGTGGTACGCGAAGACCCCGCATCCAGAGCGCTGGCCCCGCTACGTGAAGCGCTCGATGGACCTCTGCAGGGAGTACGGGATCATCTTTCTGGGGAGCCTGATCTTCGGGGCCCCCATGGAGACCAAGGAGGACATGGTGCGCTCCATCGAGTTCCTGGAGAAGGGGGGAGCCGACTTCATCAACGGGAACATCCTCCTCTACATGGTGGGCTCGGCCATCTGGAACTGGGCCGTGAGGGAGGGGAAGCTGCGCCCGGACCAGTTCGTGGCCACCGCCCCCGAGCTGGGCCTCACCCCCTACTCCAAGCAGGAGCTGCAGGAGCTCTGCGACCGGTGCGCCGACTTCTCCAAGAGGGAGGGGTGGAAGAGCGCCTTCAGGAAGATCCTGCAGAGGAGGGAGCTGGGGCTGATGTGGATGGGCGTGAGGAGGTACGTGGGGGACTACCTGAAGATCAGGAGGGTGAGGAAGGAGATCTACGGGTACGGGTACGGAAAGAGATATACCGCCGGAAGGTGAGGTGAGAGGTGCCCGCCATAAGCCGGGAGCTGCTGAGGATCCTCGCCTGCCCGGTGTGCAAGGGGGAGCTGAAGCTGGAGAAGAAGGAACTGGTGTGCAGGAAGTGCTCCCAGAGGTATCCCATCGTGGACGGCATACCCTACCTCCTCCCACCCGAGCTGATGCCGAAGACCCGAAGGACTAGAACTCCACCTCGACGGTGATCTCCACCGGCAGGCCCCTCCTGAGGAGGCCCACGAACCCCCTGGAGAGGTCCGCGGCCGCCCTGTCCGCCCTCACCGCCAGCGTTCTCCCGCACACGAAGGAGCTCTTCCTCACCACCATGTCCGTGGGGTGGTCCAGGGCGAGGGAGGGATGGCCCCAGGCGCGTACTTCCTCCACGAGTCCCCCCACCTCCATCCTCACCACCACCTTCCCCCCCTCCCTTATCCCCTCCTTCAGTTCCCTCCCCAGGTCCCGAACGGACTTGTCGGCACCCACCGCCACGATGCAGTCCCCCCTCGGCCCCGCCTCCTCCTCCCTCGTGATCATCAGGGTGGTGGGATGGAGGGCGGTGAGGAGCGGATGCCCCCTGGCCCTCACCCTCTCCCTTTTTTTCATTCCTCCTCCCAGTTTTCTGGGGGGTATTTCTGGGTTTCGAGAGGGAGAGGGAGGCCATGGTGGAGGAGCTGGTGAGGTGGGGTTACCTCCGCACCCCTTCCATCATCGAGGCCTTCAGGAAGGTCCCGAGGGAGGAGTTCGTCCCGCCCTCCCTCAGGAAGTACGCATACGAGGACCACCCCCTCTCGATAGGACACGGGCAGACCATTTCCGCCCCCAGCATGATCGCCCTGATGCTGGAGTCCCTGAAGCTGGAGAGAGGACAGAGGGTGCTGGAGGTGGGGACGGGCTCGGGATACAACGCCGCCCTCCTGGCGGAGCTGGTGGGTAGGGAGGGGAAGGTGGTATCCATCGAGCGCCTCTCCAGCCTGGCCTCCTTCGGGAGGGAGAACCTGAGGAAGGCTGGATACGGGTGGGTGGAGGTGGTGGTGGGGGACGGCACCTGCGGATATCCCCCCGGTGCCCCCTGGGACAGGATCCTCATCACGGCCTGCTCCCCGGGCTTTCCGCCCCCTCTGGTGGACCAGCTGAAGGTGGGAGGGAGGATGGGGGCCCCGGTGGGACACTTTTACGGCGGGCAGGTCTGGAAGGTGGCGGAGAAGAGGGAGGGGGGGGACCTGCGCGTGGAGAACTACTCCCCCTGCTCCTTCGTTCCCCTGGTGGGGAAGTACGGGTGGAAAGAATAGCTCAGAACCAGCGCTCCAGGGAGCTCTGCCTTCCCTCCCTCCCTCTTAACAACTTCTGGATTCCAGACTGAACCCTGTCTTCGGAGAAGTCGTGCTCCCCGCACAGGAACTCCTTTATCCCCTCCACATCCGGCTGGCCCCACTCTATCCTGTACTCGTCCGAGACCTCCGGCTCCAGGAAGATCTTCCTGATCTCCTCGAAGCCCTCCACCTCCACCCCCTCCATCCCCTCCAGGGATCCGTGCTTCCTCACCAGCTCCAGCGCCCTCTTGGGCCCTATCCCCTTCACCCCCTCGTTGAAGTCCGTCCCCACCAGAATCCCCACGTCCACCAGCTGCTCCCTGGTGATCCCCAGCTCCGAAAGGGCCCTCCCCAGCTCCACCACCTCCGGCCTCACCTCCACGTAAGCATCCTTGCCGGGGAGCTTCCTCCTCCCCGTGATGGCAAGGTTCCTGACCAAGACGGGGGAGCCGAAGAGCAGGCTGTCGAAATCCTGGCTCGCCACCGCCCAGGCGTCCCCCCTCCTCACGAGGTGAGCGGCCTGGGCCTCGCCCTCCGCGGGGGCCTGGACAAAGGGAAGACCCATCAGGCGGAGGAGGCGCTTGGCGTCCTCCACCACCTGCTCCTCCACCCTGGCCGCCTGACCCGCGTATCTCCTGGCCTCCTCCAGCCTCCCTTCCCTCAGCGCCCTCTCCCACTCCTCCGCCGCCTTCTCCCTCACCACCCTCCTCTCCTCCAGGGTCCTCCTCTTCAGCTCCGGAGGCTTCCCGTCGAAGACGTAGATGGGGTAGATCTCCGCCTCCAGCAGGTTGGCGGTGCGGTAGAAGAGCCCCGAGAGGTGCGAGGTGATCCTTCCCCTGGAGTCCCTGAGGGGCTCTCCATCCCTCTGGCGGATGATGGCCAGGAACTGGTAGAGGAAGTTCAGGGCATCCACCGCCACCTTTTTGCCCCTGAGCTCCTCGAACCCCACCTCCGTCCGCGGGAGGAGGGGACCCAGCTGAACCCCCATCTCCAAACCTCGGAGAGGAGGGTTAAAAGTCCGGCGGCACAGGGAAATCGATGGAGAGGATAAGGCTGGAAGAGATGGTGGAAGAAGAGGAAAGCGAGGATCTGGTGGTAGAACACGAACTGAGGGAGGTGGAACCTGAAATGATCGACTGGTTCTGGACCTACCTGTTCGAAGGGCCCATGGAGGGGAGGGATGAAGCAATCAGGAGGTACAGGCTCTGGCATCCCGTGGACCACGTGTCCTTCGAGGTGGAAGAGGGAGGAACCGTGCAAAGGGTGGTGGAGAGGATAGGGGAAACCCCTCCCGTGGAGATGAGGATGAGGGTGGAGAACCCGGACGAAACACCCATCCCCCGCTCCCCCTCCTACCGCCACGCCGTCGCCAGCAGCATCCTGGGGAAGGGGGACCGACCCGTGGGATGGGTCCTCCACGAGTACGACGTGATGCCTGGAGGAACCAGGATGCGCTCCACCTTCCGGCTTCCCAGGAGCCTCCTCTCCCTGACCGGGGGAGCGCTGCGACGTCACTGCCTGGAGGAGATGGGGGAGTTCACGCGCTTCCTCCCCGCACTCTACCGGAAGAAAAAGGAGTGATCAGGACTCCCCGGGCAGCTCCCTCAGCACGGTGATGGGGCACACACCCTTCTCGAACTCGTAAAGGGCTATCTCCACCGAGCTTTTCAGGTGGGGGGGAACCTCCACGAGGACGGGAGCGCCCATGGAGATCTGGAGGGCGCGAGCCCCTATGATCCTGGCCTTTTCGAATTTGGTGTATTTTCTTACGGAGAAGATGTGGGACCCCCCCAGAAAATCAGCGGTCTGCATTCAGAACTCTGGTGAGGGGGGAGTCTCTCCCTTCTCTCCCTTCTTTTCCTTCTCCTCCGTCTTCACCGCGGCGATGACATCGTCTATCCTCAGGATCATCTCGGCGGCCTCGCTGGCCGACTTTATGGCCTGCAGCTTCACCCTGATGGGTTCCACCACCCCCTTCTCCATCATGTCCACGATCTGCCCGCTCACCACCTCCACCCCCTTGTTCACCCCGTCGGCCTTTTCGTGCTCCGCGCGCAGCTTCACCAGGATGTCGATGGAGTCCAGACCGGCGTTCTCCGCCAGCGTCCTCGGGATGACCTCCATGGCGTCGGCGAAAGCGTTGACGGCCAGGGCCTCCCTCCCCCCCAGCTCCTTGGAGTAGTCGCGGAGCCCCTTGGCCACCTCCATCTCGCATGCCCCTCCTCCCGGCAGGACCCTTCCATCCTCCAGGGCGACGCAGGCCACGGAGACCCCATCGTGGACCGCCCTCTCCAGCTCGTCCACCACGTGCTCCGTCCCACCCCTCACCAGGATGGTCACGGCCTTGGGATCCTTGCAACCCTCCACGAACACCATTTCCTCCCCCGCCACCTTCCTCTCCTCCACGAGCTCCGCCGAGCCCAGGTCCGAGGGGCTCAGGTCCTTCAGGCTCATCACCACCCTCCCCCCCGTGGCCTCGGCCAGCTTCTGCATGTCGGACTCCTTCACCCTCCTCACGGCCAGGATGCCCGCCTTCGCCAGGTAGTGCTGGGCCACGTCGTCTATGCCCTTCTGGCACAGGACCACGTTGGCCCCCACCCTCTTCACCTGCTCCACCATGTCAGCCAGCATCTTCCTCTCCTCGTCCAGGAAGCTCTTCAGCTGCTCGGGATCGGTGATGTTGATCTTGGCGTCCGTCTCGGTCTTCTCCACCTCGAACGCGCTGCTGATGAGGGCGATCTTCGCGTTCTTCACCCTCTTGGGCATGCCCGGGTGGACCACCTCCTTGTCGAGCACGATGCCCTTCACCAGCTGGGAGTCGGAGGAGGAGCCACCTATCTTCTTCTCCAGCTTGATCTTGTCCCTGTCCGCCCTGATTTTCCCGTTCTCCTCTTTCACGATCTGCCTGGCGGCCTCCACGATGAGGCTCACCAGCCTGTCACCCTTTATCTCGGACCCCTTGCTGCTTATGGAGGTGGCCACGATCTTCTTCAGCATCTCCACATCGTCCTTCGAAATCGGGCGGGCGATCTTTTGCAGGATCTCCTGGGCCTTGGCCGCCGCCTTCCTGTACCCGCTCGCTATGATGGTGGCGTGGATGTCCTGGTCCAGCAGCTCCTCCGCCTTCTTCAGGAGCTCCCCGGCCAGGACCACGGTGGTGGTGGTCCCGTCACCCGCCTCGTCCTCCTGGGTCTTCGCAATCTCCACCATCATCTTGGCGGCGGGGTGCTCCACATCCATCTCCTTCAGGATGGTGACCCCGTCGTTGGTCACCGTGATGTCACCCAGGCTGTCCACCAGCATCTTGTCCATGCCCCTGGGTCCCAGGGTGGTGCGAACGGCCTCCGCGATCACCCTGGCGGCCATGATGTTCATGTGCTGGGCATCCCTGCCCAGATACCTCATGGCCTTCTCGGGGAGGACCAGCACGGGAGTACCGCCTAGTTGGGCTGCCGGCGCTGCCATCTCACCACCTCACAAGCTCTTAGAATCAAATGAGTTAATCAGACTTCCCCTATAAAAGATTTTCTCTCCTCCCGACCCTCTTCCCCGCACTTTTAACCAGGCGGGAGAAAAAAAAGGCGTGGACCCCAAAGCCCTTCACAAGCTCAGCTACGGGTTGTACGTATTAACCTCCAGAGATGGGGAAAAGCTCAACGGGCAGATCGCCAACACCGTGTTCCAGGTAACCTCCGAGCCCCCGCAGGTGGTGGTCTCCGTGAACAAGAAGAACCTCACCCACGAGTTCATCCAGAAGAGCAGGATCTTCGCCGTCTCCATCCTCTCCAAGGAAACCCCTCTGAAGTTCATAGGGCACTTCGGCTTCAAGTCCGGGAGGGAGGGAGACAAGCTCGCCGAGGTGAGGTACAAGGTGGGGAAAACGGGGGCACCCCTCGTGCTCGACCACACCCTTGCCCACATAGAGGCGGAGGTGGTGGGGGAGATGGATGCGGGCACCCACACCCTCTTCGTGGGGAAGGTGGTGGAGGCGGAGGTGGTGAAGGAGGGAGAACCCATGACCTACGCCCATTACCGGGAGGTGAAGGGCGGGACCACCCCCAAGACCGCGCCCTCCTATGTGGAGAAACCGCCCGAGGTGAAGAAGATGGACAAGTACCGGTGCTCCGTCTGCGGGTACCTCTACGATCCAGAGAAGGGTGACCCGGAGGGGGGCATACCACCAGGTACACCCTTCGAGATGCTCCCCGATGGGTGGGTCTGCCCCGTCTGCGGGGCCGACAAGTCCCTCTTCCGGAAGGTGGAGGGTTGATTCCCAGGGAGATAGCCCCCGGCGTCTACGCCGTGGGGGCGGTGGACTGGGAAAGGAGGCTGTTCGACGGCCTCATCCCCCTCCCTCAGGGCACGAGCTATAACTCCTACCTGGTGAGGGGAAGCGGGGGAACAGTCCTCCTGGACACGGTGGACCCTTCCAAGCGGGAGGTGCTGCTGGAGAACCTCCGTGGGCTTGGGGTGAAGGAGCTGGACTACGTGGTGGTCCATCACGCCGAGCAGGACCACTCGGGTTCCCTACCGGCGGTGCTCGAGGAGTACCCTGAGGCCAAAGTGCTGGCCCACCCCAAGGGCAAGGAACTCCTGCAGCTCCTCCTCCACGTCCCCGGTGAGAGGGTGAGGGAGGTCGGGGACGGGGAAATCCTCTCCCTGGGGGACAAGACCCTGCAGTTCCTCCACGCCCCCTGGGTCCACTGGCCCGACACCATGCTCACCTACCTGAAGGAGGAGAGAATCCTCTTCACCTGCGATTTCCTGGGATCCCACCTGGCCACCTCCGCGCCCCGGGCCGATGAGGTGGAGGTTTACCCGGCGGCCAAGAGGTACTACGCCGAAATCATGATGCCCTTCAGGAGCCAGGTGAGGAAGAACCTGGAGAGGGTCAGAGAGCTGGAGGTGAGGCTCATCGCCCCCAGCCACGGCCCCCTGCATCCCAACCCGGAGTTCATCCTCAGGGCCTACGAGGACTGGAGCTCCGACGCCGTGAAGAATGAGGTGGTCCTCCCCTACCTCTCCATGCACGGGAGCGTGAAGAGGATGGTGGAGCACCTGACGGAAGCTCTGGTGAGGAGGGGGATTACCGTGAAACCCTTCGACCTCACCGTCACGGACGTGGGTGAGCTGGCCATGGCGCTGGTGGACGCGGCCACGCTCCTCGTGGGTTGCCCCACCGTTCTGGGTGGTCCCCATCCCGTGGTCCTCCACGCCGCCCAGCTGGTGGCCGCCCTGCGCCCCAAGCTCAGGTTCTTCGGGGTGGTGGGCTCCTACGGGTGGGGAGGCAGGACAGTGGAGGTGCTCTCGGAGGTTCTCTCCAGAACGGGGGCGGGAGCCCTTCCACCCGTCATGATCAAGGGGTATCCCTCGGAGAAGGACCTGAAGGCCCTGGAGGAGCTGGCGGAGCTGGTCGCCGCCAAGCATCGCGGGTTGGGGCTGGAGGTGAAGCCGTGGACCTGAAGGAATTCATGAAGGAGATGGTGAGGAGGGAGGAGGAAATCGTGGCCTCCCTCAGGGAGAGCCTGGGGAAGATTTCACACCCTGCCGTGAAGGGGGTGCTGGAGGGGATTTCCCTAGACTCCGTGAAGCACGCACGCATGTACGAGGCCGCCCTGAAGCTCCTGCAGGGGATGGTGAGGGAAGAGGTGAAGGAGGAACAGCTCAGGGAGCAGGAGGAGCTCCTGAGGAAGCACCTGAAGTGGGAAGAGGAGCTGTTGGAGAAGATAGATTCCGTGCTGCCCCAGGTGGAGGACGAAAGGGTGAGGATGCTCCTGCAGGCCATCCGCGAGGACGAGAGGAGGCACCATCTCCTCCTGAAGAAGGTGATGGAGCTCCTCGTGAGGAGGGAAACCGTGACGGGGGAGGATGTCTGGGATCTCCTCTGGAAGAACGTTCCCTTCCACGGTACCCCCGGGGGGTGACTCCCCTGAGGGGAGGCCACGCACACCACGGCGCGGGACATGCACACCACCCCGGCGACTTCAAGCGCAGGCTGCTGGTCTCCGTTGCCCTGACCCTGCCCGTCCTCCTCCTCTCGGAGATGATCCAGGAATGGGCGGGCTTCAGCCTGAGGATACCCCTGCACGAGGGCGTCATGCTGGTGCTCTCCGGTGTCATCTACTTCTACGGAGGCTGGCCCTTCCTGAAGGGACTGACGGAAGAGGTGAGGGGGAGAAGACCGGGGATGATGACGCTGGTGGGGACTGCCCTCTCCGTGGCCTTCTTCTATTCTTCCCTCACCCTCCTCAGAGGAGGGGAGGACTTTTTCTGGGAGCTCGCCACGCTGGTGGACCTCATGTTGCTGGGGCACTGGATGGAGGCCAAGAGCCTGCTGGGGGCCTCGAGGGCCCTGGAGAAGCTCGCCAAACTGATGCCCGTCCAGGCCCACCTCCTCGTAGGGGAGGAAATCAGGGAGGTAGCCGTCTCAGAGCTTAAGAAGGGAGACCTGGTACTGGTCAGACCTGGGGAAAAGGTGCCTTCGGACGGGAGGGTGGTGGATGGACTTTCCTCCGTGAACGAGGCCCTCCTCACCGGGGAGTCCAGGCCCGTGCCCAAGCGACCCGGAGACAGGGTAATAGGGGGATCCCTCAACCTGGAGGGCGCCCTGAAGGTGGAGATCGAGAAAACTGGTGAGGAGAGCTACGTGGGCAGGGTCATGGAGATGGTGAAGAAGGCACAGGAGAGCAGGAGCAGGACGCAGGAGCTGGCGGACCGGGCCGCGGCCCTTCTCTTCTACGTCGCCCTGGGAGTGGCCCTGCTCAGCTCCCTCTACTGGTACCTCTCGGGCAGACCCTCCTTCGCTTTCGAGAGGGCGGTTACCGTGATGGTGGTGGCCTGCCCGCACGCGCTCGGTCTGGCCATCCCCCTGGTGGTCTCCCTCTCCACCTCCCTCACCGCCAGGAGGGGAATCCTGGTGAGGGAGAGGAGGGCCTTCGAGAACCTCAGGAAGGTGGGGGTAGTGGTCTTCGACAAAACGGGGACCCTCACCTCTGGAACCCTGGAGGTCTCGGATCACCTTTCCCTCCTCCCGGAGGAAGAACTCCTCTCCCTAACCGCAGGAGTGGAGAAAAATTCCGAGCACCCGATAGCGAGGGCACTCGTGGAGTTCGCCGAGGGAAAGGGAGTGAAGGTGCCGGAGGCGGAGGACTTCCAGGCCCTGCCCGGGAGGGGAGCGAAAGCCAGGGTGCTTGGAAAGGAGGTGTGGGTGGGGGGAGCCGCCCTCCTGAGGGAGAGGGGAGTGGAGCCCGCGGAGAAAGAGGGATGGAGGGGCAAGACCGTGGTCCACGTGGTGGTGGAGGGAAAGCCCGCGGGGTCCTTCGCCCTCTCAGACAAGGTGAGGGAGGAATCGAAGGAAGCGGTGGAGAGGCTGAAGGAGAGGGGAATGAAGGTCATGATGATCACGGGGGACGGGGAGGAGGCTGCAAGGGAGGTGGCCAGGGAACTGGGGATAGAGGAGTACCGGGCCCAGGCTTCGCCAGAGGAGAAGGCCGCGTGGATAGAGGAGCTGAGGAAGAGGGGGGAGGCCGTCGCCATGGTGGGGGACGGGGTGAACGACGCCCCCGCGCTGGTGGCGGCGGATGTGGGCATAGCCATAGGAGCGGGAACGGACGTGGCCGTGGAGAGCGCGGACCTCGTGCTGGTGAGGAACGACCCGAGAGACGTAGCCTACCTGATGGAGTTCTCCCAAAGGAGCTACTCCAAGATGGTCCAGAACCTCTGGTGGGCGGCAGGGTACAACACCCTCACCATCCCCCTCGCCTCCGGTATGTTCCAAGGATGGGGCCTCACCCTCAGCCCGGCCGTGGGTGCGCTTCTGATGTCCCTGAGCACCATCGTGGTGGCCTTAAACACCCAGACCCTGAGGAGATACGAGCAGGAGGAGGTGGAAGAGACGTTCGTGGACCCCGTCTGCGGGATGGAGGTGGAGCCCTCGAGCGCTGCCGGTAAAGTGGAGTACAAGGGCAGGATGTTCTATTTCTGCTCCAAGCGGTGCGAGGAAACCTTCAGGAAGGATCCGGAGAAATACGCGAAGGGCAGGTAGCTGCAACCTAAATTAGGCTGTGGGAGGAGGAGAGAGGATGACGGCCCTTGGAACCTTCCTCTCCTCCGTCTGGTTCATCCTCCCAGCCTACGCCGCCAACATGACACCCGTGGTGGCGGGGGGAGGGAGGCCCATCGACGGGGGGAGGAAGTTCGTGGACGGGAAACCCCTGCTGGGCCCTGGCAAGACCGTGCGGGGGTTCTGCTGGGGTCTGCTGGCGGGGTTCTGCGTGGGGCTGGTGCAGGCCCTGCTCCAACCTCTCCTGGATCCCCACCTCTCCCTCCTCTTCGAGAATCCCTGGGAGACGGTGCTGGGGGGCTTCCTGCTCTCCCTGGGGGCCATGGTGGGTGACCTTTGGGGGAGCTTCCTCAAGCGGAGGGCAGGGGTGGGGCGGGGTGAGCCCTTCCCCCTTCTAGACCAGCTGGACTTCGTGGCCGGGGCCCTCCTCCTCTCTCTCCCCCTGGTCCTTCCGCGCCTGACCTGGGGAGTCCTGGCGGTCCTCTTCCTCCTCACTCCCCCCCTCCACCTCCTCACCAACTACGCCGGATACAGGATGGGCCTCAAGAGCAGGCCCTACTGACACCTTTTTTTAGAGGAGGGGGGAGGGAAGGATGTGGAAGGATTTCTGCACCTGAGCTGGGAGGAAGTGCAGCGTCTCTGCGAGAGGCTCTCCAAGCTGATCGTCGGGGCGGGGTACCGTCCAGACCTGGTGGTGGCCGTGAGCAGGGGGGGTTTCCCCGTGGGGAGGATCCTGTGCGACCTCCTCGGGGTGGAGGACCTCGCCTCCCTCCAGGTGAGGTACTACGTGAGGCCGGGGGAGACCGGACAGAAGCCAGAAGTCGTTCACCCCCTCAACGCCAGGCTGGAGGGGAGGAGGGTGCTGGTGGCGGACGATGTGGCCGACACGGGGCACTCCCTGGCGGCGGTCCGTGACCTCCTGTCGAGAGAGGGAGCGGCCGGGCTCAAGGTGGCCACCCTACACTACAAGCCCTGGAGCGTCTTCAGACCAGACTTCTACGTGGAGGAGGTGAAGGAGTGGGTGGTCTATCCCTGGGAGGTGAGGGAGACCATCCTGAAGCTGGCCCTGAAGCTCAGGGGGGAGGGGAAACCCAAGGAAGAGGTGGTCTCCTCCCTCAAGGGATGGGGCTTCGAACCCTCCCGCGTCGAGGAAGTGGTGGAGAGTATTTAACAGGGGGGAGACCATTTCTCTCGGATGGGAAGGCTGACGGGAACCTGTGAGCTCTGCGGAGGCGCCACCTCCGAGCTCAGGAGGTGCAAGATCTGCGGCACGGCGGTCTGCCCCAGGTGCTACTCCCAGGAAAGTGGGGTGTGCAAGAAGTGCCTTTCCAAGGGCCTCTGGGTGGAGAAGGAAGAGGAGGAGTGAGCCCACGCTGGCTGGTGAAGCTCTGGAAGAGCTGGAGGCGGTGCTGGAGGAGCTCAGGAAGGAGGGGAGGGAAGGGACACCCGTGCTGGTGGAGGGGATACACGACAGGGAAGCCCTGCTCTCCCTGGGGGTGGAGGGGAAGATCCTGCACCTGAACGGAAAGCGTGGACTCCTGGCCTCCCTGGAGAGGCTGGAGGGTTGTGAGAAGGCGGTGGTGCTGACGGATTTCGATCGCACGGGAGAGGAGCTGGCCCGCAGATGCTCCAGGTACCTGAGGGTGATGGGGGTGGAGCCCCTCCTCGAACCCCGGGAAAAACTGAAGAAGCTCCTGAGGAAGGAAGTGAAGGACGTGGAGGGAATGGCCCACTTCCTCCTCCGCCTCGCGCCCGGAAAGGAGTGAGCTTGCCTCCCCTATGGTTGTCCCTCCTCCTCTCAGCCGTACCCTTCTTCGAGGGGAGGTACGCCATCCCGGTCGCCATCCTCTGGGGTCTCTCCCCTCCCTCGGCCTACCTCCTCTGCACCTCCGTCAACCTGGCCGTCATCCCCGCCGTCATGCTGCTCATGGAGAAGGTGGTCCCGCCCCTCCGCCGGAGATGGGGATGGGTGGACGGGTTCTTCAGGTTCATGATCAGGAGGAAATTGAGGAAGAGGCACTTCGCCGCCCTCTTCACCTTCGTGGCCCTCCCCCTCCCGGGGACCGGGGCCTACACCGGAACGGTGCTGGCCTTCATGCTCGGGATGAAGGGGTGGAGGTCCATGGCCACCGTGGCGCTGGGGGTGCTCACCGCCAACGCCCTCACCGCCCTTGCCGCGACCGGGCTCTCCCTCTGGCTCTGACCCGCCTACCCGGCCGGCCTCCTCCCGTACTTGTACTCGATGGCGCAGGAACCCTCTGAGGAGACCATGCAGGGACCCACGGGGCTCCTGGGGGTGCAGACCTTACCGAAGAGGGGGCAGTCGGGGGGATCCAGCAGGCCCCTCAGCACCCTGTCGCACCTGCAGGAGGGATGGGGCTTGAACTCCTTCCCCTCCAGCTCCCTCAGCTCGTCCTCGTATCTCTTCCTGGCGTCGTGCTCCTCGAACTCCTCCCGGAGGGCCATGCCCGACCCCGGGATCACGGGAAAGCCCCTCCAGTCCACGTCGACGGGCTCGAAGACCTCATCCATCACCTTCAGCGCCTTCACATTTCCTTCCGGCCTCACGGAGCGGGTGTACTCGTTCCTCACCCCCACCTCTCCGCGCTGGATCATCCTGGCCAGCAGGTACACCCCCATCAGCAGGTCGAGGGGCTCGAAGCCCGCCACCACCTGCGGAAGCCTGTACCTCTCCGCTATCTCCTCGTAGGGACGGGTGCCTATCACGGTGGAGACGTGCCCAGGCTCTATCAGCCCCTGCACCCGGGTCTCCCCCAGGTCCAGGAGGGCCCTGATGGCGGGAGGTATGTAGCGATGGCAGCAGAGGACGGAGAAGTTGGGGGGAGGGTCCCTCAGGAGGGTGACTGCCGTGGAGGGGGCGGTGGTCTCGAAGCCTATGGCCAAGAAAACCACCTCCTTCCCCGTCTTCTCCGCCAGCCCCACCGCGTCCCTGATGCTGTAGACTATCCTCACGTCCGCCCCCTCGCCCCTAAGCCCCGCCAGCGAGCCGCTCTCCCCGGGGACTCCCACCATGTCCCCGAAGGTGGCCACGAGCTTACCCCTTCTGGCCAGCACCAGGGCCTCCTCTATTTCCCTCTGGGTGGTCACGCAGACGGGACAGCCCGGCCCCTGCCTTATCTTCACCCCGCAGGGCTCGAGCAGGCGGTCGAGCCCGTACCTCACCAGCGTGTCCTGGTGGGTGCCGCACACGTGCATCAGGAAGAGGTTCAGCCCCATCTTCCTGAGTTCTTCCACGATCCTGCCCGCGGTCTCCCTGTCCCTGAACCTGAACATGCCTAACCCTGGGAGAGGAGCTCCTGCCAGAGCCTGAGGCTCTCCCTGGCCTCCTCCTCGTCGAGAACCTGGATGGCGAAACCCGCGTGAACGATCACGTACTGCCCCACCTCCACCTCCACCAGTGAGACGTCCACCTCCCTCAGGGTGCCGTCCCCGAAGTCCACCCTGGCCAGCTCACCCTTCTTCTCCACCACCTTCCCGGGAATGGCCAGACACATCTACCCTCCCTCCCCCTTCCCGCATAAATCCCTCAGCACCAGGGAAAGAAGACCTGCCAGCCTCCCCGCCGCCTCCTCCAGCTCCTTCGTCATTCCCTCCCCGAAGTCCGTGTCCTTGGGCTGGATGCAGAGGAGGGCCACCTTGGATCCCACCACCTCCCTCACGTAGTCGCAGAAGATCCTGAGGGGAAGGAGGTGGGTGGAGACCGTCTCCACCGGAAGCTCCTCCGAGGTCACGAGTCTGCTCTCCCCAGGCTTCAGCCCCAGGAGAGCCGCATCGAGTAGGAGAAGATGACTGGGCTTGAACCTCTCCACCTCCTCCAGGAAGTTCTCAGCCACCGACTCACACTCCAGCAGCTCCACCCTACCACCCACCTTCCCCTCCATCCTCTTCACCACCTCCAGCCCCACCGCATCGTCCCTCCGCAGTGGGTTGCCTATCCCCATCACCATCACCCTCTCGCAACCCGAAAGCCACTCCCTGAGTTCCCTCTCCATCATAAAGGCATGGAAAGAAGGGGAAAAGGGCTTGGGTCAGGACCTGGTGATGGTGCGCAGGAGGTTGCGATCCTTGTCGTAGATCCTGATCTCCAGAGGCATTTTGCCCAGCGCGAAGTGGGTGGCGCAGGCGTAGCAGGGGTCGTAGGCCCGGAAGGCCATCTCGATCATGTTCAGGATTCCGTCCGTGACCTTGCCTCCGGAGATGAGGGCCTTGGCCGCATCCCTTATGGACATGCAGATGGGGGCGGCGTTGTTGGTGGTGGCCACAATGAGGTTGGCCTTCTTTATCCTCCCGTCCTCGGTGAGCTGGTAGTGGTGGTACAGGGTTCCTCTGGCGGCCTCCACCACTCCCACACCCTCCCCGGGAGCTCCCACCGGGTTCCTCACCTCCTTGCTGGTGATCTCTGGATCCTGGGCCAGCTCCAGCGTCCTCTCGCAGGCGTACAGGAGTTCTATCAGCCTGGCCCAGTGGAAGGCCAGGGTGGAGTGCACGGGCTTCCCCCCCAGCGTCTCGTACATCCTTTTGTACTCCTGCTGGGCGAGGGGAGTGGCCATGCCGTCGGCGGCGTTCAGCCTGCCCAGCGGTCCCACCCTGTACACCCCGCTGTCGGGGCCGTCCACCAGTCCCTTCCACCCCACCTTCTTCAGGTAGGTGAACTTCACGTAGGTCCAGTCCTCCACATGCTCACCTATCACGTCCAGGTACTGGGAGGGGGAGAACTTCACAAATTCCTTCCCGTTGGGATCCACCACCCTGATCTTCCCGTCGTAGAAGTTCACGCGGTTCTTCTCATCCACTATCCCCATGTAGTAGGTCTTCAGGGTGTAGGCGTCGCTCTTTATCAGCTCCACGTACTTCTGGTTCTTCAGGACGACCTGGTCGAAGATCTGAAGGGCCTTCTGGGCGAACTCCACGCAGGATTTCGCCATCTTCTCTATTTCCTTTCTCTCCTCCTCACTCAGGGACTTGCTCACCCCTCCAGGCAGCCCGCAGACGGGGTGGGTGGCCTTTCCTCCCAGGATGGCCGTAATCTTCTGACCGTAAGCCCTGTGCTTGATCACTTCCTTCCCCACCTCCAGTCCGGCCTTCTTGATAACTCCGAGGACGTTCCTTTCGGCGGGTGGTGCGTCCGGACCCACCACGAAGTCCGGCCCTCCCAGGTAGAAGAAGTGCAGGGTGTGGTCGTAGATGTAGTAGCCAGAGTAAATCAGCTCCCTGAGCTTCTTGGCCGCGGAGGGTGGGTCCACATGGAAGGCAGCGTCCAGGGCCTTCGTGGAAGCCATGTGGTGGGCCACCGGGCAGACCCCGCAGATCCTGGAGGTGATCTGGGGCATCAGCTCCGCCCTCCTCCCCTCGGAGAAGCGCTCGAAGCCCCTCAGCTCGGGGACCTGCAGGTAGGCGTTGGCCACGTTCCCCTTCTCGTCCAGGAAGATGGAGATCTTCCCGTGGCCCTCCAGCCTGGTGATGGGATCTATGGTGATGACCTTCATTTCTTCTTCACCTTCCTCCCCAGCACCGAGGCCGGGAGAGTGTACATGTAAAAGGTCCCCACGGGGTCAACCACCTGGTCCACCAGCTTCTGGGGGTCATAGCCAGCGTCCCTCTCCCCCTCCACCCCCAGGATGGAGGAAAGGGCACTGATCATGGCCGCTCCCTGGTCTATTTCGTTGGGGCAGGGGCCCTGACATCCGGTGCACGGCATGTTGCCGTTCACGCACCTGGCGTCGCATCCACCGCGAGTAGCGGGGCCCATGCAGATCACCCCTTGGGCCAGGAAGCACTTCTCTGGGTCCAGCTCCGCCTCATAGGGTCTCTTCAGCTGGGAGATGGAGAGCTTATCAGGCTTCGTCTTGTTCCTGACGCACTCGTCGCACACGGACTTCAGGGGGGCCAGCACCGACCCCTTAGGGGGCAGCTCACCCTTCGCTATGGCCTCCACCGCCTTCAGGATGAGACCAGGGGCTGGGGGACATCCGGGAAGGTAGTAGTCCACCTCCACCGTCTGGTCCAGCGTCTTCACCGTGTCGTAGAACTCGGGAAGTCTCAGCTCACCCTCCTTCACCTTCGTGGAGGTCTTGGGAACCACGCGCTGGGGGTTCTCCGTGGAGGGGGACTCTAGGTATGCCCTGGCGAAGACCTCCTCCCTGTCGGCGAGATTGGCCAGGCCAGGCACCCCCCCGGTGTGGGAGCAGGCCCCGAAGGCCACCAGCACCTTCGACTTCTTCCTGAGGAGCTTCGCCAGGTGTTCCTGCTCCTCCGTCCTTATCGCCCCGTTGAAGAAGCACACGTCTATGGACCCGTCGGGCATGGCCTCCACATCCTTGTACTTTATGTCCAGGGCCACCGGCCAGAAGACGATGTCGGCCAGCTCCACCACGTCCAGAATCTTCTCGTCGATGTCCAGAACCGCTATCTCACACCCACCACAGCTGGCCGCCCAGTAAAAGGCGAACTTCAGCTTTTGCTTCGGCTTGGCCATTTCCTACCCCACCCCAATTTTAACGCAAATTTTCTCCAATCCTTCTTTTAAACTTTATGGTGGGCCCTCAGGAGATATCGTTCATGTAGAGGAGCTTGTTCTGGGGCAGGTAGGAGATGGTAATGGCGTCCCCTATCACCAACGGACTCTCTATCTCGAACTCCAGTATGTCCCCCGGGGAGAAGTTGTGTACCTGGGGCTTGAGGTGATACATCCTCAGGTTCCTCACCCTGTGCTCGTTGGTGAACAATCCCTCCCTAGCCCCCCAGCCGAAGAGAGGTTTGTTTTTCCTGCTGCTGGCCTGGTAGTCGACGTATCTGAGTCTGCTCACGTACTCGTTGTCTATGTACATCTCTATGGCCCTATCGTCGAAGACGATCCTGGCATCGTGCCATCTACCGTCGTCTATACCCGTCTTGCTCACGAAATAGAGAAGGGTTCCATTGTAGTAAAGCTCCAACCTGTCTTGATATTCATTGTAAGCGAAGACGTAGCCACCCGTGTTCGTGCTTGACTCCAGAAGGGGGGTGTTCTCACAGTAGGCATAGAACCAGGTCGCATCCGCCCCCGTACCCCCTCCGGCCCAGAACTGGAACTCCACCACGAAGTCGGCGGGGGGAGGGTTCAGGACATACTCGAGTTCACCGTAGAGACCCAGACCAACGGGGGTGAGCCTCACCCATCGGTTCTCGGGATCGTAGGTGGCCTGGTTTTTGAGCGTTCCGGAAGGGGCAGAGGTCATATCTTCGTAGATGAGATAGCCGAGGCGCTTTCCGTTGAAGCGCAGGTTAAGGGGCTCTACCTCCCTTCCCGTTTTCTTCACCACCAAGTCCTTCCACCTGAAGTTTTCCCCGCAGGTCTCGAAGGCTTCCCTGATCACGTCCCCTTTCAGGTGGTGGATGACCAGCTTCTGGCTCCCCCACTCGAACCCATCCACTCCCAGCTTGGCGTCCAGCGTCCTGACGGAGAAGCTCACTCCTCCCAGCACCACGATTACGGCGGTGGCTATGGAGAAGACTACGGCGATGAGGATAATCTCTGCTATGAGGGGTGAAACTCCCTTTTCCACATTTTTAACTGGTTCCTACCCGATTAGAAGTTTTTTATAGGGGAATTTCAAAAGAAGAGAGATGAGCGGGCTGACCTACAGCGACCGCCCGTGGCTCAAGATTTATGAACAGATAGGTCTTCCCTACCAGTTCGACTACCCCAAGATACCTCTCTTCGAGCTCATAGACCGGGCGGCCGCGGAGTACCCCAACAGCAAGTCCATGGTGTACTTCGACAGGGAGTTCACCTACGTTCAGCTCAAGGAATACACGGACCGCCTGGCCAACGCCCTGAACAAGATGGGGATAAAGAAGGGGGACGTGGTGGGGGTACAGCTCTTCAACTCCCCCCAGTTCCTTATAGGCGTTTACGGGGCTCTGAAGGCCGGAGCCATCGTGGCCCTCATGAGCCCCCTCTTGCCCAAACCAGAGCTGGAGTACGAGCTGAGCACTTCCGGCGCCAAGGTTCACATCACGGACGAATCAAGGCTTGAAGAGGTGAGCGAGATGAGGGGGAGGACCAAGCTGGAACAAGTCATCGTCACTTCCGTGAGGGACTTTTCCCCCATGGAGGAGTCCTCTCCACCGGAGGTGCGGGGGGCCCTCCAGCTGCGCAAGGTCCTCTCAGAGGCTCAACCCGTACCCCCCAGGGTCGACATAAACCCCGTGGAGGATGTGGCGCTCCTCTTCTTCACGGGGGGCAGCACGGGCATCCCCAAGGGGGTGATGCTGACCCACTACAACCTGAGCACCAACATCCTCCAGACCTTCGGCCCCACCGCCGCAGGGATGCTGGAGCCCAACAAGGGGAACTTCTCGGTGATGGGGTGCCTCCCCTTCTTCCACATCTACGGCTTCACCTGCGCCATGAACGTCGCCCTTTACTGGGCGGGATGCCTGCTGCTGGTCCCAGACGCCAGGGACACCAAGATGATTTACGACCTCCTGGTGAAGTACCGCCCCCTCCTGATGCCTGGGGTGCCCACCCAATTCATGAGGTTGCTGCAGGAGAAGGGAGTGGACCTCTCGGAGCTGAAAGGCTGCGTACCCTACAGCGGAGCTGCTGCCCTTCCGCCAGAAATCTCCAAAAAGTTCGAGGAGAAGGCTGGAGTGCTGGTGAGCGAAGGATATGGCCTCTCCGAAACGAGCCCCGTGACCCACTCCAACTTCGTGGCCATCCTAAAGGGAGCCGGGCTGGACCTGGGGCTGCCCGTGAAGATAGGCTCCATAGGCATACCGGTCCCGGACACGGATGTGAGAATAGTGGACATAGAAACCGGCACCAAGGAAATGCCGGTGGGGGAGCCCGGGGAGATGATCATCAAGGGACCTCAGGTAATGAAAGGGTACTGGCCCACACCAGGGAGCGGCCTGAGGGACGGGTGGCTCTACACTGGGGATGTGGCCAAGATGGACGAGGACGGGTACTTCTACATCGTGGACCGCACCAAGGACATGATCAACGTCTCCGGTCTGAAGGTATACGGCAGGGTGGTGGACGATATCCTGTATGAACACCCCGCCGTGGCCAAGGCGGCCGCCGTGGGGATACCCGACCCTGAGCGCCCGGGAAGCGAGAGGGTGAAAGCCTTCATCGAACTCAAGGAGGGATACAAACCCAGCGAGGAACTGAAGGAGGACATCATCAGGCACTGCAGGGAAAAACTCCCGCCCTACGCCGTTCCCAAGTTCGTGGAGTTCAGAGAGGAACTGCCCCTCACCGTCACCGAGAAGGTCTTCAAGAGGAAACTCAGGGAAGAGGAAATAGAGAAGATGAAGAAGGCTGGGCTCCTCAAGTAAAAAAAAGAAAAGAAAAAAAGAACTACACGTACTCGTCCACGAAGATCGTCGGGACCTGCGAGGATACTTTACCCATCTGCTGGGTGGCCTTGATGTACCTCATCACCTTGCTCATGTCTCCCTGCAGCTTCATCTTCCCGGTCAGCACCAGCTTGGTGGCGTCGGTCTCCGCCTTCGCCAGCTTCTTCCAGGAGTCGTACGGCCCCGCCAGCTTGAAGCCCACCTGCACCTCGTTGGGATCCTTCAGCAGGCGCATGCCCGTACACTTCCCGTCCTTCAGTCCGACGTACGCGTAGATGGTCTTCCCCTTCAGGTACTCCTTCATGACTCTCTTGAACTCCTCCTGAATCTTCTTCGCATCCTCCAAGGAAATCCCGGCCTTCTCCGCCAGCTGCTTGACCTCTGCCTCCGACATCGTCTCTGCCTTCTGCAGCTTCTCCACGGGCACCTCATCTATCTGGAAGATGAAGTCTCCGTTCCATCCCACTCCCCAGCCCTTGCCAGCCTCCAGCATCACCGGGTCACTGTTCAGCCTTTTGACGTACTCTTCGTTCCAAGCCTGGGTCCCAAAGGCAAACTTGGTCAAATTTCATCCCCCCTTTTGTTAGAAAATTCTCCACTCCCGATAAATAATCTTCGGATGGTCGATGCTCTGGGTCCGTTGGAGAAAAAAAAGAAAAAAGGAAGGTGGGTTTCAGACCATCTCGTCCAAGAACTCGGTGGGAACCTGGGAGGCTATCTTGCCCATCAGCTGGGTGGCCTTGATGTACCTCATCACCTTGCTCATGTCTCCCTGCAGCTTCATCTTCCCGGTCAGCACCAGCTTGGTGGCGTCGGCCTCGCCCTTGGCCAGCTTCTTCCAGGAGTCGTAGTCTCCCACCAGCTTGAACCCTGCCTGCACCTCGTTGGGATCCTTCACGACCTTCGCCCCGGTGCACTTCCCGTCCTTCAGACCTATCCAGGTATATACCGTCGTGCCCGAGGCGTACTTCGTCATCATGTCCTTCATGTAGTTCTTCAGGTCTCCCTCGGGAAGCTGCTCCACCTTCTCCACCGGCAGTTTGTCTATCTGGAAGATGAAGTCTCCGTTCCATCCCACTCCCCAGCCCTTGCCAGCCTCCTGCAGTTCCTTGCTCTCGTTCAGTTTCTTCACGTACTCCTCAAGCCATTCCGGTGTCGGAAAAGGTACCATCGGTTCACCTCTTTTTTACACTTCCTCCTCCGAGTGCATCCGTTATAAGGTTTTTCCCCCGCCTTCCTTCTGAGGCCCCTTGCCCAGCAGCCTGGGAAGAAGCTTCATGAGGGGAGCAAGCCTCATGGCGTCCACCACCTTCCCCTCCACCTTGTACCTCCCGCTCAGGGCGCTCCAAATGGGATCCACCCTCCCCGTGAGGAGCCCCACGAGATCTGAGGTTGAAGCTAGGACGGTAAGATCAGGCATCATCGCCAACTTGCCCCCTCCCGAGAGCTTTCCCCCGCTCACCCTAAAGTGTCCAGCCATGGGGGAATCCGTGGCCCTGAAGTTGACGGTGAGGGGCTCCATCTCCAGCAACTTCTGCCTAATCTCTGGGTCCTGCTCTGCCATGACACCCACGCCCTCCCACAGAACCTCCAGGAACCTGGAGGAGGCCTGCGGCACGTCCCTCACGAAGCTGGCCAGCTCCAGCGACTCCATCTTCTCCATCATCTTGGGGAGGAGGTCAGGCACTACCTTCAGGAACTCCCTGACCCCCACGCTCTGGATGGTGTCCATCAGGAAGGAGAGGCTGGACTTCAGCTCCTCCTCCGAGAGGCTCAGAGCACTCTCCACCACCGACCTCAGGTCCTCTCCCACTCTCTCCGATAGGATTAATTGCTCCCTCCTCATTTTACCGTTGTGGAGAAGGGCAAGCTGGGCGCTCTGCTGATGTACGTGTCCATCTTCGCGGGGGGAGGGGTGATAGGCTCCCTCGCCCCCACCTTCCTGCTGGTGATGGAGGACCTGAAGACCGATCCCCTCTGGATGGGCCTCTTGGCCTCCGCCCCCCTGCTGGGTCTCTCCCTGCTTGGCCTTTCCCTCATGCTCTGGTGGAGGAGGCTAGTAACCAGGGAGGGCTTCGGAGGGATGGTGGCCCTGCTGATGGCCGGCACTGCCCTCTCTGGTTTTTCTGCTCTCCCCAAGAACTTCTGGGCCCTAGCGGTGGGCAGGGTCCTGCTGGGAACCTGCAGCATGGGTCTCGTCCTCCTCCTGCTGGTGCTCAGCCTGGAGTGGTTCATGGAGAAGCTGAACCTGATGGTGGTCATGGGCATCGTCTCCCTCCTGCTGGGCACGCTCATCTCCTCCTTCTTCGGCTCCCTGCTCACCCAGGTACTGGGCGGTTGGGAGAAAGTTCCCTTCCTCTTCGGCCTGCTGGCTGGAGGACCCCTCCTGCTCTGGCTCCTCCTCGGTCCCTTCCTCCGCCCCTCCCTTCCGGACGGCGGGAGCCCTGAGAAGGGGGTCTTTCGGGTGCTCAGGAACCCTCCCCTCCTCTACTCCTCCCTCATGCTCTACACCCTCCTCGCCTACCTGGGGGCCTTCTCCTTCATCTTCGTGGTGCTCCCGGGAAGCTGGGAGCTGGCCCTCACCAGCAAGGAGATGACCTTCTCTCTCCCCTTCTATGCGGCCTCTGTAGCGAACTCTCTGCTGGTGGTCCTCGCGGCTCCCTTCTTCCTTCTCCTAGCCAGGGACAGGGAAAAGAGAAAGCTCATGTGCCTGGGCTCCGGCCTGCTCTCCCCCCTCCTGGGGCTCCTGGCCTTCAACCTCCCCTTCTCGGGCGGCTGGATGGTTCTCAGCCTGGAAGCCATAGCCCTGGCCCTCCTCCAGCTCTCCGTCCTCCTTCCCGTCTGGGTCCTCCAGCTGCAGGAGATGCCTGGGGTGAGCCTGGAGAACTTCATCCCCTCGATGGGCGGCATCCTGCTCCTCGCCGGGGTGATGGGAGGTCTGGCCACCTTCGTCTCGGGATGGGCCCTCTCCCACAGCTGGTCAGCCTTCAAAGTGGTTCTCAACCTCTTCGTCCTGAGCTGGGGAGCGAGCGCTGTGGGAGGATATCTCCTCACCAGGGGGGGAGGAGAGTAAACTTTTTACCTTCCTCTGCTAAAAAAATCCGTTGCCCGCATACATGGGGAAAATTCTGAGGGTGGACCTCTCCCGCGGGAAGATAGCTGAGGAAGAAATCAAGGAAACGGAATTCAGAAAGTTTTTGGGTTGCAGGGGACTGGGGGCCCGCTACCTCTTCGAAGTGAGGAAGGGAATAGATCCGCTGGGGCCCGAAAACAAGCTCATCTTCATGACGGGACTCCTCACCGGGACGGGCTTCCCCACCGCGGGAAGGTACGACGTGGTGTCGAAGTCTCCGCAGACGGGCTTTTACGGCCACTCCAACTCAGCAGGCATGTGGGGGGTGGACTTCAAGCGCACGGGCTTCGATGGAATCATCTTCGAGGGTATTTCCCCAAAACCCGTCTATCTGCTGGTGGAGGATGGAAGGGCGGAACTGAGGGACGCCGCGCACCTCTGGGGCAAGGGAGTGCACGAGACCACCAGGATGCTGAAGGAGGAACTAGGTGAGAGGTTCAACATCTCCTGCATAGGGCCCGCCGGGGAGAACCTGGTGAGGTACGCCTCCATCCTGAACGACCACAACAGGGCGGCGGGGAGATGCGGCATGGGGACGGTGATGGGCTCGAAGAAATTGAAGGCGGTGGCCGCGAGGGGTACGAAGAAGGTGGAAGTGGCGGACCCGGACAGGATGAAGGAGCTGACCAGAGAGGTCATAGAATTGGCAAACCAGAGCATGCTGAAGACCAGCCTGGAGACCTTCGGGACCAACTCCGGCTTCGACCTCGTGAACGCCGTGGGAGGGATGCCCACCAGGAACTGGCAGGAAGGGGTTTTCCCCGCCGGTGACAAGATCAACGGACCCTCCCTGGCCGACAAGGTGCTGGTGGGAACGAAGGGGTGCTACGTGTGCCCCATCCACTGTGCCAGGCTCTCGGAGGTGAAGAGCGGCCCCTACGCCTGCAAGACGGAGGGACCGGAGTACGAGTCGGTGGGTGCCCTGGGGTCCATGTGCGGGGTGGACAGCATGGAGGCCGTCACCTACGCTCACCATCTCTGCAACGACTACGGGATGGACACCATAAGCACGGGAAGCAGCATAGCCTTCGCCATGGAGTGCTTCGAAAAAGGTATCCTGACGAAGGAGGACACGGGGGGGCTGGAGCTGCGGTTCGGGGACGCGGACCTGATGGTCAGGCTCGTGCACATGATAGCCCGCAGGGAGGGAATAGGAAATCTGCTGGCGGAGGGGACGAAGAGGATGTCGGAGAAGCTGGGGAGGGGATCGGAGAGGTTCGCCATGCACTCGAAGGGGCTGGAGTTCGCGGCCTACGATCCCAGGGCGGCCAAGATCGTAGGACTCTCCTACGCCACCTCCAACAGGGGAGGGTGCCACATCAACGCTTACGTGCAGCTCCAGGCCTTCATAGGGGCCCCGCACCCCATCCTGCCCGAGGACATAAGGGATCCCTTCTTCGACCCGCTCTCCGAGGATCCCATCCTGGGAAGGGTGGTGAAGGAGACGGAGGACGCCTACGCCGCCGTGGAGGGTCTGGGGGTGTGCAAGTTCCTGGCCTGGATGGTCACGGCGGACAAGGTGGCGGAGGCCGTCTCCGCGGCCACGGGCTGGAAGGACTTCGACGAGAGGGAGTTCAGGAAGTGCGGGGAGAGGATCTACAACCTGGAGAGGATGTTCAACGTCAGGGAGGGCCTGAACCGCTCCCATGACTCCCTCCCGAAGCGCCTGCTGGAGGAGCCGCACTCCTCTGGGCCCGCCGCCGGACAGGTGGTGCACCTCGAGCCCATGCTGGACGCCTACTACCAGTACCGCGGCTGGGACAAGAACGGGGTGCCCACCAGGGAGAAGCTGGCCGAGCTGGAGCTCCTGGACCTGCCCACGGGCTGAGGGGTGGACGATGACCCCCTTCCCCACCCTCTTCTCCCCTCTCTCCATAGGCAGGATGGTGGTGAGGAACCGCATCGTGATGCCTGCCCTCACCACAGGCTACGCCTTCGGAGAGGTCACGGACCAGCTGAAGCACTACTTCGAGGCCAGGGCGAGAGGGGGGGCGGGGCTGATCGTGGTGGGGATAGTCGCGGTGGAGAAAGGAATGGAGTACGTGATCTCCGCGGCCGACGACTCCTACATCCCCGGCCTGAGGGGGCTGGCGGAAGCCATCCACGCCCACGGGGCCAAAACCGCCCTTCAGCTCTGGCACCCCGGGAGGTACGAGTTCGTGGAGATCACGGGAAGGGAGCCCGTCTCCGCCTCGGACGTGCCCCCTCCCATCTTCAGCCGGGTGAAGCCCAGGGCCCTCACCGTCCCGGAAATCAAGAGGATAGAGGAGGAGTTCGCGCAGGCGGCGGGGAGGGCGAAGGAGGCCGGCTTCGACGCGGTGGAGTTCATAGGCTCCGCGGGCTACCTGATAAGCCAGTTCCTCTCTCCCGTCACCAACCGGCGGACCGATGAGTACGGAGGGTCTCTGGAGAACAGGATGAGGTTCCTGCTGGAAATCGTGGAACTCACCAGGGAAACCGTGGGAAGGGACTTCCCGCTGATGTGCCGCCTCTCGGGAGACGAGCTCATCCCTGGGGGCAACACGCTGAGGGAGATGAAGGTGGTGGCCAGGACGCTGGCGGAGGCCGGCATCTCGGCCATCAACGTGACCGCCGGCTGGCACGAGTCCAGGGTCCCCATGATCACCATGGAGGTCCCCAGGGGAGGGTACGTGCACCTCGCGGAGGGCATCAAGGAGGCCCTGAGGGGAACGGAGGTGAAGGTGGCCGCCAGCAACCGGATCAACGAACCCGCCCTCGCCGAGAGGATACTGAGAGAGGGAAAGGCGGACCTGATCTCCATGGGGAGGGCGCTGGTGGCGGACCCCGACTTCCCCAGGAAGGCACAGGAGGGGAGGGTGGAGGACATCGTCACATGCGTGGGCTGCTGCCAGGGATGCTTCGACAGGCTCTTCGAGGGCAGGCCCCTGACGTGCATGGTCAACCCCGGCGTGGGGAGGGAGGGGGAGGTGAGGATGGAGCCCGCGGAAAAGAGGAAGAGGGTGCTGGTGGCAGGGGGAGGGCCTGGGGGGCTGAAGGCCGCGGAGACGGCAGCCCTCAGGGGACACGAGGTGATCCTCTGCGAGGAGGACGGGGAGCTGGGAGGGCAGCTCAGGCTGGCCTCCGTCACCCCCGGCAGGGAGGAACTCGGAACGGTGGTGAGGGAGCTGGCCGTACATGCCAGGAAGGCTGGGGTGGAGGTGAGGCTGAGAACCCGGGTGGATGCGAAGCTGGTGGAGGAAGTGAGTCCCGACGCCGTGGTGGTGGCCACCGGTGCCCTGCCCCTCGTGCCTCCCTTCCCCGGCGTGAACCTCCCCCACGTCTCGCAGGCCTGGGAGGTCCTGGCGGGGAAGGAGGTGGGGAAGAAGGTGGTAATCGTGGGGGGAGGCGGGGTGGGGTGCTACACCGCACACTACCTCACCTCGAGGGGGAAGGAGGTGACCCTGCTGGAGATGCTGGAGAAGGTGGCGGGAGACGTGGGGATCACCACCCGCTGGATCCTGAGGGAGAACCTGAAGAAAGGAGGGGTGAGGATCTTCACCTCCACGAAGGTGAAAGAGATTCGCCCTGAGGGGGTGGTGGCCGTGAGGGGCGGGGGAGAGGAGGTCTTTCCCGCCGACTCCGTGGTGCTGGCCGTGGGCTCCAGGCCCAACTCCAGCCTGGCGGAGGAGCTGAAGGGCAAGGTGGAGGAGCTTTACCTGGTGGGTGACTGCTCCCAGCCGAGGAAGGCCCTGGAGGCCATCCAGGAAGGCTGGGAGGTGGGCCTCAGGCTCTAGCCTTCCCCACCCTGGAAAGAACGGCGGTGAAGAGGGAGATCAGGCAGAAGACGATTCCCAGGAAGAGGAAGGCCGGGTCGTATCCCCTCTTGGAGAGAGGGCTGAAGAGGGCCACGGTCACTATGAGGCCTCCCAGGTTGCCGGAGGTGAGGACCACACCGGAAGCCCCTCCGCTGTACCTGGGTCCCACCTCGGGTAAGAGGGGGGGATAGGCCAGCAGGAGGGGAGGGATACCCCCGGCCATCACCCCTCCCGCGAAGACCAGCAACCAGGTGGGGAGACCGTAGGCTAAGAACCAGGCCAGGAAGAGGAGGGGACCGGAGGTGAGGGAGCAGAGGATGAGAAGGGTCCTGAACCTGCCCGTCCGGTCAGCGAGGGGAGGCCAAACCAGGTTCCCCACCACCATCCCCACCACGGCGAGGGCTGAAAGGGCTCCCGCCTCACCCGCTCCCACCCCGAAGAAATCCTGGACGGCATGGGTGAGACCACCCGTGTAGGAAACGAAGGCCCCCATGAAGAGGAACTGAGAGGCCGCCAGAGACCACACGTTGCGGCTCCTGATGGCGTGGGAGAGGCTCTCCCTCAAAGGCACTCCCTCGTGTCTTCCCTCCGGAGGCTCCCTGGCGAAGAGGAGCCAGAAGAAGGAGGAGAGGAGCATGCCCGCCCCCGTGCAGAGAAAGGCCCACCTCCAGGAGGGAAAGAGGGCCCCCGTGAAGAGGCCTGCCGAGATCCCCAGCCCCATCGAACTGACGTAGATCCCGGAGGCCGCGCCCGTCTCCCCCTCCGGGAACCACTCCCCCACCATCTTGGGGAGGTTGGGCACCACCAGACCCATGGAAGCCCCCACCAGGAAGGTCAGGAACCAGAGGAAGGGGAAGCCCGTGGAAAGGGCCCTCGCCGTTCCCACTGTGGAGCCCAGCAGGATTCCCGCCAGGACCGTCCTCCTCACCCCCAGCCTGTCTCCCACCGCCCCTCCGGGTATGCTGCTCAGGGCGGCTGCCAGCGTGGGTGCGGTGAGGAGGAGGTAGAGCTGATCCGTGGAGAGACCCAGGGAGGAGGAAAGCTCCTCCTCCAGAGGAGGGAGAATGTACCAGCTGTAGTTCACGAAGAAAATCAACAGCCAGGCCAGCGCCAGGATGACCCACCGGTAAGGTGAAGCTTTCAACATTACCCTTGGGTCTGTTCCCTTTTATCCGATGCCCCCGAGCTTTAACCTAGGGAGAAGGAAGGAAGGAGATGAGGTCCTTCAGGTACAAGCAGGTGATGGTGGTGAGGGAGGACCTGCCCATGAGCCGAGGAAAGCTGGCAGCCCAGGTGGCCCACGGTGCAGTGCTGGGTGTGGAGGAGTGCAGGAGGAAGAGGGAGGAGTGGTTCAGGGAGTGGATGGGGGAAGGGCAGAAGAAGGTGGTGGTTTCGGCCCCTGGAGAGGGTGAACTAAGGGAACTCCTGAGGGAAGCCCGGGAGCTCGGGCTACCTGCCGGGCTGGTGGAGGACGCGGGGCTCACGGAGCTTCCTCCTGGGACGGTCACGGTGCTGGCCGTGGGACCAGCACCCTCAGAGCTGGTGGACAGGGTGACGGGAAAGCTTCCCCTGCTGAGGTGAAGGATGAGGCTCAGAGAGGTGGGAGAGAGAAAACTGCTGGAGAGGGTGAGAAGGCTCTTTCCCTCCGCCCCTTGGGTGGAGGTGGGAATAGGAGACGACGGAGCGGTCCTGAGGTCAGGGGGAGACAAACTGGTGGTGTGCTCCGACATGCTCACCTACAGCAGGGACCTTCCCCCGGGTAGCGACCTCTTCTACCTGGGGTGGAAAGCCGTGGTCTCCAACCTCAGCGACCTCGCCGCCATGGGGGCCAGACCCCTCGCCCTCCTCTTCTCCCTCGGTCTCCCTCCTGACCTGGAAGAGAGGGAGGCGAACAGGATTCTCCTCGGGATAAGGAAGGCCTCCTCCCTCCACGAGGTCCCGGTGGTGGGCGGGGACTTCAGTGGCTGCGAGGAAGTGGTGGTGAGCGGGACCGGGCTAGGGAAGGCCAAGAGGGTTCTGCTGAGGGAGGGTGCCTCCCCAGGCGAGCTTCTGGCCCTCACGGGGGAGGTGGGGGCCGCGGGGGCCGGGCTGGAGGTCCTCAAGAGAAAGAGGAAGGGGTACGAAAGGCTGGTCAGGAGCTTCCTCCAGCCGAAAGCCAGGGTGAGGGAAGGGGAGGTGCTGGCGGAGAGGGGGGTAACCTCGGCCATCGACCTCTCGGATGGGCTGGCCCAGGGGCTGTGGAGGCTGGCGGAGGAGAGCGGGGTGAAGCTCCGGGTGAACCCCTCCTCCCTTCCCCTCTCCCCCCAGCTCACCTCCTTCTGCGAACGGGAGGGTCTCTCCCCTCTGGACTTCGCCCTCTACGGCGGAGAAGACTTCGAACTCCTCTTCACCCTCCCCCCAAGAAGGTGGCAGGGGGTGAGGAAGGCCCTGGAGGGGGTGGGGTGCAGGGCCCACCTCATAGGGAGGGTGGAAAGGGGGAGGGGGGTTCTTCTGGGGGAGAAAAAACTTCCAGACAGGGGGTACGAGCACTACCGCAACGGCCCCTGATCCCTCCAGGCCCTCCGGTACACCGCCCTGTACTTCCCGTGCTTCCTGGGCCTGGGAACGCGCTGCCTGAAGCTCCTCCGGCAGCGCGGGCAGAGGAGGAGCGGTTCCCCCTCCAGCTCGTAGAGGGAGAAGTGAGGAGAGGAACAAACGAAGCATCCCTTCCCCAGGGACTCGACGAACTCCTCCCCGCGTGAAAGCATCTCCACCGCTCCAGGCACCTCCCGCACGGAGGGAACCACGGCATCCGCTTCCACCCCCTCCGGAGTGCTCGGGCTCAGGAGAACGAAGCGCATCCCCACCCCCTTTGCTCCCCCATCCGTATCGGCACGGTCACCCACGTGCACGGCCTCCTCCGGTGAGACCCTCAGCTCCCTGAGGGCCCTCAAGAAGATCTCCGGATGGGGCTTGCGGTACCCCACTTCGCCCGACACCAGGATGACCCCGAAGTACCTGTCCAGCCCCCTCTCCTCCAGGAACCTCCTGGGTGCGGGGCTCATGGAGTTGGAAACGGCCCCCAGTTTGTAAGAACTCGCCAGCTCCTCCACCACCCTCCCCGCCCCCCTCTTCAGTTTCCGGGGAAAGGAGGAGAGGTAGAGGGAGAGCATCTTCTCCAGCAGCTCCTGGTTCGGCTCCACCCCCACGCTTGAGAGCTGAAGGGAGGAGAACTCTTCGAAGGACATCTCCCTCCCCTCCCTTCTTTTCCGTCCCAGCTCGGAAAGGGCGCCGGAGGTGGCCTCCAGCCATTCCTCCTCCCTCACCCCGAAACCGAGGGAGGCGAGGTGCGAGAGGACCCTCTCCGCATAAAGCCTGTGGTCCGGCTTTCCCTCCGCCAGCACCCCTCCCACGTCGAAGGTGATGGCCTTTATCCCCCTCTCTCCCGCTTCCATGCCTCGTAGGCCCTCTCGTATCCCTTCTCCACCACCAGGTCCACGAACCTGAGGTGCTCGCTCACCAGCTCCCTCACCTCTTCCTCACCCAGCTTCCTCCCTCCCAGCATCTCCTCCCTCACCCTTCCCAGCAGGAGATCGAGCGGCCTGCAGGGCGGGTCCACCGTTCTCACCTCCGTCTCGAACCCCAGCTCGGAGAGGAGGCGGACCAGCTCGGGGGGAGCATCCAGGCAAACGTTCTCCCCCCCGGCCCTGGAGGCTATGAAGTCGGCCTCCAGCTCGGCGGCCTCGAACCTGTTGAGCACTTCCCTCCTGAGCACTCCCTTCCACTCCTCCGCCTTCACCCTCCCGAGCTTTGCCCTCATGGTCAGACGCAGCAGGGCCACGGCCGTTTCCCTGGAGATTCTGTAGGAGGAGAGGTCCCTGTACCCGAAGAGCCTGATCCCCCTCCCACGGACGGTGGTCAGAAGGGGGCCCAGCGCCCTGAACTCCTGCAAGTCCTCCGGTACCCAAACCTTCCCCCTCCTCTCCATCTCCTCCACCACCCTCTCCGGCTTCTCCCCCCTCGCCATCCTCCCCAGGTACTCGGTGTGATCCATCGGGAGGTCGAGGAAGAGACACTCGCAGGAAGGACGGAGGAGGGCTCCCGCTCTCTCCTTCGAGGAGAGGGTTTCGGCCGTCACCAGGACCTCCATCCTCTTAGCCAAGCCCTTCCCCTTTCTTCTTTATCCCTCTCTTCCTCCAAAAAAGTTGGGGTCAGGGCAGCTCCCCGATCAGTGGTATCTCCCTCCCGCACCTCGGACACCTTCTCCCCTCCAGCCTGCACTCCTCCAGGGAAAGACCGAAGCGCCTGAGCAGGAGCTCCCCGCAGGAGGGGCAGTAGGTGTTCTCGTACCGGTGCCCCGGAACGTTGCCCAGGTAGACGAACTCCACGCCCTCCCCCACGGCCAGGTCGTGCGCCCTCTCCAACGTGGAGAGGGGAGTGGGCGGGGCGGTGAACCTGAAGGAGGGATAGTAGGCGGTGAAGTGCAAGGGGGTCTCCGGTCCTGCCTCCCTGAGGTGGCGGCGGACCAGGGAGAGCAGCTGATCCTCCCGGTCGTTCACCCCGGGGATGACCAGATTCACCACCTCCACATGCAGCCCCAGCCGCTTGGCCAGGGCCACGTTCCTCCAGACCTTCTCCACATCGGCCCCGCAGCACCTCCTCACGACCTCCCCGTCCCCCTTCACGTCTATGTTGATGGCGTCCAGACCGGCCTCCGCGAGGGCCCTCAGGGCCTCCTCCGTCATGTACCCGTTGCTCACGAAGGTGTTGTACAGCTTTTCCCTCCGGGCGAGGGGAAAGACCTCGAGAGCCCACTCGAAGAGGAGGGTGGGCTCGTTGAAGGAGAGGGAGGTTCCATGGCAACCCTCCCTGAGGGTGAGCCTCACGAACTCGGTGGGGCTCAGGTAGTTCGCCCTCTCCGGCCTGGGCCTGGTCTTGGAGAGGGTCCAGTTCTGGCACCACCCGCAGGTGAAGTTGCAACCCCAGGTCCCCACCGTCAGGGCCAGGGATCCCGGCCAGAAGTGGTAGAAGGGTTTCTTCTCTATGGGGTTGGCGGAGAGGGAGGAAACATCGCCGTACACCAGGGTCCTGAGCTCTCCCCCCACATTCCTCCTGGTCCCGCAGAAGCCCTCCTTCCCCTCCTCCACCTCGCACCTCCTCTCACACAGACCGCACCTCACCCTGCCCCCTTCCAGTTTTTCCCAGAGGAGGGCCCTTCTCACGGTGGGGAGGGGCTCCATCCACCCTACTCGGAAGGAGGGGTATAAGCGGTGGCGCCCTGGCCGGGATTTGAACCCGGGGCACAGGCTCGACAGGCCTGTATGTTTGGTCTCGGGAACTCCTCGCCCCCGATTAGACCGGGCTACACCACCAGGGCGCCAAACTTCCTTCCCCCCACGCAGTTAAAGGAATTTTCCCGCCCGGGTCAGGCCATCTCCCTCCTCCTGAACCTCCAGACGCTGAAGCCCAGGAGGCCCAGCCCGTATCCCGTGAGGAGGAGGGAGGCCACCACGGGATCCTCGCTCGCCCTCACCATCCTGCCCATCGCCTGGCCCCCGCCCATCATCCCCCCGAAGGCCTCCTCGAAGGAGACGCCGTAGGTGGAGGCCATGGCATCGCTCGCCCGGTCCGGCATGAACCAGGGCTCGTGCCCCGCGTAGCTCAGACCGGTCGAAACGGTGGAGAAGAGCACCATGTAGGTGAGGAGGGTGGCCACCGTCGCGCCCGTTCCCCCTTTCAGGGAAGAGCTGAAGGCGAAGGCCATGCCGTTCACGAAGACCGCTATGGCCAGGGTCACGCCGAAGGAGCCCGCCATTCCCAGCGGCACCCTCCCGTAGAACGCCAGCGTGAGGAGAGCGGAGAGGAAAAAGCCCGTCCCCAGGACCAGGACGGTGGCGAGGAGGCAGGCAAGGTACTTCCCCAGCACCAGCGTGCCCCTCCCCACGGGATTGGGGAAGAGGAGGTAACCCGTCCCGCGCTCGAACTCGGAGGCCAGGGCATCGCCGGAGAAGAAGACGGCGGCGAGGAGGGCGAAGGCGCTCATGGAGGAAACCCATATCGCGAAGAGCTCGGCACCCTTCTCCTCCAGCAACCAGGAGGGAATCCCCATCCTTCCCAGGAGGTTCCAGCCCTCGCACATGGCGGCCGAGAGGACCACCGCCAGCACCACCACGATCATCGCCCCGTAGAACCTCCTCCTGCGGTACTGCTTCAGGAACTCGTACTTCACCACCACCCACAGCCTGTCCAGCTCCCTCACACCGCTCCCCCCGTGAGCCTGAGGTACGCCCTTTCCAGGGACCCGTACTTCCTCTTCAGGGAAGAGAGGGGCTGGTAGGTCACCAGCCTCCCCTGGTTGAGGACCGCTACCCTGCGGCAGAGGTGGGAGACCTCGGTGAGGAGGTGAGAGGCCAGGAGCACGGTCTTCCTCCTTCCCACCCTCTCCAGAATCCGCCTGAACTCCAGCATGCCCCTGGGGTCAAGCCCGGAGGAGGGCTCGTCCAGGAGGAGGATGGGAGGATCGTGCAGGAGGGCCTGGGCCAGGGCCAGACGCTGCTTCATCCCCCTGGAGAAGCTCCCTATCCTGGTCCTCCTCCACTCCCCCAGGCCCACGAGCTCCAGCACCTCCCCCATCCTCTCCTCCAGCCTGCTGCCCCCCATGCCTCGAAGGAGGCCCAGGTACCGGAGGGTCTCCTCGGGGGTGAGGAAAGGATAGAACTCGGGGGTCTCCACCATGATCCCTGCCCTGGCAACCGCCTCCTCCCTCTCCCCCACCACGTCGAAGCCCGCCAGCCAGGCCCTCCCACCCGAGGGCCGCAGGAGCCCGCAGAGGAGCTTCAGGGCGGTGGTCTTTCCGGCACCGTTGGGTCCCAGCAGGGCCACCTTCTCGTTCCTTCCCACCCTGAGGGAAAGACCGTCCAGGGCGAGGAAGCCACCGTAGCGCTTCGTCAGCCCCTCCATCACGATGGGTTCCCTCACACCATCCCCTCCCCCCCGAGACTTTAAAAAGCAGAAGTGGTTGGCGGCGTCCTGGAGTTCCCGTCCGCTTCCGCAGGACAGTACAGTCCAGATCGCTGGCGGGCTTAACTTCCGGGATCGAACGAGACCGGGTGTTTCCCCGCCGCTATGGCCGCCAACCAAGCAAACAGGGGGAGAAAGAGTTATTTAACCTTACGAGGGGCTACGGCTCCATCTCCACCCTCACCAGCTCCCTCAGCTTGTCGGGGTGGGCGGAGCTGAGGTGGTGGAGGGCGATGGAGAAGAGGACCACCTCCCTGGCGAAGGAGGGGTCCTGCCAGCTGACCTCCCTGAGGAGCCCCAGCGCCTCCGAGAGCTGCTTCCTTACCTCCTCGGGCAGCTCCTGAAGCCAGGAGAGCTGGGAACCCCTGAACAGCACCTCGCCACAGATCCCGCACCTCACCACCACTTCCATTCCCCTATCTTGGACCGCCCACCTTATTACGCTCCCCTAGCCTCAAAAACCAGGGAAAACACCGGTGTTGATGAGACTCCTGATCAAGGGGATGGGGGAGGGGGGAGAGGGGCTGGCCGAGTGGGGGGGAAGAACGGTGAGGGTGCTTCACGCCCTCCCGGGAGAGGAGGTGGAGGCCGAGCTCCTGGGGGAAGGCGTGGCGGTGGTCAGGGAAGTCCTCTCTCCCTCCCCCGACAGAAGGGAGCCCCCCTGCCCCCTCTTTCCCCGCTGCGCGGGGTGCCAGCTCCAGCACCTCAGGTACGACAAGCAGCTGGAGTTCAAAAGGGAGAAGGTGGAGAGGGCGCTGGGGAGGAGGGTGGAGCCCCCCCTCAGCGGAGGTGAGCTGGGCTACCGGAACCATGCCAGGCTGACCGCGAGGAGGGGGGAGGTGGGCTTCCTGAACAAGCTCACCGGGGAATTCGTGAGGGTGGACCGCTGCCTCCTCATGACCTCCCAGGTAAACGAGCTGCTCCCCCGGGTGCAGGGGAGGTGCTTCAGCACCATGGTCTCCCTCAGGGTGGGGGTAAGGACGGGGGAGTACCTCATCCAGCCCAACCTTTTCCTGCAGGACCTGCCCACGGGACAGCCCTTCTACCACGAGGTCCTGCTGGACAGGAGGTTCAGGATCTCCGCCTCTTCCTTCTTCCAGACCAACACGGAGGGCGCGGAGGAGATGGTGAGGACGGTGAGGGAGTGGATAGGGAGCGCGGACAGGATCCTGGATGCCTACGCCGGGGTGGGGACCTTCGCCTCCCTCCTCTCCGACCTGGCCTCGGAGGTCTTGGCGGTGGAGGCCTCACCCTCCGCCGAAAAGGACGCCCTCCACAACCTCCGGGGGCTCCCCAACGTGAGGTTCGTGAGGAGGAGGGTGGAGGAGGTCCTCCCGATGGAGGGCCTGGACGTCCTCCTCCTCGACCCTCCCAGGCAGGGATGCTCGGAAAGGGTCATAGAAGCCATCAACCGCTCACCTCCGAGGAGAATCGTGTACGTCTCCTGCAATCCCACGACCCTCGGGAGGGACCTGGCCAGGCTGAGGGGTTTCAACCTCGAAAGGGCGCGGCCCCTAGACCTCTTCGCCCAGACCAAGCACGTGGAATGTGTGGCCCTCCTGGAAAGGACCGCTGAGTAGGCCGAGACGGGGTGGTCCCGCGGGGGAGATTTGAACTCCCGACATGCCGGTAACGGCCCTGGGTCTACAGCCGGCCGCTCTAACCAGGCTGAGCTACCGCGGGACCGTTTTCTCTTGGACCTCTTGGGATAAATCCGTTAACCCCCCGCAAGCCTGGCCAGCCTCCGGAGGGCCTTCAATCTTTCCTCCCTCTCCACCTTCGCCTCTTCCAGGGTTAGCTGGAGGAACTCCACCACCTCATCGTAGTGCTTCCTGTCCACGGGATAGGGCACCCCATCCTTTCCACCCACCGTGAAGGAGTACCTCACGGGGTCCCTCCAGGAAGGGGGCCTGCCATAGATCAGGGCGGAGAGGAGGGCCAGGGCCCTGACGGTCTTCGGCCCCACCCCCCTGATGGCCACCAGCTCCTCGTAGTCCTTGGGGTCCACCTCCCTGACCCTCCTCAGCACTGAAAGGGTCTCCTTGGTCAGCCTCGAAATCCCGTGCTCCCCCGGCATGAGGAGCCTGGCCTTGGGTGGAAGACCCAGGTACTCGTCGAGGGAGGTCTGTTCCGCCTCCCTGCTCAGGGCGAGGAGGTCCTGAGGGTCCCGCTTCGCCAGCTCCACGCTCTCCCTCCTCGCCCCCTCGCTCTCCCTCGCCGTCATGTCCAGGACCATCTCCTCCTTCCTTTCCCCCGCTATTCCAGAGTGGGGCTCCTCCACGAAGCTCCTCACCCCCTCCGACACCCAGTGGTACCTGCGGGCCCACCTCTCCCTCATCCCCTGCTGGACCACCGCCCAGTCCCCGTCCTCCGTGAGGATGAAGCTGTGGTGGTAGAGCTGGTAGCCGTCCTGCACGCAGGCGTTGTCCACCTTGGCCGCCATCCTGCTGGCGTGCTGGAGCTCACCTACTCTGGAGGAGGAGAGGGAGAAGAGCTCCCCCCACCTCAGGATCTCCTCGGGCGTCTTCCTGGAGGCCCTCCCCTTCCCCCCGCAAAAGGCCAGGCCGACCTCCCTGGGATCCACACCCTCCTTCAGGGCCCCCAGCGTGACGGTGCTGAGACCGCTCGAGTGCCAGTCGTAACCCAGGGCGCAGCCCAGGGACTGGAAGAAGAAGGGATCCCCCATCCTCCTCAGCAGCTCCTTCTTCCCGAACTCCTCCACGATGACCCTGACGACCGCCCCTCCCAGCCTTCTCATCCTTCCGAAGAGCCAGGGGGGACAACGCCCCCCATGGAGGGGAAGCTCCGCTGTCCCGGTCCTCATCCCGAAAAGAAAAGGGGCCCGAGAAGCTTAACCCTTACTTCACCAGGTAGTAGCCGGCCGCCTTCTCCCTGGCCACCCTCTTGGCGTAACCCTTGTTGACGAGCTCTATCAGGGAATTGTTCACCATTCCCTTGGGGAGCTTCGCCGCCCTCATCACGTCGTCCGCCGTCTTCAGGGTGTTCTGGGAGGTGGCGCCGAGCTTCTTGAGCGCCTCGTATACCTTCTGGGCGTTTCCTGACAGTCCCTCCAAGCTTTCACCCTCCGAGGATGGTCTTCCCCGCCTTTTTAACTTATCGATGGCGGCGGGTGCCTACCTTCTCCACCTCCAGGCTCATGTCCACGGCCAGGGCCCTGAAGGTCATGTAGCTGGAGGAGACCACATCCACCCCCGTCCTGGCGTACTCCTGCAGGTTATCGGGGGTAATCCCCCCGGAAACCTCCACGATCACCCTCTCCCTGAGCCCTGCCCTCTTCAGCTCCTCCACCGCCCTCCTCGCTTCGGAGGGTAAAACGTTGTCCAGCATCACGATATCCGCACCCGCCCTTGCTGCCTCCAGCGCCTGCTCCGCCGTGGTCACCTCCACCTCCACCTTCTTGGTGAAGCTCACAGCCTCCCTGACCCTTTTCACCGCCTTCTCTATCGAATCCACCAGTTCTAGGTGGTCCTTCTTCACCAGCACCCCGTCGTCAAGCCTCCACCGGTGGGGATCCCCCCCACCCACCACCACGGCCCTCTTGTCGAAGTAGGTCAGGAGGGGCAGGGTCTTGCGGGTGGCCGCCACCCTCACCTTTGGCGCCACCTCCCTGGCCTTCTCCACCATTCTTCTGGCCGCGGTGGCCACACCGCTCATCCGCATGAGGAGGTTCAGGGAAATCCTCTCCGCCTTCAGGACCCCCTGCGCGGGTCCCTCCACCTCCATCACCACGTCCCCGGGCTTCAGCTCCTCCCCATCCTCCTTAGACCCGAGCGTCTTCACGCCCATCTCCTCGAAAGCCATCCTGGCCTCCTGAACCCCGGCCAGCACTCCCCTTTCCTTGCACACGATCCTCGCCCTCACCACCAGCTTTGGGTCCACCAGCGCCTCGGTGGTGAGATCCCCGAAGCTCAGGTCCTCGGCGAGCATCTGCCTGATCTTATGCCTCACGTAAGGGTTCAGACCGGAACCGCTCGGAACCACGGCGTTCACACCCGCTTTACTTCCTTCCGGATTTAACCTTACCGCCCTCGAACCACTCCTCTAGGGGAGAAGGCCAGGGAGAGGGTCGACGCAATTCCTTTCCCTCCACCAAGCAGAGACGGGGGAGCCTCCCCACCGCCCCCACCTTCCCACCGTAAAGGATCAGGCAACCCCTCACCCCCGGGATCTCCCTCGCCCTGTCAAGCCCCCTCCCCACGGCCTCCTCGGCCTCCCCCCTCACCTCGTTGGAGATGGAGGTGGCGGCCGCGTCGGAAAGGGAGGCCTCGTCCGAGACCACCGTCACGGCCTCCGCCCAGCCGAAACTGAGGGAGGGCCCCACCGTTCCGGAGCTCGTGCACACACCCGCCGGAAGCTCCCTGGGAGTGAGCACTAGGGCTATCCTCCCCGAGAGGGGATGGCCTCCAGCGAAGATGCCCACCGAGAACTCCCTCCTGCCGTCCAGGGCTATGTCCCCCCCGTTCTCCACCACCACGTTGACCCCACCGGCCTCCCTGGCCCCCTCCAGGGCCCTCTGGGCGATGGCGCCCGCCACCGAGGCGAAGGGTCCCACGCCCGCGACCTCACCCGCCCGCACCATGAGCTCCACCGTCCTGGGCAGTTCCTCCCCCGGAAAGGAGAGGGGCTCCAGGGAATACCTGAACTCCGGATGCGCCAGGAGGAACCTCTCCACCTCCCTCCTGGCCCTGAAGGCGGAGCGCACGGCGGCCCTGGCCACCTCGCGGTCGTCCGCCCTGATCAGGAGGTGGGTCTCCCTGTAAGACCACCTCAGGGAGATCATTCGAAGCTCCTCACCGTGATGGCCCTGACCGGACAGGCGGGGACGCACACCTCGCAGCACACGCACTTCTCCTCCTCCACCTGCAGCGAGTAGTCCTCCGCCAGCCTGAGGGCCTGCGTGGGGCAGAGGGAGATACAGGCACCGCAGTCGAAGCACCTCTCCCTCTCCACCTTGATCGCCCTCCTCACCTCCACCGCCTCCACCCCCTTCCTCCTGAAGAGGGCCATCATCCGCTCCACCTGCTCCGGGGGTGCATCCACCCCTATGAGGATCTCCCCTCCCCTCGCCCCTATGCTGGAGTAGAGGATGTTCGCCGGGATGCCCGTCTCCAGAAGGACGGAGGCGAAGATGGGCTCCTCCGCCATCTCGGCAGGGTACCTGAGGAGGATCTTCCTCTTCATCACCAAAGCTCCTCCCCCGGGTTAAAATATCTCCCCCTCCCGAGTAGGGGGATGGGAGAGCTCACCCCCGGGCGCCTCTCCCGCTACAGGGAACTGGAAAGGGAGTTCGGGAGGGAGGGGATCATCAACCTGAACCCCATCCAGAGGGGAGGAATCCTCACCCCGGAGGCGAGGAGGGCCCTCCTGGAGTTCGGTGACGGGTACTCGGTGTGCGACTGGTGCCCCCCCAAGACCCCCAGACTGGACCAGATAAAGAGGCCCCCCGTAGCCGACTTCTTGGAGGACCTGGCGGAGTTCCTGCACCTGGAGGTGGCCAGGGTGGTGACCAGGTGCAGGGAGGGGAAGTTCATCGCTTTTTCCTCCCTGGCCTCGCCCGGGGACTGCGTGGTGGTGGACAGCCTGGCCCACTACTCCACCTACCTGGCCGCGGAGCTCGCCCGCGTGAAGGTGAGGGAGGTCCCCCACTCCGGCCCACCGGAGTTCAGGATCACGCCAGAGGCCTACGCGGAGGTGATGGAGAGGGTGAAGAAGGAAACGGGAAAACCACCCGCCGTGGTTCTCCTCACCCACGTTGACTCCTTTTACGGAAACCTGGCCCCGGCGGAGGAGGTGGGAAAGCTGTGCAGGGAGCAGGGGGTACCCTTCCTGCTGAACGCCGCCTACACCGCAGGGGTGATGCCGGTGGACGGAGAGAAGCTGGGGGCAGACGTGCTGGTGAGCAGCGGGCACAAGAGCTGGGCCGCCAGCGCCCCCACCGGGATCATGGCCCTGGGGGGAGGGGTGGCGGAGAGGATCCTCCGCAGGTCCGGGATGAGGGGGGACGTGAGCGGTCGGTCCTTCCCGGAAAAGGAGGTGGCCCTGCTGGGGTGCACGGTGATGGGCGCCCCCCTGGCCACCCTGATGGCTTCCTTCCCGCACGTGGTGGAAAGGGTGAAGGGGTGGGAGGAGGAGGTAAGGAAGACCCGGTACCTCGTGGGGGAGCTGGAAAGGATAGAGGGTACCAGGCAGCTGGGGGAAAGGCCCAAGAGACACACGCTGGTTCAGGTGCAGTCGGAGGGCTTCTACAAGGTTTCCAAGGAGCACCGCAGGAGGGGCTTCTTCCTTTACGAGGAGCTGAGGGAAAGGGGTATCGTGGGCATACAGCCTGGCCTAACCAGGCACTTCAAGCTCAACACCTACGGCCTGAAGTGGGAGGAGGTCAAGCTCGTGGCGGAGGGCTTCCTCGACATAGCCAGGAAACACGGCCTGGCCGTCACCTAGGTTCCCACCAGCAGGGTCTCCACCAGGTCACGGAGCCTCATGATGGCCGAGAGGGCTGCCAGGTAGCTGGTCCTGGGGTTGCCCGGGGAGGGGACGTTCCTGGCCACCGTCATTATCTCCCCTGCCTCCCCCACCACCTTGAGCTCGTGCACGTTCCTGTCGAGGGAGGGATCGGCGATGATCCTCACCCTGAGCCTGTCGAGACCTATCCCCGCCAGACCCAGGGTGGCGGCGATGTTCACGCTCTCCGGGAAGGCCCTGACGGCTTCCCTGGCCGTGCCCTCGAACACCACCAGGGGCTCCCTCAGCCCGGAGAGGTCCACCCCCTTCTTCTTCAGGTAGGGACTGTAGGAGAGGGCCACGGGTGGCTTCCTGGTGGTCAGCTGCGCCTCCTTTATCCCCACCAGGTGGGCTGCCTTCACTCCATCCACCCCGGGGATGGAACCGGAGGGCACGTGGATCCTGCTCCCCCCCCTCCTGGCGGCCTCTAGAAGCCTTTGGAGCAGCTCCTCGTCGGCAAGAGCGCCCACGCTCATCACCATCAGGTCCTTCCCCGACCTCAGGACCTCCTCTCCGTACTCCACCACGGCGGCCTGGGAGGCTGCCTCCACCACCACCCTGGTCCCCGAGTCCGAGAGAATCTCCCTCACGCTCTCCGCCACCCTGATCCCACCCAGCTCCCGCGCCAGCCTCCTGCTCCTCTCCTGGTCCCTGTCAAAGAGAAACCTGAGCTCCGCACTGCCCGCCCTTCCAGCCTGCACCGCCTTGGCCAGAATACCTCCTATCTCACCGCAGCCTATCAGGGAGACCCCGAGACGCCTCGAGGGAGAAGAGGTCAAAACACCTCACCTCCCCCCCTTTACCTCTCCCCGTTTAACTCTACCGCTCGCAAGGCGGAAAAAAGAAAACGGATAAAAAAGCCTGCTCGTAGATATGGGGGGCGATGGAAAAAAGAACATGGGGAAAGAAATGGGCATCTACATCGAGCGGCTGGAGGAACTGAGCAGGGACGACCTGCCCAAGGTGGGGGGGAAAGCCGCCAACCTTGGAGAGATGCACAACGCCGGTCTGCCCGTCCCCTACGCCTTCGTGATCAACACCCGTGCCTACCGGGAATTCGTGGAAAAGAACGGACTGGGGAAGAAGATCCAGGAGTTGCTCGCCAGGACGAACGTGGATGATCCCTCGGAGCTGGAGAAGAACACGGAAAAGCTGCGCTCCATGATAGAGGGCTCCCCGATGCCCCCCGAGATAAGGGAGGAGATCCTGAGGGAGTACCGCGACCTCTCCAGGAGGTTCGGAAAGGAGGAGGAGTACGTGGCGGTGAGGAGTTCCGCCACCGCCGAGGACGTGCCCGACGCCTCCTTCGCCGGGCAGCAGCTCACCCTGCTCAACGTGAGGGGGGAGGAGAAGATACTGGATGCCGTGAAGAAGTGCTGGGCTTCCCTCTTCACCTCCCGGGCCACCTTCTACCGGGCCAAGAAAGGCTTCGAGCACGAGAAGGTCCTCATCGCCCTGGTGGTGCAGAAGCAGCTGGGGATGCTGGGGGAGGAGGGCTACCTGCAGGGGAGGTACAAGGCCGGGGTGGGCTTCACCCTGCACCCCTCGACCGGGGACAGGAACAAGATCGTGGTGGAGGCCTCCTGGGGACAGGGTGAGGCCGTGGTCTCTGGGGCCGTGACCCCCGATACCTACGTCCTCGACAAGCGGACGGGGGAGGTGGTGGAGAAGCACATCTCCTCGAAAACCAGGATGTCCGTGGTCTCCCCCGACGGCGGTCTGAGGGAGAGGGAGGTGTCCCCCGAAATGGCCAAGAGGGAGTGCCTGACGAAGGACGAGCTCAGGCAGCTCTGGGAACTCGCGCTGAGGCTGGAGGAGCACTACAAGACTCCCCAGGACTTCGAATGGGCCAGCGAGGATGGAAGGGTCTTCCTGTTGCAGGCGAGGCCCGTGACGGTCTTCTACGAGGAGAAGGCGGTGGAGGTGGAGGTGAAGCATCCGCCCCTCCTGAAGGGTCTTCCGGCCTCCCCGGGGGCTGCCATAGGAAAGGTCAAAATCGTGAAGAGCCCGCAGGAGGCCTCCGAGAGGCTGAAGAAGGGGGACCTCCTGGTCACGGAGATGACCTCCCCCGACTGGGTACCCTACATGAAGATCGCTTCTGGCATCATCACCACGGAGGGTGGCATCACCTCCCACGCTGCCATCGTCTCCAGGGAGCTGGGCATACCCTGCATCGTGGGGGCCAGGGACGCCCTGAGGGTCCTCTCTGAGGGCATGGTGGTCACGCTGGACTCCAGGAAGGGGCTGGTCTACGCGGGAGAGGTACCGGAGCTCCTGGCCAGGGAAAAGGCCCTGGAGGTCTCACCCGAGGAGGTGAGGGGGCTGAAGACCAGGACGAAGATCCTGATGAACCTGGGAGAGCCGGACGAGATAGGGAGATACAAGGACCTGCCCTTCGAGGGCATAGGACTGATGAGGGTGGAGTTCATCATCGCCAGCTGGGTGGGGCAGCATCCCAACTACCTGCTGGAGAAGGGGGAGGGCAACCTCTACACGGAGAAGCTGGCGGAGGGAATAGCGAGGGTGGCGGAGGCCATCTACCCCAGGTTCGTGGTGGTGAGGTTCTCCGACTTCAAGACGAACGAGTACAGGGAGCTGAAGGGGGGAGAGCGGTACGAGCCCACGGAGGCCAACCCCATGCTGGGCTGGAGGGGGGTCTCCCGGTACATCAGCCCGCAGTTCGAGCAGGCCTTCAGGCTGGAGTGCAGGGCCATCAGGAGGGTGAGGGAGAAGGGGCTGGACAACGTGTGGGTGATGCTTCCCTTTGTGCGCACCGTCTGGGAGGTGGAGAGGTGCCTGCAGATCATGAAGGAGGAAGGACTGACGAGGGGAGGAACCTTCAAGGTCTGGCTGATGGCCGAGGTCCCCAGCATCGTCTTCCTGGCGGAGGAGTTCTCCAAGTTCTGCGACGGCTTCAGCATAGGGAGCAACGATCTCACCCAGCTGGTGCTAGGGGTGGACCGGGACTCCGGAATCCTGGCCAACATGGGGTACTTCGACGAGAGGAACGAGGCGGTGAAGAGGGCGATAGAGGACCTCATAAGGAAGGCCCACTCGAGGGGAGTGACGGTGTCCATCTGCGGCCAGGCACCCAGCGTCTATCCCGAGTTCACGGAGTTCCTGGTGAGGTCAGGGATAGACAGCGTCTCCGTCAACCCCGACACCGTGGCCAGGACCAAGCTCCTGGTGTACCAGATGGAGGAGAAGCTGAAAGCCGGGACCAAAGGAAGAGAATGAGCCCTGACTTCATAAGCGTGAAGCCCGGCTTCGGGGGGCTGGAGGGAAGCTACGGGGACGCCAAGGTGGTCTTCCTCGGCATTCCCCTGGACTCCACCTCCTCCTACCGCACCGGGACCCGCTTCGGTCCCTCCAGGATAAGGGAGGCCTCCCTCAACCTGGAGACCCATCTCATGTCCCTGGGCGTCGAGCTGGCGGAGAGATGGAGGGTGGCCGACCTGGGGGACCTGCTGCTCTCCTCGGAGCTGGGGGAGGACGGTCGCAGGATAAGGGAGGCCGTGAGGGAGCTCCTGGAGGACGGAAAGATTCCCGCCCTGCTGGGAGGGGAGCACACCCTCACCCTCTTCTCCCTCCAGGCCTTCGGGGAGGTCTACCTGCTGCAGCTGGACGCCCACCGGGACCTCAGGGAGGAGTACCTGGGGAGCAGGATCAACCACGCCACGGTGATGAGGAGGGCGCTGGAGCATGTGGACCCCGGGAGGCTGATCCAGCTCGGGGTCAGGTCCTCCTCCTCGGAGGAGGCCAGGTACGGGGAGGAGAAGGGAATCAGGTACTACACCTCAGAACAGCTCCTGGCCGAGGGAGGAAAAATCGTGGAGGAGGTGAGGAGGGAGGTGGGATCCTCCCCGGTGTACCTCACGCTGGATGTGGATGTGCTGGACCCCGCCTTCGCCCCTGCCGTCACCACCCCTGAGCCAGGGGGCCTCAGCACGCTAGATCTCCTCAGGATCCTGCGCGGACTGAGGGGCCTGAACATAAGGGGTTTCGACGTGGTGGAGGTGGCGCCGCCCTTCGACACGGGTCAGACGGCCTTCGCAGCGGCCAGGGCCATCTACGAACTCCTGGGAAGCCTCCTCTAGCTCCCCGCCTTCTCCACCACCATTCTCCACCTGAGGGGGAGCTTGCTCACCGCCCGGTCCAGGGCCTCCTTGGCCAGGCCAAGGAACTGCTCCGGGACCCTGACGGTCATCACCTTCTGGTCCGCCTTCACCCTCACCGCCGTGCCTATCGGCCTGCCGAAGGCTAGGCGCATGCCCTCCGAGACCCTGTCCGCCCCCGCCCCAAGGGCCATGGGGTGGTCCCTCAGGATCTGGTGGGGGTAGAGGCGAATCTTGAAGTGGTAGTTCTCCCTCCCCGCCTTGGTCTCCAGCAGGCGGTTGGCCGCCATGCGGGCCGCCTCAAGAGCGTTGTGCCTGATCTGCCCCTGCTCCCGGGCCACCAGCGAGACCTCCACGGGGAACTCCCCGTTGGGGTTGCCCATGTCGAAGAAGGTCACGCGCGAGCCCGGTATTCCGTCCACGAAATCCCTCCTGGTGTAGGCTGGGCCGCTGAAGTGCCTGTAGCATTTGCCTGGTTTCAGGGGCATGTTCCTTCCCTCCCAAACCTCCCTGTCCCTGGCTTAAACCCTTTCCTCAGACCCCCGTCTTCCTCTGCCTGAGCCTCCTGAGCTTCCTCCGCATGCGCTTCCTCACCCATTTCCAGCGCATCCGTCCCTTCTTCTTCCACTTCCTGGGTCTCTTTCCCATGGGGGTCCTCCTTCCTTTGCTCCACGGGGATTAAAATCCTAGGGGGAAATCCGCCGCAGGAGCCTCTCCACTGCAGGTCTCACCTCCCTCCTCCTCTCCTCCAGCTCCCTCAGGAATCCCCTCACCCTCCCAACCACCTCCTCCTTGCACTCCCCGCAGATAACCTCCCCCCTTTCGCACCTCTCCTTGAGCTCCAGGAGCTCCCGGTCCTCGGGCACGAAGTGGTACATGCATAGCTCATACACCAGGCACTTGAAGGGCTCACCTCCTTTCTCCCTCTGCTCCCTGGCCGTGGGCCTGCCACCCGTGAGGGCGTCCCAGATCTTTCTCTCCCAGACCTCGGGAGGGTCGGTGAGGAAGAGGGCGGAGTCGGGCCTGCTGCTGGACATCTTCCCCCCGAAGAGGTCCCTCATCAGGCGGTGGTAGGTGGAGGAGGGAGGGAGGAAGCCGTACTCCTCGGAGAACTTGGCCGACACATCCCTTGCCAGCCTGAGGTGCGGGTCCTGGTCCACCCCCACCGGGACCACGGTGGGCCTGGGACCGCCGAACTCCTCCAGCTGGGGATGGAGGATGTCCGCCACGTCTATCATGGGATAGTAGAGGTGGGAGAGATGCGTCTCCCCGGAGAAACCGTAGATGGCCCTCACCTCGCTGAAGTTCACCCTGCGGGCCAGGCTGTAGGCCAGAGCCTGCACCTCCTGGCTACGGGACTGGAAGTACACCCTGCACTTCTCCAGCTCCAGCCCCAGGGCCTCGCAGTTAAGCAGGTACTCCTCGAAAGCTATCTCCCTGCCGCGCTCGTAGGGTATGCCCCTGGCCGAAAAGGCCTCCATGTCCGCCACGCACAGGAAGATCTCCCCCCCTCTTTTCTGGTACCAGATGAGCTGGTCCACCACCATCTTGTGCCCCAGGTGCATCCTCCCGCTGGGCATGAGGCCCGTCATCACCGCGTACCGCCCTCCCCCCATCCTCTCCAGGACCCTCTCGAAGTCCCTGTGCCCGAAGATCACGCCCCTCCTCATCAGGTGGGGTGGATCGGGGATCCTGGGGAGGAGCTCCTCCAGCGGCCTGATCCCGAACTCCTCCATGAGCCTGGCGTAGTCCTCCGGCACGCCCGCTCCCCAGGGATCGAGCCTCTCGGGCATTACGGCTTCTCCCTCCTGAGGGAATAGTAGGTCACGTCACCCTCGTCGTCCACCACCGCGAAGAGCATGGTCTTCCTGACAGAGTGCGCCAGCCTCACGGCCCTGGCCAGCTCGGGAGGTGAGAGCCTGATCCCCTCCTTCAGGGCGTGCACCAGGTACTTGGAGTGGGCCTCCCCCGGCTTCTCCCCCCTGCCGTACACCCTGAAGTGGGCCCCGAACTTCAGTCCCGTCTTCACCACGTATCCCCTCGAGCGCAGATCCGAATAAACGGCGTACTTCACCACCAGCTCGGGGTCCAGCCTGGAGAACCTCCGGCAGAGCTCCTCCCAGCCCAGGGGCTTCCCCGACCTGCCGTCCACGGCCTCCGCCTTACCGTTCTCCAGCAGGTAGAGGACCTCCAGCGGGGAGAGCTGCAGCCTGCCCCCGCTCAGCGGCTTGCCGAAGGCCCCCTTCTGGTACAGCTGGTTGGCCTGGGCCTCCTCGAGCACCAGTCCCCTGTCCCTGTAAACCCTCACCTTCACCGGAGGCTCCATCACATCCCACTGGGGGCTCCGCTAAAAAAACCGGACGCTCAGTCCATGAACTCCTCTGGCCTGGGTACCTCCAGCTTCAGACCTTTCCTCTTCCTGGTGTTCGCCACCACCTGGGCCTGGAGCTCCGGGGAGAGTCGCTCGAAGCGCTCGAACTCCGTGGCCCAGATCGCCCTCCCCTCCGTCTCCGAGCGCATCTCCGCCGCCAGGCCGAAGGAGTTGGCCACGGGGAGGTGGGCCTTTATCACCGTGACGGCCTCTCCCTCCGGCTCCATGGCCACGATCCTTCCCCTCCTCCCCTGAATCACCTTGATCACCCCTCCCATGAACTCGGTGGGAACGCGCACCTCCAGCCTGAAGAGGGGCTCCAAGATGACGGGGTTGGCCATGAGAACGCAGGCCTGGATGGGGCGCCTCACCGCGGGTATGATCTGGGCGGGCCCCCTGTGGACCGAATCCTCGTGAAGCATCGCGTCGTTCAGGATGACCTTCACCCCCCTCATGGGCTCCCTCATCACCGGCCCCTCGTTGCACACCTGCGTGAAGGCCTCCCTGATGTAGTCCTCCACCTCCCCCATGTACTGGACCCCCTTCGTCATGTCGACGAGGATGTTCCCCCCCACCACGGCCATCACACCCTTCGCCGCGTCGGCGCTCCACCCGAGCTTCCTCAGGAGGGAGGCCCTCTCCTTGGCCTCCTGCTTGTCCGTGATCTTCTTCTCATCCAGGGCCTTCAGCACCTCCGGCTCCAGCGGCTCCACGCTGATCTGGAAGCGGTTGTGCTTGTTCGGTGACTTCCCCTCCACCGGCCCGGCGCTCCCTGTGACGGTCTCACGGTAGACCACCAGGGGCTCCGAGGTCTTGATCTCCAGGCCCGCTTCCTTCAGCTTGTACTCCACGATCTCCAGGTGCACCTCACCCATTCCCGAAATCAGGTACTCCCCCGTCTCCTCGTTGATCTTGACCCTGACGTTGGGGTCCTCCCTCGCGATCTTGTTGAGCTGGTTCACCAGCTTGGGGAGGTCCTGGAAGTTCTTGGGCTCTATGGCCAGCGTGACCACGGGCTCGCTTATGTACCTGAGCTCCTCGAAGCCCACCCCCTCCACCCCTGCCTCCACCAGGGTCTCCCCCACCACCGCCTCCTTCATGCCTATGATGGCCGCTATGTTCCCCGCGGGAACCTTCTCCACAATCTCCCTCTTGGGACCTATGTAGATCCCCACCTGCTGGACGCGTGCCTCCTGCTTCGAGCCCACCAGCCTCACGGTCTTCCCCTTCTCCACCGTCCCGGAGAAGACCCTGCCCGTGGAGATCACACCCGCCTGCTCGTCCACGATGATGTCGGTGATGACCATGCAGATCTTCCCGTTGGGGTCGCAGGAGAGCATGGACTTCCCCAGCTCGCTGTTCAGGTCTCCCTTCCAGAGGATGGGGATGCGCAGCTTCTGGGCCTCCAGGGGGTTGGGTAGATGCCTCACCACCATGTCCAGCACCACCTCGTAGACCGGCGTGCGCTTCGCCAGTTCCTCCCTCTTCCCCTCCTTCGAGGCCTCCAGCACGTCCCTGAAGGTGATGTTCTTCTTCTTCATCTGGGGCACGGAGAGGGCCCACTTCTCCTTCGCCGAACCGAAGGCCACCGATCCCTCCTCCACCTTCACCTGCCAGCGCTCCGCCAGCTCCTTGGGGGCGTACTTTCTCAGGAGCTCGTTGAACTGGGCGATGAGCTTGGCCAGCCTGGCCTGGATGGCCTCCGCGGGTAGCTTCAGCTCGTCTATCAGCCTGTCCACCTTGTTGATGAAGAGGACGGGCCTGGTGTACTCCTGCAGGGCCTGCCTGAGCACGGTCTCGGTCTGAGGCATGATGCCCTCCACCGCGTCCATCACCACGATAGCCCCGTCGATGGCCCTGAGCGCCCTCGTGACGTCACCGGTGAAGTCCACGTGCCCCGGGGTGTCCAGCAGGTTAATCAGGTACTCCCCGTCCTCCAGCTCGTGCACCAGGCTCACGGCGGAGGTCTGCACGGTGATGCCCCTCTGCTGCTCTATCTCCAGGAAGTCCGTGAAGAGCTGCTCCCCGGCGAGCTCGAAGCTTATGATGCCCGAGGCCGCCACCAGGGAGTCGGTGAGGGTGGTCTTCCCGTGGTCGACATGGGCCACTATCCCGATGTTCCTCACTCTCTTGGTCTCCCACATGAGCTTCTCTATTTCGGAGACGTGCTTGTACCGGTGCATGCGCTCACCCTTGTTACAAACCTTACCCCTAAACGGGGATAAATAGCTTGTTTGACTCTATCTCCTCTTCCTTAGCGGGGGGAGGGAACTCCCTGGGCAAATCCTTCCCCTGCCCTATCCCTATCGTGTTGCCTATCCCCGCCACGATTACCCAGTCCCCCCTCTTCGTCCTCTCCCTTATGGCCCTCTTCACCCTCTCCACCGTGGCATCCGCTGCCTTGGCGATCCTGCTGTTCATCTGGGTGATGGCTTCCCTGAAGGACTCCTTGACCACGACGGCGTCGAGGGGGATGCGGTGCTTCACCGCCACCTGCTCAATCTTGTACTTCTCCGTGGGCGGTCCACCTATGGCTGCTCCCACCCCCTCGATCACCTCCCCGCTCCTCTCGCCCTCCAGCTTCAGCGCCGCGTCGATCATGATGATCCTGGCGATCTTCCTCTTCCTGGCCAGCTTGCTTATGAGCTCCCCGGGCTTGCCCACCCTGCCCCCCGGCCCCTTGGCCTTCACCACCAGAAGCTTGCGCCCCTCGAACTCCACCTCACCCACCACCGTGCCCTCCACCGGCTCCCTCACCTTGGCCCCGTTGAAGAGCTTGGCCGCCACCAGTGCCCCCACCCCGTCCCCTATGGGCTTGCCCTCGGAGAACACCTTGGTGGCATCCCTGTAGGCCTTCGCGTACTCCCTGAAGAGGGGCATGTACATCTGGATGGCCATGGCCAGCTGGTAGCTCTTGGTCTTCTCCGCGAGCAGGAGGAAGTGCCTGACCATCCGGTAGAGGTAGTGGCTGGCCATCGCACCCTCTATCACCATCTCCAGCGTGGCCGCCTCCTCCGGGTCGGCCTTTGGAGCGAAGCGGGCTACCGCCTCCTCGAACCTCTTCTTCCTGACGTCCAGGATGTGGTCCAGTCTCTGGATGACCCCCGCCGGATCGTCGGACACGGGCTCGATGGCGAAGAACTCCAGGAAGTTCCCCAGCTCCTCCTCCAGGTCCCTCTTGGTGCGTCCGTGCTTCCCCAAGGAGAGGAGGGCGATCCTCCTGGTCTCCCTGGCCCACTCCTCCAGCTCCTTCACCGACTTCCTCATCTTGGAGAGCAGGAGGTTGGACTGCATGGACATCAGCTGGGGAGTGAGGTAGCTCCACAGGACTCCGAAGATGAAGAACATCAGCATCCAGAGCAGCAGGCTCTCCATCCCCGCATCCCAGGGCATGTTCCCTTTTTATTCTTTCCTCTCTCCATAAAACCTTGCGCCGGTTTATAGGGGGAGAAAAGCGCTGACAGCCGGGCGTGCGAGCTTGGGGCCAACGGAGAAGGTCGGGGAAGTCAGCCGGGGAAGGGACAAGTCATCGTGGGGCACCCGCCGGCGTACTCCGACTCCGCCGCCACGAACTTCCTCTCCTTCGCCCTGACCTCCCCTATGTACAGGACCTGCTCGGGTTTGCTCCCGTAGCGGAAGACTGTTATCCCCTTGCACTTCAGCTTCCAGGCGAGCTCATACACCTTCCTCACCTCTTCCACCGTGGCGTTCGCCGGCAAGTTCACGGTCTTCGAGACCGCGTTGTCCGTGTACCTCTGGAAGGCCGCCTGCATCCTCACGTGCCACTCTGGGGCGATATCCAAGGCCGTGACGAAGATCTTCCTCAAATCCTCCGGAACCTCCTCCACTCCCTGCACGGACCCCGTCCTGGCTATTTCCTCCAGCAGCTTCGCACTGTAAAAGCCTCTTTCCTTGGCCATCAGCTCGAAGAGCGGGTGAGTCTCGAAGAGCTTCGTCCCCCCCAGCACCTTCCGGATGAAGGAGAGGGCGAACACGGGCTCAATCCCCGAGGAGCACCCGGCGATGATGCTGATGCTCCCCGTGGGCGCTATGGTGGTCACCGTGGCGTTCCGCATGGCCCCGTACCTGTCCTTCCAGATGCTCCTCTCGAAGTTGGGGAAGGAACCGCGCCTCTCGGCGATTTCCACGGACTTCCTACGCGCCTCCTCGGAGACGAACTTCATCAGTCTCTCGGCGAACCTGAGGGCCTCCTCGGAGTCGTAGCGCATCCCCAGCTTAATCAGCATGTCGGCGAAACCCATGACCCCCAGACCTATCTTCCTGTTGGCCTTGGTGATCTCTTCTATTTCCCTCAGCGGGTATCTGTTGGCGTCGATGACGTTGTCCAGGAAGTGGACGGCGTTCCTCACCGTCTCCCTGAGCTTGTCCCAGTTCACCTCCCCTCCCTCCACCATCCGAGAGAGGTTGATGGAGCCCAGGTTACAGGACTCGTAGGGGAGGAGGGGCTGCTCGGAACAGGGGTTGGTGGCCTCTATCCTCCCCACCTCGGGTGTGGGGTTGTGGCGGTTGATCTCGTCTATGAAAATCACCCCTGGGTCGCCGCTCGCCCAGGCGGACTCCACCATCAGGTCCCAGACGCTCCCGGCCCTCAGCTTCTTCACCCTCTCCCCGTTCCTGGGGTTGACGAGCCAGTACTCCCCGTCCCCCTCCACCTTCTCCATGAACTCATCGGTTACCGAGACGGAGAGGTTGAAGTTCTGGAGGAAACCGGGATCCTTCTTGCAGGTTATGAACTCCAGGATGTCTGGGTGGTCCACCCTCAGAATCCCCATCATGGCCCCCCTGCGTCTCCCACCTGCCTTGATGACCTCGGTGGTCGTGTCGAAGATCCTCATGAAGCTAACGGGACCGGAGGCCACCCCCATCGTCGACCTCACCACGTCCCCCTTCGGTCTCAGCCTGGAGAAGTCAAAACCCACGCCTCCCCCGCTCTTCTCGATCAGGGCCATGTTCTTCACCGCCGTAAGGATGCTCTCCAGGGAATCCTCGACAGGGAGGACGAAGCAGGCGGAGAGCTGGCCCATCTCCGTACCCGCGTTGAAGAGGGTGGGAGAGTTGGGAAGGAACTCCAGACGGGCCATCATCCCGTAGAAGGTCCGCTCGCTCTCCTCCGGGTCCTCACCGTACTCCCTATCCACCCTGGCTACGGCCCCAGCCACTCTCCTGAACATCTGGTCCGGTGTCTCCACCACCCTCTCACTCTCGTCCTTCAGGAGGTACCTCCTCCTCAGGACCTCCAGCGCGTTCACCGTGAGCTTCGGCTCAGGAATCCCCAGGCTCTGCCTGAGCCTCCTTATCTCTTCCTTCCTCTCCCTGTAGGAGCGGTACTCCTCCGCCACCCTCTCATAACCCTTCCTCCTCAGGACCTCGATGACGGCGTCCTGGGCGTCCTCCACCGAGGGCACCTTCCCCCTGAACCTCTCCTCCAGCACCTTCACCACCTCCTTGGTCACGGCCTCCGCCCTTTCCCCGTCCTCCAGCTCGACGGCGATGAAGGCCTTGTGGACGGCGTCCCTTATCCTGCTGGAATCAAAATCGACCAGCCTTCCGTCCCTCTTCCTTATCTTCTCAATAGGCATGCCCTGAGGTCCCCCACCTTCCTCGGGAGTATCTTCCTAAAAACCTCGACAAAACCCGGAAACGGCTCGTTCGATGCCCTTTTTTGTCATCCCTCCCAAGTCGCTCGATGGGGGAGGTCTACGTCCTCACGGGCACGGGACCGGGAAAGACCACGAGCGCCCTGGGCCTGGCCCTGAGGGCAGTGGGGCAGGGGAGGAAGGTCGTGATCATCCAGTTCCTGAAGTGGTGGAAGAACACGGGAGAGTACAAGATAAGGGAGAGGCTCTCCCCCCACTATGAAATCTACCAGTTCGGAAGGAAGGGCTGGACGGGAAAAGAAGAGCTGGGAGAGGAGGACCGGACGCTGGTGAGGAAAGGACTGGAGTTCGCGAGGAAGGTCGCCGAGGAGAAGAAGCCCGATTTACTCATCCTGGACGAGCTGAACCTGGTGGCGGGGTGGAAGCTGATTGAGGTGGAGGAGGTACTCAGGCTTCTTGACGACCTTCCTGAGAAAACGGACGTGGTGCTGACGGGAAGGTATGCTCCCAGGAAGCTGAGGGAGAGGGCGGAGGTGGTGGTGGAGGTGAGGGAGGTCAAGCTCCCCAAAAATCTCCGGCCCAAGAGGGGAATCCAGTACTAAGAGGGCTCACCCTGAAAACATGGCGTGAAATCACTTCAGCAGGCCCAGTTCTTTGAGCTGCTTCACCAGAAGGTAAAGGACGCACGTGTTCGTCTTGACCTCCGAGTTCCTGGCCAGCTCCTCCAGAAGCTCCTTTATGGTGGGAGGAAGGTACACGACCAGTTTCTGATTCTTGGGTTCCAGAAAAACCTCCTCGATCGAAACGGGCTGTCGCCCCGAGGGCTTTCTGAACCTCATCACCTAGAGCTGGAGTTCCCCTCATAAAACACCCTTCCCACCGGCAACGGACACGTTCTCGGCTATGTCTTCGTTCCGGATTGGATATTTACCGAACGAACGGGAGAAACGAAACGTGGCCGAGGACTACCGCAGGTGGGAGAGAAGGGTGGAGGGCAAGGCGAGACCCATCCCGAAAATCGGCGCCGTTCTGGTCCTCTGTATCCTTCTCGTGGTCTCCTTGGGCTGGCTCTGGTTCCGCAGTCCCGGGCAGGAAGTGTCCACCTGGGGATTGACCAAGTTCTCCTCCGAAGCGGAATTCTCCCAGTACCTCTCCCGGTCCAGGGAGTGGCTCAGCGGCTACTGGAGGATGGGATGGGGGTATCCCTTGGGAACCGGGAAAACTCCCCTCTCGCCCCTCAGGGCCCTCGAAGAGGGTGGTGGGGGGGAAGAGGGGGCCTCCAGGGTCTCCGAGACCACGGTACAGGTGAGGGGCATAGACGAGCCTGATGTGGTGAAGACCGACGGAAGATACCTCTACTTCTCGGGCTACTGGGACACGAAGGTGATAAGGGCCTTCCCCCCCTCCGGGCTTTCGGTGGTCTCCGACCTGGAGAGAAACGGGGAGTTGCTCCTTCTGGAGAACCTGCTGGTCCTCCTCTCCTACGAGGGGATCACCGGTTACCAGGTATCCGACCCCTCCTCCCCCAGAGAGCTCTGGAAGGTGGAACTGAAAGCCAGCCTGGTCTCGGCGCGTCTCTACCGGGGTAAAATCTACCTCGTCACCAGCACTCCCCTGCAGGACCCAGTGTCCCTTCCCCTGCAGCCCCTGAAAGCCGGGGACGCCGAGGTGCTGGTGAGGGCCACCGACATCTACCACCCACCGACCCCCGTACCCGTGGACTCGCTCTACACGGCCTTCATCCTGGACCCCAGGGAAGGCAGAGTGGAGAAGAGCGTGAGCTTCGTGGGATACTCCGGCATCTCGGTGGTCTACATGTCAGGGGCTTCCCTCTACCTCACCTACACCTCCTACCCCTCCCCCGTGAAAACGTACTACGACTTCCTCTCGAGGTGCACGGATCTCCTCCCCACGGAGCTCATGGGGAGGATAGGGAGGCTCATGGGGTACGAGCTCAGCGATACCGCCAAGATGGTGGAGCTCGAGGTCCTCCTCTCCTCGGCCGACCTCCCCTGGGAAGAGCTGTGGGAGAGGTGGGAGGAGTACGTGGCTGAGAGGAAGAGAGAACTCGAGACCACCCACATAGTGAAGATAGTCCTAGAAAGCTTCGAGATCGTGGCCCAGGCCGAGGTTCCTGGAAGGCCGATCAACCAGTTCTCGCTGGACGAGGAGGGGGGGTACCTGCGCCTCGCCACCACCGTGGAGCCCTGGATGCTCGGGGGGAGGGGGGAGAGCGCCAACGACGTGTACGTCCTGGACCAGGAGCTGAAGGTGGTGGGCTCCCTCAGGGACCTGGGCTTGGGGGAGGGAATCTACGCGGTGAGGTTCTTGGGGGACAAGGGATACGTGGTAACCTTCAGGGAGACCGATCCCCTGCACGTGATCGACCTCTCCGATCCCCACGACCCACGGGTGGTGGGGGAGCTGAAGATGCCGGGATACTCCTCCTACCTCCACCCCATAACCGAGAACCTACTGCTGGGGATAGGGAGGGAGAACTGGAAGGTGAAGGTCTCCCTCTTCGATGTCTCCTCGCCCTCCCGGCCCGGGGAGCTGGACAGAATCCTGCTGGAGGAGTACTGGTCCGAGATCCTGGAAACGCACCACGCCTTTCTCCTGGATCCAGACCACGAGGTCTTCTTCCTCCCCGCCTCCGGGAAGGGGTACGTGCTCTCCTACCGTGGAAACAGGCTTGAGGTGGTCAGGGAGATGGAGAACGTGACGGCGAGGAGGGCCGTCTACCTGGACGACTACCTCTACGTGATCTCCGAGGGGAACCTCACCGTGCTCGACGAGAGAACCTGGGAGACCGTGAACGAGATTGAGCTCTGATCCGAGCTACTCGAACACGATGGTCTTGTTCTCGTAGACCAGCAGTCTCCTCTCGCAGTAAAGCCTCACGGCCTCGCTCAGGGTGATCTTCTCCAGGTTCTCGCTCTTCCTCACCAGGTCCTCCAGGCTGTCCTTGTGGCTTATCCTGACCACGTCCTGCTGGACGATGGGCCCCTCATCCACCTCTTCGCTCACGAAGTGGACGGTGGTCCCTATGAGCTTCACCCCCCTCCGGTAGGCCTGGGTGAAGGGATCCTTCCCCGGGAAAGCCGGGAGGAAGGACGGATGGATGCTCAAAATCCTGTTCCTGAACTCCTGCACGAACATGGGGGAGAGGATCTTCCCGTACCTGGCCAGCACCACGAGTTCAACTCCCTCCCTCTTCAGGAGCTCGATCTGCTTCCTTTCCCCCTCCTCCCTGCTCTTCAAATCCACGGGGATGTGGTGGAAGGGGATGCCGAACATCTTGGCCACCCCTTCTCCATCGGGCTTGTCCCCTATGACGAGCGGTATGTCGCACCTGAGCCTTCCCTCCCTCCACCGTGCCAGCAGGTCGTAGAGGCAGTGGAGATGCCTGGAAACCATGATCCCCACCCTGGGCCTCTCCGAGCTGAAGTGCACCCTCCAGTCCGCCCCCAGCTCCGAGGCCAGGGGAAGAAGGGCTTCCCTTATCCTCTCCTTGGGGAGGGAGAAATCCTCCAGCGTCCACTCCACCCTGGCGAAGTACCTCCCGAATCCCTCGTCCACATGCTGATCGAAGTGCACGATGTTCCCGTTGTTCTTCCAGATGAAGCTCGAGAGCTTGGCGTCTATCCCCTTCGCATCGGGGCAGGAGAGGAGGAGGATGGCGGTCTCCATCACCCCACCTGAGGACCCACGGTTAAACCCCTTTCGGGTCGGGCAACTTTAGCCTCAGCAGACGGGCCACCCTGCCGAAGAGTCCCCCCCACTCTCCCACCTTTCTCTCCGCGTACTTTTCACCCAGCCCGAAACACTTCACCTGCGCCCTCCAAAGGTTCGGCCGCAGGGGAAGGGAGAGTCCCCCTTCCATCCTCCTCAGAACCTCCAGGTCCTCCTCCCCACCCGTGAGCCTGCCCGCAAGCTCAGCGAGCTTCCTGGAGAGGATAAAGGAGAGGCGGGGCTCGTCGATCCTGAGCGAAAGCTCCTTCATCTCCTCCATCCGCTCCGCCACCCTTTCGAAGTTCCCCTCCTCCATCTCCCTCCTGAGCTCCAGGTTCAACCAGAGCTCGAGCAGGGGGGAGAACTCCGCGGGCAAACCCTTTCCCCCCTCCCTGGAGGAGGGTAAGAAGCCCACCGTTTCCTCCAGCAGGAAGAGCAGGGCACCGAGCCTCTCCTCCACCATCCTCTCCAGCACCTCCCTCCCCGGATCCACCAGCAGCTGGCGCAGGGAGTACTGGAGGGGGAAGTGGCGCTCCGCCCTTCTCACCGCCTCCCCCACATCCTCCCGAAAGACCGAACCCAGCTCCTCCACCAGCGTGGGGGGAAGCTCTCCCTCCCCCTCCCTCATCATGGCCAGGGGAAAGAACCAGGGGGAGAGGAGGGCGCTGAACTGGAAGGAGAACCTCTCACCCGTCAACCCCGAGCGCAGCACCATCCATCCCAGCCTCAGCCTTCCCCCCTCCCCTTCCCAGCCGCGCTGCACCTTCGCCTCCACCTCGAAGTGGTAGAAGCGGGAAGGAGGGGAGGGGTTGAAGAGGGAGAGAACCGCCAAGGTGGAGGCCACTCTGGCCGGATCGTAAGCGGAGGGCCTCACCAGCTTCTCGTAGACCCCGGCACCCGTCCCGAACTCGGGGAGGTTGCTCGGGGCCTTCTCCAGCCTGCGGAGGAACTCGGGCTCCAGATCCACCCCCGTGGCCTCCTTCGCCAGCTGGAGGGCCATGGCCGCGTGCCTGAGGATGATCACCGTTTCTAGCCCGGAAATCTCGTCAAAGAACCACCCGCAGCTGGCGTACATCAGGAGGGAGTGCCTCTGCATCTCCAGCAGCTTCAGGATCCTCACCCTCTCCCCCTCGGATAGCTCCCTCACCCCCTGCCTCTCCAGGAAGACCCTGAAGGCCTCAGGGGAGCGGCAGGCGACCACCTCCGCGTACTCGTTCCTGGCCCTCCACGGGTCCGCCAGCCACCTTCCGGCCTCCCGCTCGTAGAGGGAGGCAAGGGTCCCCCTCAACCAGTCCAGGGCCTCCCTCAGGGGACCCCTCCACCTCTGGTGCCAGCCCGGCCTGGAGCCGAGCCTGCATCCGCAGTCTCCCCTCCACCTCTCCAGCCCGTGCGCACAGCTCCACGAGGTATTCTCCAGGATCTGCACCTCGTGGGTGGGGGGATGCTTCTCGAGGTACTCCCCGTAGACCGTTAGCCTGGCCTCTCCCCTGGACTCCAGGTACCTTAGGCAGTAGGCCAGGGCCATGTCCCCGAAGCGGTGGTGATGGCCGTAGGTCTCCCCGTCCGTGGCTATGTGGGCGAGCTGCGGTCCCTGCCTGGGAGAGAAGACACCGAGCAACCTTCTGGCCAGCTGCTCCCCGCTGTGCAGCAGACCCCCGAAGGCCACGTCGAAGGCCACTCCCCCATGGTAGAAGAAGAGGGAGAGGGAGCGACCGGAGGGGAGCCGGCAGAGATAGGGCATGGTGGTGTCCACCCTCCCTCCCGAGACATCCACCCACCTGCGCTCCCCCAGCGGCCTCACCCTGGCGGCCTGGTGGGGGGCCAGGATGGTGAACTTCACACCCGCCCTGGCGAGGAAATCCAGGGTCTCCAGGTCCACCGCCGTCTCGGGGAGCCACATCCCCTCCGGCTTCCTCCCGAACCTCCTCTGAAAGTCCCTCACCCCCCAGAGGATCTGGGTGCACCTGTCCCTTCGATGGTCCAGGGGGAGGATGGAGTGGGCGTAGGGATGGGCGAGGGCGGAACCGTGGCCCGAGAACCTCTCCCTGCTCTCCCTGTCCGCCTCCAGGATGCTCTCGTACACCTCCCTGGCCCTCCTCTCCAGCCAGGAGAGGAGGGTGGGACCGAAGTCGAAACTGATCCTGGAGTAGTTGTTGACGAACTCCTTCACCCTCATCTCCTGGTCCAGCAGGGGTGAAGCGGTGTTGGGGGCGTAGCACTCCTCCGTGATCCTCTCGTTCCAGTCGTGGTGGGGGTGGGCCCCTTCTTCCACCTCCACCTCCCCCAACCAGGGGTTTTCCCTAGGGGGCTGGTAGAAGTGCCCGTGGATGCACACGTACCTCATGCTAGCCCTCCGGCCTCAGGTAGAGGCACCCCAGCGGAGGCAGGGTGAGGGGGAGGGAGCAGGGGCGACCGTGCCACGGAACGGGCTCAGCCCAGACACCACCCAAGTTTCCAAGCCCGCTCCCTCCATACTCCCTGGCGTCGCTGTTCAGCAGTTCCCTCCAGAAGCCTCCCCGTGGAACCCCCACCCTGTACCCGTACCTGGGAACGGGCGTGAAGTTACACACCACCAGCACCGGTGGGCCTGTCCTTCCCTTCCTCAGGAAGGAAATGATGCTCTTCTCCACGTCCTTGAGGTCCACCCACTCGTAACCCTCGGGCTCGAAGTCCAGCTCGTGCAAGGCTGGCTCCTCCCTGTAAAGGCGGTTCAAATCCCTCACCCACCGCTGGAGCCCCCTGTGGTCCTCGTACTGGAGTACGTGCCACTCCAGGCTCTCGTCGTGGACCCACTCCCTCCACTGCCCGAACTCTCCCCCCATGAAGAGGAGCTTCTTACCGGGATGACCGTACATGTAGCCATAGAGGAGCCTGAGGTTCGCGAACTTCTGCCAGGCATCGCCAGGCATCTTCCCGAAGAGGGAGCCCTTCCCGTAAGTGACCTCGTCGTGGGAGAGGGGGAGGACGAAGTTCTCGGAGTAGGCGTACCACATGCTGAAGGTGATCAGGTCGTGGTGGTACTTCCTGAAGATGGGGTCCATGGAGAAATAGCGGAGGGTGTCGTGCATCCATCCCATCTTCCACTTGAGTCCAAACCCCAGGCCACCCACGTAGGTGGGCCTGGTGACCAGGGGCCAGGCGGTGGACTCCTCCGCAATCATCTGCACGTCCGGGTACTCCCCGTACACCACCTCGTTCAGCCTGCGCAGGAAGTGGATGGCCTCCAGGTTCTCCTTCCCCCCGTACTCGTTGGGCACCCACTCCCCCTCCTTCCTCCCGTAGTCCAGATAGAGCATGGAGGCCACGGCGTCTATCCTCAGACCGTCCGCGTGGTACCTGTCCAGCCAGAAGAGGGCGCTGCTTATCAGGAAGGCCCTGACCTCGTGGCGACCGTAGTTGAAGAGGCAGCTCCCCCACTCCGGATGAATCCCCTTCCTGGGATCGGCGTGCTCGTACAGGTGGGTGCCGTCGAAGAAAACCAGACCGTGCCCGTCGGAGGGAAAGTGGGAGGGAACCCAGTCCAGGAGCACCCCTATTCCTCGCTGGTGGAGGGCGTCCACCAAGCCCATGAACTCCTGGGGGGTACCGTAACGGCTGGTGGGTGAGAAGTAACCCGTTACCTGGTAACCCCAGGAGCGGTAGAAGGGGTGCTCCATCACGGGAAGGAACTCCACGTGGGTGAAGCCCATCTCCTCCACGTATTCAGGGAGCCACCTTGCCATCTCCGAGTAGGTGAGGAAGCGGTTCCCCTCCTCCGGGACCCTCCTCCAGGAGCCCAGGTGTACCTCGTAGATGGACATGGGGGAGCTCAGGGAGTTTCTCTCCCTCCTGGAGCGCATCCACTCCCCGTCCCCCCATTCGTAGTCCAGCTCCCAGACCACCGAGGCCGTCCTGGGGGGGACCTCACCCAAAAAGGCGAAGGGATCGGCCTTGTCCGCAGCGTGCCCCCCGTACCTGGAGAGGATGCGGTACTTGTACAGGTCCCCCTTCCTCACCCCCTCCACGAAGCCCTCCCAGATCCCGGAGCCGTCCTCCCTTGGCCTGAGGGGGCTGGCCCCAGGGTCCCAGCCGTTGAAGCTCCCTATCACCGAAACGTACTCGGCGTTGGGCGCCCAGACGGCGAAGTGGGCGCCTCCGTCCACCAGGTGGGCCCCCAGCTTCCGGTAGAGCCTGAAGTGCTCTCCCTTTCTGAAGAGGTAGATATCGTAATCGGTGAGGGGGCTCCACATCCGCTCGCCCTCGCGGGCTGGAGTGGCTCTCATCTGCTTATATCACATCCTCCCGCAAAAAGATTGCCGGGAAGCCCGTGAAGACCCTCATCCTGTGCGAGAAGCCCGATGCCGCCTCCAAAATCGCCTCCGCGCTGGGAGGGGGAAAAGTCAGGAGGGGGGAGAAGAAGGGGGTGCCCTACTACGAGCTGGAACTAGACGGGAGAGAGGCGGTGGTGGTTCCCTCCCTGGGACACCTCTTCACCCTCAAGAACACCAGACCCCTGAGGGACTACCCGGTCTTCGACGTGGAGTGGGTCCCCTCCTATCTGGTGGACAAGAGGGCAGCCCGAACTAAGGCCTTCCTGGAGGCGATAAGGGAGCTGGCGCAGGGGAGCTCGGAGTACGTGGTGGCCACGGACTTCGACGTGGAGGGCAGCGTCATAGGGTGGACGGTGCTCAAGTTCCTGTGCGGGGAAGAGGCGGTGAAGAGGGCCAGGCGCATGAAGTTCTCCACCCTCACCGCAGGGGAACTCAGGGAGGCCTACAGGAACCTTCTGCCCAGGCTGGACTTCGAGCAGGTGGACGCGGGGATTGCCAGGCACGTGCTGGACTGGTACTGGGGGATGAACGTGAGCAAGGCCCTGAGTTCCTCGGTGCAGAGGGTGACGGGCTCCTTCGCCAAGCTCTCGGCGGGGAGGGTGCAGACCCCCACCCTGAAGATCCTGGCAGAGAGGGAGGAGGAGATCGGGAGGTTCGTGCCCAGGCCCTTCTGGTCCCTGAAGCTGGTGGTGGAGGCGGAGGGGAAGGAGCTGGTGGCGGAGCACGAGGTGGAGAAGTTCTGGGAGGAGGGAGAGGCCCAGAGGGCAAAGGAGGCCTGCGGGGAGGAGGCCGTGGTGAAGGGAGTGGAGGTGAGACAGTACCGCCGCCTCCCCCCCATTCCCTTTGACCTGGGGACCCTGCAGGCGGAGGCCTACCGCTGCTTCGGCTACACCCCCCTGCGCACCCAGCAGCTTGCCCAGGACCTCTACCTGGCGGGGCTGATCAGCTATCCCCGCACCAGCTCCCAGAAGCTTCCCCCCACCATCGGGTACAGGGGGGTCCTTAAAAGGCTGGGAGAGGTGGGGGAGTACCGGAAAGCGGTGAATAGCCTGCTCGCTAAGGGGGAGCTGAAACCGAGAGAGGGTGAAAAGACCGACCCCGCTCACCCCTCCATCTATCCCACGGGTGAGAAACCCGAGGAACTCACAGGGCCCCAGCGAAACCTCTTCGACCTGATCGTGCGCAGGTTCCTGGCCGTCTTCGGGGACCCGGTGGTGATGGAGGGGACCAGGGTGGAGCTGGTGTGCGGGGACCAGGGCTTCCACCTCTCGGGCAGGAGAGTGGTGGAGAGGGGATGGCTGGACCTGTACGGGAGGTACGCGGAGGCGGAGGAGGTTCCCCTCCCTCCCCTGGAGGAGGGGCAAAAACTGAGGGTGAAAGAGGTGAGGCTGGAGAGGGGGGAGACCCAGCCCCCGCCCAGGTACAACCCCGCCTCCATCGTGAGGGAGATGGCCGAGAGGGGACTGGGGACCAAGGCCACCAGGGCCGCCATCCTGCAGAACCTCTACGAGAGGGGCTACATCTACGGGGAGAGGATCACCGTGACGGAGCTGGGGATGGGCGTGGTGGAAGCCCTGAGGGAGCACTGCCCCGAGATCGTGAGCGAGGAGCTCACCGCCTCCTTCGAGAGGGAGATGGACGCCATCCAGGAGGGAAGGGTGAGGAAAGAAGAGGTGGTGGAGAGGGCCAGGATCAAGCTGGAGGAGATCCTGAGGAAGTTCAGGGAGAGGGAGGCGGAGATAGGGGAGAAGCTGGCGGAAAGGTACAGGAGGACCAGGCTGGCGCAGAGGACGCTGGGGAGGTGCAGGTGCGGGGGGGAGCTCAGGGTGATCCTGACCAGAAACGGGAAGCGCTTCGCGGGGTGCTCCAACTTCGAGAAGGGGTGCAGGGTGACCTATCCCCTCCCCTCCTCGGGGGTCATCCTGGCCCTAGGAAAGACCTGCCCGCAGTGCGGCACCCCTCTCATCCAGGTGAGGAGGCCCGGGAGGAGGCCGTACAGGATGTGCCTGGAGCCAAGCTGCCCGACCAAGGAGGGATGGGGGAGGAGGGAAACTGAAACGAATTCTCGCCAGCAAAGGTGAAACCTGTGGTAGGAAACAACGTCCAAACATGCGGAAAACCCGCGGAAGGAAAGGAGAGGGTACTCTTTTTCGTATATGGCAACCTGACCGATCCACAGACGGTCTCCTCCAGGTTGAGGGGTCTAGCAGCTAGGTTCCGGTATCAGGATGCCCGCATCTTGGACTTCATCCTGCTGAGGCACGGGGCGAGAGGAAGGTACGACACGCTCTTCCCTTTCAAGGGCGGAGCCACCTGGGGAAAGCTGTTGGAGATAGAGTGCTCCTCGAAGGAGGAGGTTTTGAAACGTCTGGACGAGTACGAAGGGGTCCCGGATCTCTATGAGAAGTTCGAGTTCCGCACTCAGGACGGAAGGGAGTGTTACGTGTACGTGTCCAATCCCGCCAAGGTGAAGATAGAGGGATTTCACTCTGCGGTGGGAAAGGACTTACAGGAAGTAATCAGGAGGGGGGGATGGAGGTCCTATCTTGCCGAAACTGGGAAGAGCCCACTGGTGGAGGTAGCGGGGGGAGTGGGTAGATGGCGAAAGACGGGGGAACCGGTTGCTCCCCCAAGATGGGGGGACCGCCAGCCTTAACCCCCCCTGAGTAGGTTATACGGTGTACGACCCCCTCCAGCTGGCCCAGGAACTGGAAAAGGTGGTGGTGGACGGGGAGAAGAGGAGGTACTACAGGATTCCCAGGCCCGGGGACTGGTACGGGGGCATCGCCACCGCGGACTGCTCGGGGTGCTGCCTGAAGTGCGTGTTCTGCTGGAGCGGTGCCCCAAGGGATAACCCCTCCACGGGCAGGTTCTACTCCCCGGAGGAGGTCTTCAGGGAGCTGCAGGCCTGCGCCAAGCGTTTCCAGTACCAGAAGCTCAGGGTGAGCGGGAACGAGCCCACCATAGGTAAGAAGCACCTCCTCCGCCTGCTGGAGCTGGTGGAGAAGAGCCCCTACACCTTCATCCTAGAGACCAACGGCATGCTCATCGACGAGAGGTACGCCAGGGACCTCTCCGAGTTCAAGAACCTCCACGTCAGGGTCTCCCTCAAGGGGACCAATCCCCAGGAGTTCTCCCGCCTCACGGGGGCCAGGCCCGAGGCCTTCGAGCTGGCCCTGACGGCCCTGAAGAACCTGCTGGACCAGGGGGTGACCTGCCATCCTGCCGTGATGCTCTCCTTCAGTCCCAGAGAGGCCCTGGTGAACCTGAAGCGCAGGCTGGAGGAGCTGGATCCCTCCCTCTCAAGGAACCTGGAAGAGGAATACGTTTTCCTCTACCCCCACGTGGAGGAGAGACTGAAGAGGGCCGGAATCCGTCCCCTCCTCTCCTACCACCCCGGCCAGATCCCCAAAAGGCTCAGGTAGGCTGGTGGAGATGCTTGGGACACCTTCAGGCCAGGCGGAGTTCCTCCAGGAGAGGCTGGGGCGAAACTGAGTGGGTCTGGATGCCCACCACCCTCCAGGGGTCTGCGCCGAGAGAGAGGGCCAGGAGCTGCCCATAGTTCATATGCACCATCCCGAATTCCTCCCCCGTCCTCTCTTCCAGGTACTTCTGGTTCCTGTCCAGCGTCATCTGGCAGCCAGGACAGGCGTGCACCACTATCCTCGCCCCTGAGTTTTTAAGGGCCCTCAACTTCCTCAGAGCCACGGATCTCACCAGCTCTCTATTCTCCAACGTGTGCCTGAACCCCATACCACAGCAGAGGTTCTTCTCCTCGTAGTCAACCACCTCTGCACCCGTCACCGCCACCAGTTCTTCCAGCAAGTTAGGTGTCGCGTATTCCCTGAACATCTTAGTGTAATGACAACCGTGATGGACGGCAACCCGGAGGCCCGAGAGGCCGTGACTGACCAGAGACCGGAGCTTTCCCCTGAACGCATGCAGGATCTCCGAGAGGTGATAAACCCCCACTTTCCCCCTGTACCTCATTCCCATTCCCTTGAGCAGCTCGTTCACTTCTCCCCCCAGTTTCCCGCCCAAGAGTTCCCAGCACTCGGTGAGGATGCCGTAGGAGGTCACGCACACCGTAGCCACCTTTCCGAAACCCCCTTCCTCCGCTAGGGCGAAGTTCCTAGCGTTCAGAACCAAGAGAGCGGGAAAGGAAACCTCGTCAGCGTAGTAACCGAAACCACCACAACTGGACTGCCTCTCGTCGTCCAGGTAACTCACGTTAAGCCTCTCCAGGAGATACTTCAGGGAGAGAGTGACGCCTGGATAGTGGGAGTCCATCACGCAGCTCTTGAAGAGATAGATCCCCCCTGGAGGATTGGGCCTTTTACACTCCCCTTCATATCTCTTCCCGTTCAACTTCAGAGAGGGGCTCACCTCCAAGAGCCTCTGGACCTGCTGAAGAGCCTCTTCAGGTATCTTCCTGTAGAGGCCCTCCAGACCGAGCTCCCTGCGAACGCGGGGCATTTCTTCCAGCACTCTGTCGAAGCCCCTCCAGTCCTCCCATCCCCCGGACCGGAAGCTTTCTGGTGTCAGACACAGTCCCTTCTCGTAGAGGGAGCGGTAAAGGGAGCCCTGGCACACCCCCCTCTTTCTCTCCCTCAGCACCTTGACGAGGTCCGAGACGCTGTTGCCCGCCCTGCAGGTCCACTTGCAGGTGTAGCAGTGAAAGCACTTGTCTACGGGAAAGCCGTCAGGGGAAGAGTGGAGCCTCATGAGGCCCACCAGCTTCATGGGGTTGAACTCCTCACCCAGTAAACCCTGGTGGTAGGCGTAAACGGCCGGGCAGGAGGAAGCGCATGAACCACACTGCATGCAGGAAAGGTATTTCGGCAGCCTGGGGTCCAGCGGCTCCTCGTCCATCTTGAGGGTTTAACTTCTTTGTTTTTAAAATGTCGATATGGTTTTCCTTATAAGGAAAATCTTCCCTGTATTTCCCCCTTTTCTTTCACTAAAATAAAGCGCTGTCCCCACTTTTTTATAACGGAGGGTGAAGGAGAGTCGATGAAAACGGTGGAGGAGATCAACCGCAGGATAAGAGAGGGAAAAGCCGTGGTTATGACGGCTGAGGAGTTCAAGGAGGCGGCTGAAAGCGGGCTTTCTCCTGAGGAGGTGGATGTAGTCACCTGCGCTACCTGCGCCCTCATGTCCGGCACCTTCGCCCTCCTTTCCATCCCGGTCGCTGAGAGGGGAAGGTTCAAGAGGGCCGAGGAAGTCTGGCTCAACGGAGTCCCGGCCTTCCCTGGTCCCTGTCCCAACGAGCGACTGGGGATGGTGGAAGCCATAGTCTACGGCACCTCAAGCTCCGAGCTTTCCCCCAGGAACTACGGTGGAGGACACCTCTTCAGGGAAATGGTGGAAGGGAGGGAAGTGGAGGTGGAGGTAAGGGGCGGGGGAAAAAAGTTCAGGAGAGAGGTGAGGCTAGAGGAGATGGAGCTGGCAAGGATCTTCACCAGCCGCAGCGCCTTCAGGAACTACATGGCCTTCGTCCACAGGGGGAGGGGGAGGATGAGGACTATCTTCTCCGTACTGGGCCTCAGGGGCAGGCTGGCCGAGGCCTCCGTCTGCGGGTGCGGGGAACTCAACCCCCTGGAGAACGATCCCAAGCTCCTGACGATAGGGACCGGAACGAGGGTTCTCCTCAACGGGGCTCCCGGGTACGTGATAGGGGTGGGAACACGCTTCTCCAGAGAAAAACCCAATCTCTCGCTGGTGGCGGACATGAAGGGAATGATCCCTAGATTCATGGGTGGTTTTGTCACCTCGGTCGGGCCTGAGTGCATCACCTCCGTGGCCATGGCCATTCCCGTCCTCGACAGGGAGGTCTTCGAGGAGTTACGGGTGAGGGACGAAGAGGTAGAACTCCCCCTCGCCGACGTAAGGGACAGGATACCCTTCGAGCGCACCCGCTACTCCAGGGTCTGGAAGGGGACCGACCTGAAGGTGGAGTACCTGCCATCCTCCTGCGCCGGACACAAAGCCTGCCCTGTGGAGAAGAAATGTCCCACCGGCGCTTTCAGGAAAGGGGTGGGAATCGATCCGGAGAGGTGCTTCGACTGCGGGACCTGCATACAACTCTGTCCCTCCTCCTTCCGTGGGAGACTGGGAACGCTGCCTGTGGGAGGTAGGGAGGTACCCATCACCCTCCGACAATCCTGCAGGAGGAAAGCCAGGGAGCTGGCGGAGCTTCTCAAGAAGAAAATCCTGGAAGGAGGTTTCCTGCTCTCCGAACCCCTGCAGCCGCTGGGGGGATGAAGCGTGGGGGACCACACCCTCGTCTGTCTAGAGTGCGGCCTCACAATGGAAGATCGCCTTCAGAACAAGTGCCCCCGCGGACATGACGCCCTCCTCCGGAGCGAGTATCGGGAGAGGAAACTGAGGGTGGGGAACTTTCCAGGCATGTGGAGGTTCCTGGAATGGCTCCCCTGTGCTTCCCCACTGCCCACAGAGGGAGAGGCCCTCACCTACCGGAGCGAGGGGCTGGCCAAAACGCTGGGGCTCAGAGATCTCTACATAAGCTTCAGCGGTTACTGGCCCGAACGGGGGGGAAGGCTCAAGAGCTGCTCCTTCAAGGAGCTGGAGGCCTCCTCTGTACTGGCCAGGACAAGGGAGAGGAGCAGGGAAATCCTGGTACTGGCCTCTGCGGGTAACACGGCGAGAGCCTTTGCTCTCCTCTCGGAGGAGGCCTCCGTCCGAGTGGTGGCAGTGGTCCCCCGCCCGTATCTGTCCAGGATGTGGGTGCCGGGAGAAAAACCTTCCCACTTCCTGCTACTTGGGGCAGAGGGGGGATACCAGGCTGCCATCCAGTGGGCGGAGAGGATCTCCAAGCTGGAAGGTACAGTGGCGGAGGGAGGGGCCAGAAACGTGGGGAGGAGGGACGGGATAGGCACCCTCTTCCTCGGCGCTGTGCTCGAGATGGGGAGGCTCCCAGACCACTATTTCCAAGCGGTGGGGAGCGGGGTGGGGGCCCTGGCCGTGCTGGAGGCCTCCCTCAGACTCTTGGCTGACGGAAGTTTCGGGAAAAGGCTCCCCAGGCTCCAACTTTCCCAGAACCTACCCTTCGCCCCCATGTTCCATGCCTGGAGGGAAGGCAGGAACAAGATCATACCCGAGCTCGACCTCCCCTCTCCGGAAAAAGCGGAGAGGGAGATGTACGCAACCATCCTCTCTAACCGCTCACCACCCTACTCCGTGAAGGGGGGGGTGTACGAGGCCCTGAGGGAGAGCGGGGGGGAGATGTACGGGGTCTCCAACAGGGAAGCCCTAGAGGCTTGGAAATTGACGCTGGAAGAGGAAGGCATAGACCTTGACCCGGCCGCCTCCGTGGCGGTGGCTTCCCTCCTTCAGGCAGTAGAGGAGGGAAAGGTGAAAGGGGAAGAGACGGTGCTCCTCAACTTGAGCGGGGGAGGTTACGAGAGAATTAGGGAAGATTTTTCTCTCTGTCCCCTAGAGCCCTCTTTGGTGCTGGACCAAAATACCTCACTCGAAGAGGTAAAGGAAGTCCTGAAGGGGTGGTGTCCACCTGCTCGCTGAGAGTATTCTGCAGATACTGGAAGAGGAGAGGATTAACCTCGTTCCCTATCTGCCATGCGAGAAAATTCGTTACCTCCTCCACCTCCTCTGTTCCAGGCCCGCCCTTCATCCCCTCCTCCTGAACAGGGAGGAGGACGGCGTGGGGATAGGGGGAGGGTCCTATCTCGCTGGAGGGAGACCCGCGCTCCTCATCCAGAGTTCGGGCCTGGGCAACTCCCTGAACGCCCTCCTCTCCCTCTCCGTCACTTACGGACTTCCCCTCCCCATCCTGGCCAGCTGGAGAGGGGTGCACGGGGAAAAAATTCCGGCCCAGGTCCCCTTCAACCGCCACCTCCCCGATGCCCTCAGGGCTTGGAAGATTAGGACCTGCAGGATAAGGAAAGCCTCGGAGCTGGAGGAGCTGAGGAGGGCCATAAAGAAGTCCTATGAGGAAGAGAGACCCGTGGTAATCCTCCTGTCCCCCAAGCTGTGGGAGGGGGAACCGGAGATTAAACCCTCCTTTCCCCCAAGGAGGAGAAAGGTGGAACTCCGGTACGAGAAGGTCTTTGTCCCTCCAGAAATGACGCGGTACGAGGCGATAAGGGTGGTGGCTGAAGAGGCGGAGGAGGAAGAGATACTGGTCTCGAACCTGGGCTTCCCCAGCAGAGAGCTCTACCAGGCGAGGGACAGGCCCCTTAACTTCTACATGATGGGGAGCTATACCCAGGCCTCCTCGGTGGGCCTGGGGATGTCCCTCTCCACGAGGAGGGGGGTGGTGGTGCTGGAGGGCGATGGAAGTGTGCTGGGCTCCAGCCTTCTGCCTGTACTGGGGGCAGAGGGGAAGGAAAACCTGCGCGTGGTATGCCTCGACAACGGCACCCTGGGCAGCACGGGGAACCAGCTTACTTACTCTTACCTCAAAGTGGACCTGGAACTCCTTGCCCTGGCAGCCGGGCTCAGGACCAGGAGGGCCTCCTCACCCCGGGAGCTGAGAGAGGCCCTGGGAGAGAGAGGTCCCTGTTTTATACACGTTCCCGTCAAACCAGGGAATGAGGAGGTGGGCCTCATACCCCTCACTCCAGAGGAAATTAAGAGGAGGTTCAGGAGGGCGATGGGAGTTGGTTGAGTACCAGCTGAGGGAAGCCAGCGAAGACGATGCCGGACAGGTGGAGGCCCTGGCCAGGCTCTGCCAGCCCCTCAGGGCCTCCGTGAAGGGTACCTACGAATACCTGGCCATCTGCTTCCCCAGGTACTTCCTAGTCGCCCTGGGCCCCGCCGGGATGGCCGGCTTCGTGGTGGGCCTCCCCAGCCTGAGCGGTGAGGCCTGGATCTACCAGATCTGCGTGCATCCCGACCACCGGAGGAAGAAGGTGGGCGAGCTCCTGATGGAGGAGGAGCTGAAGAGGTTCCGCTCCGACCGCTTCCCCAGGGTGAGGGCCAGGGTGCTGGAGACCAACCAGCCCTCCCTCTCCCTCATGCGCAAGATGGGTCTCAGGGAGACGGGGAAGAAGGGGGAGTGGGTGGAACTCCAGAAGGAACTCTAGGAACCCACCAGGGCGAACTGGGCCAGCATGGCCTCCAGCTGGATCCTCTCGTTCGCACCTTCCGTGATCCTGAAGGAGAACTCCCCCACCCTCTCCACCAGCTCCAGCTTCTTTCTCTCCGGAATCTTCAGGTTCAGGATTTCCCTGTGCACCTGGTTAAGCACGTCCTCACCGGAGAGACCGCGGTCGATGAGCAGCTCGTAGAGCTTCTTCCTGGCCCCTTCGAAGTCCCCCTTCAAGGCGAGCTCCACCATCTCCCTCACCTCCTCAGGGTGGGCCGCTGCCGCCACCTCGTAGACCGCCTTCTCCGTCACGTGCTTCTTCACCGCGGCGGCGGCCTGCAGGAGGTTGATGGCCCTCCTGAGGTCACCCTCGCTCACACGGATGATGGCCTCCGCCGCCTTCGGATCCAGCGTTAGACCCTCCTCCCTCGCTATCTTTTTCAGCATCCCCTCCACCTCCTCGTCCGTCAGCCTGCGGAAGCGGAAGAGAGCGCACCTGGACTGGATGGGCTCGATGATCCTGCTGGAGTAGTTGCAGTCGAGGATGAACCTGCAGTTCCTGGAGTACATCTCCATCGTCCTTCTGAGGGCCTGCTGGGCTTCGGGGGTGAGGGCATCGGCCTCGTCCAGCAACACGATCTTGTACGGGACCTCCCCTATCGGCATAGTGCGGGCGTAGTCCTTCACCCTCTCCCTTATGGTGTCTATCCCCCTCTCATCGCTGTTGTGTAGGAGAACGGGTGTGGTTCCCCCCCAGAACACCTGAGTTCCGGGAACGGAGACGTCGTAAACATAGCCCTCGTATCGGGAGATTTCCACGCTCCTCACGAGAACCGAGGAGAGGGGAGAGTAGAGGAGCTTCCTCAGGAGTTGAAGCCTCCTCCCCCCGTTCATTCCATGCTCCTCGAAGAAGTTCTTGAGCACCTCTTTCGAGATTCGTTTGCTTTTCCTGTAATAGAGAGAGTGCCTCATGAAATATCTAAAGGACGGGACATTCAGCTTCTCGAAAGCCCTGATAAAGGGCTCGGCTGGGAGAAGATCCGTTTTTACATAGGAATAAGAAGGAAGCTTCCAAATCACCCTCGTTTCCCTTTCATAAACCGAAGTATCGAGACCGGAAATCCTGCCAAGCCAAGCTACGTCCTTTAAACCTTCTTGGGACCTCGAGGAATACCTGACAAGAACTCCCCACCTTCCCGCGGCATCTCCCATATAACCCTTCAAAAAGTTGAGTCTTTCCCCTATGGGTGCCTCATACATGAAACCCGGAATCCTCTTCTCTCTCGCACTTCTTTCTCCGGTCCCGTCATAGAAGTGCTGCTGCAGGAACTTCGCCAGTTGAGTGTTGAAAATCTTCAGGTGGAAAGCGGAAAACCTATCGCGATCGAAACCTGAGGGGGCGAGTGAAAGCCGATACGGAAGATCCAGCTCCTCGCTTACGATGTTTTGGAGTTCCCCCAGCTCCTCCGTCTCGTGTGCCCCCAGCGTAAAGATGGTGACTCCGCTTGTGTTTGCTCTAGGGAAGGAAACGCACCCCTCTGCGAGGTACATTCCGAAGAGCCAAGCTAGCCCCTCATCCAGCCGCCTGTTTTCAAGAATCCGCTTAACCTTAGGGTTTTTCACGACCCCGCTCCTCAGGTGGACGAACTCCGTCGGTTTGTGAGCCTCAAAGTCCACACAGACGGGTCTTCCTGGAATTTCATCCCTGAAAGTTATGAGACAATCACCGGGCCCTATCTCGGCCACGGCCTTTGAAACGAGCCTTCCTTCACCGCTTATCACCATCACGGAGTGGTCCAGACTCGTCCTTATCTTTCCTCCTTCATACCTTATCGTCGCGATTTGATCCACCCAATGCCTAGAGATCAGGCTCACCGGCCTAAAGCACGGCCTGTAATTTTCATCCAGGGAAAGAATTTCGAGGCCTCGCGCATCCGCATATTTTTGGTTCGGAAACCGGAAAAAGAACCTGTCAAGTTCCTTAAAACTCGTCCGCCTGATTCTCCCATGCATGCGAACCAAGATGGGAGTCTCAGGTGCGACGCTCGCGTTGAGCTCGAGCAGGTTCTGCCTCCAGTATTCCTCCCCGAAGAGCTCCCTGGCCAGGCAGAGCGCGGCGGTCGTTTTGCCGGTGCCGGGGGGCCCTGAGAAAAGGGTATGTGGCAAAGCCTTCGTCTTCACGAAGTTCTTGAGCCTGGCCACGATCTCGGCCTGCCCCACCATATCCTCGAGCTTCTTGGGGCGGTACTTCTCCGTCCAGATTTCCGTTTCCTCCACGCTATCTTTTTCCTAGGCAGGGCGAATAAATAGGTTAAACGATAAGAAGGCTTGAGAGCTTGTCGCAGGGCCTGGGCTACGCTCCCCCGGAGGCGGGCTGGGAGGGATACAGGAACCTGGCCATGCTCCTGCTGGGAGGGGTGCTCTGCCTCACGGGAGTACTGTTGATCAACCAGGGGGTGGACCTGGCGAAGGAGCTGGGTCCCAGGCTGGTGGTGAGCGTGGGGCTCCTGGCGACCGGGTGCCTGCTGGTGCTGGTGGGTCTGAGCCACCCCTGGCCCGGGGCCACGGCCACGGCCGTTCTCTTCGTCTCGGGTCTCCTCTGCCTGGTGGGGAGCGGGCTGGCGGCGGCCGAGGACCCCCGGGGAATAGCCTACGCGGTGACGCTCACCCTGATCGGCATCGCCCTCATCGTGGTGGGGGTGAGGGTGGTGGCCAGGTCCTGGAGGCTGGTGGTGGGAAAGGGGGAGAGGATCCCCAGCAGAAAGGGCAAGGCGCACCCGTTTTAATCCCACGGCGAAGTATCTAAGACTATGAAGCCTGCTTCCAGAACCTACCGCCCACCCGAGGCCGAGAAAAGGGTGCAGAGATGGTGGGAGGAGAGGGGAATCTACGAAAAAGTGAAGGAGAAGGGAAAGGGGGGAAAGCCCTGGTACTTCCTGGACGGCCCCCCCTACGCCAGCGGCTCCATCCACCTGGGGACAGCCTGGAACAAGATCCTGAAGGATGTCCTCCTCAGGTACTGGACCATGCGCGGGTTCGACGTGAGGAGGCAGCCAGGCTGGGACTGCCACGGTCTGCCCATAGAGGTGATGGTGGAGGAGAAGCTGGGGATCCGCTCCAAGAAGGACATAGAGAGGGAGGTAGGGGTGGAGAGGTTCATCGAGGAGTGCAAGCGCTGGGCCCTGGAGCACGTGAGGCTGATGACCGACCAGTTCAGGAGCCTGGGAGTGTGGATGGACTGGGAGGAACCCTACCTCACCCTGACGAACGAGTACATCGAGTCGGCCTGGTGGACCCTGAAGAGGGCCCACGAGAAAGGCCTGCTCCGGAAGGACCTGAGGGTAATCCACTGGTGCCCCAGGTGCGAGACCGCCCTGGCTGAGCACGAGGTGAGGGGTGAGTACTACGAGGTGAAGGATCCCTCCCTCTATGCCCGCTTCAGGCTGAGGGAGGGGGAATACCTGCTGATCTGGACCACCACCCCCTGGACCCTCCCCGCCAACCTGGCCGTTTGCGTCCACCCAGAGTTCACGTACGTCAGGGTGGAGGTGGGTGGGGAGGTCTACGTGCTGGCCGAGGGGGCGCTGTCCAGGGTGGCCAGGGAGCTGGGCTGGGCGGAGTACATGGTGCTGGAGAGGGTGGAGGGGAAGAAACTGGAGGGACTGCGCTACGAGCACCCCCTGCTGGAGGAGGTGCCCAGGCAGAGGGAGTTCGTGGAGCACCACAGGGTGATCTGCGGGGAGCACGTGGTGCTGGAGGAGGGTACGGGCTGCGTGCACACCGCTCCCGGCTTCGGAGAGGAGGACTTCCTGGTGGGGGGGAAGTACGGGCTTCCCGTTTTCAGCCCCGTGGGTCCCGAGGGGAGGTTCACGGAGGAGGCTGGGAAGTACGCGGGGCTCTTCGTGAAGGAGGCCGACCCCGTGGTGCTGGAGGACCTGAGGAGGAAGGGACTGCTCGTGAAGGGAGGGACGGTGGTGCACTCCTATCCCCACTGCTGGAGGTGCAAGACCCCCTTGATCTTCAGGGCCACCGAGCAGTGGTTCCTCAGGGTCTCGGAGGTCAAGCCCCTCCTCCTGGAGAAGAACCGGGAGGTGGAGTGGGTCCCCGCGTGGGTGAGGGAGAGATATGTGAACGGGGTGCTCTCGGTGGGGGACTGGTGCCTCTCCAGGCAGAGGTACTGGGGGATCCCCCTGCCCCTCTGGGTATGCGGTTCCTGCGGGCACTCCGTCCTGGTGGGAAGCGCGGGGGAGCTGAGGGCCCTCACGGGGGAGAAGGGGGAGCTGGACCTGCACCGCTCCGACCTGGACAGGTTGCGCGGGAGATGCCCGGAATGCGGAGGGGAGATGAGGAGGGTACCCGACGTGCTGGACGTCTGGTTCGACTCCAGCATCGCCTCCTGGGCCAGCCTGGGCTTCCCGCAGCGGAAGGAGGCCTTCGAGCGCCTGTGGCCCAGCGCCTTCATCACGGAGGGAGAAGACCAGGTGACCAAGTGGTTCTACGCCCAGCAGGTCTCCTCCGTCCTGGCCTTCGGGAAGGTCCCGTACAGGAGAGTGCTCACCCACGGCTTCGCCCTGGACGCCCAGGGCAGGAAGATGTCGAAGTCGCTGGGCAACGTGATCGATCCCGTGGAGGTGGCGAAGGAGCACGGGGCGGATGTGCTCAGGCTCTACATCCTCTCGGCCAATCCCCCGTGGGAGGACCTGAAGTTCAACCTGACGGAGCTAAGGCAGGTGGGGCGGACGGTCAACGTCCTCTGGAACGTGCACGTGTTCGCCACCACCTACATGTCCCTGGACTCTTTCGACCCCCGCCGCCACCCTCTGGAGGGGCTCCTCCCCCACCTCCTCCCAGAGGACCGCTGGATGCTCTCCAGGGTCCAGGGCCTGGTGGAGGAGGTGACGGGGGGGCTGGAGGGTTGTGAGGTCCACAGGGCGACCAGGGCCCTCCTCTCCTTCATCCTGGAGGACCTGAGCCGGTGGTACGTGAGGGCCATCCGTCCCCGCACCTGGGTGGAGAAGGAGCACCCCTCCAAGCTCGCCGCCTACGGGGTCCTGTACTACACCCTGGAGCGCCTCATCAGGCTCCTGGCCCCCTTCGCCCCCCACCTCTGCGAGGTCATGTACGCCGACCTGAGGGAGGACCCCTCCCTCCCCGAGAGCGTGCACCTCCTCGACTGGCCCCTGCCGGAGGAGAGGCTCAAGGACCCAAAGCTGGAGAGGACCATGGAGCTGGCGAGGGCCCTCACCGAAGAGGTGGCGGAGGCCAGGCAGAGGGCCGGGCTGAAGCTCAGGTGGCCGGTGGAGGAGGTGGTGCTGAAGCTGCCGGGGGAGGAGGCGGAACTCCTCAGGGGGGTGGAGGACTTCCTGAAGGAGAGGTTCAACTGCAAGAGGCTCCTCCTCCTGGGGCCGGGGGAGGAGGTGCCCCCCGGGGAGTACTCGACGGTGGAGGCGGAGGGGAGGAAGGTGGCGGTGAGCAGGACCCTCTCACCGGAGCTGAGGGGGGAGGCCCTGGCGAGGGAGCTGGTCAGGCGCCTGCAGGTGATGAGGAAGGAAATGGGACTGGGGATGGAGGAGAGGGTGGAGGCGGAGCTGGGGATGGGGGAGGAGGACGAGAAGGCGCTGGAGCCCCACCTGGAGTACCTGAGGAGGGAGGTCAGGATCGAAGGGCTGAGGATCTGCAGGAAGGAGGAGGTGGGGGGGGAGGGCCACATGAGGGACTGGGAGGTGGAGGGGGAGACCTTCAGGCTCCTGCTCAGGAGGAGGGGTTAGCTCCCCATCCTGCGCTGCCTTTCCTCGAACTCCTCCAGGCACCTCTCCAGGTCCTCCCTGGTGAAGTCGGGCCAGTACTTGTCCACGAAGAAGAGTTCGGCGTAGGCCGCCTGGTAGAGGAGGAAGTTGGAGAGCCTGCGCTCCCTGCCCGTCCTGATCACCAGGTCCACGGGCCTCTTCACCCACAGGTGCCTCTCCAGCATCTCCCTGGTAAGCCTGGCCGGCCTGCTGGAGAGGAGGCGCCTGAGGGCGGAGAAGAGCTCGTCCTGGGCGCTGTAGGCTATCAGGAAGTTCACGTACCTGCGGCTGTAGGGGCGGGTGGCCTCCACGATCTTCCTCACCCCCGAGAGGAGGAAGTCGGGCAGTCTGTTCAGCCTCCCCACCACCCTCACCCTCACCTCCTTCTCGTGGAGGGTGCGGTCCCCCTCCAGCTTGCGCAGGCAGGAGTTCATCAGCCTGTAGAGGTGGCGGAGCTCCTCGGCGGGCCTCCTCTCCAGGTTCTCCAGGGAAAGGGTGTAAACGGTGACCTCGGGGATGTCCTCCTCCAGGCACCAGTGAAGGAAATCCTCCAGCACCCTCACCCCTCTCTCGTGTCCCTGCCAGACCTCCAGCCCATGCTCCCTCGCCCACCTCCTGTTCCCGTCGGGTATCAGACCCAGGTGCTGCGGCCTCATCCTTCCCCCTTTTTCCTCCTCCCTTTTAGCCTAACCTCAGAGGCCCGCCAGCAGCCCCACGAGCTTCCCGTGCAGCCTTCCGTTGGAGAAGAGCAGGTCCATCCTCTCCGGCCTCCACTCCCTCCCCCCGAAGTCCGTCACCCTCCCTCCCGCCTCCTCCACCAGGAGGACGGAGGCCGCCACGTCCCAGGGCTGGAGGGCGGTGGCGGCGTAGGCGTCCCCCCTCCCGCAGGCCACCCAGGCCGCTTCCACCCCGGCCGAGCCCAGCTTCCTGAGGTCCCTCACCCTCGGGTAGAGGGTGCCCACGATCCTGCCCGTCCTCTCCCTGTTCGTCTCGCTCCCCTCGCATGAATACATGTAGGCCCTGCTCAGCTCCTCCACCTCGGAGACGCGGATGGGGACCCTCTCCCCGGTGTCCGTCCTCTCCAGGAAGGCACCCTTCCCCCTCTCCGCCAGGAAGAGCTCCCCGAGCACGGGGAGGAAGGTCACCCCCAGGAGCGGCTCCCCCCTCCTGAGGAGGGCCAGGGTGACGCAGAAGAGGGGGTTGCCGGAGGCGAAGTTGGTGGTACCGTCCAGCGGGTCCACCACCCAGGTGAACTCCGACCCCCTTTCCACCAGGCCCGTTTCCTCCGTCAGCAGGTTGTGCCCGGGGTACCTGGAGGAGAGCCCCTCCACCAGCAGCTTGTCCGACTTCAGGTCGTAGGGGGTGGTCAGGCCCTTCGCCGTCCCGCGCATCCCCAGGAACCCGCCCTTCCTGAAGCCCTCCCTCAGGACCTCCCCCGCCTCCAGGGCGAGGGAGACGGCCACCTCCAGCTCGGACATCAGAGAGAATGGAAGGGAGTGCCTTTATTCCTCACAGGTCGGAGGAGAGGACCCTGGCCTGCAGACCCGAGAGGATCTCCCTCACCGTGGTGGAGGGAAGCTTGCCCTCCCTCTCCACCTTCCCCTTCTCCACCGTGAGGAGAACGCCCATCCTCACCGTTCTGGGTCCCTTGAGCCCCGCGAACTTCAAATCCTTCCCGGAGAGCTCGTGGTCCAGCTCACCTCCTCCCTTCCCCTCCACCACCGGGACCACCACCACCTCTTTCCCCAGCCTGTTGTACCTGTCGGAGGAGACCACCAGGGCCAGCCTCTCCCCCGAGGGCGTCCTCACCCTCACCAGCTCCCCCTGCCTGATCTGGTTCCCGGCCATCACCCTCCTCTCCTCCCCCCTTATGAAAGCCTTCTCCTCCGCCAGCCTGGACTCGGCCAGCTCCCCCTCCCCCCTTTCCAGCAGGGGGGGTCTGCTCACCCTCTCACCCTCCACCTCCCTCATGTCGTAGGAGCCCAGCAACCTCACGTGCACCCTCTTCCCCTCTATCGCCTTCAGCGCCTCCTCCACCCTCCTCTCCCCCGCCCTCCCCTGGAAGTCCACGAAGAACACGTACTCCCCCAGCACACCCCTGTCCGGCCGCGACTCTATCCTGGTGAGGTTGATCCCCCTGGAGGAGAACTCCCCCAGGATCTCCTGCAGGATGCCGGGCCTGTCCTCCGCCAGCTCCAGCAGCACGGAGGTCTTCACGGGCTTGATGCCCGGGAGGGGCCTCTGGCTGAGGACGAAGAACCTGGTGAAGCTCAGGCCCTGGTCATGGATGTTCCTCCTCACCACCTTCAGCCCGTAGATCCTGGCCGCCCTCTCCCCCGCCACGGCCGCCACGGAGGGGTCCGAAGCCGCAAGCTCAGCGGCGGCGGCAGTGCTCGGCATCTCCCTGAGCTCCGCGTGCGGGAGGTTCTCCCTCAGGTACCTCCTGCAGTGGGAAAGGGCCTGGTGGTGGGAGGCCACCACCTTCACCCTCCTCAGGTCCTCCTGTCTGGCCAGCAAATGGTGGACCACCGGCATCCTGATCTCCCTCACCACCCTGAGCCCGTGGTACCTGCGGAGGAGGTCCAGCACGAAGGGTACCTCCCCCTCCACCGAGTCCTCCACGGGCACCACCCCAAGCGCCTCCGGATGGGTGGAGACGTACTCGAAGACCTCGGCCACGGGGGAGAGATACCTCCTGCGGGCTCTCCTGGGCAGCAGGTCCTCCAGGGCCTCCAGGGCCCTCTCCGTGTGCGTTCCCTCAGGGCCGAGCAGGGCCACTTCCCTCCACGCGGGGGCCATCCTCTCCCCCACCCTCTTCCACTCCGGTTAAACCCTTTTGCTCTGCAGGAAGCGCCGGTTCTCCTCGTCCAGCTCCAGGATGAGGGCCACGGCCTCCTCCTCGGTGAGGAACCTCGCGGGCCCCCTCCCCTTCGGGCACTTCACCGTCTCCACCACCCCGAAGAGCCTGCACGGGAGGAAGCGCACGGGCCAGATGGAGCACCTCCCCTCCTCCGCGTAAGGACATCTCTCCCCAGCCTTTCCCACCCTCTCCTCCCTTCCCCTCTCCCTCAGCCACCTGCGCAGCCTCTCCTCCTCCAGGGGAGTCCGGCTGGGCCACAGGCAGCACTCGTTGCACCCCTCCTCGCACTCCATCGAGGGAATCTTCGCCCAGATCTCCTCCAGCGCCATCTCCCCACCCGCAGCACTCGAGCGTGCCGAATAAAAATTAAATCTTTCATCCCCCCAGCGTGTCCGATGGGTCTGGAGGAGGAGGTGAAGGAGCGCGCCCTGGGGCTTGGGGCTGACCTCGTGGGGATATGCTCGGTGAAGGAGGTGGAGGGCTACGAGCCCACTCTCCTGCCCAGCGCCTCCTCCTGCGTGGTCTTCCTCTGCGGACAGGCTGAGGGGGCCCTCTCCAGCAACGTCAGGATGGCCCAGTATGACACCTACTGCACCTACCAGAAGCTGGGGCTGATAGGGAGAGAGCTCGTTCGCCTCCTAGAGGATCGGGGCTTTCCCTCCCTCTCCGTGCCCCTGGCCCTCCCGCTGGATATGGGGGAGGGAAAGTTCGGCCTGAGGGGGGAGTTCTCTCTGCGTCACGCGGCCGTGGCGGCGGGGCTCGGGGAGCTGGGCCTGAGCCGGCTGCTGGTGACGGATAGGTTCGGGCCCAGGGTCAGGATAGGGGGCGTCCTGACGGAGGCCCCCCTGCGGTCAGAGGGGAAGAGGGTGGAAGGTATCTGCAGGAGGTGCGGGAGGTGCATGAAGGCCTGTCCCGTGGGCGCCGTGGAGGAGGGGAGGAAGGTGGACGTGTTCAGGTGCGCCATCAACCTCCTGAGGTACGGTCCCCCGGGGGCGGCGGCCTTCCTCTCCGAGCTGGCGGGCAAGGGGGCCGAGGAGAGAAGCCAGCTCACCTTTGACCCGGTCTTCCTGAACCTCTGGCAGACCACCACGCTGGGCACCTTTTACCACTGCTTCGAATGCGTGAAGGCCTGCCCCGTCGGAAGAACCAGGCGCGCTACTCCCTGAAGACCTCGTGACAGACGAGCTCGTCCAGTTCCTTCCTCCACTTGGGCAGAGGCTCGTCGGCCGGGTAGCCCACGGGGAGGAGGGCCACCACCATGTACTTCTCCGGCACTCCCAGGACCTTCCTGGCCTCCTCCTGGGAGAAGGACCCGATCCAGCACGTCCCCAGGCCCTCCTGCACGGCCGCCAGGGTGAGGTGGTCCACCACGATGGCCACGTCCACGGCGTAGGAGGGGACTCCGCACCTCATCACCCTCTCGGGGTCCAGGGCCACGGCCGCGATCACCACCGGAGCCTCCGCCACGAAGCTCTGCCCGTGGGCGGCCTCCGCCAGCTTCTTCCTGCGCTCCGGGTCCCTCACCACCACCAGCTTCCAGGGCTGCAGGTTCTTGGCGGAGGGGGCCAGTCTGGCCGCCTCCAGCATCCTCCTCAGGGCCTCCTCCGGGACGGGATCGGGACGGTAGGCCCTCACGCTCCTGCGCTCCCTTATGGCAGAGTATACGTCCATCCAGACCCCTTCTCCTCGCGCGTATTTATCCCACTTTCAGGGGGCGCAGGGAGTCGCTATTCCTTCTTCTTCCTTCCGGGGGGGTAGACGGTGAGACCGGCCCTGCGCTTGGCCTTCGCCCAGGAGCCGAAGTGCCTGACCGCCGCGCTCACCAGGGAGGGTGAGACCTCCCGCGCCCTGGGCGCCCTTCCGTGCTTGCGGGTCCACTCCTTCATCTCCGAGAGCACGCGCTCCTCGTTCCACTTCTCATATTTTTTCTTGCCGAACTTCAGAAGGCCCACCTTTCCACCCTTTCCCTCCCTCTTCCCCCTCTAAAAACTTTTAACCCACCCACCTCAGCATCAGGAAGACGAAGAGGAGGGCGAGCGCCAGACCCACGGCCGCCATCGCCTTGGCGATGGTCTCGCTGGTGCCGAAGGCTATGGGGAAGGGACCTATCACCACCACCCCTCCTCCCTCCACCCTTCCCCTCTCCACCATCCCCCACATCCCCAGGGTGAGGAGGAGGATGCCCACCACCAGGAGCAGGAAGCCGGCCAGCAGCAGCCCCTCAGGCCTCACCTTCCCTCCTTCCCCAGGCAGTTTTTAACTCTCTCCCTGCCAGAGAGGGAGGGATGCACCTCATCGTGGCCCTCACGGGTTCCAGCGGGATCCTCTACGGAGTGCGCTTTTTAGAGGTGTGCAGGGACCTGAAGGTGGAGACCGACCTCATCCTCTCGGAGGCTGGAAAAAAAATCCTGAGGGTGGAAACCGGGAAGGAGCCCGAGGAGGTGGAGAAGCTGGCCACCAGGAACTACGAGGAGGACGAGCTCACCTCGCCCCTCTCCAGCGGCTCCTATCATGTGGACGGGATGGTCATCGTTCCCTGCAGCATGAAGACCCTGGCCTGTGTGGCGAACGGGGTGGCAAGCAACCTCATCACTAGGGCGGCCGATGTCATGCTCAAGCAGGGAAAACCCCTCGTGCTGGTGCCTCGCGAGACCCCCCTCAGCCTCATCCACCTGGAGAACCTGGTGAGGGTGAAGAGGGCCGGTGCGGTGGTCCTTCCCGCCTGCCCGGCCTTCTACCACGGGCCCAGGAACATAGGCGATCTGGTGGACTTCGTGGTGGGCAAGATCCTGGACGTTCTTGGGGTGGAGCACCATCTTTACCACAGGTGGGGGGAAGGATGAGCCTCGGCGGGTTCGTGAAGGAGCTGGAGAAGAGGGGAATGCTCCTCAAGGTTAAACGGGAGGTGAATCCAAGGTACGAGATCACCTCGCTGCTGCTGAAGGCCGGGGAGAAACCCGTGAAGTTCGAGAGGGTGAAGGGCTCCTCCTTCCCCTTGGTCTCCAACGTGTGCGCCTCCAGGGAGCTGGTGGCCATGGCCCTGGGGGTCAAGCCCCAGCACCTGCTGCGCACCCTCCTTAGAGCCATAGAGCATCCGAGGGAGCCCGAGAGAGCAAAGGCCTGGGGGTACAGGGAACTTCCTCCTGACCTGAGGAAGCTCCCCATCCTCCTCCACTACCCCTTCGACGGGGGTAAGTACCTCACGGGGGGAGTGGTGGTGGCCAGGGACCCGGAGCTGGGCCTCAACCTGTCCTTCCACAGGATGATGGTGGTGGGGAAGGACAGGGTGGTGGTGAGGATCCTCCCCCGCCACTTCCACACCTTCCTGGAAAGGGGACTGAAGGAGTTCGCCGTGTGCATAGGATGCGACGTGCACGTCCTCCTCGCCGCCGCCACCTCCCTGGAGCTGGGGAGGAGCGAACTCGGGATGGCCAGCGCCCTCCGCAGGACGAGGGTGGTGGAGCTGGGAGGACACCTGGTACCCGAAGCGGAGATGGTGATGATCATGGAGATGACGGAAGAGGAGAGGGAGGAGGGACCCTTCCTGGACCTGACGGGAACCCCGGACCTGGTGAGGAGGCAGAAGGTGGCCAGGGTGAAAAGGCTCTTCGCGAGGGAGGGGGCCCTCTACCACGCCATCCTCCCCGGGGGACCGGAGCACAAAATCCTGATGGGCATGCCCCGGGAGCCCACCATCTTCCGGGAGGTGAGCAGGGTGTGCGAGTGCAGGGATGTTCACATCACACCGGGAGGATGCTCCTGGCTCCACGCGGTGGTGAGCATAAAGAAGAGGGGGCCCGAGGACGGAAAGAGGGCCATAGAGGCGGCCTTCAGGGGGCACACCTCCCTCAAACACGTGTGGGTGGTGGACGAAGATGTGGACCCCAGGAACCCGCAGGAGGTGGAGTGGGCCATGGCTACGCGCTTCCAGGGGGACAGGGGGATGGTGGTGAAGAGGGAGAGGGGTTCCTCGCTGGATCCCTCCGCCGACCCCGAGACGGGTCTCACCACGAAGGTGGGCTTCGACCTCACCATTCCCTCCGACCGCCCGCGTTCCTCCTTCCTCCGTCCCCCTCCTCCCAGGGGGTGAGGGAGTGTACCTGAGCAGGGACGAGGAGAGGATGCTGGAGGGGGAGGAGGGGGAGGTGGTGGAGAGGATGTTCCGCCTCCTCGTCCGCCTGGGGGACCTGTACGGGGCGGACAGGATGATCCCCGTCTCCTCCTGCCAGGTCTCGGGAGTCTCCTACAAGTCGGTGGGCGACCCGGGCCTGGAGTTCCTGGAGGACCTGGCGGGGAAAGGAGCGAGGGTGAGGGTGAGGACCACCCTGAACCCGGCGGGTCTGGACCGGGAGGAGTGGAGGGAGCTGGGCTTCCCGGAGGACTTCGCGGAGAAGCAGCTCAGGATCCTGGAGGCCTTCGGGAGGCTGGGGGCGGAGCTCACCGTCACCTGCACCCCCTACCTTGCAGGGTTGGTCCCCTCGAGGGGGGAGCACCTGGCCTGGTCCGAGTCCTCGGCCGTGGCCTTCTCGAACTCGGTGCTGGGAGCCAGGACGAACAGGGAGGGGGGACCCTCCGCCCTGGCCGCGGCCATCTGCGGGCTCACCCCCAGGTACGGCCTGCACCTGGAGGAGAACAGGGAACCCACCCTCCTGGTGGAGGTGGAGGGGGAGCTGGAGGGACCCTCGGACTTCGGCGCCCTCGGGTACTGGGTAGGCAAGGAGGTGGGGGGAGGGATACCGTACTTCAGGGGGATAAAGAAAGCGGGGCCCGACGAGCTGAAGGCGCTCGGGGCCGCCATGGCCGCCTCCGGGGCCGTGGCCCTCTTCCACGTGGAGGGGATCACTCCCGAAGCCGATCCAGAGAAGGCCAGGGGGCTGGAGAGGGTGAAGGCCGGGAGGGAGGAGGTGAGGAGATCCTACGAGTTCCTGACCACCGGAGAGGAACCGGAGCTGGTGGTGCTGGGATGTCCCCACGCCTCCGCGGAGGAGGTTTCCCGTGCAGTCTCCCTCCTGGAGAAGGGCAAAAACCGAAAGCCCGTGTGGATCTGCACCAGCAGGAAGGTCAAGGAGGAGGCCACCCGCTCCGGGCTGCGGAGGAGGGCGGAGGAGGCGGGGGGGAGGCTGGTGGCCGACACCTGCGCCGTGGTCTCCCCGCTGGAGAGGCTGGGCCTCAAGACGGTGGGGGTGGACTCGGCTAAGGCCGCTCACTACCTCCCGGGCCTGTGCGGAGTGAAGGTGGTCTTCTCCCCTCCCGAAAAGCTCCTGGGGGGAAAGGGATGAGGGGGAGAACGGTGAATCCGGGGAAGGCCGTGGGGGAGGCCCTGGTCTCGCGTTCCCCCCTGAGCTTCTACGGGGGGGTGGACCCGAAGAGCGGGGTGGTGGTGGAGAGGGGGCACGAGCTGGAGGGGAAGTCCGTGAAGGGGAAGATCCTGGTCTTCCCCAGGGGGAAGGGATCCACCGTGGGGTCCTACGTGATCTACGCCCTGAAGAGGAACGGGGCGGCCCCGCTGGCGGTGGTGAACGAGGAGACCGAGCCCATCGTGGCCGCCGGGGTCATCCTGGCCGACATCCCCTGCGTGGACAAGGTGGACTTGAACCTGCTGGAGACGGGGGACCTGGTGGAGGTGGATGCCAACCGGGGGAGGGTGGAGGTCCTCAGAAAACGACGATAGGGAGTTCAAACCCCCACCTGAGACCCTGCGAGAGGCCACCCGTCGCAGGGATGGGAAAAGGTTTGTAAACCGAAAATCCCTCCTTTCCCTTGACAAGCGGTAGACTTTTAAACCATTTTTCCGTCTCTTTTTTAATGCCAAAGTGCAAGAGGTCGAAACCCAAGAAGAAAAAGAAACCCGCGCCGAAGCCCTCGCCCAAACCCGAACCCCGGCCAGAACCCCAGCCCGAGGCTGCTCCCGAGGCCGCCCCCGAGGCTGAAGGCGAGGCCTGGGAAGAGGAGTGGGAAGGCGGGGAAGACGAAGAGACCTACTGAGGTCTCTCCCGCTCCGGTGCGGCCCTTTTCTCTTTTCCCTCAGAGGGTCTGGCAGTCGAAGAAGTACCTGGTGATCTCTATCATGTCCAGCTGTCTTCCACCCATCCAGAGGGTGAGCATCTTAGAGTCCCTCCAGTGCTTCTCCACGTCGAACTCCCTGGAGTAGCCGTAGGAGCCCATGAGCTCCATGGCCCTGTTGGTGCAGTGCACGGCCTGGTCGCTGCAGAAGAGGGAGACCGCCCTGGTCTTCGCCACGATCTTCTCCGACCACGGCTCGCCGTAGACCTCCGGGTGGTCGTACATCCTGGCCGCCATGTACAGGGAGTGGGTGCAGATCTCCGCGGCGGTGGCAATCTCGCTCAGATTGACCGCGCTTATGGAGTGCTCCTTCAGCGGCTTGCCGGCCACCACCCTCTCGTCCACCCACCTCTTCAGGATCTCGTAGGTGTCCTTGATCACTCCCACGGAGAAACCCGCCGTGGCGATGTTGGCTATGGTGATGAGCTCCCTGAAGTACTTGGCGTCAAGACCGGGACCGTGGGCCCTGTAGTATGCCGGGACCCTCACGTCCTCGAACCAGATGTCCGTGTTCATGTCAGCGGCCATTCCCGCCTTCTGGTAGGGCTCCCCCACCTTCACCCCCTCGGCATCGGCGGGAACGTAGATGTAGGCCATTCCCTCCTCTCCCGCCGAAGGGTTGGTGGTGCAGACCACCCCGAAGAGGTCTGCTATCTTCCCCGAGTTGGTGGGCCAGATCTTGTGCCCCCTGATCACCCACTCGTCCCCCTCCAGCCTGGCGGTGGTCCTGATGGTCCTCCCCTTCATGGCCTCGAGGTTCTCTATGTCCGAACCCCCCTGGGGCTCCGTCATGGCGTTGCACCCCACATAGAGTTCCTCTCCGCAGAACTTCGGGGCGAACTCCTCTATCAGCCTCTGGTTCCTGTGGGGCTCCACCGCGATCATCACCATGGGCCACATGGAGACCAGCACGGAGACGGCGAAGCCCGAGTCCAGCCTCCCCAGCTCCTCGCTCATCACCGCCGTCATGGTCCCCAGGACCTCCCTGGGGAGGCCCAGGCCACCGTACTCCTCCGGCCAGAGGGCCTTGCTCATCCCCAAATCCACCAGCACCTCCTTCAGGAGGGGCTCCACGATCTTGTGCTCCCTCCAGTCCTCGTCGATCTTCCTCCTGAGGGGACGGTACCTCCTCTCCCCGAAGTCCCTGATCATTTGGGCGAACTGCTGGGCCACATCCGGAATCCATTCCACCGGCCTGGTGAAGTCGTCGGCCGTCGGCACCGTTTTTCTTTTGTTTATCCCTCTATAAAATTTCCGAGGCTGCCTACCGCGTGAATTTTAATAGTAACCTCCCGAGGGGGTATTGGGACCTTGAGGAAGGCCTTGCTGGCGGCACTGGTCGCGGTGCTCCTCTTGGTCGCTGTACTTTCCCTCCGCCCCTGGGAGAGAGGGGGAAAGGAGGAGTTCTCCTACACCTTCACCCGCGACTGGCTGAAGAAGGGGAACGTGTGGGTGTTCGGGCAACCCCCCCTGGAGTACCTGCGGGAGGTGGGGGCCACGGGAACGACCTGGTCAGTGTACTTCGCGGGGGTCAACGAGGATGACAGGGAATACGTGAACAAACTGCACCGCAACGGTTTCGTGGTCTGCTCCGGCCCTCCCACCGTACAGTCCAACACGACCGACAACGAGCGGCTGAAGGAGGAGGCCTGCGAGAGGGACATCTACGGCCGGCCCCTCCGCTTCCTGGGGACGGAGCAGTGCGCCATGTGCGGCAACCACCCGCTCTGGAGGGAGTTCCTGATGGAGAGGTTCGAGGAGCACGTGCAGGGGGGAGTGGATGCCATCCTGATCGACGAAATAGGAGACACGGGTGGATTCTGCGACTGGTGCATGATGGTCTTCAACCTCTACCTGGCGACGAAGTACACGCCGGAGCAGCTCAGCTCCCTCTTCGGGATAGAGAACCTCCTCTCCTTCAACTACAGGCTCTACCTGCTGGAGCACGGGGCGACCGACTACTGGGGGGACCCCAACCCGCTGCTCCAGCTGGAGTACCTGAAGGCCAAGCACCTGGCCAGAGCGGGGTTCATCAGGGAGCTGGTGATCCACACCAGGCGAACGGCCGGCAGGGAGGTGCTCATGAGCGGGAACCTTTACGGGCTGAATCCCAACCAGCTGATCTACCTGCCCTACCTGGACTTCGTGATCTTCGAGATGCCCATCACCTCGCCCACCGGCTCCTTCACCCTTCCCCTCCCGGGCAAGCACCTCACCACCTACCTGCTGGGGGAGGCCGCAGCACCCGATAAGCCCTTCACGGGGTTCCCCGACGTGTTCGACCTGGCGGAGCTCTCCGAGGAGGAGTGGTGGCTGTGGAGGTGCTGGTTGGCCGAAGCGCGCTCCTGCGGCGCTTCCTTCCTCCTCCCCTACCGGGCCTACACCCACGGAGGGGGGTCCTACACCCTCCCGGCCGACAGGATCTCCCCCTACACCCGTTTCTTCGCCGAGCACCCCCAGTACTACGAGAACCTGGAGAGGGTGGCCAAGGTGGCGGTGCTGTACGACCTGCACTCCACCCTGGTCAACCGGCAAACCTGGAGGGCCAACCTGGCCTGGGAGAGCT
>JAWCKR010000003.1:0-108344 GCA_038851755.1 Hadarchaeales archaeon (SeqCode) | reverse complement strand
GAACATCTACCAGGAAATCCTCGCAAGGAAGGGGAAAAAGGAAGGGGAGCCCCAGGGCTGATCCTCAGTTCTTGGCGCTCCTGATGGTCCTGCTTATCTGACCCCCTCTCCCCAGGAAGCGAGCGGGTTTCCACTTGGGCACCCTGAGCACGGTGCCCCTGCCGAAGAGGCCCCCGAAGTTCACGGTCTGACCAGCCCTCTTACCTGGGACGGGAATGATCCTCACGGCGGTGGTCTTGTCGTTGACCACCCCCACCGCCATCTCGTCCGCTATGATCCCCGCTATGGTCCACTCATCCGTGTCTCCCGGGACGCAAACCATGTCCAGACCCACCGAGCACACGCTGGTGAGGGCCTCCAGCTTCTCCAAGCTCATCACCCCCTCTCTCACCCGGCGGTTCATGCCAGCATCCTCGCTGACGGGGATGAAGGTACCGCTGAGCCCCCCTATGCGGGTGCACGCCATCATCCCCCCCTTCTTCAGGCAGTCCACCAGCATGGCCACGGCGGCCGTGGTGCCTGGAGCCCCGCACTTCTCCACCCCCATCCTCTCCACCACCTCGGCCACGCTGTCCCCCTTCGCCGTGGTGGGGGCAATGGAGGTGTCCACTATTCCGAACTTCACCCCCATCCTCCTGGCCACTTCCTTCCCCACCAGCTCCCCCACCCTGGTGATCTTGAAGGCGGCTCTCTTGAGGCAGTCGCTCAGCTCCTCCAAGCTCCCACCGCATCCCTCCACCGCAGCCCTTATCGCGCTGGGCCCACTTATCCCCACGTTCACCGTGGTCTCCCCCTCTTCCACCCCGTGGAAGGCCCCTGCCATGAAGGGGTTGTCGCTCGGGGCGTTGCAGAAAACCACGAGCTTGGCACAGCCTATTCCCTGCCGGTCCTTGGTCCTCCAAGCCGTCTCCTTGATCTTCCTGGCCATCAGGTTGACCGCATCCACGTTGATCCCGGCCCTGGTGCTGGCCACGTTCACGCTGGAGCACACCCTCTCGGTCTCGGCTAGCACCTGGGGGATGGCGTCTATGAGGGCGGCGTCCCCCCTGGTCATACCCTTCTCCACCAGGGCCGTGAAGCCACCCACCAGGTCCACCCCCACCACCCTCGCCGCCTCGTCCAGGGACTTGCCCAGAACCCTGGCGTCCCCCGGACCGGGGGACCCGGAGAGGAGGAGGGAGAGCGGTGTGACGGCCATCCTTTTGTTCCTCACGGATACCCCGAACTCCTCAGAAACCTCTTCCACGGTCCTGGTGAACCCTCCGGCCACCTCTTCTATCTTCCTTCTCATCCTCCTTCCTGTTTCCTCTGCGCTCCCCCCCACGCAGTCCAGGAGGTTCACACCCAGGGTGACCGCCCTTATCTCCAGCTTCTCGAGCTGGAGCATCCTGAAGGTCTCCAGGATCTCCTCGCTGGCGAATCTCAACCCCCCACCTCACACCCTGTGCATGGCCTTGAAGATCTCCTCCCTCTGGACCACCACCTTCATTCCTATCTTCCTCCCGGCGGAGACCACCGCCCGCTTGAGGCGCCTGAAGCCCTCTTTCCCCTCTACCTCACAAACCACCAACATCACGAATTGGTCCTCCAACCTAGAGGAGGTCAGATCCTCTATGTTCGCCCCCACTCCCGCTATGGCTTGAGAGATGGAGGCCACGATTCCCACCCTGTCCCTTCCCACCACGGTGATGACCACCCTCATTTCCCCTCCTCTTTCCTTTCCCCTCTTAACCCTTCCGAGTCGTCCTTCTGCTCCAGGATCCGTGGCCACGGAGCGTGGAGCCAGGGAGTGAACCCCATGTTTTCACCCGACTGCAAAAAAGCTTAAAAAGGAAAGGAGGCTAAAGAGGGGGATTCAATGGCCGAGAAGGAAGCCACGCTGGCGGACCCGGCGGCCCTGGGCCTGGCGGCCTTCGGAGCCACGACGGTGCTCCTCAACCTGCACAACCTTGACCTGACGACCGCCACCCTCACCTTCGCCTACGGCTTCTTCTTCGGTGGCCTGGCCCAGGTCATAGCGGGAATCATCGACTTCAAGAGAAACAACATCTTCGGGGGAACGGCCTTCACCTCCTATGGCCTCTTCTGGATAGGGCTCTCCCTCCTCAAGCTCTTCGAGTGGGAGGGTCTGGTGATAGCCGACACCAGCGAGATCGCGGCCTGGATGGCCATCTGGGGAATCTTCACCCTCTACATGACGGCAGGATCCTTTAAGGTGGGTGGAAGGGCCCTCCAGGTGGTCTTTGTCACGCTCACCATCCTGTTTTTCCTGCTCTCCGCAGCCTTCGCCACAGGTGAGGATCTCCTTTTCAGGATAGCAGGGGCGGAGGGGGTCTTCTGCGGGCTAAGCGCCCTTTACACCTCCGCAGGGGTTGTCCTGAACTCCGTCTACGGAAAGAGGGTTCTCCCGCTCTAGGGCTTCAGGCTCTCCCTGGGAACGTGGGGTATCTCCACCCCTCCCGAGGTCAGGTTCACGAGGGGTGCGCCAAGCTCTCCTGCCAGCCAGCTCAGCAGCTCCCCGCAAATCCTGAGCTTTTCCCTCTTCCTCTCTCCCCCCTTCTTCCCTGAGTACTCCCCCACCTCTTCCCCGAGATCCATTCCGGCCAAGTAAATTCTCCTGGCCCCCAGCTCCCAGGCCAGAAAGGCCGCTCGGTCCCCGTCCGTGAACCCACCGAAGTTGAGGAGGTTGCCCGTCGGCCTCAGCTGGGTGGTTCCCAGCAAGCGCACGGGTTCTTTCCCCCTCAGGAACTCCCTCACCCTGGCGTAGTTGTCGCCGTGAACATGGATGACCAGCCAGGAACCCCTCCTCCAGACCTCCTCCTGGTCCTCCACTTTCCCATCCAGATCGGTAACCACCACGTCGGGACTCCGGAACCTCATTGCCGCCGAGGTAGCCCCGTCGGCGGAGAGAATCGTCATCCCCAACCTCCCGGCTCTCTCCAGCCTGCGCAGGTCCTCTTCCAGGGAGGGACCGGCACCAAGGACCAGGCACTCCCTCCCCCTCAACTTCCCCCTGAGCCCCTCCAGCTCCGGGGGGGGAAAGAAGTCGGAGAGGAGCCTAACCGCCCTCTCGTCCTCCTCACGGTCGAGGCCCAGCCTCTCCGCTATCCTGAGATACCAGGGCTCCCACACCTCCCAGCGCATCCTCTCACTTCTTTGGCTTGCAGACGCCGCAGACGCAGACTACCTCTACGTGGTCACCGAAGAGATCGCGCACGGTAGTCCCCAAGTAGTGGGTGCAGTTGAAGCAGACCGGCAGGCCGCAGTAGCGGCATTCCCTCCAGATCTTCTCCTTGTCCTTCTCTTTCAGTTCCCTCCCACAGCAGGAACACTTTGGCATCCTTCACCTCAGAAATCCAGGGGGGCCCTGGAGAGGACCCTCGTCAGGTCGGAGGAGGTGAAGATGCCCACCAGCTTCCCCTTGGAGGTAACCAGCAGCCTTCTCACCTTCATCTCCGACATGATCCTAGCGCACTCCTTCACCGTGTAGTTCTCGTCCACCGTCACCAGGGGTCTGGAGGAATAATCTTTGAGCTTGGCTTTCTTCAAATCCACCCCCTTCGCCAGCACCTTCGAGAGGAGATCCCTTTCCGTGAAGATACCATAGGGCTTCCCGTTGAGGGTTACCAGCACGCTCCCTATCCTCCTCTTACCCATCAACCTGCAGGCCTCCAGGACGCTTTTTCCCCCGTCCATCCTCACCAGCTTCCGGTTGGCCGCTTCTCCTATCTTCATCCAAAGAGGAAGGGAGGGAGGCATTATAAATCTCCTTCTAGGAAAGAACGGAGAGATGTCGACTAGTCTCCTGAGGAAGCTGGGGCTCTGCGGGCTGGTGGCCCCTCCCCTCGCCTTCACCTTCATCCTCCTCTCCATCCACCTCTCCCCCTCCTTCAGCTGGACGGAGAACGCCCTCAGCGACCTGGGGGTGGGGGAAACGGCACCCCTCTTCAACTCCGGCTTGATGGCGGCGGGTCTGCTGCTCCTCCTCTTCTCCCTTGCCTCCCTCTCCCTCACCAGACGGGACCCCTTAGGCCTCCTCTCCTCCTCCCTCCTGGCGCTGGACTCCCTGGCCCTCTTCGGCATCGGGCTCTTCCCGGAGAGCTACGGGGACCTCCACTTCCAGGTCTCCGTGCTCTTTTTCATTCTCTTCCCCTTCATCGCCCTCTCCTTTTCCCTCCTCTTCTGGAGGAAGAGCATGAGAACGGCCTCCCTCCTTTCCTTCCTTCTCTTCTTCCTCTCCTGGACACCCTGGGCACATCGGTGGGAAGGTCTGGCCATACCTGAAACCCTCTCCTCCTCCCTGGCCTCGGCGTACGTGATGGTGCTGGCCGCCCTTCTCTTCCTGGGCAGACCACCCTACGACTCCCCGGAAGCGGTGGGGGACGAGGGATGAGCGTCGTCAAAACGAGTGCTCCGGGGGCCGTTTTCCTCTTCGGAGAGCACTCCGTGGTGTATGGTTACCCCTCCCTCAACGCCTCCGTGAGCGGGAGGGTGAGGGTGGGGATGAGGGAGAGGAAAGACCGCAGGCTGGAAATCCGGTCGAGGGAACTCGGAAGGGGGGTGGGAGAGGTAGTGATGGGGGAGAGGCCTGGGGTGAGGCTCAGGGAAGGAAAGTTCTCCTACGTGGCGAAGGCCTTGGAACTCGTCTTTTCTGAGGTGGGGGAGGGATGCGGGCTCGAGGTGGAGGTTTCTTCCGACCTCCCTGTGGGGGCGGGGCTTTCCAGCTCCTCCGCCACCAGCGTGGCCACCATCGCTGCCGCGCTGCACCTCCTGGGCGAGAAGGTGGACCCCAAGAAGGTGGTGGAGCTGGCCTTCAGGACCGAGCTGGAAATCCAGTCCGTGGCCAGCAGGGCCGGTGTCTCGGTGGCCACCTACGGGGGCTTCCTCAGGATGGAGGGGAAGAAGGTGAGGAGGATTCCAGACCTCCCCACTCCAGGCTTCGTGGTGGGGAACACCGGGGTTTTCAGCGCCACCGGGCCCATGGTGAGGAAGGTCAGGAGGCTGAGGGAGGAGCGTCCCAGGGAGGTGGAGGCCCTCTTCCGACTGATGGGAACGATCACGGATGCAGGGCTTCGCTCCCTGAGGGAAGGGGACCTGAGGAGGACGGGGGCGCTGATGAATGCGAATCAAGCTTGCCTGGCAGTTCTGGGCGTGAGCTCTCCGGCTCTGGAGAGGCTCATCAGAACGGCCAGGGAAGCCGGAGCCTACGGGGCCAAGCTCACGGGAGGAGGGGGAGGGGGGTGCATGCTGGCCCTCTGCCCTGGCAGGGAGGAGGAGGTCTCACAAGCCATCAGGAGGGCTGGGGGAAAGCCTCTGTCGGTGACCCTGGGGGGGGAAGGCCTGAGGGTGGAAAGCGAATAGTCTCCGATGGTAAAAGCACTTAAATCGAGAAGGGAAAAGAAGTTGAATGCCTGGGACTCCCTGGCTAAAATCCTACCCTAAAGGGGTGCCCAAGGAAATTGAAATTCCCAACAAGTCCGTGCCTGAGATTTTTGACGAGGCCTCTGAGAAATACTCCGACAGAACGGCTCTGATCTTCTACGGGAGAAAGATAAGCTACCGGGAGCTGAGAGGGGACGTAGATAGGTTCGCTGCTGCCCTTTTCGACTTGGGGATAAAGAAGGGGGAAAGGGTTGCCCTCTATCTCCCCAACTGCCCCCAGTTCGTCATTTCCTACTTCGGTATTCTGAAGACGGGTGCCACGGTGACTCCCATAAGCCCCCTCTACGTCTCCAAGGAGGTGGCATACCAACTAAAAGACAGTGGAGCCAAAACCATCGTCTGCCTGGACACCCTCCTCGAGAACGTGGAAAAGACGGGCCTAGAGCTGGATCATATCATCACGACCAACATCGGCGAATATCTGCCTTCCCTCAAGAGGTTCATGGGAAAGAGCCTTCTCGGTAAACTCTACAAAAAGGGTATGATACCCACTCCCAAGATTCCCAAGAGGGAAGGAATCTACCAATTCCAGGAGCTGCTCAAGAAATATCCTCCACACCCACCAAGGGTAAAAATAAACCCCCAGGAGGACCTGGCCGCACTTCCCTATTCAGGAGGCACCACAGGAGTCCCGAAGGGTGTGATGGTACCCCATCGCAACGTGGTCGCCAACATGGCACAAATAAGGGCCTTCTGGCCTATCCTAGAGGAAGGGAAAGAGGTGGTGGTGGCTTTCCTGCCTTTCTATCACATCTATGGCCAGGTGGTGGCTCTTATCTTTGGGCTTTGCTGGGGCTCCACCCTCATCCTTTTCACCACCTTCGATCCTGATGAGATACTGGACTCCATCGGGAAGTACAAAGCCACGGTGTTCAATGCCGTACCCACTGTGTTCGAGTTCCTGAAGGACTACGAGAAAACCCTTAGAGTAAACTGGAAAGGACTCAAGCTCATCACTTCGGGGGCCGATGTATTGCATCCCTCCACTTATCAGGATTGGGAAAAGAAAACCGGCACCAGGATCATCCAGGGATACGGTTTGACCGAGACCAGCACCGTCACCCACAGCAACCCCTACCACAAGGTTAAGGCGGATTCCTTTGGGATTCCCCTCCCCAGCACTTTAGCCGCCATAGCTCACCCCGAGAAAAACCAGTTCCTGAAGGTGGGTGAAATAGGTGAAGTTGTAATCCACGGACCACAGGTGATGAAGGGCTACTGGAAGAACCCCGAAGAAACGAAGAAAGTACTTGTGAAGATAGAAGGAAAGACCTGGCTTAGGACGGGAGATTTGGCCAAGATGGACGAAGAGGGTTACTTCTACTTCTTCGAAAGGAAGAAGGACCTGATCAAGTACAAGGGCTTCTCCATTTACGCTAGGGAGATAGAGGACGTTCTCTACGAGCATCCTCAGGTGAAGGAGGCAGCTGTGATAGGCGTTCCCCATCCCCAATTGGGAGAAATAGTCAAGGCCTACGTGGTCCTGCAAAGCGAAGCCAGGGGTAAAGTTTCTGAGGAGGAGATCATAGAGTACTGCAAGAAGAAACTGGCTCCCTACAAGGTGCCGAAGATGGTGGAATTCAGGGGAGAGCTTCCCAAAACCGATGTGGGGAAGATTTCTCACAGGGAACTGAGGGAGGAAGTCAGGAAAGCATGAGTGACTTCTTCAGGGTTGAAAAGCTGACCAAGAGCTTTGGCGGGTTAGTGGCCGTGAACAAAGTGAGTTTTAGGGTGGAGAGGGATGAAATAGTGGGACTGATAGGGCCCAACGGGGCTGGGAAGACCACCCTACTCAAGCTCATAGGAGGACTCCTCAAGCCTGACTCTGGGAAGATAATTTTCAGGGGGGAAGACATAACAGGTCTCAAGCCCTACGAAGTGGTCAACAGGGGAATAGCCATAACGTTTCAAGGGGCCAGACCTTTCCGCCGCTTGCCCGTGATAGCCAATGTCATGGTTTCCTGTCTCTCTCCCAGGGCCGCGAGGAGGGGGGAATGGCTCAAGTTGACCGAAGCCAGGGCAAGGGATGCTTTGGAATTCGTGGGAATAGCCGACATGGGGCTTGAGCCTGCATCTTCTCTTTCGCATGGAGATTTGAAGAGGCTGGAGATAGCAAAGGCCATAGCCACCGAACCCGAGCTTCTCCTTCTCGACGAACCACTGGGAGGATTGAGCCCCGCCGAAACCGAACTCCTGGCGAAATCTATAAGGAGGTTGCACGAAGGCGGGAGATTCGGCAGGCTTCATAGCGAAGGGCCTGCCATGGTAATCGTGGAGCACAAGCTCGCCGAACTCATGAAAATAGTGGACAGGGTCATCGTGCTGAACTTCGGTGAAATTATCGCTGAGGGAACGCCACAGGAAATAGTCAGGAACAAAAAGGTGATAAAAGCCTACTTGGGGGAGGAGATTTGAGTGCTGCTGGAAGTGAAGCACCTCACCGTTCGCTATGAAAGCGCCATGATCCTCAACAACGTGAGCTTGGAAGTGGGAGAGAAGGAATCGGTGGGAGTTCTGGGCCCGAACGGAGCTGGCAAATCCACGCTCCTCAGAGCCATAACGGGACTGGTAAGATGGCAGAGGGAGGTGATGAGGGGCACCAAGAGAGGAAACGTGACGATGGAGGGGGAAATAAGATTTGAGGGAAAGAGGATAGATGGGCTTTTACCCCACCAGATAGTGAGGATGGGTTTGATTCACTGCCCGGAGAGGAGGAGAATCTTTAGAGAGATGACGGTGCTCGAAAACCTGAAAACAGGTGCCTACTTCTATAAGGATCAGAAGAAAATAGAGGAAAACCTGAAGAAAGTTTACGAGCTCTTTCCCATTCTCAAGGAGAGGAGGAACCAGGTGGCCGGAACTCTTTCCGGGGGAGAACAACAGATGCTCGCTGTGGGAAGGGCCCTCATGTCCAGACCCAAGCTGCTGTGCATCGACGAGCCGTCCTTGGGCCTTGCCCCAAAAATGAAGAAAAATCTTATAGAAGGGATAAAGGAAATCCAGCGAACTGGGGTGAGGATCCTCATCGCGGAGCAGGACGCAAGCTTCGCCTTCAACCTGACAAGTAGAAACTACGTGCTTTCACAAGGAAAAGTGGTGGTCGCGGGAAGCAAAGAGAAGCTCCTCAAGAACGAAACCATAAGGAAGAGCTATCTGGGGCTCTAATCGAGGGGGGCACCGCAGATTCTGCATGTCTCTCTGGTCACCGCATTTCTGTTCTTACACCTGGGACATTCCTTCTCCACTTTATCTCGGATCCAACGCAGCATTCCCTCCGGCATGAGGAGAAGGATTATGATGACTATTATGGAGAAGGAGAGCATGCGTATCTGGGGGGTTATGCGGAAGAACTCCATCAGGGGATACAGAATGTAAACCCCTCCCACGGCTCCGTAGATGGAGACCATTCCCCCAAAAGCCGTCCATATCACGGCCTGGAAGGAAATGGTGGGGTCAAGGACAAGGGGGCCTACGGCTCTCATGAAGTGAGCGAAGGAGCTTCCGGCCAGCCCTGCAAAGAATCCGCTGAAGGAAAAGGCCAACAGCTTGTATCTTGAGGTGTTAATGCCGCAGGCCCTCGCCGCGATCTCGTCCTCTCTGATGGAATGAAGGATTATTCCTATTTTGGACTCAGTCACCTTCCATATTATGAATACCCCGATGAGCATCAGGAGAAGGGAAAAATAGTAGTCATGCACGCGGGAAGAGGTGAGTTTGGCTAGACCGGAAAGACCGAACTCTCCCCCCGTGGTCTTGGGGAAGGCGTATATTATTCCCGTGAGGATGATAGGAAACGCCAGGGTGGCAAGCGCCAGATATGGCCCCCTCAGTCTGAGGCAGGGGATTCCCACTATCAGTCCTGTGAGTACGGCGATAAGTGCTCCCAAAGGTATGGTGAGAAAGGTGTTCCATCCCAAGTTAAGGTTCAAAAGAGCAGCGGAATAGGCCCCCACCCCGAAGAAGAGGGCATGCCCGAAACTGACTTGTCCCGCATAACCAGAAAGCAAATCCCAGCTGGCGGCATAGAGGGCAAAAAGATTGGTGAGAACCATTATGTGGAGGTAGTAGGGATTCTCAACAAAGATGGGGAGGAGGAAGAGGGAGAGGAGGGCTATGAAGGTCAACGCCCTTGAGGGTAAGGGCAACACCCTCTCCCTGAACTTTTTGTAAAACTCTCGAAGATTGGTCGCTATCATAACCTCTCCTCCTCAAAGGAAATCCCGAAAAAGCCCTCCGGCCTCACCAGGAGTACGATCAGCATGACGGCCAGGGAGGCCACTCCCCTGAGGAAAGAACCCATCGGAACGAAGTAAACCACGGCTGTTTCTGTGTATCCGAGCAGGAAAGCCGCCAAAAGACTTCCCTTCAGGCTCCCCAATCCTCCCAAGACCACCACTGCCAAAACCACCACCAGGAGCTGAAGCCACATCCAGGGGCTGAGGGTTACCAGGGGACCCACCATGGTACCGGCCAAGGCTGCCAGAGCCACCGCTATCGCCGTAGTTACCAAGCACATCCATCCCACGTTTATTCCTACTAAGCTTGCCATCTCCCTGTCTTGGGCCGTGGCCCTGATGGCGATGCCAAGCTTGGTCTTGGTCAACAGCAGCCATACGAGTAGAAGGGAGAGAAAAGCCATCCCCAACACTAGGAGGTGTCCCTTCAGAATCCTCACTCCTAGAACCTCCACGTACCCAGACGCGAAACTTGGAATGCTGCGGAAGGTCCCCCCAAAAATTAGAACCATGCACTGCTGAATGAAGACTCCCAAAGCTACTGAGACCACCATCACGGCCAGTTCGTGCTCCCTTATGGGATGAAAGCAGATCCTGTAAGCGCAACTTCCTATGAAGGCCGTGAAGAGAATGGCGAGAAAGACGGAGAAATAGAAGTTTAAACCGTAGATGCTTGAAAAGGCATAAACGGAATAAGCGGCGAGCATGCAGAAGGCGGTATGGGCTAGATTTATGATCCTCGCCACGCCGAAAATCAGGGAGAAGCCCACCGCCAGGAGGGCGAAGACTCCGCCAGTTGCAGCTCCATTGATGACGAGTTCTTGAATCATGTGCTCAGGAATAATATTGTCTATCTAGCGTAGTATTCTATTACCCTAGGTGGCAGCTGATACTTCACGGCGCCCTTATAGGTTCCGAAAGCCGGCAGGCCAGGCAACGGGCCCGTGCCGTCCTGATAGGGGTGTACCCCCACCAGTTCCCCGCTCCTCCACTGGGCACCCAGACCCGTCACCAATCCAGGACCCCACACAACATCATGTTTGTTGTCAAAGGTGAGCTTGCCAGCCGTACCCACCCCGTCGGGGAAATTGCGGAAGGTCTGCATGAGATCCCTCCTCCCGGTCTTCTCCAATTCTGCCACCAGATTATCTGCATTCTTGGTCCCTGTTCTGTTGATTGTTTCCGCTATCAGGAAGACAGCATCGTAGGTACCCGCCTCATAGGTGGGGTAGTCACCCCATCTCTCTATGTATGAGTTAACCCAAGGGACTGTCAGGTTCTCCACGATTTCCACATTGGGTGCATAGGTGCACATGGTTACCTCATACGCGCAGTAACCCTTCGTTTCTTCCCAGTAGCTCTTTTTCTGGGCTTCCACATTTATTCCGACTGCAGCCGCCGGAATCTGCAGTTCTCCCCACTGTCTACCGAAGGTAACCCCCACTGGTCCGGAAAAGACTGTAAAGATCACGTGAGCCCCGGCATTCTTGATGGCGGTGAGCTCCGAAGTTAAGTCCGTAGCTACATTGGAGGGTCTCCAGCTCCCCACCATCTCCACTCCGAGGTAGACCTCCAGCAGACTCTTGTTTTCGTAAGGCGTTCCCGCGAAAGCGGGATAAGGTTTGACGGCCAAGTCCACGATTCTGTCTGCCCATGCCAGCTTCTCTGCCAGCACGGCGACTTTCGGCTTCGCTACCCCTAGATTCTCCCTCACCTCGTCCACCGCCATTTTCAGCAGCTTCGTGCTCACATAGAAGAGATAAGTGGAGTTGATGGGGGTTATCCTGAAGATATATTTGTACCTATCGTAATTTTGAGGCACGGTGTTTGAGCAGAGTTCGGTGGTGGCAGCGCCGCAAATGAGCCAGATCCTTTTGTGATCCATGGCAGTCTCGAGCATTCCCCAGACCGACTCCGTCCTGAAGCCACCCACGCAGAAATCTACCCCATTAACGGTGATGGCCTTCTCCACCGCAGCCTTGGCGTCCGTGGCGCTAAGGATTTCGTTGGTATCCACTTTAACCAGCTCTATAGGCACCTTCTTGTCCCCCAGCTGAACCCCTCCCGCGGAGTTTATTTCCTCCGCCGCCATGATAGCCCCCCGCCACATGTGAACACCTTGGGAGAACTCCATGGGGCCGAAGATGCCTATCTTTATTCTCTCCTCGGGCACGGGACCGCTCCAACCTGGAACGAAGGGGCGAGAGGGTTTGAAGGCCAGATACGCCCCAGCCCCCACCAAGGCGACAATGATCACTGCGGCAACCGGAAGCTTCCAATCCATTTCAATCCCCTTTCTTCACCCTCCCTTTATGTAGGCACCAGGGAGTAGCTAGAGCTACCAGCACGATGCCTGCCACCACGAGGTACGAACCAATTTCAGGGGTTATGGTGAAGGTGGGAACGGGTAGGTCCTCAAAAGGCACCCCACCCTGCCCAAACCCATGTCCGGTGCTCAGCCCTGCCTTCAAGCTTTCCACTCCAATATCCTCTCCCGCTTGCATGAGCGCTACGGAAAAACTCACCGCTGAGAAGATCAGCGAGAGGGCCAAAAGAGCCCTACCCCCCCAGGCAACGGCTGGTTTCCACATTATGAGTGCCCCGGCCACTATCGCCAGCAGACCAGCAAGCACACACAGGTAGATGATGGGATAATCTTCTGCCCAGATCATCTCCCCTTTCGTTTCTAATGCGCCTATTTTGCCGGTAGTGGTGAAGGAATTCAGAAAAGGTCCTGTCAAGAGTAGGATACCACCAAGGATGGCGAGAATCCCTATCCCCCACTTGGTATCCATCCAGCAGATGTTTCCCCCCTTATATATAAAAAGATTGCGACTCAAGGAAGCCTTCTAACTCACGAAGGGGTTCAAAAATGCACCACGTTTCACCTATCCGTTTAGGAACCCCTAACCCAAACTCATGACCTTCTGAACCTCATCTTGAGCTCCACCACCCCTTCCGATACCTTCTTCTCCGTGGAAACGTTCATGCTGCTGAAGAGACGGAGCATGGGGCGGTTGGTGGCCAACACCTGGGCCGTGAAGCCGAAGATACCGCGCCTCCTGGCTATGTAGGTGAGCTGCTTCAGCAGTTCCCTCCCCACCCCCTGGTTCTGGTACTGGTCCTTCACGGCGAATGCCACCTCCGCGAAGTTGGTGGTCTCGTCCAGCACGTACTGGGCCATTCCTATCACCTCCTCCCTCTCCTCCCTCCTCAGGACGGCCAAGAGGATCATCTGCCTGATGTAGTCGACGACCACGAACTTCTGCAGGTGTTCGTGAGGCATGTCCTTGCGGGGGGACATGAACCTGCGGTACATGCTCTCGTCGGAGAGGGAATAGAAGAACTCCTTCAGGAGGGGCTCGTCGCTGAGCTTCACGGGGCGCAGGAAGATCTCGAGCCCCGTTTTCGTCCTCTTGGTGGTCTCCAGCTCCTCGGGGTACTCCCCAGGAATGTAAGTCTGGTCCTTGAAGATCAAGCCCAGCTTCTTGGCTTCCTCGATGAGCCAGGGCCTGAAGCTGGGGTGTGCCAGGCGGATGAGCTCCATGGCCCTTTCCCTCACGCTCTTCCCGTGCAGGTAGGCCACGCCATACTCGGTGACCACGTATTGCACGTCCCCTCTGTTAAGGGTCACCCCCGCCCCCTCCTTCAGGTGTGGTACTATACGTGAGACCTTTCCATCCTGGGCCGTGGACTGGAGTACCAGAACGGCCTTCCCGTGCCTGGCCAAAGCCGCCCCCCTCATGAAGTCGGCCTGTCCACCCAGCCCACTGTAGAAGAAGCCCCCCAGGGATTCAGCCGTGGCCTGCCCCGTGAGATCCACCTCCAGGGCGCTGTTTATGGCCACCATGTGATGCTGCCTGGCTATGATGAGGGGGTCGTTGGTGTAGTCCACCGTTCTGAACTCCACCGTCGGGTTGTCGTTCAGGAAGTCGTAGGTTGACCTTTTGCCCATGCAGAAGCTTGCCACGGCCTTCCCCCGGTCCACCCTCTTCCTGGAGTTGTCTACCACCCCGTTCTTCATCAGCTCCGCCATTCCATCCGTGAAGAGCTCCGAGTGAATCCCCAGGTGCCTCTTGTCCCCCAGGTTGGAGAGGATGGCGTTGGGGATGCTCCCGTAGCCCACCTGGATGGTATCCCCATCCTCCACCAGCCTCGAGACGTGCTTTCCTATCCTCTGGGAGGCCTCGTCCGACACCCTCTCCTCGTACTCCAAGAGGGGCTCGTCCCAGGGAACCAAGAAATCCACCTCCTCCAGGTGGAAAAAACCGTCACCGTGAACCCTGGGCATGTACCTGTTGATCTGCGCCACCACCAGCTCCGCACTCTCCACGGCAGCTTTGGTGATGTCCACGCTTACACCCAGACTGACATACCCGTGCAAGTCGGGTGGAGAGACCTGCACGAAAGCCACATCCATGGGGATGAAGCCCTCCCTGAGGAGCTCAGGCACCTTGGAGAGGAAGACGGGGGTATAGTCCGCTTCTCCCTCGTTCACGGCCCTCCTAGTGCTGGGCCCCACGAAGAAGGAGTTGGCCCTGAAGTTGTCCCTGAACTTGGGTTCGGTGTAGGCCGAGACCCCCAAGGACCAGACCTGGAAGATCTCCGCCCCTGGAAGGGCCTTGGGGTGGGCCTCCACCCACCTCACGAAGGAGGAGAGAAGGTGCTGGGGCTCCCCGCACCCCGTGCCCACGAAGATTCGGCTCCCCCGGCGGATTTGCCTGAAAATTTCCTCCTCCGGCAGGAACTTCTCTGGGTACTTCCTCTTCCACTCCTCCACGTGTTTCCCTGAGAGGGGGAGAAATTTTAACTTTCGGTGGAGGTGTGGGTTTGGAGAAGTGGGATAAACGCTTTATGGGATAAGTAGTGAGGTTCTACGGGCCCGTGGTCTAGCGGCTATGACGGCGGTCTCACACACCGCAGATCCTGGGTTCGAATCCCAGCGGGCCCACCACACCCTCTCAAACCCCACCGACCTTGCGAGAACCCCTGCGAACGGATGGAGCTTCCCCCTCCGAGAAGGCCCACTTCAGAAGCGGGGGAGTGAGGAGGGAGGTGAAGAGCACCATCAGCACCGTGAGGGAAAAAAGCTCTCCCCCCACCACCCCCGCCCTCACCCCAATGGCCGCGATGATGAGGGCCACCTCCGCCCTGGGTATCATTCCCACTCCCACCCTCACGGAGTCCCTCTTCCCCAGCCCTCCCAGCAACCCTCCCAGCCCGCATCCCACAACCTTGCTCACCACGGAGACCGCCAGAAAGAGCAGGAGAGCCAGCAGACCCAGCCCCCGCAGGGCACCCAGGTCGGTCTGAATCCCCGTGTCCACGAAGAAGAGGGGGATGAGGAAACCGTAACCTACTGTGGAGACCCTATCCCTCAGGAATCCCGCCACGGGGGATCGGCTAAGCACAAGCCCCACCAGGAAGGCCCCGGTGATGGCTGCCACGTTCACCGTCTCCGCCAGAGCTGCCACCAGCAGGGCCAGTGCCATCCCCACCGAGAGGGTGGCCTCCTCCACCCTCCAGTGACTCACGCGGGCGAGGATTCTGGGCCCCACTCTCATGCCCCCCACCAGCACGAGGATGAAAAAGGCGGCCATGAGGGCCAGGGACTGGAAGAGCCCGAAAGCCGAGATTCCCCCGTAGACCAGGCCCACCAGAAGGCTCAGGATGATGATGCCGAAAACATCGTCTATGACTGCGGCCCCTAGGATGACCATTCCCGCCCTCGTGCTCAGGCGATGGAGATCGAGGAGGGACCTCACGGTCAGCCCCACGCTCGTGGCCACCAGAATGCCACCGGCGAAGGCCGCCTCCTTCCAGGACCATTTGTAGACCGATGCCAGTGAGAAGCCGAAGAGGAACGCCACCAACACCCCCAGCGTCGCCACGATGGTGGCTGGTCTCCCGGCTTTCCTGAGTTCATCGACGTCTATGGAGAGACCGGCGAGGAACATGAGGGTGATGATCCCTATCTCCGCCAGCGAGTGGATGAAAATCCCTGCCTGGCTCTGGGGGTCCAGGCACCAGCAACTCCCCCAGAACTCCCTCGAAACCCAGCCCACCACGGAGGGGCCCAGGAGGATGCCCACCAGTAGCTCTCCAAAGACACTTGGTTGCCTGAGCCTGAGGGCCAGGAGACCCCCCAGCTTGGCCGCTAGGAGGCAGAGTGAGAGGTAGAGGAGCAAGCGGGAGAACTCTGCCTCCAAGTCAGGCACCTACCTCACGAACTTGTGGATTTCCAGGATGTTCTTCACCGAGAGCTGCCCCACCAGCCTCTGACCCTCCACCACCGGCAGACGGCGGACCTTGTGCGCCCGCATCAGGTCGAGGGCCTGGTGGACGGTCATGTCCGGGGTGGCCGTGACGGGGTTCTCGGTCATGATCTCCCCTGCAGTCCTGGCCACCGTTTTTCTGGTTTCCTTCCACAGGGAACCCACCACCGTCCCAGGGACATGGGGGTGGAGGGCCTGAAGCACATCGCTCTCCGTGATCACCCCCAGCAGTCTCTTTCTCTCGTCCACCACCAGGAGAAAGTCCTCAGCCTGGGTAAGCAAACGCTCGAAGAGATCCTCCAGGGGAGCCTCGGGCGGCACCGTCGGTGGCTTCCGGTTCATCACCTCCTTTACCTTCAGACCATGGAGGATCTTGGAGTTGAGAATCCCGCGGTTGGCTCTCCTCATGTCGCTCGTCCCACTTCCAGCACCCGCCTTAAAGCCTTTGGGACTCAGAGCTTTTCCCTGAGCACCCTGAAGACCACGGTGTTGCGAACATCTGGGCACTGGAGTTCCTGGACCTGGTTTATCCAATCCTCGTCAGGAGTATCCCTGTAGAGGGCGGTCAGGTAGGGCAGGAAGGCACCTATGGTGTAGAGGCAGACATCCGCGCTCTCCTTCGATAGAACGGAGGGCTCCTGTATCACCAGCCTGTCCCCAGGCTTGTAGCCGGCGGAGCAGAGGCCCCTCACCTCCTTCACCTCCAGGATCACCCTGTACATCACCTGGAAAGGGGGAGGGGACCTAAAAAGGCTCCCAAAAGGATTTATCGGGGAAGGGGGAGGGGGTTGAGCCGGGGTAGCCTAGTGGTTAGGCGGTGGGCTGCAGACCCGCTTTACGCCGGTTCGATTCCGGCCCCCGGCTCCACAACCTTCGTGGAATGAATTATCGGGGGAGTGCCCTCCTTCCTCTCCCAGTCAACCTCCTCTTCCGACGGGCCCGTGCTTTCAACCTGGAGGGTCTCTTGCAAAAGATCAGGAGGAGGGCGAGAACGACGAAGATTACCAAGCCTATCGCAAGTGGAAGGTGGCGGGAGCGTGGGACTGAAGGGACTACCGAAGCCCTGACGGAAATGACCCTGAGGGAGAAGTGCGGGATGGACACGAGGACCTGCGCACCTTTGGTCCCAAGAAGAATGAGATACTCACACCTGTCGCCGTCGTTGGTAGGATCCAGAACATCGACGTAGTCTTCCGCCGGGAGGGCCTCCACTTGGTCCACAAAAATCCTCATTTCCTTCGAGCCCAGCCCTTCCAGCGTCCGGTTGTCGAGATTGATCAAGACCGATTTCCCCTCAGGAGTGGGGGAAGCTATCTCGACCTTTATCTCGGCGGCTCCCACCACCACCCGGCTCCCTATGGCTGGCGAGCCGTACTCCGGGACCGAAGGAGGCTGGGACTCTCTGATCGTCACCACCAGAACCAGCCTGTTCTCCTCGATCGCCCGCACGAGGGCTTCAGTAGGGACGGGCTCTACCAAGTCGAGTTGAACCCTGAGATTCTCCAGCCTTTCCAGGGCCCCCCCCAGGGCCTTTGGAAGGACTTGACCGCCAGCCTGCGCCTCGGAGGGCTGGTGCTGGTCGTCACCGGGGAAGCGGATGAAGACCGTCACATCTAACCTGCTCTCGGCTTCTGGAGCCTTGAAAACGGCGCTCGCCCTGCCCGAAGCGTCGGTTTTGCTCGGGGAGGGGGTGAGGGTCCCGAAGGTTGCGCTCCACTCCACCACCTTGTCGGCCAGGGGGAGGTTGTCCTGGTCCACGAGGACGGCCGTGAGGGTGAGGAAATCCCCTGAAACTAGGGTAAAGGCTGAAGGGTAAATCGAGATGAAGGTGGCAGCGGGGGTGGGCATCGCCGGAGGTGGGGATGGTGGGGTGGGCGAGGATGCCCCTCCCGTCCATTCTCCCAGCTCAAACCACTCAGCCCTCCCGGCCGGAAAGAGAATCCACCCTTCCGTCACGAACCAGACCGAGGGGGCATAAGCCTCTAGACACCAGGACTCCGAGATCTCATAGGCGGACGCCGTCCAGCCCCCTCCCAGCCATCCCTCCGAGGCCATCCACCCCACATGTGTGGTGAAGGTGAAATCTCCCGAAATCTCCGTATTGTTGTCGCCGTTCTTGGAAGCCACCCGGTAGTGATAGGTGGTGGCTGGGGATAGACCCTGAAGAGGGACGGAGTGGTTCTTGACCATCTCCGCCACGCACACGGTGGAGCCGTACTCAGGGGTAATACCGTACTCCACGGTGCTTGTGGAGTTCTCTGCCGTGGACCAGGCCACCCAGGCGGAGTTCTCGGTGATACCAAAATGGCTCACGTTCTCAACACGTGGAATTCCGTAAGAGCTGTCGTACACGTTAGCCATGAGGGTGTTGTTGTAGGAATTCTTGAGGTAGAAGCTGCAGGTGCTGTTGTTTTTACTGGTGTTGTTCAAGAGGGTGTTGTTGTCGGAACCTTCGAGGTAGATACCGTACGTGCTGTTCTCCACGGTGTTGTTCGAGAGGGTGTTGTTATCGGCATCGGAGAAGAGACGAATACCATAAAAGCTGTTCTCCACGGTGTTGTTCGAGAGGGTGTTGTTTTTGGTGTTCCAGAGAAGAATACCTGCTTGGTAAGATTCTTCGCCTGTGTTCTCCACGGTGTTGTTCGAGAGGGTGTTGTTTTCGCCGCCAATGAGATGAATACCAGAGCCTGAACTGTTCTTCACCAAGTTGCCTGAGAGAGTGTTGTTATCGGAATAAGTTTCTATCCCTATACCACGCGAATTATTCTCCACTGTGTTTCCTGAAATGAGGTTGTTGTCGGAGAAGTAGAGATAGATGCCTGTTTTATCACTCGCTGGGAATTTTCTTTTCACTAGATTGCCGGAGAGGGTGTTGTTATGGGAGGATTGTAGGCAGACACCATACGAGTTGTTCTCCAAGGTGTTGCCGGAGATGAGGTTGGTGGTGCTGAGATAGAGGTAGATACCATAATACGAGTTGTTCTCCAAGGTGTTGCCGGAGATGAGGTTGGCGGTGTTGTAGGAGTGCAAGTAAATCCCATACGAGTTATTCTCCAAGGTGTTGTTTGAGAGGGTATTGTTGTCAGAAGAGTTTTTGAGATAAATGCCGTAAGAACTCCTCCTCACGAGGTTGTTGGAGAGGGTATTGTTGTCGGAGTCATCTAGGTAAATACCACTGTTGGTGCTGTTGTCGATGGTATTGTTGGAAACGATGTTGGCTTTGGAGCTGGGGCATAAGTAGATGCCATAGTAGTTCCTGTTTAGCGTGTTATTGGAGAGGGTGTTTTTCTCGGAGTTGTTGTAGAGGTAGATACCATAATCCTTGCTGTTCTCCACGGTGTTGCCGGAGATGAGGTTGTTGTTGGTGGAAGAGTACAAGCGAATCCCATACGAGTTGTTCTCCAAGGTGTTGTTGGAGATGAGGTTGGTGGTGCTGTTGGGTTCCAAGTGAATCCCCCACGAGTTGTTTTTCAAGATGTTGCCGGAGATGAGGTTGTTGTCGCAATAAGAATAGAGGTATATGCCATAAGTGTTATTCTCCGCAGTGTTGCCGAGGAGGAAGTTATTATCCGTATACAAAGATAGGCTGATGCCACGGGAGTTGTTTTCCACGAGGTTGCCGGAAAGGGTGCAGTTTTTGGAGGAGCTGATGACGATGCCATGACTGGTATTCTCCACCGTGTTACCGCAGAGAAGGCTGTTGTCGGAGTTGTTGTAGAGGTAGATACCGTACGCGCTGTTCTCCACCAGGTTGTTGGAGAGGGTGTTGTTGTCGGAAGAGGTGAGGTAGATACCGTAAAAACTGTTCTCCACGATGTTGCCTGAGAGGACACAGTTCTTGGAGGAGTCGAGACGGATGCTGTAGTAGTGGTTCTCAACTCTGCAGTTCTCTACCCTTCCGTTTCTCACGTTCTGAAGGTAAATTCCCCGGAAGTTCGAACCACCGTTCTCCACCAGGCAGTTCCTGATGATGAAGTACTTCGTGGTGTTCTTGATGGTAATCCCGTTCTCGGAAGCAGCACTGATGACCCAGTTCTCGATGATGTAAGGGTCATCCTCCGTGCCCGATCCTCCCCCGTTCACACCATTCTCGAGCGTGAAGCCACTATCGCCCAGTATGCAAATCGGGGCGTGGCTCTCTCCTGGCGATGCTGAAACCTCAGCAGAAAGAAACAGTAGGGGCAGGAACAGGCTGCCCAAGATCACCAGGAAGATAAACCAGGTATTGCCCCGTCTTCTGCTCAATCGATTACCGCCGCCTTTCTTTTCCCCCTTTTTAAAAATTTCTAACGCAGGGGTTGTAACCTCCGGCAGGGCCAGTTCCGCTCTCCCCGACCGAAAGTTCTTAACTTCCCCAGCCATCCCTCAACTCTTCGGAAGAGGAGGGAGTGGAACATGGTCATCCCCCTGGCGGTGCTGGCGGCCGTCTTCCTGCTCGTGGCGGTGAGGCAGGTGGGGAACCTCAGGTTCCAGATCTGGCAAATCATGTCTTTGGGGGCCCTGGCCGTCCTGCTCACCGGACAGATTCCGCCGGCAGATGCCCTGCACTCCATAGACCCGGACGTGATGCTCTTCCTCTTCGGCATGTTCTTGGTTGGGGGGGCACTGGAGGAGAGCGGATACCTCTCCCATCTCTCCTACAGGATGTTCGCAAGGACCAGATCGGTGGACTCCCTCATCCTGCTGATCCTTTTCGGCGTGGGGTTCCTTTCGGCCTTCCTCATGAACGACACCCTCGCCATCATCGGAACGCCGGTGGTCCTGCTCCTCGCCCGCCAGCACAGAATTTCCCCAAGGCTTATGCTCCTCGCCCTGGCCTTCGCCGTCACCATAGGCAGCGTGACGAGTCCCATAGGGAACCCGCAGAATCTCCTGATAGCCGTGAGGGGCGAGGTACCAAGACCTTTTCTCACTTTTTCCAGGTACCTCCTCCTCCCCACCGCCCTGAACCTCTTCCTGGCCTACCTCCTGCTGAAGCTCTTCTACAGGAGGGAGTTTCACTCCTTCCCCCTCACCCACTCGAGGGACCCGATAAGGGACCCGAAGCTCGCCAGGACCTCCAAGATCTCCCTCCTCCTCTTGGGGGCGATGGTGGTGGCGAAGGTGGTGCTGGTCTCGCTTGTTCCCTCCCTGGACTTCAGGCTCACCTACATCGCCCTGGTTCCCGCTCTCTTCGTCCTCTCCCTGGGTCCCCAGAGAAGGAGGGTCCTCCGCGGGGTGGACTGGCACACGCTGGTTTTCTTCGCCTCCATGTTCGTGCTGATGAGGAGCGTCTGGGACACGGGCTTCTTCCAGTCGAAACTCGAGGAAGGGGTCTTCAACCCCCTCTCCCTTCCCGCCATCCTCACCGTGAGCGTCCTCCTAAGCCAGCTCCTTTCCAACGTTCCCCTGGTCGCCCTCTACCTGCCCATGCTGAAACATGCTGGAGCCTCTACCCGTGAGCTCGTGACCCTGGCAGCGGGGAGCACCATCGCCGGGAACCTCTCCATCCTGGGAGCTGCCAGCAACGTCATCATCATCCAGAACGCGGAAAAACGGGGGGAGACCCTGAGGTTCTGGGAGTTCGTCAGGGTGGGGGTGCCCCTCACCCTCGTCAACCTCCTCGTATACTGGGTCTTCCTCTCCCTTCTTTAGGCCGAAAAGAGTTTCGGTAGGATTAAAGGATGAGAGGAGAAGACCGATGGGGATTCCCCTGATCATCGACGCACATACGCACCTGTGGGAGAAGGACTGGCTCCCCGAGCCCTTCTGGAAGGGGCTTGCCTCCGTGATCCGGCACATGATACCCAGCCTGAGCGAGGGGGAGGTCTGGGAAACGGTCATGCCCAGCTTCTGGCACGCCCCTCCCGAGGAGCTGCTCGCGGAGATGGACGAGGCAGGCATAGAGAAGGCCGTCATCCTCCCGCTGGACTGGGGGCTGAGGCTGGGGGAACCGAAGGTCCCCATAGAGGAGCAGAACCGCTTCTTCGCCGAGGTCGCCAGGAACTATTCCGACCGCTTCATCGCCTTCGCAGGGGTGGACCCCAGAAGGAAGAACGCCGCGGAGCTCCTGGAGAAGGGGCTGGGTGAGTGGGGGATGGGGGGACTCAAGCTACATCCCACCTCCGGTTTCTTCCCCAACGATCCCGTCTGCTACCCTCTCTACAGGAAGTGCGAGGAGTACGGGGTCCCCGTGCTCATCCACACCGGCACCGAACTCCCTCCCCTCCTGAGCAGGTTCGCCCGCCCGGTGTACGTGGACGATGTGGCTGCGGACTTCCCCGACCTGAAGATCATCATGGCCCATATGGGGTTCGGGTGGTGGGAGGAGGCCATGTCCGTGGCCATGATGAAGCCCAACGTGTACCTGGACACGGCCGCATGGGGCAACTACTGCGAGCCCTCCACCTACTTCTACAGGGTCCTCAGGACCATCTGCGACGTGGTGGGGAGCGACAGGGTGCTCTTCGGGAGCGACTGGCCCATGACCCCCAAGCCCCTCCTGAGCGAGGCCGGATGGGTGGACAAGGTCAGGAGCCCTCCCCCGCAGGTGGAGGCCGCGGGCATAAGGTTCACCTCGGAGGAGATCGAGGCCATCCTGGGCAAGAACGCGGCCAGGGTGCTGGAGCTGTGAGATAGGCTTTTTATCCAACCTCGAGAAGAAAAAACGTGCCAAAGGTAAAGGTTGGCGACATCCAGATGTACTACGACATCCGCGGGGAAGGCTTCCCGCTGGTGCTCATCATGGGCTTCATGGGAAACGCGGATTGCTGGGATCCCGTGTACTTCATACCCAAGCTCTCCGAGCGCTTCAAGGTCATCGTCTTCGACAACAGAGGAGCTGGGAGGACGGACGTCTCGGACAAGGAGGAGTACACCATAAGGATGATGGCCGACGACACGGCGGGCCTCATGGACGCCCTGGGGATAAAGAAGGCGCACGTGCTCGGCATCTCGATGGGGGGGATGATCGCACAGGAGCTGGCCATCAACCACCCCCAGAAGGTGGAAAAGCTGGTGCTGGCCTCCACCTTCTGCGGAGGGCCCAAGGCGGTGCCCATTCCTGGGGAGGCTGCCGCGATGGTCACCGAAATCATGGGACTCCTCTCCCAGAAGGGATGGGACAGGGAGACCGCCTTCAAGCTCCTCCCCTTCATCTTTACCGAGGAGTTCATGAGGGAGAACCCGGGCCTGGTGGAGGTGGCCGCCGACCTCCTCCTCGTAGCCCCCACCCCTCCGGAAGGGATCGTGAGGCAGGTGGGGGCCATCCTGAGCTTCGATGCCTGCGACCGCCTCCCCCAGATAAAGGCCCCCACCCTCATCCTGGCTGGGAAGAAGGACAAGTACATCCCTCCCGAGAACGCCGAGGTCATGGCGAAGCGCATCCCCAAAGCCAGGCTGGTCTACTTCGAGAACTCGGCCCACGAGCTGCAGGAGGAAATAGAAAAGGTCACGGAAACCGTGCTGGAGTTCCTCCTCTCCCCCTAATCTTTTAACCCAGCAGAGGGAATTCTAGAGATGGAGGACCCTTTTCGCCCTTTGATGGAGGGCCTGGGCTTTCCTGAGTCTCCCTTTCTCAGGCAGATCCTGGAGTACCTGATGACCCCCGAGCAGGCGAGGGTGGCCGCCGCCCTCCCCGGGAGCGTTCGGGATGTGGCGAACAACCTCGGCATGCCCGAGGAGAGGGTGAGGGAGATCCTGGAGGACCTGTGGAGGAAGGGGGTGGTTTTCCCCAAGGACTTCGATAAGAGGGAGCAGTTCAGGTTTGCCAGGGAGCTGGTACAGCTCCACGACGCCACCCTCGCCACCCAGCACCTCGACCTGGAGAGGGACAAGAAGTACTTCCGGCTGTGGTACGAGTTCGGGAGGAAGGAATTTTACAAGGGCATGGGCGAGCTCCTGGGTGCCATCTTCACGGAGCCCATCTGGAGGGTCATCCCTGCGGGTGGCGCCCTCAAGGGACTCGAGGGGGTGCTACCGTGTGAGGACATCGTGCAAATCGTCAGCTCCCAGACCCAGCTTGCGGCGGTCCCCTGCTCCTGCAGGCTGGTGCAGGAGGGAGTGGGGGAGCCCTGCAAGTACACCAAGGAAAGGGAGACCTGGCACTGCACCCAGTTCCACAGGGGGGCGGAGTACGTGGTGAAGAGGGGCTCGGGGAAGCCCCTGACGAAGGAGGAGGCCCTGAGGGTGCTGGAGAAGGCGGAAAGGGATGGACTGGTGCACATGGGGCCCAACCACTCCAAGCTCACCATCAACACCATCTGCAACTGCTGTCCGGACTGCTGCGAGTTCTTCAACTTCTACAGGTACGGAGGGGTCTCCCCCGAGAAGCTCACCGCCAAGAGCAGGTTCGAGGCCTACGTGGACCAGGAGAGGTGCACCGGCTGCCAGACCTGTCTGGAGAGGTGCCCCTTCGAGGCCGTGGAGCTGGTGAGGCCCGAGGGGAGCAAAAAGTACAAGGCCAGGGTGATCCCGGAGAAGTGCTTCGGCTGCGGGGTCTGCGTGGTGGGGTGCGAGGACGGGGCGATGAAGTTCAAGCTGGTCAGACCCCCCGAGCACATCCCGTCAGGTTGATTCGGGTCTAATTCTCCTTCTTACCATCCCGCAGATAGACCGTCCTTATGGGGAAGGGTATCACTATTCCCTCCTCTCTGTACCTTTTGTGCAGTTCCTTGATGAACTGGTGGGTGAGCAGATACTTATCGGTGAACTCCCTCACCCTCATGACGACCGTGAAGTTGACGCTGAATTCCCCAAAGGAGTTATAGCGGATGAAGGGCTCGAAGCCCGGGAACTCCATGCCCAGTCTCTTCATGGTATTTTTGGCTACCTCTATGGTGACCCTCTCTACCTTCTCCAGGTCGCTGTCATAACTCACACCCGCGTTCACCAGGCAGGCCATCTCAGGCTCGGGGAGGGAATAGTTCTTCACCACCATCCCGGCCAGCTTGGAGTTGGGGACCACGATGATGTTGTTGGGGAGTTCCCTGATCCTGGTGCTCCTCCACCCTACATCCACCACGTATCCCTGCTGTCCCGTCTCCAGCTCCACAAAATCCCCCACCCTGATGGGCCTCTCCGACATGAGGTAGAGCCCCGCGAAGAAATGGGAGAGGGTCTCCTGCAGGGCAAAGGCTATGGCGATGCCCGCTATGCCCAGACCGGCCACGAGGGCCGTGATATCTATGCCCATGAGGTGAAGAATGAGCAAGAAAGCCACGAGATAAACGAAGACCTTTATGACCCTTGAGAAAATGGGGACGGCAACCCTGCTCTCAGGATGTTTAGTAAAGTAGTACCTCAGGAGACCCGTCACCAACCTCACCGCGGCTAGGGCCCCCACCGGGATGAGGAGGAGGGAGAAGAGCAGAGGGAGGCGTTCCTCCACCTCCGGGGGGATGGAGGGGACCTCCGGGAGGGCGAAGTTGAGGCCCACCAATATGAAAATCAGCAGCACGGGGGTCCTGAGGGCGGAGAGGATGACCTCCCCCAGCTTGGTCCTGGCCGTTAGCTTGCGCAGGTAGGAGTCCAAGACCTTTCTGAAAATCAGACCGCCCAGTAGGAAGACCACGAAGATAAGCAAGACCCTCAGCACCCACCACTCGAGGAAGTTCATCAGCTTCCTTCAGTTTCAAAACTTAAACACCTTCGGAAACATGGTTAAATTTTGGGAGAGGAAGGGGGAGGGATGGGCGGGCCCCTGGAACTCCAGTCCAAGGTCCTTTCCTCCGGCCTCTGCGCCGGCTGCGGGGCCTGCACCTCCATCTGCCCCTACCTGAACGCGGTGGAGGGCAAGGCCGTCATGCTGGAACCCTGCGGCAGGGAGGAGGGCAGGTGCTACCTCTTCTGCCCCAGGACGGAGGTGGACCTTCCCGGCCTGGAGGAAAGGGTCTTCGGTACCCGCAGAACCGATTCCTCGCTCGGGGTCCACTCCTCCGTGCTCAAGGCCAGGGCTTGGAGGGAAGGGGTGAGGAGGAGGGCCCAGTACGGTGGGACGGTCTCCTCCCTCCTGCTACACGCCCTGAGGGAAGGGGAGGTGGACTCCGTGGTCCTCACGGGATCTCCCGACGGGGTTTACCCGGAGCCCACGGTGGCCAGGACGGAGGAGGAGGTGCTCCGCTGTGCGGGTTCCAGGTACCTGCTCTCGCCCTCGGTGGGGGAGGTGGTGAGGCTGCTGAGGAAGGAAGAGGGAGGAAGGGTGGCCTTCGTGGGCACGCCCTGCCAGGTGCTGGCCCTGAGGAAGATCCAGGCCTATGAGAAGGAGTGGGAGGTGTCGAGGGTGGGGCTGGTGGTGGGGCTCTTCTGCACCTGGGCCCTCTCCCACCAGGCCGGGGCCCTCTTGAAAGCGAAGCTGGGGGGAAGAAAGGTGAGGAGGTTCGACATTCCTCCCCCTCCCGCCAACCTCTTCGTGGCTGAGACGGAGGACGGGAGGGTGGAGTTCTCCCTGGACGAGGTGAGGAGCTTCATCCCCCCCTCCTGCCGCATCTGCTTCGACATGACGGCGGAGCTGGCCGACCTTTCCGTGGGAATGGTGGAGGGGGAGGAGGGATGGAACACCGTGATCCTCAGGAGCGAGAGAGGAAGGGAGCTCTTCGAGGGGGCGAGAAGGAAGGGTGAGGTGGAGACGGCACCCCTGGAGAGGGAGAGGCTGGAGCACCTGAGGGAGGCCAGCCTCACGAAGAAGAGGAGGGGCGCGGAGGAGAGGGAGAGGCTGGGGGCCCGCTACCTGAAGGAGGCTTAGGATGAGCAGGATAGGGCTGGACAGACCGGGGAAGAAGCTGCTGCTCAGCGGCAACGAGGGCATAGCCAGAGGGGCCCTGGAGGCCGGGGTGCAGGTTTGTTCGGGTTATCCCGGGAACCCCGCCTCCGAGGTGGTGGAGGCCCTGCTGGAGGCCTCGAGGGAGTTCGACCTCTACGTGGAGTGGTCCACCAACGAGATGGTGGCGCTGGAGGTGGCGGGGGCAGCCGCTGCCACGGGCCTGCGCGCCCTCACCGCCATGAAGAACCTGGGGGTGGACGTGTGCTCCGACTTCCTGATGACCGTGAACCTGTCGGGGACGAAGGGGGGTTTCGTGCTGGTCACCGGTGATGACCCCGCAGCCCACTCCACCACCACGGAGCTGGACACCAGGAACTACGCCAGGCTCGCGGACATTCCCCTCCTGGAGCCCTCCACCCCGCAGGAGGCTAAGGAGATGACGCGGTGGGCCTTTGAGCTCTCGGAGGAGCTGGGCCTCCTCTGCATGGTGAGGAGCGTGACCAGGCTCTCCCACTCCAGGGGGGTGGTGGAGCTGGGGCCCCTCTCCAGGGAAAGAAGGAAGCCCGAGTTCGTGGTCCCTCCCCCCTGGACCTCGGGGAGCTCCACCTTCGCCTGCATGTTCCACGACATGCTACATCAGAAGATGAGGACGGCTGCCGAGAAGTTCGAGACCTCCCCCTTTAACCGGTACGAGGGACCCGAGCACCCGGGGCTCCTCCTCCTCACCTCCGGACCCTCCTACACCTACTCCGCTGAGGCGGTGGAGCTCCTGGGCCTCCAGGACTCGGTGGGGATCCTGAAGCTGGGAACCACCTGGCCCCTGCCCGAGGAGCTGCTCTTCAAGCACCTCAGCCGCACCAGGGAGGTCCTGTTCGTGGAGGAGATAGATCCTTTCCTCGAGCAGAACGTGAAGGCGCTGGCCGCGGAGTTCGCGTCCAGGGGACTGGGGCCCCTCCAGTTCTACGGGAAGAAGAGCGGCCACATCCCCGCCGTGGGAGAACTCAACACGGAGCTGGTCCTGAGGGCACTCTCCGGCCTGAGGGGGGTGGGCTACTCCCCCAGGCCCCCGGAGTACGCGAGCAGGGCGGAGGAGCTGGTGGGCGGGTACGTGCCAGGACGCTCCATGGCCTTCTGCCCTGGATGCCCCCACCGCGCCTCCTTCTGGGTGATGAAGAGGGCCCTGAAGTGGGACGGGAGGGAGGCCGTGGTGGCGGGGGACATAGGGTGCTACAGCATGGCGGTCCTTCCCACGGGCTTCTCCGTGGAGCAGACCCTCCACTGCATGGGGGCGGGAATAGGGACGGCCTGTGGCTTCGGGAAGCTCGACAGGTTCGGCTTCGAAAGGCCCGTGGTCTCCGTCTCCGGTGATTCTACCTTCTACCACGCCTGCATCCCTGCCCTCATCAACGCGAAGTGGAACTCCTCCAACCTCCTGCACGTGGTGCTGGACAACTCCACCACCGGGATGACGGGCCACCAGCCCCACCCCGGTTCGGGGATGACGGCCTCGGGCGAGCCCTCTCCCCCCATAAGGGTGGAGGACCTGTGCAGGGGGATAGGGGTGGAGGTGAGGGTCTGTGACCCCTTCGAGGTGGACGAGGCCACCAAGACCCTCCACCAAATGCTGAAGGGGAGGGGTCCCAGGGTCCTGGTGCTCAGGCACCCCTGTCCCCTCACCGAGAGCGAGAAGAGGAAGAAGAAGCCGAGGGTGTACGTGGACCAGGAGAAGTGCATAGGGGAGGAGTGCGGCTGCATGGCCTTCTGCTCCAGGGTACTCGGTTGTCCCGCCAACATCTGGGACTACTCCAAGAACAAGGCCAAGATAGACGAGGTCCTCTGCACGGGCTGCGGGCTCTGCGCGGAGCTCTGCCCGGCAGGGGCCATCGTGGTGGAGGAGGGAGGGTGAAGGACCCATTGAACGTGCTGGTGGTGGGTGTGGGGGGACAGGGGAACCTGCTGGCCTCCCTGCTCATAGGCTCCGCCGCCACGGAGGAAGGCTTCCAGGTGTCCGTGGGCGAGACCTACGGGGCCACCCAGAGGGGGGGCCCGGTGATGAGCCACCTCAGGCTCTCCAGGAGGAGAACCTACAGCCCCCTCATGCCCGAGGGGACGGGAGATGTGCTGCTGGGGTTTGAACCCGTGGAGACCCTCAGGGCCCTGGGCACCTACGGCAACCCTGGGATAAGGGTGATGGTGAACCCGAGGCCTGTCTACCCGCTCGAGGTCCTCTCCGGGCAGACAAAGTACCCCGAGGTGGAGAAGGTTCTGGAGGCCATAAGGGAGCTCTCGAGGGAGGTCGTGGTGGTGGAGGCCACCGAGCTGGCCAGGGAGGCCGGGGACGCCAGGATGCAGAACGTGGTGATGGTGGGGCGCCTGGCGGCCTCGGGCTGGCTACCCCTCAGGCCAGAAAGCTTCAGGAAGGTCGTGGTGGAGCTCTTCGGGGAAAACAGCCCCAACCTTAGGGCGCTGGAGCTCGGGATGGCCGGGGGGAGGAGATGAGCTCCCGGCCGGGAAGGAAGGAACTGGAGAGGGAACTGGCAGGAATGGTGGGGAGGGAGAACGTCCTCACGGAAGAGGTTGACCTCCTCCCCTACTCCGCCGATCACTTCCTGAGGGGCCTCCAGCAGTACCTCCCGCAGTTCAGGTTCCTACCCGACGCCGTGGTCACCCCCCTTGACACGGCCCAGGTCTCCCGGATCCTCAGGTTCGCTTCCCTCCACCGCATACCCATCATCCCCCGGGGGGCGGGGACCAGCCTGGCGGGGCAGCTCATCCCGGTGGAGGGGGGAATCGTGCTGGACCTCAAGAAGATGAACAGGATCGAGCCCAGGGTGGAGGACCGCATGGTGGTGGCGGGACCGGGGGCCACTTACGCGGAGCTGAACCGGGAGCTGGAGCGCAGGGGGTACTTCTTCCCTCCGGAGCCCGGGAGCGCCATGGCCTGCACCATAGGAGGTATGGTCTCGACCAACGCCAGCGGCTCGGGGGCCGTGAAGTACGGGGCCACCAGGAACTACGTGCTCTCCCTGGAGGTGGTGCTGGCAGGGGGGGAGGTGGTGAGGCTGGGGAGGAAGGTCGCGAAGTCTGCCTCTGGCTACTCCCTGAAGGACCTCTTCGTGGGGTCGGAAGGCACGCTGGGGGTGATCACGGAGGTAACCCTGAGGGTGGAGCCCTATCCCCCCATCCGCAGGACCAACCTGGCCATTTTCCCCTCGCTGGAGGGGGCCTTCGAGGCCGCCATGGAGATTCTGGGAAGGGGCATCACCCCGGCCTCCCTGGAGCTGCTGGACGAGCTCTGCCTCCTCGCCCTGAACATGAGCGGCTTTTCCCTACCAGAGGGGAAGGGAGCGCTCATGCTGCGTTCGGATGGAAGGTACCTGGAGGCGGTGGAGGGGGAGATGGAAGAGATGGTGAGCGTGTGCAGGGGAAAAGGAGCGGAAATTTTGGGGGTGGAGGACGAGGCCCTGGGAAGGAGGCTGTGGGAGGCCAGGGAAAAGATCAGCGCTTCCCTCACCAAGCTCCTTCCCCCGCCCGAGACCCCCAGGCTGGTCTTTCAGGCCTCCGTGGACGTGGGGTTGCCCCTCTCTCGGATGCTGGAATACGTGAGGAGAGTCAAGGCCCTCATGGAGGAGAAAGGCATCATGGGGGTATGTTTTGGTCACGTCGGTGACGGTAATGTACACATAGGTTCCACCTTCGTGCCGGAGTCTCCCGAGCAGGTGGAGAGGGCCAGGTCCTTCCAGGAGGAGGCCATAAAGCTTGCCCTTTCTCTGGGCGGAACCCTCACCGCGGAGCACGGGGTGGGACTGTGGAAAGCCCCCTACCTGGAGGAGGAGCACGGGTACGCGCTGGAGCTCATGCGCTCCCTGAAGAAGCTCCTGGACCCGCAGGGAATCCTGAACCCTGGGAAAATGGCCCTGGAGGGCATCCCCAGGGTGGCCCTGATGGAGAGGTGGTGGAGGGAAGGATGAGGCTGGAGGAGCTTCGCACCAAGGTCAACGCCTGCATGAGCTCCAGCACCGCCTGCGGTCTCTGTCGCACCCAGTGCCCCTCCCTTGAGCTTTGGGGGATCGAATCCAAGGCACCGCGGGGGAGGATGGCCCTCTGCGCCCACCTGCTCCGCGGGGACCTCTCCCCTTCACCCTCCCTGGCGGAGAGGATGTTCTCCTGCATCCTGTGCGGGAACTGCGACGCGGTCTGTCCCGTGGGGGCGGGACCCTCGAAAGCGATAGAAGCGGCCAGGGGAAGACTGCGGGAAAGGGGGTTCCTTCCCCCCAAGTACGCGGAGAGGGGAGGTCATGTGGCGAAGGAGCACAACCCCTACCTGGAGCCCCACGCCGGCAGGTTCTCCTGGCTCCCCCCCGGGACGAACCTCCCCGAGAAGGCCCCCCTGGTCTACTTCGTGGGCTGCACCTCCTCCTACCGGGAGAAGGAACTGGCGAGGGGGGTGGTGGAGCTGCTGGGGAGGATGGGGATGGAGTTCACGCTCCCCAGGGACGAGTGGTGCTGCGGTTCCTTCCTCCTCAGGACGGGGCAGGGGGAGGTGGACGGGGAGAGGGTGGAAGGAATAGCCAGGCACAACCTGGAGGAGGTGAGGAGGAGGGGGGCGAAGACGGTGGTGGTGAACTGCCCCGGATGCTACAGGGCCTGGAGGAGCGATTACCCCGAGCTGGGGGTGGAGCCGGACGTGGAGGTCCTGCACCTCGTGCAGCTACTTGAAAGGGAGAGGAAGAGGCTGAGGTTGGAGGGGGGGGAAGAGGTGAGGGTGACCTATCACGATCCCTGCCACCTGGGGAGGCACATGGGCGTGTACGAGGAGCCGAGGAGACTGCTCTCCTCCCTCCCCGGGGTGGAACTCGTGGAGATGCCCAGGAACAGGGAGAACTCCTGGTGCTGCGGGTCGGGAGGTGGCTTCAGGGCCGGCTATCCTGACGCTTCCAAGCAGGTGGCCAGGGGGAGGCTGGAAGAGGCGAGGGAGACTGGAGCCCAAGTAATGGTCACCGCCTGCCCCTTCTGCCTGCGGCAGCTGAAGGAGGCGGCCGAGGCCTTCGGTTACAACCTCAGGGTGATGGACCTGGTGGAGTTCCTGCTGGAGAGGTGGGGATAGGTGGAGCTCTGGTTCTTCAGGGGATGCATGAGCACCTTCAGGGAGAGGGAGATAGCGGAGGCCACGGTGGAAATCCTCAGGAGGCTGGGCCTGCCCTTCCGCCTCTTCGACCGAGAGACCTGCTGCGGTTCCGTGCTCTTCAGAACGGGGCAGGTGGGGGAGGCGGAGGAGGTGAGGAAGAAGAACGAGGAGGAGTTCTCCAGGCTTGGAGTGAGGAGGCTCCTGACGGCCTGCCCGGGCTGCTACTCGACCTTCCGCAAAGAGTACTCCCTGCCGGGGGTGGAGGTGCTCCACCTCACCCAGCTCCTGCGCGACATGGTGCGGGAGGGAAGGCTGAGACTCGGGGAGAGGAAAGTGAGAGCCACCTATCACGACTCCTGTCACCTGGGCAGGGAATGGGGGCTGTACGAGGAACCCAGGGAGGTCCTGAAGAGCGTACCCGGGCTGGAGCTCGTGGAGATGTCCCTCTCCCGCGGGTTCTCCAGGTGCTGCGGGGCGGGTGGAGGGGTGAGGTCGGCCTTCCGGGAACTCTCCTCGGCCGTCTCGAGCACCAGGGTGGGGGACGCCCTAGAAGCTGGCGCGCAGCTGCTGGTGACCTCCTGCCCCTTCTGCTATCATCACCTGAGGGAGGTCGCGGACGGCAGGGTGGAGGTGAGGGACCTCTCCCTGCTGGTGAGGGACCTGATGGAGGGATGAGATGGGCCTGTACGAGGAGACCAGGGAGAGGTTCGGGAGGGAAATGAAGAGCGGGAGGGCGGACACGTTGAAGGTGATCGCCTCGGTGGTCCTCTCCAGGCTGAGGGCTGACGAGGGGAAGCTGAGGAGGATGAAGGAGAGGTACAGGGGGATCAAGGAGGAGGCGGTGGGGAGGCTGGAGGAGCTGGTGGGCCAGGCGAAGGACTCCCTGAGGGCGGTGGGGTGCGAGGTCTTCGAAGCCAGGACGGGCGGGGAAGCGGTGGAGTACCTGCTGAAGCAAACGGAAGGGGAGAAGGTGGTGGTGAAGTCGAAGTCCAACACCCTGAAGGAGCTCGACCTGCTGGAGAGGCTGGAAGAAAAAGGGGTGGAGGTGGTGGAGACCGACCTGGGGGACAGGATCATCCAGCTGGCGGGAGAGGAACCGCTGCACCCCGTGGGCCCAGCCGTTCACCTCACGCTGGAGGAGGTGGCGAGGTCCCTCTCGAAGGAGGTGGGAAGGGAGCTGCCCGCGGATGTGGAGGAGATCATCAGGGCCTCCAGGGGGAAGCTCAGGGAGAGGATTCTGGGGGCGAGGGTAGGACTGACCGGAGCCAACGCCATCGCGGCGGAGGAGGGGGCGGTGGGGCTGGTGGAGAACGAGGGGAACATCAGCCTCATCACCAGGCTGCCGGAGAAGCACCTGGCGGTGGCCGGGATAGAGAAGATCGTACCCACGCTGGAGGAGGCCGCCACGGTGATGAAGACCTGCGAGACCTTCCTGACCGTGACCGGGGCCTACCACTCCTTCATCAAGGGGCCCTCCAGGACGGCGGACGTGATGGGGATAGAGCAGTTCGGGATGCACGGGGCCAAGGAGGTGCACGTGATCCTGCTGGACGGGTGGAGGAGGGAGGCCGCGAGGATGGGGCTGGAGGAGGTCCTGTACTGCTGCAACTGCGGGGCCTGCCTCTCGGTCTGCCCCGTCCTGCTGGAGACGGCCCACGCCTTCTCCTCGAGGGTGGGGGCGGGACCCATAGGGGTGGTCAGGACCTGGTTCGTGCTGGGGCCCGAGGAGGCGGTGAGGGCAGGGCTCTTCGCCTGCACGGGTTGCGGGGCCTGCAGGGAGATCTGCCCCGGCTCCATAGACTTCCCGAGGATCATCGAGAGGCTGAGGGCGGAGACGTGCGCGAGGGGATTGGTCCTCCCTCCCCACGCCTCGGTGGCGGAGAACATACGAAGGACGGGGAATCCGTTCGGGGAGAAGGAATAACTGAATATTTTTTCGCGCTTAATACTGAAAAAAGAGAATTATTGACATGAAGCACGTAATCGGAATAATGGGCTTAATGACCGCTATAATCATCGGATTGATGATACCAGATTCAAACGAGGTGGAGATAGAACTCGGGAAGGAAATCTTAAATCAATTAGAAAACTCGGTCACAACAGAAGCTGAGTGGAAACCTACTTTGGAATTATCCCAATCTTTTTTAGACTTGCTGAAAGTGCTAATCCTCTTGGAACCTTTTGTCGTGGTTTTTGTAAAAATGCTAGCGAAAAGGACGAGGTAGAGAAAAGAGAGCTTGATGGGCTACTCCGGGCTGGGGAAACGCTGAGATGCAAGGAGCTGGAAGTTCTCACCTGGGACTATGAGGACTCGGCAGAACTCAGGGGAAGCAGGATTCACTTCACTCCTCTCTGGAGATGGCTCCTCGGTTCCTAGGTCTAGAAAGCTCACGAGCTCGAGTGACTACGCACATCGAGAAAAAGGCGGGATAAGCTAAAACACTTTCAAATAAGTCACTTCAGAGCGCACACCTCGAGGAGCTTGAGGAGGTCGGAGCCAGGTGTATTGCCGGTCGGCCTCAAGAATGTGAGAGAATCTTCTGTGGGAGTCTCGAGGGGGACTCACCTGTCGCCCCCTATGCCTCTAAACCACTTCTACCCCCTCTTTCACAGCCTGCCTCACCGTGCCTATTTCCTTCCTTTTTCTCTCGAATTCTTCTGGGGTGTAGCAAAGAAGCTCTAGATCGAGCGGACTTTCCCATAGGAGGATCAGTTTGTCCATCCGCTCGAAGAAGGGTAATCCCTCAAAGTCCCTCGATACCACTATCAGATCCACATCGCTGTCCTCCAAGTGATCTCCGCGCGCCCGTGAGCCGAACAGGATGACCTTTTCGACCCTTATCTTTTCCCTTAGCTTTTTCACGAATCTCCTTACTTCTTCATTCTCCTCTCCACCCACCTCAACACCTCCTCAGCCATCCCGAGATGTCTCCTGGCGCTTAGTATAGCTCTCGAAAGGTGGCCCGGTGGCGGCATCGGGATACCGCGTGGTGAGGTAGTCTGGCGTCAGTTCGGCGCAGTGGTTAACAATGTCCTCAGGTGCTTTCAACTCCCTCGCGAGAAAAACGAGATTGTGAGTTCTGACACTCTTCTTTTTTTCCTTGAGGTAGAGTGCTTTCAGTGATTTCTCGGCGCTCTGGTTGGAAAAAAACACCGAAGCATAAAAATTTTTTGATTTCAACAGGTCAACCGCACTCTTGAAGTCCGCCTTAGCCTGCTCCATCCAGTAGTAAACCTCCTTCCTCATGACCCAACCTCTTCTCAAACACTCTTCATGATTATTTATTCATTTGGGATTTTCACACCTTTCAGCCCAGCGCAACTGCCGGATTCTGGGCCTCTCGCTGCTTTAATTCTAGGCTTAAGACTTGAAAAGTGCTTTCGAATGGGCTTGGGAAAAAGCTCCTATACCGGCTAGGGAAAGGAGAAAAGTGCCAGAAGCCAAAGAGAGGGCCCTGAGGTTCATCCTCCTGCTGGGAGTGGTGAGCCTGCTGGGGGACATCGTCTACGAGGGGGTCAGGGGCGTGGCCGGTCCCTTCCTGGCCTCCCTGGGGGCGAGCGCCGCCGTGGTGGGGGCGGCCTCCGGCCTGGGCGAGTTCCTGGGGTACGGCCTACGTCCCCTCTCAGGCTACCTCTCCGACCGCTGGGGAGGTTACTGGCCCCTCACGCTCGCGGGCTACCTGGCCCTCCTCTCCCTCCCGTTCTTATTCCTGGTGGGCTCCTGGGAGCTGGCCGTCTTCCTCCTCCTGGTGGAGAGGATGGGGAAAGCCGTGAGGACCCCTTCCAGGGACGCCATGCTCTCCCACGCGGCCTCCAGGGTGGGAAGGGGATGGGGCTTCGCCCTGCACGAGGCCCTGGACCAGGTGGGAGCGGTGATCGGGCCCCTCCTCCTCGCCCTGCTGCTCTCCCTCAGGAGCTACAGGGAAGCCTTCTCCTTCCTCTTCCTCCCGGCCTCCCTGCTGCTGGTCTTCCTTCTCCTGAGCTGGAGGCTCTACCCGCACCCCTCGAGGCTGGAGAGGGAGAGGGGAAGGGAAGAGGTCAAGGAAGGCTTCAGGCTCTACCTCCTCTTCGTGATCCTCTCCACCTGCGGCTTCCTGACCTTCCCCCTTCTGGCCTACCGTCTCACCTCCTCCTTCTCAGAAGCCGAGGTCCCCCTCCTGTACGCCCTAGCCATGGGCACGGACGCCCTCCTGGCCCTCTGGGCGGGAAGGACCTACGACCGGAGGGGCCTCTCCTCCCTCCTCCTCATCCCCCTCCTCTCCCTCCCCATCACCCCCTTGACCTTCCTGTGGGGAGGAAGGGGGGCGTGCCTCCTAGGCGTGCTCTTCTGGGGAGCAGCCATGGGCACGCAGGAGACCGTGATGAGGGCCGCCGTGGGTGAGATGGTCCCCTCGGGTAAGAGGGGCACCGCCTACGGCCTCTTCTCCTCCCTCTACGGGCTCTCGGGCTTCGCTGGCAACGCCCTGATGGGCCTGCTCTACCCCTCCCCCCTCCTGCTGGTCTCCTTCTCGGTCACGGCAGAACTCCTCTCCCTTCCCTTCCTCCTCCGCCTGGTGAGAAGATGAGGAGTAACATCAGGACCCTCCTCCTCTCCGCCGCCGCCGTGAGCTTCTCCATGGGTCTGGCCTACCCCTACTTCTCCGAGTACGCCTACTCCCTCACGGGAAACCCTCTGCTCGCGGGGATGATCAGCTCCCTGCGCAGCCTCACCTGCGTCCTCTCCTTCCTGGCAGGGGGGCTGGCGGCCGATAGGTTTGGCAGGAAGAGGCCCATCGTGTGGGGCACCGTCCTGCTCGGCCTCTCCCTCCTCCTCTACTCTCTGGCCCGCAGTACCTTCGACCTCGTGCTGGCCGCCCTGCTGGAGGGGGCCGCCTACTTCTACGTGCCGGCCTTCAACGCGATGATCATGGACTCCGCCAGGAGGGGTTTCCTGGGAGTGTTCACCCTGGCCGTGGTGGCCGAGCACCTTCCCTACTCCCTCTCCCCCGTGCTGGGCGGAGTGATGAGGGACGCGTGGGGCCTCCCAGGGCTCAGAACCGCCTTCCTGATGGGGGGAGCCGTGACCCTGGCCGTGGCTGCGGCGAGGTTCCTGGCGCTCACCGAGACCCTGCGGAGGGGGGGAAGGATGACCTGGAACCCCTTGAGGGACTTCCTCTCCCTCCACCGCCTGCTGAAGGGCCTGATCCTCCTGCGGGTCTTCCTCCTCATCAGCGCCCTCGCCATGTTCAACTTCTTCCTGGTGCTGTACGCGGTGAGGGACCTGGGGCTGATGAGCTTCACGGAGTTCGGGCTGGCCGTGGCCCTCTCCTCCCTCGCCTATCCCCTGGCCCTCCCCCTCAGCCGGAGGCTCAGCCGGGTACCACCCTCCTTCCTCTACAGCCACCTGCTCCTCGTGGAGAGCCTCTCCCCCCTCCTCGTCCTCACCCGCTCCGTCCCATGGATTTTCCTCTCCCTGATCATCATCAACCTGTGTGGCTCCCTCACCTACGGGGTGGAGAGGGGCTCGGTGGCCCTCCTCACCCCCCAACCCCAGAGGGGGAGGGCGGAGGCCTTCGTGGACCTCTCCTTCTACCTGGGCTCCTCGGTGGGAACCGCGGCGGGGGGCTACCTGTACTCCCTCTCCCCTCCCTCGGTGATGTGGGCCTCCTTCCTGCTCTTCCTCCTCGGGGCCCCCCTCTCCTCCCTCCTCTTCAGCAGATGGCCCAAGGAAATCCCCAAGCGTTTCTGACCCGCAAATCCCGGCAACCGTGGAATAGAGATCGAGGTCGGGAGCGGCCTCTTCGCGACCATCATAGGAGGGCTGGTCCTGTTCTTTGGGGGCGAGGGGCCTGTTTTCTCGAGAAAAAAACCAAGCCCTGACCTCGCACCCCCACGAGTCCTCCCCACCGTTTCCACGTACCCACTTCCCGCACGGGGAAGTACACCCTCCACCGAAGATACTATTTAAGCACCGGGCAGCGATGCCTTCCAGATGAAGCTCGGACTCTCCAGCCTGCTCTTCGTGAAGGGGAAGCTGGAAGAGGCCCTGCCTCTGGTACAGGAACTTGGGTACGAGTGCCTGGAGGTAATCTACGAGGTCCCTCACTTTTCCCTCCAGTGGGAAGAGGACCGGGAGAGGCTGAGGAGGCTTAGAAGGGAACTGGAGGAGAGGGGACTGGAGCCCTCCGTCCACACCAGCTTCGTGGACCTGAACCCAGTGAGCCACCTGCCCGAGGTCTTCGAGCTCAACCGAAAGCTGGCCGGGAAAGGGATGGAGGCCTGCAGCCTCCTGGGGGGTGAAATCGTGGTGGTGCACACCGGGTCCTGCAGGGTGCCCACCCGGGAGTTCTTCGAGCTGACCAAGCAGAAATGCCTCTCCCTCCTTCGCTCCCTGGCCTCCCGGGCAAGGGAGGTGGGGGTGAAGCTGGCCGTGGAGAACGGGATGACACCCTCCAGCCCCTTCTCCACACCCGCGGAGCTGAGGGAAGTGGTGGAAGAGGTGGGGGCAGGCATAACCTACGACGTGGGGCACGCCAACCTGAGGGAGAAGGCTGAGGGAAGGAAGCTCGACGTGCGCTCCCAGATCAGGGCCATGGGAAAAAGCCTCCTGCACCTGCACGTGCACGATAACAGGGGAGGGGACGACGACCACCTGGTGCCGGGTGAAGGGGAAATCGACTTCTCCTCCCTCTCCTCCTCTCTGCATGAAGCGGGCTACAGGGGGATGGTCATAGCGGAGCTCTGGGACCCCGAGCATCCCGTGGAGGTGGCCAGGAAAGGAATGGAGAGCCTCCGCAGGTACTTCCGGTGACCTAGCAGAGCCAGGACCTAATCCTCTCGGAGACCGCCCTCCTCCTGTAGGGGTCCCTCAGGCACCTCACCAGCTGACCGGAGAGGTAGAGAGGGTTCAGGTAAAACCTCCTCAGGGTCCTCCCTATCTCCTCCCCCAGCCACTCCGCGGAGTACCCGCACATCCCCAGCTCCACCGGCGCGAACCCCGTCTTCCAGTACTTTTCCTCAAGCTCCCTGTTCTCGGAGACCATCTCACTCCATACCTGCGTGCCAGGGTACACCCAGAGAGGACCTATCCCCACCACATCCACCCCCAGCCTCTCCGCGAACCTCAGGGTCTGCGAAACTTCCTCCCTGGTCTCCGTGGGCGCTCCCACGATGAAGGTCCCGACGGTGTTCATCCCCGCCTTTCTGGCCGCACGCACGGCCCTGACGGACTGTTCCGGAGTGATTCCCTTCCGATAGTAGTCCAGGATCCTCTGAACCCCGCTCTCGAAGCCGAAGAAAACGGTCTCGCAACCCGCCCTCTTCATCGTACGGAACATCTCGTAGCTCACGGCATCCACCCTGCTCTCGCACCACCAGGTGAACTCCAGGTGCCTCTGCTCGATGAGCTCGCATATCCTCTCCACCCTCTTCCGGACCAGGCAGAAACTGTCGTCCACCATGCCTATTTCCCGGTACCCCTCCCCCGCCAGCACCTCCAGCTCCCCCATGAGGTTCTCCGGAGACCTGAACTTGCACAGGTTGCCCCTGAAAGCCGTGCAGCTGCAGAAGGTACAGTGGAAGGGACAGCCGCGGGAAGTGATGACCGTGGTGAGCCTTCCCGTGCCGAAGCTCACCGGACCCACGGTACCCCGGTACTCGTCCAAAATGAGGCTCCTGTCGGGCATGGGGAGGGCGTCCAGGTCGGTGAGGGGATCCGCGGGAGGCAGGTGAACCACCCTTCCGTCCTCTCCGTAGGAAACTCCCCTCAGCTCCTTCAGTTCCTTCCTCCCCTCCAGGGCCCTCATGACACCCAAGACGGTCCCCTCCGCCTCCCCCCTCACCACCAGGTCCACGAAGGGGAACTCCCTCAGGGTGCGATCGGCCGTGAAGGTCACGTGGTGGCCCCCCATGACCACCTTCACGTCCGGGGAGGCCTCCTTTATCCTCCGGGCCAGCTCCGCCGCGTGCACGAAGTTCCCCGTGAAGGTGCTCAGGCCCACCACGTCGGGGTCTTCCCTCCTCACCCAGTCCTCCACCCTCTTCAGGTCCCATTTCCGCAAGGCGGCGTCGAGCACCGAAACCTCGTACCCGGCCTCCTGCAGGATGGTGCCCAGGTAGAGCACACCCAGGGGAGGCCAGGAAGATCCGGCGCTCACCTCCCCGGTGCGGAAGTACCTGAAAAGCCCGGAGAGCTGGTCCCTGAGGGTGTGGGGGAGGGAGAAGCTCTCGGGCAGAACGATGAAGGAAAGCTTCAGTTCATCCCTCACTCCACTTCTCCACGTGCTTTAAAACCTCAGGTGAACTCCGCGGTGATAGTGGTGAACACGGGACCCCTCACGTCCACCTTCTTCTGCCTGGAGGTCAGGTAGCGCTGGGCCACCTCCTCCACCACCACGTTGATGTCGGAGGGGGACTTCACGTTCCTCACCCTCACCTTCACCGGCCTCCCCTCCCCCGCCGCCTCCTCTATCCTGCGTGCCGCCAGCGAGGCCAGGGCCCCCATGTAGGTGATGCCCGTGTTCACGCCCTCCCTCCTCACCCTCCGCAGGAACTCGTCGTCCTTCCATCCCTCGGGAGGGACCCCCACCAGGTTCCCGTCGAAGACGTAGAGGGTGTTGAAGCCCGCGGGCCCTATGAGCTTCGTCTTCTCCTCCGGCTCCACCAGCTTCACCACCACCCTCCTTCCTCCCACCTCCCCCCTGTAGACCTCGAACTCGCAGGGGCTGGGGGCATCGGCGTGCTTCCTGGCCCCCTCCAGGATGGCCTCCGCTATCCTCCTACCCTCCTCCGTCAAGGGCTGCTCCCCCACCCTCACCATCGCCGCCAGCTCCCGGTCGGAGAAGGAGGGCTCAGCGTAGAAATAGGGGTAGACCAGCCTCCTCACGTCGTCCTCCCCCGTCCTGATCATCAGAAGCCTCTCCAGCCCTATCCCCAGGTTGAACACCGGGTAGGGGATGCCGTACCGGCTGAGGGCCACGGGGCTGTACATCCCCCCGTCCGCCACCTCCACCTCCTCACCCCTGGAGGTGAGGAAGACCTCGAACTCCATCCCGGGGGCGTAGTACTTGGAGGTGGCCCTCTTCGTCCTGAACTCGACCTCCCCGAAGCCCAGCCTCCTGAAGATCCTCCTGGTGACCTCCTTCCCGTCCTCCAGGGAGAGGTCCTCGTCCATCTCCACCAGCGAGGCGGTCCAGGACTCGTAGAGGTGGGTCCTGTCCAGCCTCTGCTCCCTCCTGAACTTCGGCCCTATGGAGAAGAGCTGGATGGGCAGGGGCTCCCTCCTCAGGAACTCCGCCAGGGCAGGGAACCAGAGGGAGGTGGTGTGGGAGCGGAGGGAGAGGGTGGAGGGAACGGGCCTCATCTCCTTGAACTGGGGGAAGATCCCCTGGACGATCCCCGAGGCCTCCTCCTCAGAGAGCCCCAGCTCCCTCACCATCACCTCCAGCAGGTCGTCGGCGCTCACCTCCCCCTTCTTGTACCTGCGGAGGATGGACTGGAGCTCCTCGAACCTGCTGAACCCGGGGACCAGCTTCAGCACGGCCTCCCTCTCCTTCCTGCTCATGCCTATGTCAGGCCTCTCCAGCCCCGCCAGGAAAAAGACCCTGTCCAGGATCACCAGGGCCTCTGGTCCGTACTGCTTCACCACCTCCGCTGAGTCCACGAGCATGGGGAGGACCACCTCGGTGAACCCCTCCTCCAAGAGCACCTTCCTCACCTCCACCAGCAGGTCCATGAGGGGGTGGGTCCTGGTCTTTTGGGCGTGACGGTGTTTCCCCTTTCCCTCCCTCAGGAGCTTCCCGCTCTCCCTCCAGGCCCTCTCGAAGTCCTCCTCGGCCTGGGCCTTTATCCTCTCCACCTCAAACTTCAAGCTCTCAGACCGGATGGGGTTGCAACGCTAAAAGACTACTTTACCCTCTCTATCTTGCGCCTTCCCAGGGCCTCGATGTACTCGACCTCCGCACCCTCCTTGATGTCCCCCCTCAGCTCTATGGGGATGGGGAGCTCGAAGGTCTCGTAGGTGGTGAGGTCCATGAGCTGGGCGCTGTTCTTCACCACCGCCAGCACCTGGGCGTTCCCCCTCTTCACGATGGGGACCTCCACCTTCGCGCTGGTGGGCTTTATCACCGTCCTCTTCTGGCCGTCGAAGAAGCTGATGGCATCTATCTTGGCCTTCGCGTGCCCGTGCTTGCCCGGGGCGGAGGTGCTGTAGCCCACGATCCTGCAGGGCTCCCCGTCTATGATGATGAACCTGCCCTCCCTGAGCTTCCCTACTTCTACCACCTCTTTCATGGAGTTCTACTAACTAAGCCGCCTCCTTTAAAGAGGTTTTTGATTCCCGCGCCCCCGGAGGCCGGAGCTCCCTTCGGTGGGGTTAAAAGAGCCCTCCCCCGAGTAAGGTGATGACGAAGATGAGGGTGGGGGTGGTGGCCCGTCTCGACCTTCCTCCCGCTCTGGAGCTCGTCCGCAAGCTACTGAAGGCCGCGCCCAGGGGGTCCATGGTGCTCGAGAAGAAGCTGGCCGAGAGGCTGGGAGAGAAGGGAGAGGAGGTGGGGGAGATGGAGGTGGAGGCCCTCCTCACCGTGGGGGGGGACGGTACCCTGCTGGGTGCCCACTTGCTCGCCCCACACCTCCCCCTGCTGGGAGTCCACATGGGGAGGAGGGGCTTCCTGGCCGAGGTCCCCCCCTCTGAAGCCGAGGAGGCCGTCAAGAGGATGGTGGCGGGGAAGCTGGAGGTGGAGGGAAGGATGGCGCTGGCCACCAAGGTGGGAGGGGAGAGGCTCCCCGATGCCATCAACGACGCCTGCCTCACCTGGCTCAGACCTGGGAAGTCCATCTCCTTCAAGGTGCTGCTGGAGGGGAAAACCCTCTACGAGGCCAGGGGGGACGGGCTCGTGGTGGCCACCCCCACGGGAAGCACGGGCCACTCCCTCTCCGCGGGCGGGCCGGTGGTGGAACCCGGGCTGGAGGCGCTCATAGTCAACCCCTTCTGCACCTCCCCGCCCCTGCCACCCATGGTCATCCCCAGCCATAGAAAGGTGGAGGTGGAGGTGACGAGGGCGGACAACCACGCCTCGGTCGTGGTGGACGGGCAGTTCGCTAGAGAGGTGGAGCTGGGGGAGAGGATCCTCTTCTTCAAGTCGGAGAGGCCCGTCTCCTTCCTGAGGTGGAGGGGTAACTTTTACGAGAGGCTGAGGGAGAAGATATGGTGAGGAAGGTGTACGTTCTGGACACCTCCGCTCTGATAGGCGGCTTCTCCCCAGGGAAGGAGGAGGCCGAGCAGGTGACCGTGCCCTCGGTTCTGGAGGAACTCAGGGAAGGGCTCTCCCGTTCCAGGCTGGAGGTGGGCCTGCTGGAGAAGAAGGTCAGGATCCTGGAACCACCTGTCGGGGAGAGGAAGGAAGCGGAGAGGCTGGCCGGTAAAACTGGGGACAGACTCTCTGGGACGGACCTGGAACTTCTCGCCCTGGCCCTCTCGCTGAGGAAGAGTGGAAAGGAGGTGGAGGTGGTCACGGACGACTACGGCATCCAGAACGTGGCCAGCTTGATGAAGATTGCGCACCGGGGACTGCTGATGCCTGGGATAAGGAGGGTGCTGAAGTGGTCGAAGGTCTGCCCTGCCTGCGGGAGGAAGTACTCCGTGAGGATCCTGCGCTGCTCCGTCTGCGGCTCCGAGCTGAGGAAGGTGGGGGAGAGGACGGGGGGATGAGGATGTGGAAGGGGAAGGAGAGGGAAGCGCTCAGGCTGCTCGGGCTTCACTCCGAGGCGGTGCTGGGGGTGGTGAGGAAGTTCGAGGAGCTGGTCCAGGCCCTCTCCTCCTTCGAGTGGGAAAAGGCCTGCTGCCTGGGGAGGGAGGTCACCCTTCTGGAGAGCCAGGCTGACGACAGGCTGGGCAAGTTCAACCGAGCCCTGGCTGGCGGGGCCTTCCTGCCCGCCTACAGAGGGGATCTGGCCAGACTGGGCTCCCAGCTGGACAACGTGGCGGACGTGACGGAGGAGGTGAGCAGGACCATCCTGAGCCGGGAGCGGACCTGGAGGGTGATGAAGAAGGCGGGAAGGAAGATGGAGAGGCTGAGGGAGGGAATGGTGAAGATGGGGGAGCTGGCGACGCGCTGCGCTGAGGCCCTCTCCTCCTCCGTGAAGACCCTCACCTCCAACATGGACCTGGCGGAGGCCCAGGCCAAGGAGGTGGGGAGGAGGGAACACGAGTCGGACCTTATAGAGCAGGGACTGATCGTGGACCTGTACGAGAAGGAAAAGGGCCTCGACCCCGTCACCGTCATGCAGCTCGACCAGGTCATCCACGGGATAGGGGACATCTCGGACCAGGCGGAGGAGGCCAGCCACCTCCTGCTCATCCTCATCTACGGTTTCAGGGTCTGATCATCCGAGGTGGAGGGCGTAGAAGAGCACTCCCAGCGTGAAGGTGAGGAAGGGGCAGAGGATCCACACCAGCACCAGCTCCCTCACCCTCCCCGTCCTCACCGTGGAGACGTCCATGGCCAGACCAGCACCCACCACGCTGGTCACGATGGCGTGGCTCATGGAAACGGGAAGACCGTACTGGGTGAGGAGGTGCACGCTGAGGCCCGCGCTGAGCTGGGAGGCTATGGCGCTGGTGGGCGAAAGGGGGGCCAAACCGCTGCCCACGGTCCTCACCACCCTCTCCCCCAGCACAAAGGCCCCTGCCACCACCAGCACGGCCCCTCCCAGGGCCATGGTGCGGAGGAAGGAAGGGGTGAGCTCTCCCCCCCTGGTGGCGAAGAAACTCCCGATTACGGTGCCCAGGCCGTTGGCCCCCATCACGTACGCCATGTAGCACCCGCTGGAAACGACGCCCAGGGAGAAGAGGAGATTGAGGCCCGCGGGATCCTTCACCGAGAGGAAGAGGCGCCTGAAGAGGCGGCAGAGGAGGAAGGAGAGGAGGAGGGAGAGGAAGGGGGTGAGGCACCAGGCCACCACCACCTGCAGCACCTTCCCTCCTTGAAGCCCGGCCTCCGCGGGTCCCGCCAGCAGGCTGCCCGCCACTCCCCCGCCGATGATCCCTCCCAGGATAAGCTGATGGGTGGAGAGGGGGATGCCGTGCCAGGCGCTGACCACCACCGCCACGCCCGAGAGGAGCAGAACCAGGGAGAAGGGAAGGGGATGGTCTAAGAAGAGGGGTCCGGAGACCACCCCCTTCCCCACGGGCTCCACCAGCTTCCCCCCCTCCAGCACCGCCCCCACGAAGAGGAAGAGGGCGAAGAGAAAGACTGCCCTCCGGTAGGAGAGGATCCTGGCCCCCACCGCCGTACCCATGGCGTCGGCGGTGTCGCTGGCGCCCATGCCCGCTGCCAGGAGGAGGGAGGCCGAGAGGGGGAAGAGGAGGGAGACGTCCATCACCTCACCCGGCCGGTCCCTCCCCCGCACCCGCGAACCTCAGCAGGGCCTTCCCCACCCTCTCAAGGGTGGATAGCTCCAGCCTGGGAGGGAGATCCTCCTCCGTGTGCAGGTACCTCCATCCCCTCCTGCCCGCCTTGGGGATCCGGAAGAACCTGAAGAGGGAAGAATCCCCGCGGAGGCCCGTGTCTGCGGTGAGGGTGGTGGCCGAAAAACCCTTGCGGAGCAGGGGAAGGTGGTCATGAGCGGAGAAGACCGTCCACCACTCTCCAGGCCTCAAGCCCTCCTCCTTCAAGCACCTCCTCACCTCCTCGTTGAGACCCCTGGGGGTCTCCCTCCTTCGCAAGAGCCCGCTCCCCACCACAAGGTGCACCCTTCCCACCCCCACCGTGTCCACGTTGAGGATCCTGTCTTCCCTCCTCAGCACCCCGCCTGAGGCGAGGGCCTTCGATCCCCAGAGGCCCTCCTCCTCCGCCCCCGTGAAAGCGAGGAGCAGGGGGGGCACGGGGTTGAGCTGAGAGCAGACCCTGGCCACCTCCAGGAGCAGGGCCACCCCAGAGGCGTTGTCGTTGGCCCCTGGCGAAACGCTGGAGGAGAGGGAAAGGAGGCGGAGGGAGGGGAAGAGGGCGAAGAGGAAGAGGGAGAGGAAGCCTCCCCAAGGCCAGAGAGGGGGGAAGAGGAGCCTGAGGAGGAGGAGGAAGGAGGGAAGCAGGAGGGAGAGGGGGAGGAAGAGGGAGGATACCTCCAGCAGACGCGGGCGGGAAACACAGGAAGCCGAGTCCCTGTGCGCCAGGAGTACCTTCCTTTCTCCCTCACCCTTCATCTCCGCCAGGAGGTTGCAGGTCTTCTGCCCGGGGAGGATCCTCCCTGAGAACTCAGAGAGGAGGAGGAAGAGGGACCAGAGGAGGAGGGAGAGAAGGGGAGGGAGAAAGAGGGTGAGGGAGAGGAAGAGGAGGCCCAGGGAGAGCATGAAAGCCAGGCGTCTTGTCCTGCCGACGAACCCGAACTCCTGCACGTGGACCTTCAGCCCGTACTCCCTGAGTTTGGAGGAGAGGTACTCCACCGTCCTCCTGTCTCCCCTGCTCCCCGCCTTCCTCGGCCCTATCTCGTACGCCAGCATGTCCACGTGCTCGAAGACGTTCTTCACCTCAAAACCGCTCATGCACGACTTCCATCGAAAAGAGAAAATTTAAATATGGAATCACAAAGAGAGGATGGTCGTTTTCTGGGAGTTGAGCTAGTGGAGAGGGACCCAAAGAAATTCACCGGTACCACCACCGTAGGAGTGGTCTGCAAGGACGGCGTGGTGCTGGCCGCGGACACCAGGGCCACGGCAGGACACCTCATCGCCAGCAAGAGAGCCAAGAAGCTCTACGGGATAACCGAGAGAGTGGCCGCTACCGTGGCGGGAGGAGTAGGAGACGTGCAGGCCCTGATCAGAATGCTGAGGGCGGAGGCCTCCCTCTACACGGTGAGGGAGGGGAGACCCATCACGGTGGGCGCCGTGGCCAAGATGGCCTCCAACCTCCTCCACTCGCAGTTCTTCCTGCCCTACCTGGCCCATCTTCTGGTGGGGGGCGTGGACGAGGACGGCCCCAGGCTCTACTTCGTGGGCATGGAGGGCACCCTCACGGAGGAGAAGATGGTGGCCACGGGATCGGGCTCACCCGTGGCCTACGGAGTCCTGGAGAACGAGGTGAAGGAGGGTGCCAAGGTCAAGGAGGTCCTCCCCGTGGCGGTGAAGGCCGTGAGGACCGCTATGAAGAGGGACATAGCCACCGGCAACGAGGTGGAGGTGCTGGTGGTGAGGGAGAGCGGCATCCAGAGCCTTTCCCCCGAGGAAATCCTCAAGCTTTCCTGATCCTCACAACGTGAAGCTCATGGCGACGGAAGATCTGCTACAACAGGCGAAGGAGTTCATCAAGCAGGACCCCGTGCTGGGAGAGTCGGTTTCAGGTGTGGAGTTCGAGGGGCCGAAGATCGTGATGTACTGCAAGAACCTCAGCCTCCTCACGGAGGGAGGGGATGCCATCAGGGACCTGGCCAAGAAGCTCCACAAGCGCATCATCCTGAGGCCCGACCCCCAGCTGCTGCTGGAGGAGGGCGAGGCGGAGAAGAGGATAAGGGAGCTCATCCCCCCCGAGGCGGGAATAACGGCCGTCCTCTTCGACAGGACCACGGGAGAGGTGGTGGTGGAGGCCCAGAGGCCTGGGGTGGCGATAGGGAGGGACGGCTCCACCCTCAGGATGGTGATGAAGGAGATAGGGTGGGCCCCCAGGGTGGTCCGGACCCCGCCCATCCAGTCCGACCTCATCCAGGGCATACGCTTCTCCCTCCTGCAGAACAGCGGAAAGAAGCTGGAGATCCTGCAGGGGATAGGGAGGAGAATCCACAGGCAGCCCAGGGGGAGGGGGGACTGGCTGAGGATCTCCCTGCTAGGGGGTGCCAGGGAGGTGGGGCGGTCCTCTCTCCTCCTCCAGACCCCGGAGAGCAAGGTGATGCTCGACTGCGGAGTGAACGTGGCCTCGGAGGACAGGGCCTATCCCCACCTGGAGGCCCCGGAGTGCAGGCTTGCCGAACTCGACGCGGTGGTGATCTCCCACGCCCACCTGGACCACGTGGGCTTCCTCCCCTATCTCTACCGCTACGGGTACGACGGACCCGTGTACTGCACCCCTCCCACCAGGGACCTGGCCGTGCTCCTGCTGCAGGACTACCTGGAGGTGGGGGAGAAGGAGGACAAGGCCTCCCCCTTCACCCAGAAGGAGGTACGCACCTTCGTGCAGCACTGCATCACGCTGGAGTGGGGCGAAATCACCGACATCTCTCCCGACCTCAAGATCGCCCTGTACAACGCTGGCCACATCCTGGGCTCCTCGGTGGTCCACCTCCACTTCGGGGAGGGACTGCACAACGTGGTCTACACGGGGGACATCAAGTTCGACAAGACGAAGCTCTTCCTCCCCGCCGTCTGTTCCTTCCCCAGGGTGGAGACCCTCATCATGGAGAGCACCTACGGAGGGCCCGACAGCATCCAGCTCCCCAGGGCGGAGGCGGAGGAGAGGTTCCTGCAGCTGGTGAGGGAAACCATGGAGGGGGGAGGGAAGGTGCTGGTGCCGGTGTTCGCGGTGGGGAGGTCGCAGGAGATCATGATGCTGCTGGAGGAGGCCTACCGCAAAGGAGAGTTCGAAGGGGAGGTCTACCTGGACGGGATGATCTGGGAGGCCACGGCCATCCACGCCCTCTACCCAGAGTACCTCTCCCCCGTCCTGAGGAAGCTGATCTTCCAGGACGACAACCCCTTCCTTTCCGAGATCTTCATCCAGGTAAAGAAGCCCGACGACAGGCAGGCCATCGTGGACGGGGGACCGTGCGTGATCCTGGCCACGGCGGGCATGATGACGGGGGGACCCGTGCTGGAGTACTTCAGGCAGCTTGCCCCGGACCCCAGGAACACGCTGGTGTTCGTCGGGTACCAGAGCGAGGGCTCCCTCGGGCGCAGGATCCAGAAGGGGTGGAGGGAGGTGCCCCTGAGGGGGAAGGACGGCAGGGCGGAGGTGGTGGAGGTGAAGATGAGGGTAGAAACCGTGGATGGGTTCAGCGGTCACTCGGACAGGAACCAGCTCCTCAACTACGTCAGGAGGCTCTCCTCCAAGCCCTCCAGGGTGATATGCTGCCACGGGGAGGAAAGCAGATGCCTGAACCTGGCCAGCACCCTGCACAAGATCTTCAGGGTGGAAACGAGGGCCCCGCCCAACCTGGAGGCGATAAGGCTCAGGTGACCGGACCGGTCCCCTGCTCCCTGAACTGGATGGTCACGTACTTCGGGGTGGCCACTATCCAGGAGTCCCCCAGCCTGCCTATGTCGCCGCCTATGGCGTAGCACATCCCCTTGAGCTGGGCTATGGCCTGCTTCAGACCCTCCACGTCCCTGCTCATGAAGGAGGTGATGTTCAGGATCACGATGTTTCCGGACCGCAGCTCGTCTCCCACCTTCTTCAGGTCCTCGGAGGACTCCAGATTCATGCTCTTTATGTGGATGGGCTCTATCCCCAGCTTCTCCTCCTTGGCCACCTCGGTCTCCACCACCTGCACCCCTTCCGCCCCCCCCGCGGGTTTCTGGAAGATCTTCTTGAAGGCTCTCATGGACGCCCAACCTCCATCCACTTCCCTTTATTTAAGTATTTAAGATTCCCAATGAAGACTCGTCTCTGAGCTTCCTAATCCGTCAGGAAGTACTTCTTGAAGGCGAGGTGGAGGGGTCTCCCCTTCTTCAGTCCCAGCAGGTAGACGGGGGGGAGGAAGATCAGGAAACCCAGGACATACGCCAGGGGAAGACCCAGGGGTGAGGAGAGGAGGTGGATGAGGAGGGTGACGACCGCCGCGGAGAGGAGGGCCACCCCCACCCCTGCGAAGTAGAAGCCCACGCCCGCGGCCGCCCTGGTGGAGGCCTTCTCCGGCGGGAGCTCCTGGAGCAGGAAGCCCTCCTTCAGCCAGCGGTACCCCCAGACCACCAGTGGGAGGATGGTGGGGAGCGCCATGGCGTAGAGGGTCAGGGCCACCCTGCTCGTAGCGAAGTCCAGAGGCCCCATGTGGGTGCCAGGGGTCCAGAGAACCCCTCCCTTCACCGTGGGGTCGTACATGAACCTTTCCCACCCCCTCCCGTCCCAGCCACAGGTCAGGACGAAGAAGAAGAGGAAGTAGCCCAGCACCCACTGCAGGTGGGCGGCGTAGAGCTTGCCCCGGCTGAGGAGCTTGTAGGCGACCCAGTAGCCCAAGACCGCCACCGCTATGTCTCCCACCGCCGAGAGGACAATTCCCCAGGCGGGAATCTCCTCCAGGCTTCCCACCAGGTGCATGGTCTCCCAGTGGGGGAAGTTCCAGGTGAGCCAGAGGGCCTCCGGCACGAAGATCAGGGAGAGGTAGAGGAGCAGCAGGGCGAAGTACTTGCTCCCGAAGGGGGTGGCCTCCCTGAAACCTGCCTTGGCCTTCCCAAGTTCCGCCAGCTGCCTGCCGGCCGCCGTGGCGGCCATCGCGCCTATCCCATACACCCAGAACACGTCTACCTGGAGCACGAAAAACCTCGAAGCCGTTTATTTAAATCCTTTTTCCATCAGCTTCCAAACCGCGTCCCCCACGTGGTGCAGGTTTTTCACGACCTTCCCCTTCCTCCCCACCATCTCCTCCCCGGGCACCAGCGCCTCCCCCACCGCCAGCACCTTCCCGTGCCTCTCGTCCACCACTGCCACGACCTCCCCTGGTCTTATTTCCCCCTCCACCCTCACCACCCCGGGGGACATCACGTCCGCCCCCCTCGCTAGGTAGGGGACCGCCCCCATGTCCACCACCACCCTCCTCCCCAGTCCCTCTGCGGCCCCCACGAAGGGAAGGAGCTTTCCCCCCTCCTCAAGGAGGGAGACCGAGCCATCCACCAGGATGATCCTCCTTCCCTCCTCCTCCACCACCTCGAACGTCTCCCCCTCCACCTCCTTCCCCAGCTCCCTCGCCGCCCTTTCCTTCAGCTCCCTGATCTCGGACTTCCTCAGCCTGTACCTCCTGACCATCCCACCACCGCTCCTCGCTGGCTCCGGCCCTATATTAACCCCTGCTGTCAGTCCTGGGCCCGGGAGCCTCAGAAAGGGATTAATAACGGGGTGAAGGAGAGTAGTGAACCTGATGGCAGCGCAGAGACCGATGGACCTGCTGAACCGAGCGCTCGGATCCTCGGTGCTGGTGAGCCTGAAGGGAGGGCGCGAGTTCAGGGGAAAGCTGGTGGGCTTCGACGTGCACGTGAACCTGGTGCTGGAGGAGGCCGAAGAACTCCAGAACGGTGAACCGGCGAGGAGGTTCGGGACGATGATGATCAGGGGAGACAACGTGGTTTACATCTCCCCAGCGGAGTGAGGAAGATGACGAAGGGCACTCCCTCGATGGGGAAGAAGCACAAGCCCGTGCACATCAGGTGCCGCAGGTGCGGGAGGAGGTCGTTCCACCTCCAGAAGGGGGTGTGTGCGGCCTGCGGGTTCGGCAGGACCAGAAGGATGTACAAGTACAGCTGGAAGACCAAGACGGTGCACAGACTGAGGCTGAGGTAGACCGGCCGAAAACCTCTATATCCCTTTCCTCCTGATGCAGTAGGGTGGGCCGGTAGATCAGCCTGGTATGATCGCCCGCTTGGCATGCGGGAGGTCGCGGGTTCAAATCCCGCCCGGTCCACTTAATTTTTTAAGCGAATCCTTAAATAATGGAATGTTCTTTCCCATAATTTGATAAGGGTTGAGGGCTAAGTATGCTTATTTGCTTGAGGATGCGGATGTTCGGCGCTGGTTTGATAATTTGGCGGCTAAGTCTTATTTGACGGCCACTGTTTACCTTAGGAATCTTGGGTTTTACTGCGAGCTTAATGGGACTGATCCAAAAGCATTGCTTAAGGCTGCGAAGACTAAGGCTTTCAGGGATGCTTTCACCGATTTTGTCCGCAGGCTGGAGAGGGAGGGCAAGGTGGGCTCCTACATTGCAAGGTTCAAGAAGACGCTGCACTCCTGGTTCAGCTATAACGGCTTAGATGTAAGGCTCAAGGTTAATGTTAGGGGTGAGCATGAAACGCCAACCATAGCCAACGAAAGGGTTCCAAGCAAGGAGGAGCTTGACAGAATCCTCCGTATGGCTACTCCAAGGGCTAGGGTTTCAATAGCCCTCATGGCCTTCAGTGGGCTGAGACCCCAAAGCCTAGGCAACTATACGGGAACTGATGGCATAAGGCTTGGAGATTTCGTAGAAGCCGAAGTGAATAAAGAAGGTGTAACATTCACTAAAGTTCCAGCCATGCTCGTGGTCAGAAGGGGATTAAGCAAGGCCAGACACCAGTACTTCACCTTTATCCCTCAGCAAACGATGCGAGGAAACCCTAAAAGAAGCCTTAAGAGAGGCAGGCGTGTAGTATACGAAATCAACAAAAAATGGTATGAGGAGAAGATGTAAATGGCAAAGGAAGGCGAATGGCAGGAAGGAATGCCAACTCATGAAAACATTTTGTTCTCATGTTTTGGCGGCTTGTCCAACACAGGATTAACAAGCGCACTGGCGTGTTTAGAAGTCGTTAAAGAGCTTGGCTTAGAAAAGGTGGCTATTGGCTGTCTGCCGTCGGTGCCTCTTGGTGTAAAGCCTGTTTTGGGTAAAGCTAAAGCTGCGAAGAAGATAATAACGGTGGACGGCTGCCCATTTGAGTGCGCAAGAAAAACCATAGAGGCTGCTGGCTTCAAGATAACCAAAAGCATTGTGCTTGCTAGGGACATAGGCATGAAAAAAGTGGCTTTGCACACGGATATTGACAAGGGCCTAGGCGTTGAAAAATACATTTCTCAAGAAGACATAAAGAAGGCTAAAGAATTGATTATAAAGGCGATTATGGAGAAATGAGCGAGGATTTTGAAGAACTCTTATTTGCAGATGTTCTTGTGAGGAAAATTGAGATTAGGGAGATTTCTCCTTGTACGGCTGACCCTGAAAGGATTAAGTTTTTGGCGCAGGCTGTAAGCGGCCCTCCAAAATTCCCTTGGCCAAAAGGCCCTCCCTCCAAAGGGCAACCAATCCCCTCGCATCCAAATACTTGGGACTAAGTGACCACAACCTCACTTTTGTTTTCTGAAAACCGAGAAAAAAATTTTGTTTGCCTATAATTCAAATCGAGATGGGCCCATATTTCTTCCTGAGGGGATGAAACCCTTCACCCTCTGGGGAAGACTAAGCTTTTACCGGAAAGGATTGGATAATGGAATTCCTGTCGGGGGGTATACTACGAACGGGAATGTCCACAAAGGTGCAGGGTGTGGGCAAGAACTGGCCTTCGATCTCGTCCAAAAAACCTCATCTGTCCCATCCGGGGAGCTTTAAGATAGGGAAAGGAAAGGGTCTGAGCTTGAATTCCAGATGATAAGGGTGAAACCCTTGGACTCCATGAATAGCTGGAAAGACGCTCTTCCCGCCTGAGAATACTAACCTGGCTCAATAAAAATTCTCGATTCCGATGGAAAGAAAAACTCGGAGAACAAGTTTCTTGAAAGAATGTTTCCCCTTAAGGACGAAAACCCTACCCGCCGTAGACCCATCCTTACCACCCTCCTCATAATCCTGAACTTCGGGATCTTCCTTTGGTCTTACTTTTCGGGATCCTTCGAAGAAATCGTGAACGAATACGGAATGAAACCCTTTTTTGTATCCCAAGGCAAGGAACTTTATACTCTTTTCACCTCCATGTTCCTCCACGGTGGCTTCCTCCACATAGGCGGGAACATGCTCTACCTCTGGATCTTCGGGGACAACATAGAGGATGCCTTCGGCAGAAAGAAGTTCTTGATCTTTTACTTCCTCTGCGGGCTTGCGGCTTCCTTCTCACACCTCCTTTCCAATCCCTCCTCAACCATTCCAGCCATAGGGGCCTCTGGAGCCATCTCAGGAGTTTTGGGCGCCTATCTCGTCCTTTATCCCAGGGCTAGGGTGCTTACCGCCGTCATGTACTTCTACTTCATCCGCGTGGTCATGGTACCCGCCCTCTTCTTCCTGGGCTTCTGGTTCGTGCTCCAGTTCCTGAGCGCTTCCTTCCTGCTGGTGGCGGGGGCCCCCTCGGGTGTTGCCTACTGGGCCCACGTGGGTGGGTTCCTGGCAGGAGTGGTGATGGCCCTCCCCCTGAGGAGGGGGGGAAAGGGCCGGGAGATGGGTTAAAAACGGGGGGAGAGAGAGGAGATGGGGGCCCGTGGTCTAGCGGCTATGACGTCGCCTTGACGAGGCGAAGATCCTGGGTTCGAATCCCAGCGGGCCCACCACCCTCGCTGACTTCTTTTACTCCACGGTAGAAGGAACGGGGATGAAGACGCTGGTCCTGAAGGTGGATCCACGGAACCCCGACCCCGAGAAGATCGAGGTGGCGGCCAAGAAGCTGAGAGAGGGTGGTCTCGTGGCCTTCCCCACAGAGACCGTGTACGGGCTCGGGGCCGACGCCCTCAACCCCAAGGCCGTGCTCTCCCTCTTTGAGGCCAAGAAGAGGCCGCTGGACAACCCCCCCATCGTGCACGTGGGGAATCCTGAGGAACTCCACCGCCTGGCGGTGGAGGTGCCCCCGCAGGCGGAAAGGCTGGTGGAGAGGTTCTGGCCCGGACCCCTCACGCTGGTCCTGAAGCGCTCGCCCTCCGTTCCCTCCGTCACCACCTGCGGGCTGGAAACGATAGCCCTACGCATGCCCAACCACGCAGTGGCCCTGGCCCTCATCCGCAGGAGCGGTACCCCCGTGGCCGCCCCCAGTGCCAACCTGGCGGGAAGACCCAGCCCCACGAGGGCTGAACACGTGCTGCAGGACCTGGAGGGGAGGATAGACCTGATCCTCGACGCGGGCCCCACGGCGGTGGGGGTGGAATCCACGGTGCTCGACCTCACGGTCACGCCACCCCAGATCCTCCGCCCAGGGGGAACTCCCAGAGAGGCCCTGGAGGAGGTGCTGGGGGAGGTGTTCTTCCATCCTTCCGCCTTGGCCGAGAGGGAGGTGGAGGTGGAAAGGGCCAAATCGCCGGGCATGAAGCACAGGCACTACGCCCCCAGCGCGGAGATGTGGGTGGTGGAGGGGGAGCCGGAAGCGGTGGAGGAGAAGCTGTCGGAGCTGGCAGGGGAGCTTAAGAGAAAGGGCAAGAAAGTGGGAATCCTGGCCACGGAGGAAACCCTTTCCCGCTGCAGGGCCGAGGCCTCGGCCTCGCTGGGAAGAAGGGGGGAGCCGAGGGAAGCTGCCAGAAGGCTCTTCGGGGCCCTTCGAGAGCTGGAGGCTCAGGGGGTGGAGGTGATCCTGGCCGAGGGTGTGCCCCTCCGGGGACTGGGAGTGGCCGTGATGAACAGGCTGAGGAAAGCTTCCGGCTACAAGATAGTGAAGGCTGGAAAGAGTTAGGCAAGCACCTTTTTAAGGGAGGGGAGAAAAGGGGGAGGATGGCCCTCACTCTACCGCCAGAACTCCAGAAAATGATGGAGCTGGGGAGAAAGAACCCTGAGAAGCTGTGGGGCAAGGTGGCGGAGGAGCTCCACTGGTTCGAGAAATACCAAAAGGTCTTCGAGAAGGGGAAGTACCCCTTCTTCAAATGGTTCGTGGGGGGGACCACCAACATCTCCTACAACTGCTTGGACCGCCAGGTGGAAAAGGGAAGGGGCAACAAGCCCGCCCTGATCTGGGAGTCAGCTGAGACGGGAGAAAGCAAGCTTCTGACCTACAGAGAGCTCCTGGAGGAGGTGAAGAGGTTCTCCTCCGTCCTGAGGGCTATGGGGGTGAAGAAGGGTGACAGGGTAACCCTCTACATGCCCATGGTCCCCGAAGCGGCGATAGGAATCCTCTCCTGCCTCAGGATAGGGGCTATCTACTCCCCCGTCTTCGCCGGCTTCGGGTACCACGCGTTGGCCGAGAGGATAGCCGACGCCGACGCGAAGGTGGTGCTCACCTCCGACCTCGCCTACCGCAGGGGAACCCCCATCCACCTGAAGGAAATCGTGGACAGGGCACTGGAGTCCCCCAACCGGGTGGAGAAGGTGGTGGTCCTGAGGAGGGGAAAGGGTGCGGAGATGAAGGAGGGAAGGGACCTCTACTGGGACGAGGCCCTGAAGCTGGGAAAGAAGGAGGATGCGGAACTGGTCCCCATGGAGGCAAACGAACCCGCCTTCATCCTCTACACCTCAGGAACCACCGCCAAGCCCAAGGGGGCCCTGCACACGCACGGAGGATACCAGGTCTACGTGTACGCCATGGGGAAGTGGGTCTACGGGCTGGAGGAGAAGGACGTGTGGTTCTGCCTCTCCGACATAGGCTGGATCGTGGGATCCAGCTACGTGCTCTTCGGGCCCCTGCTGGCGGGAGCCACCACCCTGATGTACGAGGGTACCCCAGACTATCCCTCCCCCGACATCCTCTGGAAGCTGGTGGAGAAACACAAGGTCACTAAGATGTGGGTCTCGCCCACCCTCATCCGCACCCTCATGAAGTACGGGGATGAGCTCCCCTCCAAACACGACCTCAGCTCCATCAAGTTCGTGGCCTCCGCCGGGGAACCCCTCAATCCCCCTGCCTGGGAGTGGTTGCAGAAAACGGTGCTGAAGGACAGGGCACCCGTGGTGGACCACATGTGGCAGACCGAGACGGGAGGACCCATCGTGGGGAACCCGTACGGTATCTCCCTCCTCCCCATCAAGCCAGGGTCGGCCACCATTCCCCTGCCTGGCGTGGAGGGGGAGGTGGTGGACGAGAAGGGTAATCCCGTTCCTCCCGGGGTGGAGGGAATCTTCGTCGTCAAGAAGCCCTTCCCCGGCCTCATCCAGACCCTGTGGAGGGCTGAAGGCAGGTACGTGGAAGAGTACTGGAACAGGATTCCTCCCTACTACTACACGGGTGACGCCGCCAAGAAGGACGAGGACGGATACCTCTGGTTCATCGCCAGAACGGACGAGGTGATAAAGATCTCGGGGCACAGGATAGGGGCCATCGAGGTGGAGAGCGCCCTCCTCTCCCACCCCGCGGTGGCGGAGGCTGCTGTGGTGGGGATGCCTGATCCCGTGAGGAAGGAGGTGGCCTGCGCCTTCGTGGTGCTGAAGGGAGGCTTCTCACCCTCCGAGAGGCTCAAGGAGGAGATAAGGGAGAAGGTGAGGAACCTGATGGGCCCCCTCATAGTGTTCGGGGGTTTCTTCTTCGTGAACAGGCTGCCCAAGACCAGGAGCGGGAAAATTATGAGGAGGCTCATCAGGGCCCTCCTGTCCGACCAGCCACTGGGTGACTATTCCACCATAGAGGACCCTGCCGTGGTGGATGAGTTCAAGAGTCTCCTGAAGAAGGGAAAATGAATTCTCCTTCCGAGGGGAGAAGGGGGCAAGAAAGGGGCACCAGGCTGCTTCTGGCCTCGCTGAAGGACCCGGCGGCGGAAAACATCTGCCGACACCTCCTCAAGCTCTATCCTTTCCAAAAGCTTGGAAAGGTCTACCGGTACGGCGACTCCGTGCTCCTGCCCTTCGAGGGGGATCCCCTGAGGATGGAGTCCCTCCCCTTCCCGGCCAGCGAGGTGCTGGTCCTCTCCAGACACGCCAGCACCTCTGGCATCCCCACCCTCTCCGTGCATGTCCCTGGGGAGCCCGCAGAGGGGAGGCTGGCGGTGGCAAAACCCGAGACGGTGGGCTCCATCCTCCGCTCCCTCCAGCTCGTGAAGGAGGAGATGGACCTGCCCCACCGGGTGTGCCTGGAGGCCACGCACCACGGTCCCACCGGCCTTAGCGTGCCCGTGACCTTCGTGGAGATAGGGAGCGAAAAGGAGGAGTGGGTCAGGGGAGAAGCAGGGGAGGCAGTGGCGAGGGCCGTTCTCTCACCCCCTGCAGAGTGCCTCAGGGCGGTAGGGGTGGGAGGGCCCCACTACGCCCCCAGGCACACGGAGGCGGTCCTCAAGACCAAGTACTGGGTGGGGCACCTCTTGCCCAAGTATGCCCCCCTCACCAGGGCTTTGCTCCGGGAGGCCGTCCTAAAAACCCGAGGGGGAGCGGGGCTCATCCTCTCGGACGAGGAGGGACTGAACTCCGAGCAGAAGAAAGTGGTGGTGGAGGCCTCGAGGGAGCTGGGGATAACCAGACTCACGGTGAAACAGTCTCTTTCTCAAAAGGTTTAAAACCAAAAAAACCTCTCTTCACTGAGACGATGAGTGCCTCATCCTCCGCGAATCCTGTGAAGCCAGGCATCTCTGACCTGGGCAAGGTGGCCAAACCGGGGGGCAAGGGATACACCGATCAGGAGCTGAAGGAAATCCAGGAAAAGGCGACAGTGAAAACCCTGGTGGTCGGGTGCGGGGGGAGCGGGGGAAACACGCTCTCCAGGATGATGGAGGTGGGAATTTACGGGGCCGAGACCATCGCCATCAACACGGACGCCCAGGACCTCCTCTACACGCTTGCCGACCGGAAGCTGCTGATAGGCAAACAGACCACCGGAGGCCTGGGGGCTGGGGCCGACCCCTCCAAGGGGGAGCAAGCGGCCCGCGAGGACGAGGACCTGATAAAAGACCACCTGTATGGGGCAGACATGATCTTCATCACCTGCGGGCTGGGAGGGGGAACGGGAACGGGGGCGGCGCCGGTGGTGGCCGAGATCGCCAAGAAGCTCGACGCCCTCACCGTGGCCGTGGTGACCCTCCCCTTCAGGGTGGAGGGAAACAGGAGGATGCTCAACGCCAGGACCGGGCTGGAGAGGCTCAAGCAGAACGTGGACGCGGTGATCGTGATCCCCAACGACAAGCTTCTGGAGCTGGCCCCAGGACTGCCCATGGGGGCGGCCTTCAAGGTGGCCGATCAGATCATCATGAACGCCGTGAAAGGCATAACGGAGACCATAACGAAACCGGGGCTCATCAACCTGGACTTCGCGGATTTGGAGACCGTCCTGAAGGACAGCGGAACTGCCCTGATAGGGATAGGGGAGTCAGACGCGGAGAACAGGGCGGAAGAGGCGGTGGAGGAGGCCATCCACAGTCCTCTGCTGGAGGCGGACATCTCCGGGGGCAAGCGCGCCCTGATCAACGTGGTGGGGGGACCGAGCCTCACCCTCAGCGAGGCCGGGAAGGTCTTCGGCAAGGTCTCGGAGGTGCTCGACCCCGAAGCGTACGTGATATGCGGGGCCCAGATCTATGAGGAGATGAAGAACAACCTCAGGGTCCTGCTGGTGGTCACGGGGGTGTACTCGCCGCACTCCCAGGCGAAACCGCCCACTCCCAAGCTCAGACCCGAGCAGATAGACCTGGGGCTGAAGAGCATATGACCCTCAGGCTGAGCGAGATGAAGCGTGTCCTCCTGATAGCCAGGAAACCCAGCCAGGAGGAGTTCACGGAGGCCTCCAAGGTCACGGGCCTGGGGGTGCTGCTCATCGGCGTGGTGGGGTTCCTCATCATGTCGGTGGGCTACCTCATCCTAGGGGGTGGCTGAAGCTTGGAGGAGAAGGAGGAAGCCCAGCGGCCCTCCATCTACGCCATAAGGGTCACGGTGGGGCAGGAGAAGAACACGGCGGACGTGCTCATCACCCACGCCAAGAAGCAGAACCTCCCCATCCTGGCCGTGATGGCCCCGGCCAACCTCTCGGGATACCTCTTCGTGGAGGCCTACGGGAGGAGCTCGGTGGAGAAGGCCAGAACGGGGGTGAAGCACGCCAGGGGCATGGTCTCGGGTGAGCTCTCGATGGAAGAGCTGGAGCAGTACCTCGTCCCCAAACCCTCCGTGACGAGGATGGAGGTGGGGGACCTCGTGGAGATCTCCTCCGGGCCTTTCAAGGGGGAGAGGGCTAGGATCGTGCAGGTGGACAAGGAGAAGGAGGAGGTCACAGTGGAGTTCTTCGAAGCCACCGTGCCCATACCCGTGACCGTCAAGTCGGAGTCCGTGAAGGTGATACAGAAGAAAGGCGCCGAGGAGAAGTGAGTTCGCAGGGCCCTGAAAGGAAGCTTTTTAGCGGATGAGAGGGTGGTGTTTCGATGAAAGCCCGGATAAAGCTTCTGGTGGAAGGCGGGAAGGCCAACCCCGGCCCCCCGCTCGGACCCGCCCTGGGACCGCTGGGGGTGAACGTGGGGCAGGTGGTCCAGAGGATAAACCAGGCCACCTCCAAGTTCAGCGGGATGAAGGTCCCCGTCATCCTCACCGTGGACCGTAAGACCAAGGAGTTCCAGGTGGAGGTGGGCTCCCCGCCCGTCTCCGTCCTGGTGAAGAGGGAGCTGGGGGTGGAGAAGGGGGCCAAGACCGCGGGGAAGGAAACCGTGGGCAACCTCTCCCTCTCACAGGTGGTCAAGATCGCCAAGGAGAAGGGGGGGAAGAACCTGAAGAGCAAGGTGAAGGAGGTGCTGGGCACCTGCAAGAGCATGGGGGTGACGGTGGAGGGTAAGGACCCCAGGGAGGTCCAGAGGGAGATAGAGGAAGGAAAGTACGAGGAGGAACTGAAATGATCTCGAAGGAGGCCCTGAAGGAGGCCGTGAAACAGGCAAAGGAGGCCGGGAAAGGTAGGAAGTTCAAGCAGGGTTTGGAGCTGCAGGTGACGCTGGAGAACCTCGACCTGAAGAAGACGGAGGAGAGGATCTCCTTCGAGGCCCTCCTGCCCCACGGCAACGGCAGGAAGAGGAAGGTGGCCCTCTTCGCGGAGGGTGAGATGGCCCTCAGGGCGAAGGAGGCTGGAGCCGACCTGGTGCTCTCCAGGGCGGAGCTGGAGGAGCTGGGGAAGAACCCCAAGAAGGCCAAGAGGCTGGCCAGGGAGTACGATGTGTTCCTGGCGCAGCCGGACCTCATGCCCCTCGCCGGGAGGCTGCTCGGACGCATCCTGGGCCCGAGGGACAAGATCCCGAAGCCCCTGCCCCCGAACGTGAACCTGCAGCAGGTCCTGGAAAGGTACCGCAAGCTCCTCTTCCTCAGGACCAGGGACCAGCCCGCCATCAGGGCCAGGATAGGGAGCGAGGAGATGCCCGAGGAGAAGGTGGCGGAGAACGCCCTCAGCGTGCTGGAGGCCTTGGAGACGGCCCTGCAGAAGGGAAAGGGGCGCATCAAGGCCGTTTACCTGAAGACCACCATGGGCAAACCCGTGAAACTGGGGATGAAGGGATGAAGAGGACCTCCTACCCGGCCTGGAAGACCGAGACGCTGCAGGAGCTGAAGGAGAAGCTTCTCTCCTCCAAGGTGGTGGGCGTGGTGGACTTCGAGGGCTTTCCCTCCCACCTCTTCCAGAGGCTCAGGGAAAAGCTCAGGGGGAAGGGGGAGATCCTGGTGGCCAAGAACACCCTCATCAGGCTGGCCCTCTCGGAGGCCTCCAAGGAGAGGAAGGGGCTGGAGGGGCTGCTGGAGCACGTGAAAGGCCAGAGCGCCCTCCTCTTCACCGACCTCCCCCCCGTCAAGCTCAACCGCCTCCTGAAGGAGGAGAGGGAGAAGGCCCCTGCCAAGCCGGGCAGGGTCTCCTCGACGGAAGTGGTCATCAAGGCCGGGGAGACGGACTTCCCTCCCGGGCCCGTGGTCAGCGAGCTGCAGAGGGCCGGGGTGAAGGCCAGGGTGCAGGCTGGGAAGGTGGTGGTCGCGGAGGACTTCACGGTGATCAGGGCGGGGGAGGTGATTACGAAGGAGATCGCCGACCTCCTCCTCAAAATCGGGGTGGAGCCGGTGGATCTCCTCCTCAGGCTGCGGGCAGCCTACGGTGAAGGCCTGATCTACTCGGGGGACCTGCTCGAGCTGGACGAGGAGGTGGTGAGGGGAGAACTCCTGAGGGCGCACCAGCAGGCCCTCGCCCTGGCCCTGGGCCTCGAATACCCCACCGCACTCACGGTACCTCAGCTGCTCCTCAAATCCCACCTGAACGCCCTCGCCCTGGCCAGGGCCCTCTCCCCGGCCTTCCCCACCAGGGAGACCCTGCCCGAGCTCCTGGCCAGGGCGCACCTCCAGGCCCTTCACCTCTCCTCGAAGCTGGAGGAGGGGAAAGGTTCATAAAGGGGTAAGAGTAAGGGGATGAGTCCTCTCAGGAGGTAGAAAATTGGAGTATGTGCACGCCGTGATGCTGTTGCACGCCGCGGGCAAGAAGCCCGATGAGGAGAGCCTGACGAACGTGCTGAAGGCGGCGGGCATAGAGGTGAACGAGGCCAGGGTGAAGACCCTCCTCTCCGCGCTGGAGGGGGTGAACATCGAGGAGGTCCTGAAGGGGGCCTCAGCGATGGCCGTGGCACCCGCCGCGCAGGCGGCTCCCGCTCCTCCGAAGGCCGAGGAGAAGAAGGAGGAGAAGAAGGAAGAGGAGGAGAAGAAGGAAGAGGAAGCCATGGCCGGTCTGGCCTCCCTCTTCGGCTGAACCCTTTTCCTCTGACGGGAGCTCATGAAGGGGCGAGCGGTTAAGGACCTCAGGGTCTCCTCACGCACGAGGATAGCGGACCTGATGGAGCAGATGGGGTCCTGCGGGGGCTTCAACGCCCAGCTCCTCGCCAGGGGGGTGGAGATCCTCAGGGAGATGCTCTCCGACCGGGAGTGCTTCAAGATGCTCTCCTTCCCGGCCTGCCTCATGGCCACGGGCACCAGGGGCGTGCTGAGGGACTTCGTGAGGGAGGGCTTCTTCGACCTCGTGATAACCACCTGCGGAACGCTGGACCACGACCTGGCCAGGAGCTACCGGGAGTACTACCACGGGAGTTTCCACGTGGATGACGGGGAGCTGAGGAAGAGGGGGATCAGCAGGCTGGGGAACGTCTTCGTTCCCGACTCCTCCTACGGCCTCCTGATAGAGGAGAAGATGCAGAGGTTCCTGGAGGAGCTTTACCGGTCGGGGAGGAGGGAGCTCTCCACCCACGAGCTCTGCTGGGAGCTGGGCAGGTGGATCCGCAAGAACGATTCCTTCCTGTACTGGTGCTACAGGAGGAAGGTCCCCGTCATCGTGCCTGGAGTGACGGACGGGGCCGTGGGCTACCAGCTCTGGTCCTTCTGCCAGGACCACGAGCTGAAGGTCGACCCCATGAAGGACGAGAGCCTCCTGAGCGAGAGGGTGTGGTCCTCCAGGAGGATGGGGGCCCTCATCGTGGGAGGGGGGATAAGCAAGCACCACCTGATCTGGTGGGCCCAGTTCGGGGGAGGGCTGAGCTACGCCGTCTACCTCACCACCGCCCACGAGTACGACGGAAGCCTCTCCGGGGCCAGGACCCACGAGGCCATCTCCTGGGGGAAGATCGGAAGGGGGGCCAAGCACGTCACGGTGGAGGGGGACGCCACCCTCTGCCTCCCCCTCATCCTGGGGGCGCTGAAGGGAAGGTAGTTTTAACTCCCGGAAGGGGAGGATTCTGGGATGCAGGGCTCCAAGAAGGCCGGCAGCCTCTACAGGGTGAAGCTCTTCAGGGAGGAGGGCTTCGAGAGGAGGAAGTGCGCCGGGTGCGGGAGGTGGTTCTGGACCCTGGATCCCGAGAGGAGGACCTGCGGCGACACGCCCTGCGATGAGTACTCCTTCATAGGCAGGCCACCCACCAGGAAGAGGCTCTCCCTGAAGGAGGTGGAGAGATCCTTCCTCAAGTTCTTCGAAAGGAGGGGGCACGAGGTGATCAGGAGGTACCCGGTGGTGGCCAGGTGGAGGGATGACATCTTCCTCACCATCGCCTCCATAGCCGACTTCCAGCCCTGGGTCACCAGCGGGCAGGTGCCCCCGCCCGCCAACCCGCTGGTGGTGAGCCAGCCCAGCATCCGCCTGAACGACATAGACAACGTGGGCAGGTCGGGAAGACACCTCACCCTCTTCCACATGGGGGGGCACCACGCCTTCAACACCAGGGAGAAAAGGGTTTACTGGAACGATCGGACGGTGGAACTCTGCCATGAGTTCTTAACCAAGGAGCTGGGGATAAAGGGGGAGGACCTCAACTACGTGGAGGACCTCTGGGAGGGAGGGGGGAACGCAGGGGAGGACTTCGAGGTCAACGCCAGGGGGCTGGAGCTGGCCACCCTGGTCTTCATGAGGTACGAGGTGGTGGGGAAGGAATACAGGAAGCTCCCCCTGCAGATCGTGGACACCGGCTACGGGCTGGAGAGGATCTCCTGGATCTCCCAGGGGAGCACGTCCGTGTACGAGGCCGTGTTCGGACCCCTCCTCCGGAGGCTGGAGAGGGAGGCGGGAGTGGAGAGGCCACCGGAGGAGCTGCTGGAGCTGCATTCCAGGATAGCGGGCCTGATCGACGTGGAGAGCGGGAGGGACCTGGCGCTGCTCAGGGAGAGGGTGGCGGAGCGTTCGGGTATGAGCAGGGAGCAGCTGGACCGCTGGATGGTCCCGCTGGAGGCCCTGTACGCGATAGCCGATCACCTCAGGTGCCTGGCCTTCATGCTGGGGGACGGGATCACGCCCAGCAACGCCAGGGAGGGGTACCTCGCCAGGCTGGTGCTCAGGAGGACCCTCAGGCTCCTCAGGGAGGCAGGGCTCAGGCTCCCCCTCCCAGAGCTCATGAGCATGGAACTGGACTTCCTCTCCCACCCCGAGCTCGAGGAGAGGAGGGGGTACATCCTGAAGGTGGTGGAGCTGGAGGAAAAGAGGTACGCCGAGGCCATCGCCAGGGGAAGGAGGCTGGTGGAGAGGACCCTCTCCTCCCTCAGATCGCAGGCCTCCTCCCTCCCGCAGGAGAAGCTCTTCGAGTTCTACGACAGCCACGGCCTGCCCCCGGAGCTCGTGAGGGAAGTGGGCAGGGAGATGGGGGTGGAGGTGGAGGTCCCCGAGGACTTCTACATCAAGGTGGCCGAGAGACACGCCTCGGGGGCGAAGGTGGAGGCCGGGGAGGGAAGGAGGGAGGAGAGGCTACCCCGCACCAGGCTCCTGTTCTACGAGGACCCCTACCTGAGGGAGTTCAGGGCAAGAGTGGTGCTGAGCAGGGGAAACGAGGTGGTGCTGGACCGCACGGCCTTCTACCCCGAGGGCGGAGGGCAGGAGGGTGATGCAGGCATCTTGGAGGGAGAGGGGAAGACGGCCGAGGTGGTGGAGGTGGAGAAGGTGGGGGAGGCGGTGATCCATCGCCTTGCCTCCAACCCCTTCAGGGCCGGGGACAGGGTGGTGGGGAAGCTGGACTGGGAGAGGAGGAGCTCCCTCATGCGCCACCACTCCGCCACCCACGTGCTCCTGGAGGCGGCCAAGAGGGTGCTGGGTGACCACGTCTGGCAGCACGGGGCCCAGAAGTACCCGGAGTGGTCCAGGCTGGACATCACCCACTTCAGGAGGCTGGAGCCCCAGGAGGTGGCGGAGATAGAGAGGAGGGCCAACGAGGTCATCCTGGCCAACCTGCCCATCCGGACCCGGTTCATGGACAGGAACGAGGCGGAGAGGAAGTACGGCTTCGTGCTCTACCAGGGGGGAGTGGTCCCCGGGAAGAAGCTGAGGGTGGTGGAGGTGGTGGGATGGAACACGCAGGCCTGCGCCGGCACCCACTGCGGGAGCACGGGGGAGATAGGGATGCTGAAGATTCTCCGCACGGAGCGCATCCAGGACGGGGTGGAGAGGCTGGAGTTCGCAGCGGGGAAGGCGGCGCTGGAGGAGATCAGGAGGAGGGAGGAGGAGAGGGGAAGGCTGGTCTCCCTGCTGGGGGTGCAGGAGGGGGGTCTGGAGCAGGCGGTGGTGAAGCTGGTGGAGGAGAAAAAGCTCCTGCAGAAGGAGCTGGAGGCCCTCAGGAAGAGACTGGCGAGCCTGGCCTCTCCCACCATGAGGGAGAAGGGAACGAGGGTGGGGGAGTTCCTGGTGATAAGGGAGGAGATGGGGGAAGCGAGAACGGAGGAGATGATAAAGATGGCGGAGGAGATGGCCAGGGACCCCCACGCGGTGGTCATCCTGGGGAGCTCGGGCAGGGTGGCCAGCCTGGTCCTGGCGGCGGGCGAGAAGGCGGTGGAGAAGGGGGTGGACTGCGGGGCGGTGGCCTCCCTGGCGGCGAGGGCCCTGGGGGGAGGAGGGGGTGGAAGGAAGAACTTCGGGCAGGGGGGAGGCCCCAGAACGGAGGGGTTAAGAGAGGCCATGGACAAGGCGTTCGAGAGTCTCAGGAAGGTCCTGGAGGGATAGGATGGACCTCAAGGGTATAGAGAGGAAGTGGCAGGAGGAGTGGGAGAAGGCGGGGATCTTCCAGGCCGAGCCCGATGGAAGGCCCAAGTTCTACCTCACCGTGGCCTACCCGTACGTTTCCGGCCCCATGCACATAGGCCATGCCCGCACCTACACCATCCCCGACGTGATCGCCAGGTACAAGCGCATGAGGGGGTACAACGTCCTCTTCCCCATGGCCTTCCACTTCACGGGCACGCCCATCGTGGGGGCCTCCAAGAGGGTGGCGAGGAGGGAGCCGGCCTACGTGGAGCTCCTCACCAGGCGCTACGGCGTCCCGCAGGAACTCCTGTCCAGGATGGAGGACCCCAAGTACTTCGGGACCTACTTCGCCGAGATCAGCGACCTCAGCTACAAGAAGGGTATGAAGTGGCTGGGTCTCTCCATAGACTGGAGGAGGGACTTCACCACCGTGGACCCCCCCTACAGCAGGTTCGTGACCTGGCAGTACCACAAGATCATGGAGGCGGGGCTCATCGTGAAGGGGAAGCACCCCGTGAGGTGGTGCCCCAGGGACGGCAACCCCGTCACGGACCACGACCTGCTGGAGGGTGAGGAGGCGGAGATGCTGGAGTTCACCCTCCTGAAGTACCGGCAGGACGGGAAGGTCCTGCCCGCCGCCACGCTCAGGCCCGAGACCGTCTTCGGGGTCACCAACCTCTGGCTCAACCCGAAGGCGAACTACGTGGAGGTGGAGGTGGACGGGGAGAGGTGGGTGGTGAGCGAGCAGGCCGTGGCCAAGCTGGCGGAGCAGGGCTACAGGGTGGGGGAGGTCAGACCCTTCAGGGTGAAGTTCGGCTCGGAGGTGGAGGTCCCGCTGACGAGGAAGAAGGTGCCCATCCTTCCGGCCGACTTCGTGGACCCGGACAACGCCACGGGGGTGGTGGGCTCCGTCCCCTCGCACGCCCCCTACGACCATGTGGCACTGGAGGAGCTCAAGGGGAGACCCGAGGAGCTGAAGCGCCTCGGGGTGGAGGCGGAGAGGCTCCGGCCCCTCTCCCTGATCGAGGTGGAGGGGTACGGGGAGTTCCCGGCGGTGGAGGAGGTGGAGAGGCTTGGAATAAAGGGTCAGCTGGACCCCAAGCTGGAGGAGGCCACCTCCAGGGTGTACAGGACGGAGTTCGCGAAGGGTAGGATGAGGAGCTGGATACCCGTCTACGGTGGAAAGCCGGTGTCGGAGGCCAAGAACCTGGTGAAGCAGGACCTCCTCTCCACGGGGGAGGCGGCCATCATGTACGAGTTCTCCCTCAAGCCCGTGAGGTGCAGGTGCGGTTCACCCGTGGTGGTGAAGGTGGTGGAGGACCAGTGGTTCTTGAACTACGCCGACGAGGGCTGGAAGGAAAAGGCCAGGGAGGTGCTGGGGAAGATGGAACTCGTCCCCCCGGAGACGAGGGCCCAGTACGAGCACACCATAGAGTGGCTCCGCGAGTGGCCCTGCACCAGGAAGGTGGGCATGGGCACGAAGGCCCCCTGGGACCCGGGCTGGATCATCGAGTCCCTGAGCGACTCCACCATCTACATGGCCTACTACCCCCTCTCCCACCTCCTCAAGCAGCTCGATCCCGAGAAGCTGAACGACGAGGTCTTCGACTTCGTGTTCTACGGAAAGGGAGACCCCGAGGTCCTCTCCCGCTCCTCCGGCATCCCCCTTCCCACGCTGCAGCGCCTGAGGGAGGAGTTCGAGTACTGGTACCCCCTGGACTACCGCATGTCGGCAAGCGAACTCATCCCCAACCACCTCACCTTCTTCGTCTTCCACCACGCGCTCCTCTTCCCCCACCGCCTGCCCAGGGGAATCGTCTGCTTCGGGATAGCGGTGCTGGAGGGCCAGAAGATGTCCTCCTCCAAGGGAAACCTGGTGGAGGTGAACAAGGCCGTGCAGGAGTACGGGGCGGACGCCGTGAGGCTCTACCTCATGTCCTCCTCTGAGCCCTGGCAGGACTTCAACTGGAGGAAGGTCGAGGCGGAGGCCATGGTGAAGGGGCTGGAGAGGTTCTACTCCCTCTGCGAGGAGATCCTCTCCCTGCCCTCACCCTCCCTCCCCCTCGAACTCCCGGAGAGGTGGCTGCTGAGCAGGCTCCAGAGGAGGGTGGAGGAGACCACGCAGGCCATGGAGAGGTTCGAGACGAGGAGGGCCCTGCAGCACTCCTTCTTCTTCCTCCAGCAGGACGTGAGGAAGTACCTCTCCTGGAGGGGGGAAGGGGCGAGGGGAGAGGTGGTGAAGAAGGTGCTTCACGTCTGGGTCCGTCTCCTGGCCCCCTTCATCCCCCACCTTTGCGAGGAGCTCTGGAAGAGGATGGGGGAGAAGGGCTTCGTCTCCCTCGCCCCCTGGCCGGAGGTGGAGGAGGGACTGAAGGACCCGGAGGCCGAGTTCAAGGAGGAGTTCCTCTCCTCCGTGCTCGAGGACGTGGGGAAGATCGTGAAGGTGGTGAAGGTAAAGCCCAGGCTCGTCTGCCTCTACACCCCCTCGGCCTGGAAGAGGGAGGCCCACAGGGAGATCCTCAGGCAGCTCTCGCTCGGGAGAAAGGACAGGAGCGAACTCCTCAGGCACCTGGAGGGCACGATAGGGAAGCCCAAAGCCGAGCTGGCGCCCTTCCTGGCGAAGGTCCTGGAGGGGAGCAGGGATCTGCCCGAGGAGAGGCTCGCCCTCCTCTCGAGGGGAGTGGACGAGTACGAGGTCCTGAGGGAGAACTCCTCCTACCTGGAGAAGCAGCTGGGTGTGGAGGTGAGGGTCTTCAGGGAGGACGATCCAGGGGTCTACGACCCGAAGGGGAGGAGCAAGGGGGCCCTTCCCCTCAGGCCCGCCATCTATGTGGAGTGAGAGGACGGAGGAGGCCATCAGGGACCTGAGGTACCTCCTCGACCGCGGATACCCCAGGGAAACGGCGGTGAGGGTGGTCTCAGACCACTACTGCCTGCCCTCACGTGAGCGCCACCTCCTCACCCGCTGCGTCTTCTCCAGGGGGGAGGCCGAGGAACATGGGAAGAAGCTGGTCTCCTGGAGGGAGGTCAGGAGAAGGACGGTGGGAGTGGACGGATACAACGTCCTCATCACCTGCGAGAGCCTCCTGAGGGGGGACCCCGTGATAAGGTGCGACGACGGGCTCCTGAGGGACCTGAGGACGGTCTTCGGGAAGTACCGTGTGGGCGAACACACCTGGGAGGTCCTGGAGGAGGTGGCCCTCCTCCTGGAGAAGGCGGAACCCAGGGAGGTGAGGGTCTTCTTCGACAGCCCAGCCAGCGGGAGCGGGGAACTCGCCAGGAAGACCGGGGAGATCCTGGAGAGGCGCGGGGTGGAGGCGGTGTGCCGGGCGGTGCGAGGAGTGGACAGGGAAGTGAGCTCCTGCGAGATCTCGGCCTCAAGCGACAGGGTGATCGTGGAGAGGGCAAGGGCGGTGTGGGACCTGCCGGCTGAACTCCTCAGGAGAAAGGGAGGGGAGGTGCTGGACCTCTCAAGGGTTCCTCGATTCCCCCCCTGAATCCTCCTTCCACCCGGACCGAAGGACTCCTGAGATCTCCCGGATCTCGGCCTCCATCCTGGCTATCCTTTCTTCCAGGTCCTCCTCTCCCTCCCGCCCCTTGACCAGGTAACCGGCCAGCAGACCCGCCAGCGTGGCATACACCCCTATCCCGAAGAGCATGAGGACCACGGTGAGCACCTTCCCGGCCGAGGTCACCGCCACGATATCCCCGTAGCCGACCGTGGAGAGGGTGGCCGCGGCCCAGTAGAGGGCGTCCAGGGACCCGTGGAGGGAGGGGTTCTGTCCATATTCGAGGATGTGGAAGGAGGTGGCACCGAAGAGGAGGACCATGAGGAGGGCCACCACCACCGTACCCAGTCTGCTCTCCGAGAGGAAGGTGAAGGCCCTGCTGAGCCTCAGGACCCTCAGGGTCCGGATCACCCTCACCAGCCTCACCACCCTTATCGTCCTGAACATCCTGACGGCGGAAAAGGGGATGGGGATGGAGGCCAGCAGGTCGTACCAGTGGGTGAGGGCGTAGCGCAGCCTGCGCTCCGCTCTGAAGGTGGAGGAGAGGTACTCCCCCAGGAAGAGGAGGGCTATGACGAAGTCGCAGGAGGAGGTGAACCAAGCCGTCTCGGGATGGTCCAGCTCGTACAGGAGGAGGGCCACGCTGACCAGGGCAAGGACGACCAGCACCAGCTCGAAGGCCTCACCCCTCCTCATCGGGAGGCGTTGGAGCCCCTCACATAAAATCATTTCCGAGGCTCAAAGGGCCGCCCTTATCCCTCCCATGACCAGGTCCACGGCTATCGTCACCAGGAGAAGGCCCATCACCCTCGACAGGATCTCTATTCCATCCCTTCCCAGCACCCTGTGGAAGGAAGAGGAAAGCCTGAGCACGGCCCAGCTCGAAGCCAGGAGGGGCAGGGAGGCCAGGATGACGGGGAGGTAACCGTAGGTCCTCACGAAGATCATGGTGGAGACGATGACCCCTGGACCAGTGAGCATGGGAGTCCCTATCAGGGAGAGGGCGGGAGAACCCTTCCTCTCCCCCCTCAGGAGGCTCCTGCCCAGCACCAGCTCCATGCCCAGCACCCCCAGCACCAGCCCCCCTCCAATCCTCAGGGAGGAGAACTCGATCCTCAGGACCCGGAAGAGGGGGTCTCCCAGGAAGAGGAAGAAGAAGAGGACCAGGGCAGCCACGCCGACTGCGTAGCCGGCCGCACGGCTCACCCTCCTTCCCTCCATCCCCTCCGTGGCCAGGAGGAAGATCGGGATGCTACCGAATGGGTCCATAATCACGAAAAGGGCCACGAAGATCTTCCCCGCTTCCCCGAGCATCATTCCCTTTCCCCAGAGTCCTTTTATCCCCGCCGGCAACGCTAGCGCGGGAGGCCGAGGAGGGATCGGACCATGTTCTCCCTCGACCACTCCCTGTCGCTCACTACCTCCATCAGCTCAACCTTTTCGGGGGGATGGGGAAAGATCTCCTCCACGATCTCCTCCGGGCTCTTCCCCTTCCGGTGGAGACCCTCCACCCTCTCCCTCAGCCCCTCCAGGTACTCCAGGTAGGCCTCCACCTCAGCCCTGGAGAAGACCCCCACTCCGGTGTAGGCCTGGTCGAAGTCCAGTCCCAGGACCCTCTCCAGGGACTCCATCGTCTCCCTGAGCTCCTCCTGCCTCATGCACACCATCTGCCCTGGCGCCAGCACGAGGTCGCCGGCGAAGAGCTTCCGGTCCACCAGAAAGGAAACGTGATCGAAGGTGTGCCCGGGGGTCTCGAGGACCTCCACCTCCAGCCCGCCGAAACGCAGGGGAGAAGGGAGGGGCTCCGCCCTCAGGGGCTGGGGCTGTCCCCACACCAGCTTCCGGTAATCGGGGACCTCGGGCGGATGCTCGAGCAGGGGGAGTGAGCTGGTGGGGGCAAAGATCCTGAGCCTGCCCTGGAGGGCCACCGCCCCACCCACGTGATCCTCGTGATGGTGGGTGAGCAGGACCACTCTCCCCCTTCCCCCCACGAACTCCCCCACCTCACCCGCCGTGTGCGGGCAACCGGTGTCTATCACCAGGCCCCTGTAGAGGTAGAAGTGCGTCCAGTAGGGAACCCTGCCCGAGAGTTCCGCACCGCACTTCACCACCCTCACCTCCCCGTGAGAGGAGGGAACCAGCATTTCAAGCCCTCCTACCTGGGACGGTATATAGCTTCCAGCGGGAAAGGACTGGGGATGGAGGCAAAGGGAGGCGTGCTCCACGTGGCGGTGGCGCAGCTCTTCGCCACCCTCTCAGGCTTCCTCTTCTGGGTCCTCCTGGCCCTCCTCCTCCACCCCTTCGCCTACGGGGAGGTGGCGTGGAAGGTGTCGCTGGCCATGCTCCTCTCCGGGGTCTCCCTTCTCGGGGCGGGGAAGGCCTCCCTGGCCCTCTATCCAAGGAAAGGTGAAGGGATACTGAAGGGGTGCCTCCTGCTGGGTCTCCTTCCCAGCGTAGTCGCCGGGACCCTCCTCTCTCTCCTACTGGATCCCTGGACGGGTCTCCTCCTCCTCTCCCTCTCCCTCTTCTCCCTGAGCTTCCACTTCGAGCTCTCCAGGCGCTCCTACCGCCGGTATCTCCTGCTCTGGGTGGGGGCGAGGAGCCTCACCCTCCTCCTCCCCTTCCTCCTCTACCTCAGGCTGGAGGAGGTGAGGTGGCTCGTGCTGGGGCTCTCCCTCTCCTACCTTCCCTTCTCCCTCCCCCTCCTCAGGACCCGGGGAAGGGAACTCTCCCTTCCTCCCCCCACCTTCCTCCTGGGCCTCTGGATGGCAGACCTGGGGGCGGCCTCCATGAACCTGCTGGACAAGGTGGTCATAGGGCCCCTCTTCGGGAGGGAGGAGCTGGGCATGTACCAGTTCGGGAACAGGTTCTTCCTCCTCTTCGCCTCCTTCCCCCAAATCCTCCTCTTCTACCTCCTCCCGGAGAGAGCCGCGGGGAGAAGGGTGGGGAGAACGGAGAAGAAGGCCCTCTTCTGTTCCTTCCCCCTCCTCCTCTCCGCCCTCCTCCTCTCCCTGTTCCTCCCCTCCCTTTTCCCCGGCTTCGGGGAGGGGGCGAAGGTCCTGCGCGTGATGGCCCTCTCCCTCCCCCTGGCCGTGGTGGCCCAGATCGAGCTCTCCCGCCTCTACTCCAGGCAGGAGACCTCCTCCGTTCTCCTTTCCTACTTTTCCTCCCTCGCCGTGGGGCTCGCGGGGATCGTGGTGCTGGGGAAAGAGTTCGGGGTGGTGGGGATGGCCTCCGGCTTCCTCCTCTCCCAGGCCGTGCTTTCCTCCTCCCTCTTCTTCCTTCCCAGGCTGGGGGAGGAGAGCCGGAAGGTGGCCGGGGCCTCGCTGGGGATGGCGGCCCTCACCGCCCTCCTCCTGAGCTCCCTCACCGTGCAGCCCCTGACCATCCACCTCAGAGGGGACAGGGTGGTGGGGGAGGGTCTGGCCATGGACACGTTCGTGGAGATCCAGGTGGTGGACGAGAACACGGCTAAGGCGAAGGAAGCTGTGAGAGCAGCCTACAGGGAAATCAAGAGGGTGGAGGGTCTCATGTCCGCCGAGGATAAGAGGGCTGAGATCTACCTCCTGAACCACGGCGGAACCTCCTGGGTGGAACTCTCGGAGGAAACCCTCTTCCTCCTGCGCTCCTCCCTGGATTACTCCGAGCTCTCTGGAGGGGCTTTCGACATCACGGTGAAGCCCCTGGTGGACCTTTGGATGAAGGAGGTGAAGGAGAAGGGAAAGCTCCCTTCCGGCGAGAGACTCTCGGAGGTTCTCGCGAGGGTGGGGTGGGAGAAGCTGGAGGTGGAGAACGGGAGGGCCAGGTTCTCACAGGAGGGGATGGGAGTGACCCTGGGAGGAATAGCGAAGGGGTACGCGGTGGACAGGGCCTGTCAAGTCCTGAGGGAAGCCGGGGTGGGGGCTGGGTTGGTGAACGTGGGGGGGGAGATAAGGGGGTTCGGGAAGGTCTGGACGATAGGGGTACAGCACCCCAGGAAGGAGGAGGTGATGCTGGTGCTGGAGCTGGAGAACTTCTCCATCGCCACCTCGGGGGACTACAGGAGGTTCTTCCTCCTGGGCTCCCAGAGGGTCCACCACATCCTCGACCCCAGGACGGGGAAACCGGCGGGAGAATGCATGAGCGTCACGGTGATAGCGAGTAACTGCACGGACGCAGACGCCCTGAGCACTACCCTCTTCGTGCTGGGACCGGAGAAGGGGAAGGAACTGGCCGATAACCTCTCCTCCTCGGGTAGGACCGTGAAGGCCATGCTGGTGGGCTCGGACGGGAGGATCCTGTACTCGGACTCCTGGGACCTTCCCCGGATAGAGAAACTAACCTGAGGGGGGAGCAGGGGCAGCTACAGGCACGCCCAGCTTCAGCACCTTGCGCGGGCACTTCTCCACACAGGTCCCGCAGGCGTTGCAAAGGGTCTGATCGATGATGGGCAGGGGGTCGAGCTTTATGGCCTGAACAGGACAGGCCTTCTCGCAGATCCTGCACTTGATGCAGCCGCTGGCGCAGGAAGCGTTCACCTCCTTCCCCGGGGCGGGGGAGTTGCAGAGGAGGAGGACCTTGGTGCTCACGGGGAGGAGCTTGATCAATCCCCTGGGGCAGGTCTGCTCGCAGAGCCCGCACCCCGTGCACCTCCGCTCGTCCACCGCCGGGAGTCCGTTCTCCATCCTCAGGGCCCCGAAGGGGCATGCCCTCACGCAGTCTCCCACCCCCAGGCACCCGTAGGGGCAGGCAAGCGGCCCCCCCGCGAGGTCGGAGAGGGCCGAGCAGGTCCTCTCCCCGGAGGCTTCGAAGAGGACCTTGGACTGGCCCGTGCACCTCACGCGCGGCAGCCTCTTCTCCTCCTCTTCCTTCACCTCCACTCCCAGGATCTTCCCTATCTCCTTCTTCTCCTCCGGTCCCGCCAGCCTGCACTTGCTCAGGAGGGAGGGGTCCTTCACCACCTCCTCCGCCAGCGCATCGCACCCGCCCTTGAACCCGCAGGCCCCGCAGGAAGCACCAGGGAGCTTCTCCCGGATCCTCTCGACTCTCTCGTCCACCTGAACGGCCATCTTCCTGGCCGCCACCACCAACATGATGGCGAAGGCAGCCCCCGTCACCCCCAGGACCATCATCTCCTCTATCATCTACTCCACCATCCCGCTGAAACCCTGGAAGGCCAGGGCCAAGAGGGCCGCCGTGATGAAGGCCAGGGGGAGGCCACGGAAGGAGGGAGGGGCTTCTGAGATCTCCAGCCTCTCCCTCATCCCGGACATCATGAGGATGGCCAGGGTGTAACCCAGGCCCGTGGCAAAGCCGTTGACCACGGCAGCCGGAAAGGAATACCTTTCCACATCCACGTTGATCAGGGTCACTCCCAAGATGGCGCAGTTAACGGTGATGAGGGGGAGGTAGATCCCGAAGGCCCTGTAGAGAGAGGGAGAGAGCTTCCTGATGGTGATCTCTACCAGCTGGACGAAGGAGGCTATCACCAGGATGAAAGCCACTATCCGCATGTACTCTATGTGGAAGGGCAAGAGGAAGTACCGGTGGATGAGCCAGGTGATGAGGGAGGAACAGGTGGCCACGAAGGTGACGGCCATGCCCATCATGAGCGAGGTCTTTATTCTGGTGGAGATGCCGAAGAAGGAACAGAGGCCAAGGAACTTCGTCAGGACGATGTTGTTGATGAAGATGGCCGCTATCACTATTCCGAGAAGGTTCTCCATCTCACACCACCCTCGCCTTCTTCATCACGGCGAGCAAGATGCCCATCACCAGGAAGGCCCCAGGCGGCAGGATCATGCCTGTGGCCGGGGAGGAGAGGAGGCCTGGAACCAGCTGGTGCCCGAAGACCACGATCTTGCCTGTCCCGAAAAGCTCCCTCAGGGAGGAGATGACGATGATGGAGAGGGAGAACCCCACGCTCATCCCCAGGGTGTCCAGCAGGGTCTCCGAGACCGGGCGCTTGGAGGCGAAGGCCTCTGCCCTGCCGAGCACGATGCAGTTCACCGTGATGAGGGGGAGGAAGATCCCCAGCTGCTCGTAGAGGGGAGGGGAGTAGCCGTGGATCAGCATCTCCACGATGGTCACAAAGCTTGCTATGATAACGATGAAGGTGGGAATCCTCACGTCCCTGGGGATGAACCTTTTGAGGAGAGAAATGAGGAGATTGGAGAGGACAATCACGAAGGTGAAGGCAACGGACATACCCAGCGCGTTCTCCACCTTCGTGGTGATGGCGAGGACAGGACACAGTCCCAGGATGAGTCCCAGCACCGGGTTCTTCCTCAGGATTCCCTTCGTGAACTCCTGAACCTTCACCCCATCCACCCCAGCAGGTTCTCCAGACCCGACCTCACGGCCCTCACCACCGCCCGGGAGCTTATGGTGGCCCCCGTGACCCCTTCTATCTCTCCCCCATCCTTCTTAAGGAGTATCTCCTCCAGTCTCTTCCCCCCGAACTGGGCCAAGAACTCCTCCTCTGTTATCTTGGATCCCAGACCAGGGGTCTCGCTGTGGGAGACCACCCTGACCCCCACCACCGTTCCCTCCTTAGAGATCCCTACCACCACCTTCATCTTCCCGCCGAATCCCCTCTCCTCCACCACCGTGGCATACCCCACCACCCCACCGTTCTCCAAGCAAGCGTAGTGGCCATCCTCCTCACTGAACTGAGCGCCGGGAAAAATTTCTGAGAGAGTGCGGTAGAGCTCGGTCCTCTCCGCTTCCTCTATCTTTTCCTCCGTGGCGCCGTGGATGAAGCCCAGGAGGGCTCCCCAGACCACGCAGGTGATCACCAGCACCGCCACCGGCTTCACTTCTTTCTTTCCCACCATTTCTTCCTCACCGTCCCGTACACCCTGGGTCTGGTGTACCTATCTATGAGGGGGGTGAAGGCGTTCATGATCAGGATGGAGTAGGTGACCCCCTCCGGCATCCCCCCGTACATCCTTATCACCACCACCAGGAGACCCGCCCCGAGACCAAAGATCACCCTGCCCTTGCCCGTGAGGGGGGTGGTGACGTAGTCGGTGGCCATGAAGAAGGCCCCCAGGAAAAGGCCCCCCGCGAGCATGTGGAAGAGGGGGTCCTCACCCAGCAGGAACATGAGCAAACCCACCGTGCCTATGTAGGAGAGGGGGGTCTTCCAGTCGATGTACTTGAGGGCTATCAACAACATTCCACCCAGCAGGATGGCCAAGGCCGAGGTCTCCCCTATGCACCCCGCCACGTTCCCCAGGAAGAGCTCGGAGTGAGAGGCATAACCTCCGCCGGCCTTCCAGGTGCCTAGAGGGGTAGCCGTGCTCACCCCCTCGAAGGGGGAGATCCAGGTCGTCATGAGGGCGGGCCAGCTGAGGGAGAGGAAAGCCCTTCCCACGAGGGCGGGGTTGAAGATGTTCTGGCCCAGACCTCCGAAGGCGCACTTCCCCACCAGGATGGCGAAGGAGGAACCCACCACGGGCATCCAGAGGGGGACGGAGGGTGGAAGGCAAAGGGCCAGGAGGAGCCCCGTGATCACCGCGCTTCCGTCCATGGTGAACTTCTTACCCATGGCCCTGTACCCCACGAATTCGGAGAGCAGGGCGGAGGCCACGGAGGCCAGAATCACCCAGAGGGCGTGGAGGCCGAAGAGGTACACGCCGCAGGCGGCGGCCGGCAGGAGGGCCACCACCACCGTAAACATGATCAGCCTCACCGAAACCCTGTCCTTGAGATGGGGGCTGGGCGAAACCTTCAGCCTGGTATCAGGTATCATTTCTTCAGCCTCCTGATCCCTTTCTTCCCCTCCCTTATCACGTGCACGATGGGGATTTTGGAGGGACAGACATAAGCACAGCACCCGCACTCATCACAGCTGGGAAGGTTGTACTGCAGGCAGGCGTCGAAGTCTTTGGCCCTCACCAGCTTCACGAGATGGGTGGGCATGAGGCCCATAGGGCAGGCGTCCACGCATCTCCCGCACCTGATGCAGGGACTCTCCTCTTCTTCCCTCACCTCCCTTTCCTCCATCAACAGCACGCAGCCTGTGGTCTTCACCACGGGCACCTCCTCGTGGACGGCAAAGCCCATCATGGGACCTCCCGCCACCACCTTCACCACCTTCCCCACCACCCCCCCGCAATGCTGCAGGAGATAGGTGAAGGGGGTCCCCACCCTCACCCTGAGGTTCTTGGGCTCCGCCACCGCCCCTGTGACGGTGACTATCCTCTCCACGAGCGGAATCCCCAGTCGCACGGCGTCGTAGACGGCCTTCGAGGTGGCCACATTCTGGACCACGGCCCCCACGTCCAGGGGCAGACCACCCGCAGGCACCTCCCTCCCGAGCACAGCTTTCAGGAGGTGTCTCTCATCTCCCTGGGGATACTTGGTCCGCAGCTTCACCACCTCCCCCCAACCCTCGCTCAGCTTTTTCATGTGCTCTAGGGCATCCGGTTTGTTGTCCTCGATGGCTATGAGGACCCTCTCCACCCCCAGCATCTTTGCCATGATTTTGGCCCCCTCCACAATCTTCTCCCCCTCCTCGAGCATCAGACGATGGTCGGAGGTGATGTAGGGCTCGCACTCCACCCCGTTGATCAGAAGGGTGTCCACCTTCTTGGGCGGGTTGAGCTTGATGTGGGTGGGGAAACCCGCCCCGCCCATTCCCACAATCCCGGCCTCTCTCACCCTCTGTAACAGCTCCTCCCTAGAGGCCTTCTCAGGGTCGAGGGGAGGCATCCTCACCCATTCGTCCTTACCGTCGGAGTCTATCACCACGGAAAGGGCTTTGTCGCCCGTGGGCAGCCTCCGGGGGGAGAGCTCCACCACCGTGCCGGAAACCGAAGCGTGTACGGGGGCGGAAACAGGGGCCTTCGACTCCCCTATCTTCTGCCCGGTCTTCACCTGAGCCCCCTTCTCCACCAGGGGATCGCAGGGGGCCCCCAGGTGTTGCCGGAGGGGAATCACCACGCGGGGTGGAAGGGGTGGAGCCTCTATCCTCTTGAGCCCAGTGAGCTTCAGGCCCCCCGGATGGACTCCTCCCCTGAACCCTGACATGGAACAGGAAAACTTCGAGCCCCTCATAAAAAAGACTTTCTTACCTGTCTATACCCCATATATTCTGCCCTTTGGGGAGGGAGGGCCAGCCCAGGCACGTGAGGACTCCTTCCTTTCTAATTAACAAAATGTAAAAAGGAGAACCTCCCACCTCCCAATGATGAAAGAGCCGGAGAAGCGCTTGCTGCTGGAGCTCCTAAAAGACAGCTCCCTCCCCGTGAGCAAGCTGGCGAAGAAGGTGGGGATTTCCCGCCAGACGGCCTCGAAGAAAATCGAGGAGCTGAAGAAAAAGGGAGTGTCCTTCACCGTGAGGGTGGATCCCTCCAAGCTGGGTCTGGAGACCAAAGCCTACGTCTTCATCAACGAGGACCCACAGGAGGAGGTGAGGAGGAGGAACGAGCAAGTCATCCTGGGAATACCGCACGTAAGCGAATTCCACAGAATCTTCGGGAGATACAGCGCCGTGATGGTGGTGATGGTGAAGAACCCCGAAGAGCTCAAGGAGGTGGTCGAGAGAATCCATGAGCTCAGAGGGGTGAGAGAAACAGAGACCTTCATCGTGCACAGCACCGTGAAGAACGATCCCGACGCCCCCCTCGTCCACCTCTTGGAGGAGGAGGCCGGTGGGTAGGGACGAAAAGACCATCCACGACCCCATCCATGGGGGTCTGAAGCTGGATGGTCCCTTCCTGGACCTGCTGGAGGCCCCGGAGGTGCAGAGACTCAGGGGCATCAGGCAGCTGGGGATGGCCCACCTGGTTTTCCCAGGGGGTAATCACTCCAGGTTCGAACATTCCCTGGGTGTGCTCCACCTGGTCAGAAAGTACAGCGGGATGAGGGGCCTGGAGAAAGAGGAAGTCCTCCTCTTGGGCGCTGCCGCCCTCCTGCACGACGTGGGGCACCCCCCTTTCTCCCACACGCTGGAAGCCCTGATGTTGAAACACGTGGGGAAGGACCACGTGCAGGTGGGCTGTGAAGTGGTGAGGGGGAGGGCCTCTCTGCAGGAGGACAAAAAGAAACCCCTGCGGATGGAGGGGATCCCGGAGAAGCTGGAGAGGTGGGGGATAGACCCCGACGAAGTGGCCTCCCTGATGAGGGGAAGGCACCGCAAGAGGTACCTGGCAGAGCTGCTGGCGAGCGAGGTGGACCTGGACCAGATGGATTTCCTGCTGAGGGACGCCCACTTCACGGGCGTGGCCCTGGGGATGATAGACGTGGAAAGGCTTCTCAGCACGCTGGTCATCAGGAGCAACCGCCTCATGATCCTGAACAAGGGAATGGAGGCCGTGGAGGGCATGCTGACCGCCAGGTCCCTGATGTACTCCTCCGTCTACTTCCACCCCACCGTCAGAGCTGCGGAGCTGATGCTCGCCAACGCTGTGGAGTGGTCCATCGGGAGGGGTAAGTCACCCATGGAGCTCTACGCCAAAACGGATGGAGAGCTGCTGGAGGAGCTGAGGAGGATGGGAGGATATGGCGAGGAGATGGTGCTGAGGCTGAAGTACCGCCAGCTCCTCAAACCTGCCCACGAGGAGCCGAGGAAGAGGCTGGGGGACCGGGAGAAGAAGCTCCTCCTGAGGAGGTTCGGGGGCTGGGACTCCCTCCTGGAACTCCAAGACGAAATAGCCGACAGGGCGGGGGTTCCCCAGGGCTACGTTCTCCTGGATGTGCCCCTGGTGGACCTCTTCCTCTCGGAGCCCAGGATAGGCGAGGTGGAAATCCCCGTCCTCATGGAGAAGGGGAGGACCAGGCTCTCCGAGATCTCCCCGCTAGCAAGCGCTCTCAGGGAAGGTGCCACTCCCAGGTACCTGATGAGGGTGCTCACCCTCCCCAAATTCGCGGAAAGGGTGAAGAGGGCCGCCTCGAAGGTGCTCTGATCTCAGCCGAGGCTCATCTTCCCCAGCTGGGTGAGGCCCAGCCGGTCGTCCAGGTAGCCGAGGGTCTGGAGCCTCCTCACCTCGCTCTTCACCACCGCCAGGGGAACGCCGGAGCTGGCCGAGGCCTGGTCCAAAGAAGGCGAGGAAGCAAGGGCCCTCAGGACCGCCCGACCCACCTCACCCACCAGGATGTCCTGGGCAAGCCTCTCCCTCATGGCCCAGCTCAGTTCCGGCTGGGACTGGAGGATCTTGGTGAGGAGCTCTGGGCTGGGGCCCAACCCGTACTTCTTGTGAAGCCTATCCAAACTCACCTTCGCACCCGCTATGGCGCTCCGGAGGGCCTCCAAATCCCTCACCAGAGAGGAGACCTTTCCCACCTCCATCTTCTCGTGCTCCGGCCTCCTCATGATCTCTTCCCTTAGCCGGAGGTTCTCCTGCTGAAGCTTCCTGAGCTCCCCCTCCAGCCTGTTCACCTTCACAGCCAGTCTCCTACCCTCCAGAACCTTCCAGCCGGGCAGGAAGATCCAGCCCAGCACCACCACCACTATCGCCGCCAGCAGGAGTTCCAGCGAGGTCAAGTGCTCCCCTTCCTACCTCTCCTCCCCTGTTTAAATCCACTTCCCCCTCCGGCTTAAATATCCCCCACAGGAGATTCCTATGGTGCGGCAGTAGTCTAGCCTGGTCAGGACACAGGCTTGCCGAGCCTGTAGCGCGGGTTCGAATCCCGCCTGCCGCACCAGTCCGGGTTCAAAGGCTTTAACTCCCACCCCCGGTAGGTGGTGATGGACGCGGTAAGAGCCCTGAACCTTTCCAAGAGGTACAGGGGAGACACCCTGGCCCTCGACCGGGTCTCCCTGAGGATCCGCAGAGGAAGGATCGTCAGTCTCCTCGGCAGGAACGGGGCGGGCAAGACCACCCTCGTGCGCATTCTGGCCACCCAGCTGATGCCCACCTCGGGCAGAGCCAGCGTACTGGGATACGATGTGGTGAAGGAGCCCGAAAAAATCAGGGAAAGGATCGCCTGCATCCCCCAGGAGGCGGAGCCAGTGGGCTTCCTGAACGTGTGGGAGCACGTGTACGGCTACCTGCTCATGAGGGGCATGGGCTCCTCGGAGGCGAGGGGGAGGGCGGAGGAGGTCCTGAGGGTGGTCGGGCTGGAAGGGAGGAAGCGGACCCTGGCCTCCGAGCTCTCGGGAGGCATGCAGCGGAAGCTCCTGCTGGGCATGGTCCTTGCCACGAGCGCCGAAATCCTCTTCCTGGACGAGCCCACCACCGGCCTGGATTTGCCCAGCAGGGGGGAGGTGTGGAAGCTCCTGAGGGAACTCCGCGGGGAGGGTAGGACCATCTTCCTGACCACCCAGAACATGGAGGAGGCGGAGGCCCTCAGCGACGAGGTCTTCCTCATCCACCGGGGCAGGATCCTGGCGAAGGGGAGGGCGGAGGAGCTGGTCCAGAGGGTGGGAGCGGAGGTGAGGGTGGAGGTGGAGGGGGAGCTGGGACCCGAGGAGCTGGGACGGTACGGAAAGTGCATACCACACTCGGGCTCGGTCCTTCTCTACACGGACCGGGAGGGTGCGAGGAGGGTGGCAAGGGTAGCCGCCGGGAAGGGAATCCGGGTGAGGTCCAGGCCCGTTAACCTGGAGGACTTCTTCCTCCTGACGGCGGGGGGAGAGGATGAGTCTGCGCAGGCAGCTTAGGGCCTCCCTTGTCCTGGGGTGGCTGAACGGGGTGATCCCCGTCAGGCGCACCCCCTTCTGGGTCCTCTCCTACCTGATGTTCCCCCTCTCCCTCCTCTTCCTCCTCAGGCTCTACTCCATGGAGCTGATGGACTTCGCCGTCTTGGGCGGCTTCCTGAGCATCTTCGCCTACACGGGCATCGAGGTGCTGGGGGACGTGGTTTACTTCAAGACCATCTGCAAGGTGCAGGACATGTTCGTGGCCTCCCCCGTCTCCCCCTCCGCCTACCTCTTCGGGCTGGCCCTCTCGAGCCTGTTCTACTCCCTGCCTGGGGTCCTCCTGCTCGCCGCCATCTCCTATTTCTCCGGTCCCCTCTCCCTCCCGCAGGTGCCCGTGCTCGCCATCGTCCTGCTGCTGGTCTGGATCTCCTTCACTTCCCTGGGCTTCACCCTCTCCACCTTCATCCGGGAGCCCAGGCACGCTTGGCCGCTGGTGGGTGTCCTCTCCATCCTCTTCAGCGTCCTGCCTCCCCTCTACTACCCGGCGACCCTCCTCTCACCCAATCTGCGACCCCTCTCCCTGCTGGTGCCCACGGGTGCCGGGGCCACCATCCTCCAACAAGAAACCGGACTCACCCGCCTCTCCCAAGGTTTGGTGAGGATGGCCTGGATCTCCCTCGTCGTGGAAGCCCTGATCCTGTGGATGCTCGCCCGTTATGGCTCTAGGTGGAGGGAGAAGTAGCCTACTCCATCTTCACGGGATGGGGCGGTGGCTTCCTGCTCTTGCCCACGGGCCAGGGACGCTCGTTCGTCACCATGTAAAGGTAGCGGTAGACTTCGTAGACGTAGGCTATGAAGCGGTTGGTGAACTCGGCTATGCCCCTGTGCCTCCTGCCCAGGATGAGGGCGTGGAACCAGTGGACGATCACCGCCAGGCCCGTGAGGAGGCCCCAGGCCCAGGCGATAATACCGTAGACGAAGGCAAGCGGAATCCTGATTAAAGCCTCCGCTCTCTCCCCCATAGTCTCAGTCCTTTATCCCCGCCAGGTACTTCACCAGTTCCTTCTTGGAGTCGAAGTCGTAGGTCAGGAGGATCAAAATTTCCTCCATGATGGGGGACCCTCCCCCGTGCACCCCCGCTATGGCCATCACCCCCCCGAGGGAGGAGGCCAGCATGTCGGAGAGCATGCGGAAGCAGCGGTGGATGTTCTCCGCAGGCACCCCTGCTCTCCTCATGATGTACTTCTCCAGGTACTTCCCCGTCTCGGGGTTGAGGAAGTCCCCCTCGAAGGGAAGGGTAGCGGGGAGCCCCCCGGCTATTTCCGTGAGGATCTCCAGCTCCTTGTACACGTTGAGCCCGGCGTGCCTCCTCCCCATGTTCACGTACACCATGTTGGGCAGGAAGGTACCGGAAGCGTGCTTCTCACCGGTGACCGCCGCCGCTATTCCTGCGGCATAGACCAGCTCCGCCACGCAGGCCAGCTCGGCCAGCCTGGAGCGCACGTGGGGCTTGTTGGCAATCCCCTGATAGTCGGCGGTGAGGGCCACGGAACCCATCACCAGGTCGGTGAGGGCGGGCTTGCAGCCGCAGTAGCTGTGCCTGTGGAAGAGACCGCCGGAGGCGTGGGCCAGAAGACCCGCGAACTCCCACTCCCCGCACATGAACACCCTGTCCTCCGGAACGAACACGTCGTCGAAGATGACGAAGGAGTCCGCCGCACCAAGCTCCCCCATGGGGGCCTTCAGGTGCTCCCTGGGCCTGGCGTTGGCCACGTGGGTGATGAGCTTCACCCCCTCCGTGTCGGCGGGGAGGGAGAAGGCCACGGCCCAGTCCCCATCCTCCTCCCCCATCGCCCTGGTGGGCACACAGATGATCTCGTCGGCGTTGGCCGCCATGGTGATGTGGTTCTTGGCCCCCCTCACCACGATCCCGTCTGACCTCCTCTCCACCACCCTCACGTAGAGGTCGGGGTCCTTCTGCTGGTGGGGCCTCAGGCTCCTGTCCCCCTTCACGTCCGTCTGGGCCATGGCAGCCGTGAGGTCCTCCTTCTGGAAGTACTTCAGGTACTCCGTGAACCTCCTGTGGTAGTCCGTGCCGTGGGCCTTGTCCGTCTCGTACGTGATCACGGAGAGGGCGTTGATGGCGTCGCAGCCCATGCACCTCTGGATGCACCCCCCCGTGAGGTGACAGGCCTTCCTTATCAGCTCCTGCTTCTTCAGGAGGTCCTCGGCGCTCTGGTTGATGTGGGTGAAGCGGTTGATGGGCCTCCCGTCCAGGTGGGACCTGGTGACGAGGAGGTCCTTGAAGTTCGGGTCCTCCACCAGGTCGAAGCTCTTGGAGAGGACGTTCAGGGAGGGCTGGAGGAGGGGATCGTCCCTCTCCACCAGCTTACCGTCTATGTAGACGTTCTTCTTCATCCGGCGGAGCGCCGCTCGGTACTCCTCCGAACTCCTCACGCAAAAACGGTCTTACCGCTCCCCTATAAAACTTGCTGTAGGAGGAGGCCCGTCCCTAGAGCTGGTTCAGGGCGAGGACGATCAGGTCCACGAGGCCAAGGATCATCCCCACGGGCACGGCGGCCCTCATCACCGCCACGAACTTGGGGAGATCTCCCTTCAGCCCCAGCCTTCCCAGCACCGCGAAGATCACCAGCAGGTACAGGCCGCTCACCAGCAGCAGCACCGTTTGCAGGTCCATCTTATCCCCTCCCCTTCACGGAAACCTTTAAAAAGCTTTTTCCTCGGGGGAGAAAGCTACCTGATGCTCCACCTGGTGCTGGCCGACTGCGAGCTGGAGAGGGTGCCCCCCGAGATAGCGGACCACAGAGTGGTGAGGTGGTGGGCCAGGAGGAGGGGGAGGAGGCCCACGGAGCTCCTCCTGGACTCCAGCCTCTTCTACCCAGCCATGCGGAGGCTGGAGGACGGGCACAGGAGGGGGAGACCGGACATCGTGCACCGCTGCCTGCTCCTCAGCCTGGACTCCCCCCTCAACAGGGAGGGCCTGCTGAGGGTCTACGTCCACACCAGGAACGACGAGGTCATCGAGGTGGACCCGGAGACGAGGCTGCCCAGGTCCTTCCACAGGTTCGCGGGGCTGATGGAGGAGCTCTTCCTGAGGGGGAGGACGGAGGGGGAAAGGATGAGGTTGAGGAAGGAAAAGCTGGCCGAGCTCCTGAGGAGGATAGGGGCCCCCAGAACCCTGATGCTCGACCCGGCGGGGGAGCCCAGGCTCTGGGGGGAGCTCTACCACGAGGAGAACGAGGTGTGCGCGGTGGTGGGAGGCTTCGCAGAGGGGGGGTACCTCTCCGACCTGGAGGGCTTCCCCGTGGAGAGGGTGTGCGTGGACCCGGAACCCCTCCCCTCCAGCACCATCGTGGCCAGGCTGATCTTCTCCTACGAAGAGGAGAGGGAAATCCAGGAGAGGAGGCTGGGGAGGAAGTGAAGGAGGACCAGAAAACCCTGGCCCTGGAGAGGATAGAGAGGCTGGTGCAGCTGGCGGAGGAGGCCTGGCCCCAGGAGAAGGGCCTCGCCAGGAGGTACCTGGAGCTGGCCTGGAGGCTGAAGCTCCGCCACAGGGTGAGGCTGCCCACCCACCTGCGCGGAAGGTTCTGCAGGAAGTGCAGGAGCCCGCTGAAGCCTGGGGTTTCCTGCAGGGTGAGGGTGAGGGCGGGGAGGGTGGTGAGGGTCTGCCTGGAGTGCGGGCACCTCACGCGCCTTCCACTGAGGGGCGAGAAGGGCGATAGGATTAATAAGCGGCGGCGGGAAGACGGAAAAGATGTCCGTTAGGGAAGTTCCCTCTCAGCAGCTCATAGCCAGGACGGCGGAGGAGCTGAAGAAGCTGGAGGAGCTGAAGCCCCCGGAGTGGAGCAGGTACGTGAAAACGGGGGTCCACAAGGAAAGACCTCCGGAGCAACCAGACTGGTGGTACGTGAGGGCGGCTTCCCTCCTGAGGAGGCTCTACCTGAACGGTCCCGTGGGGGTCTCCAGACTGCGCGTCCACTACGGGGGGAGGAAGAAAAGGGGTGTCGCACCCGAGCACTTCAGGAGAGGGGGGGGTAAAATCCTCAGGAACCTCCTGCAGCAGCTGGAGAAGGCAGGGCTGGTGGAGAGGAAGGAAAAGGAGGGGAGGAAGGTCACCAGGAAGGGGGCAGAACTCCTGGAAAAGCTCTCCGGGGAACTCAAAGGGGGGATGGGCTCTGGAGGAGGAAGCTGAGCTGGAGGAGATAAGGAGGAGGAAAATGCTGGAGCTGCAGGCCCAGCTGCAGGAGCAGCAGAGGAGGGAGGAGATGAGGAGGGAGCTGGAGCTCCAGAAGAGGCTCATCCTGCAGCAGATCCTCACCCCTGAGGCCAGGAGCAGGCTCGCCAACCTCAAGATGGTGAAGCCCGAGTTCGCGGAGAGCCTAGAGGTGGAACTGATCGCGCTTGCCCAGTCGGGAAGGCTGAGGGCCCCCCTCACCGACGATCAGCTCAGGGAGCTCCTGAGGAGGTTGCAGGAGAGGAGGAGGGAGACCAAGATAAGGAGGATCTAGATGAGCAGGAACAAGTCACTGACGCTGAAGAAAAAGCTCCAGAGGGCCGGGAGGAAGACCAGGAGGGCCCCCATCTGGGCGGTGATGAAGACCAGGGGGAGGGTGAGGGACAGCATGAAGCGCAGGCGCTGGTACCGGTCCAAGATAAAGCCGTAGGCGGTGACCATGCCCGAAGAAAGGATCTATGTGGTACCGCTGCGGGAAGTCCGGGAGAAGGCCAGGTACAAGAGGGCGGCCAAGGCCATGGACCTCATCAGGGAGTTCGTGGAGAGACACATGAAAACGGAAAGAGTAAAGATAGACGGGGAAGTGAACAAGAAGGTCTGGGCCAGGGGGGCCAAGAAACCTCCCTCCAAGGTGAGGATCAGGGCCGTGAAGAAGGAGGACGGCTCGGTGGAGGTCTTCTCCGCGGAGTAAGGTCTAATGCCCTTCCTGCGCCTCAACTTCGGAAGGATCCCCTATCTGGGACTTTTCTGCCTCGTCACCGACTCCGTGGCGGTCTTCCCCCGGAACCTGAAGCTGGACGAGGAAGAGCTGGAGGAGAAGCTGGGCGTCCCCGTCATCAGGGCCGAGGTGATGGGATCGTCCCTGCTCGGGGTCTTCCTGGCGGGGAACTCCCGCGCCCTCGTGGCTCCCTCCCTGATGGGGGAAGAGGAGGAGAGAAGCCTCAGGGAAGGTGGGGTGGAGGTGTACAGGATCCAGGGAAAGTTCACCGCTCTGGGCAACCTCCTCCTGGTGAACGACAAAGGAGGACTGGTCAGCCCCGCCCTTCCGGCCAGAACGGTGGAGGAGCTGAGCTCCGCCCTGGGGGTACCGCTGGAAAGGGGCACGCTCTCGGGACTCAAGACGGTGGGAAGCGCAGGCGTGGTCACCAACAGGGGTGCGCTCCTCCACCCGGACACCACGGAGGAGGAAATGGAGAAGGCGAGGGAAGCACTGGGGGTGCCCGTGTCCACGGGAACGGCGTGCGACGGGGAGAAGTACGTGGGCATATGCGTGGCCGCCAACTCCAGGGGCTTTTTGGCCGGGGGACCCACCACGGGGGCGGAGCTCGGGCTCATAGAGAAAGCCCTCCATTCCCCCGAGCGGTGACCCTGCTCAAAGGGGGAAACTGATATAGGGGGAACGTGAGAAGGAATAGGATGCCCGAACTCACGGAGGAAGAGAGAGAGGAACTGGAAAGGTCCATCCTGGAGCTGAACAGGGGCAGGGCCCTCATGGAGGCCATGAGGGAACAGGTGGCTCTCCTGAACACCACCCTCTCGGAGCTTTCCTCCACCATCGAAACCATCAAGAAGCTCAAGGAGGTCCCGGAGGGAACGGAGGTCCTCACCCCCATAGGCTCTGGCTCCTTCGTGAGGGCCAGGTTGATGCCCCTGGAGAAGATCCTGACCGGGGTGGGGGCGGAGGTGGTGGTGGAGAGGACTCCCGACGAGGCCCTGAAGTTCCTGGAGGAGAAGTCCTCGGAGGTGGGGAAGGCCGTGCAGCAGCTCAGGTCGGAGATGGCCAACCTGGAGCAGAGGATGGAATCCCTCCGACCGGGAATAGAAAAGCTCCTTTCGAAGACCAGGGAAAAGTGAGATGCTCGAGAAACTCAAGGAGAAGCTCCGCAAGGTAAAGGCGAAGCTCACCAAGAAACTCGAGGAGAAGGCCGCTGCCCCTCCCGAGGAGGAGGAAAAACCCGAGGCAAAGCCCAAAAGGCCCTCCAAGGTCTCCCCCAAGCTGGGGGTGAAGAGGGCCCTGAAGAAGGTGGCGGGCGTTGAACTCTCCCCCGCCGACCTGGAGGACATCCTCTGGGACCTGCAGGTTTCCCTGCTCGAGAGCGACGTGGCCGTGCCCGTGGCCGATGAGATCCTCAACAGGGTGAGGGAGAAGCTCACGGGGAGGAAGCTGGGGCTGAGGGAGGACCCAAAGAAGGTGGCGGAGTCCGTGCTGGAGGATGCCATGAGGGAGATCCTGGAACCTGGGGAGAAGGTGGACCTGCTCCAGGTGGTGAAGACCAAGAACGAGAGGAACGAACCCGCCGTCCTGGTCTTCTTCGGCATCAACGGGACGGGAAAGACCACCACCATAGCCAAGCTGGCCAAGTACCTGCAAAACAGGGGGCTGAGGGTGGTGCTGGCCGCTTCCGACACCTTCAGGGCGGGGGGGATAGAGCAGCTGGAGACCCACGCCCGGAGGCTGGGGGTGGAGCTGGTGAAGCAGCGCCAGGGAGCGGATGCCGCAGCGGTGGCCTACGACGCCATCTCCCACGCGAAGGCCAAGGGGTTCCAGGTGGTGCTGGTGGACACGGCGGGGAGGATGCAGACCGACCGGGACCTGATGGACGAGATGAGGAAGATCGTGAGGGTGACCAAGCCGGACCTGAAGATCTTCGTGGGGGACGCCCTGACGGGGAACGATGCGGTGGAACAGGCCAAGACCTTCAACCAGGAAGTGGGGATAGACGGCTCCATCCTCTGCAAGATGGACGCCGACGCCAGGGGGGGCGCCGCCCTCTCCATCACCCACGTGACCGGGAAGCCCATCCTCTTCCTGGGGGTGGGGCAGGGTTACGAGGACCTGGTGGAGTTCAGGCCCGAGCTGATCCTGAAGCCCCTGCTCGAGGAGGACTGAAGCCTCACCGACCGCCCCTGAACCTCCTCAGGAGAACGAGTATCCCCACTATCAAGGCCCCCGCGAGTATCCCCACCACCACTACCCACGTCACCCTACCCCCGGCCGACGGTCTCCCTGGAGAGAGTTCCACGCTTTCCTCCCAGCTACCGTCGCTGCCCTTATCGACCTCCATCTTGACCTGTGTGTTCAAGCTTTCCCAGGAAGAGGGGAAGATGCGCTGGGTCTCGTTACCACCCAGGGGAAGGTCTTTCCACTCGAAGCTCTGTGGCTCCCCGTTTTCGGCGAGGTACTCTATCCTGAGGTCGTAGGATGTCGCCTCGCCTTCGTTGCGGACGAGGAGGACATCACCCTCGGGCGTGGTGGAGAAGGTCAGACTCCCGCTGTGGGTCCGGATGTTGTCCAGGATGAACATCCTGGCCACCCTCCTATCCTTGAATTCTCGGACCATCCTGTAGCCGAATTTCTTCGAATCCGGGGTAGAAAACGTGGTGGAGAGCTCCCGAGGCCTGAGGGTTATGTTGTCCCTCGAGCCCGCCGAGGTTTCCACATCAAATGTCATGAGCATCCCATCCATGGGCATGTAGAGGAAGTCGTACTTCCCCGATTCCCTGCCGGAGACATCGATCCGATGAGGGCCTGGAGGGGCGTAGAACAATCCCACCGAGGCATCCGCGCCTTCGGCTGGAATGGGTATGGGCAGGCAATACGGCATGCCAGTCGCAGGGTCGATGTCCAGCCCACCCTCCGGGATGAATGATCGGTGGCCCTCGTTGTCGCTCACTTGGGCTGGCTCAGCGCTGCCGATGAGGGCGAAAAATGTCCAATCAAATATCACTTCCGGGAGGTCCTCCAAGCCAGGAAGGTCCGGGTCGCCGCGGAGGAGGCCTATGGGGATGGCCAAGATCCAGTCGTTGCCCCACTCTTCACCATTCGCCATTTCATACCTCCAAGAATTGTTGCGGCTGGGGTCAACGAAAATGGCGCTGTTGTCGTCCCAATTCTCCGTGTAACTAAATGGTTTGTTTGAGTCATATACCCGGAGGAGCTTTCTCCCATCGGGAAGATCCTCCATAGCGTAAGCCGTCACCGTGTGGGCGTTCGCTCCGCCGGACGTGACAATACCATCAAACATGGCAATGTAACAGGGGAGTCCGTATCTCTCGATGTCCTCGAGCATTTTGTTGGACCATCTAAACCAACTAGTGTGGGCCGGGATAACTGTGGAAAAGAGTCTGATGAATTCCATCGATACAATCCACCACTGTCTCTGACGTATGTAGGTTTCTAACGACTCGTCGGGTTCAGCAAGCAAGTGGTTGAATCCAGTCCTCTGCATGGCGTGCGGGAGATTAGGATGGGAGGTGTCGCTCGACCTCGCTACGCCCCTGGAGATATCTAAGCCGGCGACCGACATGCCGGTACAGTTGCCTCCGCTGCCAATCGGTATCAAGCTCCACAAAAGGTAGGGAATGGGCCGGGGCACCCGCTCCCCAAAAGACCAAAACGTAGTCTCACCCCAGCCGAAGAAATCTGCGAAATCATCGTATGAAATCTGAGTGGAGGAAAAGTTCGGGAAGCTAAAGCCGCTGTCCCTGCGGAACATGTATCCGTGGATGGGAAAATCGGCGGTCACCGCGGCCTCGTTGTCGTCCAACCTCACCCCGAGCTTGAGTTTTCCGACAACCGTCGATACCCCTGGGCCGAACAGGCTGCGCCACGGGGAGAAGTCCCTGGGGTAGGGTGCTGTGATGGTGTGGTATTCCCGATCCGCGCTCAGAGACACGCCGAGGATGGGGAGATTCACCTCGATTCCGCCTGCCTCGATTGAAAGCCCGGTGATGAGGTTTTCTACACCTATCTCCTCCGGCAGACCCCAGACAAAGGCGCTGAGGTTCTCCCCGAACACGTCCCTCATATTCCACTCCATCTTCAAGACGTTGAGGTTGAAGCAACCCAAAACCGCATCACCGAGATTATCGATTACCGTTATCCTCACCGCGTAGCGCCCGCAGGGCATACCGTTCTCGGGTGCCCCGAACCGAACCGTGAGCTGGTCCCCCCTTTCTATCAAGCCCCAAGACAAATTCTCGGGGAGGTCCTTACCGTAGATTCCAGACTCAACCTTTACCCGATAGGGGGGTAACCCACCCCTGAACTCGACCCTGGCATGATACCGTGTTCCTGGAACCGAGGGAGGAAGGAACCTGCCCGTGGTGACCAGCTCGAGCTTCCTCCCGGGTCTTATCGTGATGAGAAAGCTCGTCTGTCCCGTCAGACCCGAGTTATCTACCACCCTCACGCTGAAGCTGTGATCCTTCACAGCCTCTGTGGGCGTGCCGGAGATGAACGCCAGGCTCGAGAGGTCGAGGGGATATTTCATCCCCTGAGAAAAACTCAAGCCCGCAGGCAGGGACCCGATCAAAGTCCAGGTGAAAGGTCCCACTCCCCCCAGGACCTCAAGCCTGGCACTGAAGGAGTTATCCACCCTCCCCTCGAGCTCGACATCCGGGATGCGCAGGCCCTCGAGGCGCCTCCAAGAGGGATACCCAATCCACTCGTTGCGTTTTGTGAAGCCGTACTCTAGGAACTCCGTAAGGAACTCTGCACGAGACCCCATATCCTTCAAGAGTTTATTTTCAACGATGTAGACACGGTTGTCGGTCTCAAGCTTCATCGCCCAAAGCTCTTGGATTGTCGCATCCATGCCCGACCTTAACTTTATGAAGGCCATTTCCCCCGAATCTGGGGACCAGGAAGGGGAGGTTTCCACCTCCGAGGTGGAGGTGAGCTGGAAGACTCGCCTCGTGTTTACGGGTCCCCACGAGTCGGCGATGTAAATATCCGACTGGGTTTCGCTCTTCATCGAGCAGGCGAACCATTTTCCATCCGGAGACCAATCGGGAGTCACCTGATCCTTCTCGGTATAAGGTGGCACACCCGGGAGGGCACGGTTCACGCTGGCTGGATTGCTGATATCGAGCGTGTAGAGCTGAAACTTGCCGCCCTCGCGATTGGAGGAGAACACTATCTTCGTGCCGTCGGGAGAGAAACATGGCCAGCGGTCCTGATGGTTGCCCGAGGTCAGCTGCGTCTCTAGGGGGATGTACCTGCGAAGGGTCGGGCTCCACATAAATCCCTCGAAGAGGTAGAGGTTGGAGAAACGTCCAGCAGCGTCGAACCGCGAGAAGACTATTTTCGTACCATCAGGAGAAATGGCCGGTTCGACATCATCGACATTGTTGTTGGTGATCCTGGCTTGGTTCTCACCGTTCGAATCCATCGTCCAAATCTCCGACGTATTTTCCACGATTGCGCCCCCTGCATCGAGTTCCATCCGGGCGAAGGCCACCTTCTTGCCATCAGACGAGGCCGAAGGATGGTGCTCCCAGAACTCAGGGCTTCTAGTGAGGTTTGTTTCCCCTACCCCGCCAGCCAACACGACCTTGATATCCCCCCCGCTGGAGAAGTAGATTTGAACGGGGGTGATGGTGAATTCGGCATCGCTGACGTCCGAGGCGTATAATTGAGAGGGAAACCCGCCGCTATGCCACAGGACCTTTGCTCTGCAGTGAGCAGAAGTGACGTTCGGCACCGTCCATACGTAGGCGGGATTGCCCCCTATCACCAGAGAGTTGGGAACGTTGTCTATGGTAATCCAGCTGGCCCCGTTGTCCAGGGAATAGAGGAGCTTCACGTAGCCGTATCCAGGGTTGGAGGTCACCCATTCCACACGGTACTCGCTGCCCCCCATCAGCAGCTCTCCACCGTTGGGGCAGACCAGGGTGATGGAGAAGGGGGAAGCCCGGACCGGCTGTACCTCGGGCGCGAACCCAGCTAAAATCACAACCAGGAGCAGGAGGGCGAGGATCTTTTTGAGGTGTATGTTCTCCCTTCTCTTCCGCCTTACTTTTTAAAGCCTTTGTGATAACAACGAACAGCGAGTTGATCTCGGTCCCCTTCGGTGCCAGTTCCCACTCATTCTCCTAAGGGAGTTCAACAGGAACTCGAGCAGGGACAAGAGCAGTACGTAGAAGGAGAAGAGCAGGAGGGTGAAGAGGATCCCGGAGACTATCCTGTAGCCTGTGATCCTGTCCGGTGTTTCCAGCTTGGACCAGAAGCTGGGGGGAAGGAGCTCCATCTCAGAGAAACCTCCCCATTCCCGGTAGGGGGGAACGCTCCACCAGTCGAACTCGGAGAGGAGGAAGGTTCCCTTTATCATGTCGTCCGGGCTCTCGTAGAGGGAGAAGGAGAGGTTCTCCGGAGATTCCGTGACCGTGAGGGTCGTGGCCTCCACGTGCCCCCTCTTCCCCTCCTCCAGCTCCACGACCACCCAGGTGTGCAGCCTCCTCTCCCCCGAAGGCTCCGTCCTGTAACCCAAGGCGATGAAAGCGTGGAACCCCGCGCCCTCGCAGAGCCACTCCACCAGGGCCGAGGCCTCGGAACAGTCGAACACGTTCTCCTCCACGTACTCCAGCCTGACCTCGTGGAGGAAGGAAGAGAGACCGTCGAGGTTCCTCTCCGCTGGAACGGGCAGCTTCTCCGACACGAAAACCCTCGCCCTGTCGTAGTAGTGGATGGGAAGAAAGGAGAAACTGAAAAACAGCAAGACGGCCAGCATGAAGGCCAGGACCTGCAGGACCATCTTCAGGCCCTCACCAGCGGTCTTCTGGGGGATGAACCTCAACCTGGAGCTCCTCCCCCTGTAGAGCAGGAGGGGGAAGAAGACCGCCAGGCCGCCCACGATCAAGAGGACCCCCGCCGGTCGCCACCAGCCTACGGAATCGAAGAACTTTCCCAGCCCGAAGAGCCTGGAGTACAGGGGCAGGCAGACCATGGCGCAGCCCACCAGGAAGAGGGCCACGCCCAGCCCACCCACCACCTCCCCGAGGACCCTCCCCCTGCCCCTCGAGGCTATCCCTCCTCCAGCTCCTCCAGCCTGGCCCTGTAGACCTCCCTCAGCCTCCTCCACTCCTCTTCCGAGAGCTTTCCCTCCTTCCTGAAAGAATCGAGCCTCTCCATCATCCTCTTTATTCCCTCCCTGGCCCTCATCCTGTTCCTCTCCACCACCCCCTCCCGAGGCCTCTCCACCCTGCTCACCCTCCTCGAAAGAAGCAGGTGGAGGAAGGAAACCCAGCCCAGGAAGAGGAAGAGGGTGTAGAGAGCCGCCACGACCCCCTCGCCCCAGAAGAACCTGAGGGAGAGGGAGGCGTTGTTCAGACCGTGCATGAGGATGGGCGCCAGCAGGTTACCCGTCTTTGAGTAGACCAAACCCATCCAGACGAAGAAGAGGAAGGCCGAGCCGAACATGGTGGCACCGGGGAGGCCGAAGTCCAGGTACCAAAGATGGGTGGCGGAGTGCATGGCCGAGCTCAGGAGGACGGCCCTCACCATCCCCAAGGGTAAGAACTCCCTGAGGATGAACCCCCTGAAGACCACCTCCTCCGCCAGCGCCACGGGAAGGAAGGAGGCGAGGGCGAAGTAGGCGAAGTACCAACCGGGGAGGCTTTCCATCCTGCTGAAAACCTCCTCACCTGGGTCCTTCCCCACCAACCTCGCCATCACCTCCCCGTAGACGCCCAGGAGGAGGAAGAAGAGCAGGAAGAGGGCGAAGAGCCAGACGAGGCCAGGGAGGAGGCCCTCCTTCCTCACCCCCACCGAGGACCAGAACCTCCCCCTCCGGCTGAAATGGAAGACCGCAAGAAGGGGGAGGAGGTAACCCACCCAGTCCCCCACCACGGAGAGGGAAAGGCTCACCCCTCCCAGCAGCCTGGCGACCAGCATTCCCGCGAAGCAGGAGACCCATACCGCCAGAACCGCCTCGGGGCGCCTAACCCTTCCCACGGAGCTCCTCCAGCTTCTCCCTCAGGAGACCCAGCACCTCCCGGGGATTCACCCTCCCGCCGCTTGCCCTCACCACCTTACCCGTGAGGAAGTTCAGGGCCTCCTCCTTCCCACCGAGGTAGTCCCTCACGGCCTCCCGGTTTTCCTCCACCACCTTCTCCACCAGCCCTTCCAGTTCCCCCTTCCCCAGGGGAAGAAGGCCCATCCTGAGGAGGATCTCCTCGGGATCCGCCGGCTCCCTCGCCAGTTCCCTGAGGACGAGCTCCCCCTGCTCCGGGGAGATCCTTCCCCCCTTCACCATCCTGAGGAGGGAGAGGAGCTGCTCGGCGGAGAACCTCACCTCCCCTGCCCTGAGGCCCATGTAGTTCAGGACCTTCTTCAGCTTGGTCCTGAACCAGTCGGCCGCGAAGAGGGGGTCCACCTCCAGCGCCACCCTCTCGAAGAGGTCGGCCAGCTCCCTCTCGCTGGTGATCACCCTGGCGGCGGCTGGAGAGAGCCCGTACCTCTCCACCAGCCTCCTCTCCCTGAGGTGGGGGGGTTCCACCATCCCCCTCCTCACCTCCTCCACCCACTCCTCCTCCAGCACGATGGGCGGAAGATCGGGGTCGGGAATGTACCTGTAGTCCTCCTCCAGCTCCTTCGTGCGCATGGGGACGGTGATCATCTGGCTCTCCAGGTAGGCCCGGGTCTCCCTGCTCACCTTCTCTCCCCTCCTGAGCCTCTCCGCCTGGCGCTGGAGCTCGAACTTCAGGGCCCTGTAGGCCCCCTTCACCGAGTTGATGTTCTTCACCTCCACCCTCCCTCCCCCTTCCAGCGAAACGTTGACGTCCACCCTCATCGCACCGCCCGCCTCCGGCCTCACCCTTCCCGTGTACTCCAGCACCCTCGTGAGGGAGCGAAGGAAGCGCCTGGCCTCCTCGGGAGAACGGAGGTCGGGTTCCGTCACGATCTCCACCAGGGGAATGCCCGAGCGGTTGAAGTCCACGGAACCCGAAACGGGGTCGTACTGCCCCGGGTCCTCCTCCAGGTGCACCTCCCTTATCCTCACCCCCTCCAGATCCCCCTCCAGGGCCAGGGGCAGGCTGGTGCGCTGGTACCCGCTGGGCAGGTCGGGGTAGTCGTAGTGCTTCCTCTGGATGTGGAGGGGCTTGCCCGTCTGAACCCGGCAGCCCAGCATGAGGGAGATCTCCACCGCCGCCTCCACCGCCGCCCTGTTGGGCCTCATGGGCTTGGCCCCGGGCATGCCCGTACAGATGGGGCACACGTTGGTGTTGGGGGGGACCTCCGCGTAGTTGGTGGGGCAGTTGCAGTACAGCTTCCTCTCCGTCTTCAGCTGCAGGTGCACCTCGAAGCCTATCTTCACCTCTATGCTCCCGCCTCCAGCGCCCTCATCACCCTCAGGACCTTCTCCTCCCCCAGCGGAGGACCCTGGACCTGGATTCCCACGGGAATCCCCCCCACCTCCCCCGCCTTCACCACCCCGGCGCAGATGCCTGCCAGGTTGGCGGGGACGGTGAGGTAGTCGTAGGCGTACATCTCCAGGGGGGAGAGCCTCTGCCCCAGCCTGTGGGGGAGCTTGGGCACGGTGGGGCCCACGAGCACCTCCACCCTTTTGAAGGCCGAGGAGAACTCCTTCCTTATCAGCGTCCTGAGCTGCAGGGCCCTCTGGTAGTACTTCCCGCGGTACTCCTTCCTGCTTATGTAGCTCCCTATGGCTATCCTCCTGAGCACCTCCTCCCCGCAGACCTCCTCGATGCGCTTCCCGTACTTCCTCCCGTCGTACCTGCGGGTGGCCGAGAAGAACTCCACCGAGACGATGAGGTAGTAGGCGGAGAGGGCGTGCTCCAGGTGTGGGATGGACACCTCCTCCACCCTCGCCCCCAGCTCCCTCAACCTCTCCACCCTCCTCTCCACCACCTCGTTGATGCGTGGGTCCGTGAGGGAGGAGAACTGCGGGCACACGCCCACGCGCATCCCCTCCACCCCTCTCTCCAGCTCCCCGTAGGATACCCCCTCCACCTCCAGCATCATCCCCTCCCCAGGGTTCAACCCCGCCATGCACTCCATGAGGAGGGAGAGGCCACGGACATCGGGGGAGAGGGGGCCTATCTGATCCAGGCTCATCCCCAGGTCGATGAGACCGTGCCTGGGGACCAGACCGTAGGTGGGCTTCAACCCCGCCACCCCGCAGTGGCTGGCGGGGTTCCTTATCGACCCTCCCGTGTCCGTGCCCAGCGCCAGGTCACAGAGACCTGCCGCCACCGCCGCTGCGCTCCCGCTGCTCGATCCTCCGGGGATGTAACCGGGAGCGGAGGGGTTGTCGGTGGGGCCGAAGGCGCTGCTCTCCCCGCTCGAACCGCAGGCGAACTCGTCCATGTTGGTCATCCCCACCACCACTCCCCCCTCCCGCCTGATCCTGGTGATGACCTCTGCATCGTAGGCGGAGACGTGGTCCTCCAGCGTTCTGGAGGCGCAGGTGGCCCTGAGCCCGAGCACGTTGATGTTGGACTTGACCGCCACCACCAGTCCGGAGAGCTTTCCACCCTCACCCCTCCTGATCCTCCTGTCCACCTCCTCCGCCTCCTCCCTCGCCCTGGGGTTCAGCTGGAGGAAGGCGTTGATCTTGGGGTTCATTCTCTCTATGCGCTCCAGGAACCCCTCCAGGTTCTCCACCGCGGAGAGCTCCCCGCCCTTGAGGGCCTGCAGCTTCTCTAGCGTGCCCATCCGGCGGCCTCCGCCCTCAGGTTACCCTCCTCGTCCCTGGAGGGGGCCAGGGAGAGGAGCCTCTTCCTGAAGGCCGACCTCTCCTCCTCCGGAGAGGGCTTCCCATCCTCCCTGAGGGACCGTGGGAACTCCGGCAGGTAGTAGGTCTCCTCCTCCGCGGGAAGGGCCTCCAGGCTCCTGGAGAGGGCCTGCAGGATTTCCTCCGCCCCCTTCTCCACTTCCTTCCTCCAGTCCTCTCCCCCGGCTCTCACGCGCAAAGCTCTACCGTCAAAAACTTAAGGTTTGGGAAAAACCCAGAAGTCGCAGTGCTCGTCCCCCTGGGAGACGCACCTCACCTCTTCCACCCTGAACTTCATCCCCACGAACACCTCCGTGACCCCCGCTATGAAGCCCGCCAGGTAGTGGCAGGCTTTCATTCCCGTTTTCAGCCTCTTGGAGATGAAGGTCCCGCCCTTGAACCTGAAGATCCTCCTGTCCCCCTCCTTGAAGAACTCGATGGTCCCCGCGCCCGTGCACTCGAAGAAGGCGTTCGAGTACTTCACCTTCTCCCTTATGTCCTTCCCCTCCAGGTGGAACTCCTCCATCATCCACTTCCCCGCCTTCCTCCCGCACCCCACCCCTATCTCGTAGAGGAGGGAATAGGGAAGGCCGGTCCTTATGTCCCTGGGAATCACCTCCTCCAGCTTCCTGCCCATGTGGAGCATGCAGCAGAACCACATCTCGAAGGCTTTCCTCCAGTTATCCGACAGATACCTCTTCATCTCCTCCATGACCGCTTCCATCTTTTCCCCTTCTCTCCTTCCTCTATAAAATAGCCTCCCGCCCTGGCTCACCTCTAAAAGTCCGCTCTCCCCCTGTGAAGGAGATGAGGAAACCGGCGGAGTTCTGGGAGCCCCAGGAAAGGGGAGTGAGGTGCCTGCTCTGTCCCAGGCTCTGCCTGATCCCGGAGGGAAAGACGGGCTTCTGCGGGGCGCGGAAGAACGAAGGGGGGAAGCTTTACACCCTCCTCTACGGCGCCGTGACCGCCGCCAACCCCGATCCCATCGAGAAGAAGCCCCTGCACCACTTCTGGCCCGGCTCCCTGGTCTTCTCCCTCTCCAGCGTGGGATGCAACTTCAAGTGCGACTTCTGCCAGAACTGGGAGCTCTCCCAGTGCAGGCTCGAGCAGGTCTACACCAGGGAGCTCTCTCCGGAAGAGGCGGTGGAGGGGGCGAAGGAAACGGGATGCTCGGGCATAGCCTTCACCTACAACGAACCCTCCATCTGGTGGGAGTACTGCTACGACGTCTCCAGGCTGGCGAAGGGGGAGGGGCTCTACACCGTGATGGTGACCAACGGCTACCTCAACCTCCCCGCCTGGGAGAAGCTCTCCCCCTACCTGGACGCGGCCAACGTGGACGTGAAGGCCTTCACCGACAGGTTCTACCGCAGGTTCCCCGGCGTGCCCAGCCTGAGACCCGTGCTGGAGAGCTGCGAGTGGCTGGCGAGGAAAGGGAAACACCTGGAGGTCACCTACCTCCTCGTTCCCGGGGAGAACGACGATCCTGAGGAGATAAGGGAGTTCTGCAGGTGGGTGAGGAACAAGCTCTCCCCCGACATCCCCGTCCACTTCAGCAGGTTCTTCCCCCACTACCGTCTGCAGGACAAGCCTCCCACCCCCCTCGCCACGCTGGAGAGGGCCAGGGGGATAGCCAGGGAGGAGGGGATAGAGTTCGTGTACCTGGGGAACGTGGCCCTGCGCGGGGCGGAGGACACCCACTGTCCCTCCTGCGGGGAGCTGCTGGTGGAGAGGGAGGGCTTCACCGTCCTGCAGTACAGGTTGAGGGACGGGAAGTGCCCGAAATGCGGGAGGAAGATAAGGATGGTGGGAGAGTTCAAAGGAGGGGAGAGCTGGTGAGGTCCCTGGAGACCTGCGATGTGGGAAGCCTGCCCCCACCGGAAGGGGAGGAAAAGCTGGAGGAGGGAAGGAAGAAATATGCCAGGGGAGAGGGCGGGCCGGAGGCGGAGTACTTCGAGAGGACGGTGCTCTCTTCCTTCCTGGACAAACGGAGATGCGGACTCACCCTTCCCAACTACCCCCAGTTCGCCGACATGATCACGAGCTTCCTGGAGCCCATGCGCGGGGTGAGGAAGAGGGGGGAGGGCTACCTGCTGGAGGAGGAGCCCTCGGTGAAACAGGGGGAGGAAGTCCTGCCGGAGCTCAAGGTCCTGCTCAGCCACCGGGACAGGCTGGAGGAGGCGGGGGAGGTCAGGATGAAGGTGTGCGTGACCGGTCCGTACACGCTGGCTTCCCTCTTCCCGGGGTGGGACGAGAGCCTCTTCACCCTCCTCTCCAGGCCCCTGGCCAAGATGGTATCGGAGAACCTCCTCAGGACCAGGGGGCTCAGGGTGGAACTCCTCTCCCTGGACGAGCCCGTCTTCGGGGTGGACGATCCCAGGCTCGACAAGGGGGCGGAGGGGAGGGAGGTGCTGCTGAAGGCCTGGGAGGAGGTCCTGGGGACGGCGAGGAGGAAGGGGGTGAAGACCCTGCTCCATCTGCACAACACCTCCGACGGGCTCTTCTGGGAGCTGGAGAACCTGGACGCGGTGGAGTCCCACGTGGGGGATCCCCTCTACTCCTCCCCAGAAACCCCCCGTCTGCTGGAGAGGAAGGACAAGGTCCTGAAAGCCAGCGTAGCCAGGACGGACTTCGACAGGCTGCTGGAGGAGAGGGTAGGATCGGGAGAAAGGGTGGGGGAGGTCTGGAAGGAAATTAAGGAGGGAAGGGCGAGGGCCGAGGAGTACCTGGAGGAAGAGGGAGAGATGGCCCTAAGGCTCAGGAAGGTCGTGGAGAGGTTCGGGAGGGAGAGGGTGCCCTACGCCGGACCGGAGTGCGGGCTCAGGGGCTTCCCCACCTACCACAGCGCCCTGGAGTGCCTGAGAAGGGTCAGCAGAGCCGTGGCATCGGTGGAAGGTTAACCCGGGTTGCCCACCCTCTTCAGACCGCCATCTTTCCCGTGACCTCCCTCAGCTTCCTGAGACCCAGCTCCGCCAGCTCCCTCGCCCTTTCCTCCGTCCTGGCCTCCGCGAAGCACCTGAAGATGGGCTCCGTCCCCGAGGGCCTGAGGAGCAGCCAGCCGTCCTCCGTCTGGATCTTGAGCCCATCCGTCCGGTCCAGCGGATGAGAGGAGAACTCCCTCACCAGCTCCTCCATCACCCTCCCCTTCAGCTCGTTCGGGCAGGGGACCCTCTCCTTCACCTGGAAGTAGAGGGGGAGCGTGGCATCGAACTCCGAGGCCTTCCTCCCGCTCTCCGCCAGGGCCTCCACGAACTTGAGGGAGGTGAAGATGCCCTCCCTGCACATGGACCAGTCGAAGAACATGACGCCGCCGTTCTCCTCCCCTCCGAGGTCTCCACCGTTCCTCTTGAACTCACCCACGATCTCTGGCTCGCCCACCCTGGTGCGCACCACCTCGCCTCCCAGCTCCCTGGCCACGTCGTCTATGACGGAGCTCGTGGCCACGGGGGTGATGATCCTGGGCCTCCTCCTCCCCCTGAGGTAGTGCCTGGCCACCAGGGCGAAGACCCTGTCCCCCATCAGCACCCTGCCCGTTTCATCGGCCACCACGGAGCGGTCCGCGTCCCCGTCCAGCGCTATCCCGAGGTCAGCGCCACAGGAGGCCACCGTGCGGGAGAGGAGGGTCAGGTTCTCGGGCAGGGGCTCCAGCTTCCTGGAGGGGTAGGTACCGTCCAGATAGTCGTTCAGGGAGATCACCTGCACGCCCAGATCGGAGAGGAGCCCGGGGACGACCAGGGAGCCCACGGCGTTCCCGCAGTCCACCACCACCTTCAGCCCCCTCTCTGGGGCCTTCACCCTCCTCAGCACCTCCTCCCTGTAGGGCTCCAGGGCGTCGGCCTCCTCCACCCCCCCTATCTCCCTCCACCCCACCTTCTTCAGCCTCCCCTCCTCCAGCAGCCTCTCTATCTCCCCCTCCCTTTCCCTGGAGAAACCGCTCCCGTCGGCCTCCCAGAACTTCACCCCATTGTACTCGGGCGGGTTGTGGGAGGCCGTGATCATCACCCCCGCCGAGCACCGGAAGTGTTTCACCCCGAAGGAAAACACGGGCGTGGGCACCATCCCCAGTTTCAGGACCCTGCATCCCCCGGAGGTCAGGCCAGCGATCACCGCCTGCTCCAGCATCTCCGAGGAGGTGCGGTTGTCCCTCCCCACCGCCACCTCCCCCTGGTTCCCCAGGTGGGTGGCCAGGGCCAGACCCAGCCTGTAGACCAGCTCCGGGGTAAGCTCGACGTTGGCCAGCCCCCTCACCCCGAAGGTCCCGAAGAGCCTGGGCATCACTAACCTCCTCCGGGTGGCTATAAAAGGGGAAAAGCCGGAGGGCCTATCCTCTCCCCACCCTCCTCTTCAGCTTCGCCAGCTCCCTCCACACTCCCATCTCCCTGCACACCCTCTCCAGGTACCTCATATCCAGCCTCCCGCGCTGCCTTATGAAAATTCCCTCCGCATCCTTCAGGTCCTGCTCGCCACCCACCCGCAGCTTGTGGGCGAGGGTGTCCTCGGCCGAAGCTATGTAAACCTGGATTCCCCCCACTCTGACCTTTTTCCTCCTCTCCAGAGCCCACCGCTCGAGAGGGCCGTAGACCCCCTTCCCATGGATGTGGTACTCCGAGCGGTCATCGAAAAAACCGGAGACCAAGGCGCCCGGGAGGGTTCACGAGGACCCCCTCACCGCCTCCACGAACTCCCTCATGAGCTTCACGTCCTTTATCCCTGGGGATACCTCTATGCCGCTGGAGACGTCCACCCCGTCAGGCCTCACCTCCCGGAGGGCCCTCTTCACATTACCGGGGTGGAGCCCACCCGCCAGAAAAACGGGCTTCCTCAGGCTCTCGCGCACCCTCCTGCTCACCGACCAGTCGTGAGGCTCCCCCGTCCCCCCTCCCAGCGGGCCCGCCGTGTCCAGAAGGACGCAGTCCCCCACCTCCTCCGCCTCCCTCGCCCTCCTCCACACTTCCTCCCCGGGGCTGGGAGGGACCGGAACCGTGACGATGAGTTCCCCCCCTTCCCTCCTCCCCAGCTCGCGCAGGGGGAAGAGGGGGTTCACCTGCAGGACCTCCGGCCCCACTCTCCGGTAAACCTCCCACACCTCCTCGGGTCTCTCGGGCCTGAGCACCGCCACGGTCCTCGCCCTTCCCCCCACCTTTCTGAAGAGCTCCCTCGCCCTCTCCAAGGAAACCCTCCTGGGGGAGCCAGGGACGAGGATCACGCCCACAAGCTCCACGCCCAGCTCGCAGGCCCTCTCCACATCCTCCTCCCTGGTGAACCCGCACATCTTTATCAGGACGCCCATCCTACCCCCTCCCCCTGCGGGAAAAGAAGGTTTACGGGGGGGACCTGGTGGCCTCCTTCAGGGACCTCACGAACCGAGAGATGCCGGGAAGGGTCTGCTCCGGCTCCTCCAGCCTCTCCGAGTAGATCCTGGCGATGGCGCTCCCCACCACGCAACCGTCCGCTCCGCCCCTCAGGAGGGAAACCACGTGCTCCGGGCGGGAGATGCCGAAGCCAGCCAGGAGAGGGAGGGAGGTGCGCCTCCTCACCCTCCTTATCAGCTCCACCGTCGAAGGTTCCACCTCCTCCCTGGCGCCCGTCACCCCCTCCACCCCTATCACGTAGAGGAAGCCTGAGGCCCTCCCCACGATCCTCTCCAGCCTCCTCTCGCTCGTGGTGGGAGCCACCTGGAAGATCAAGTGAAGGCCCTCCCTCCCCGCCGCCTCCAGCAGCTCCCCCGCCTCCTCCACGGGGAGGTCGGGCACGATGAGGCCCTGGGCGCCTGCCCTCCCGGCCTCAGCGCAGAACTCCCCCAAACCCATGGAGAAGATCACGTTGTAGTAGGTGGTGAGGAGGACGGGGAGACGCAAACCCTCCCCCCTCAGCCTCCTCAGGGCCTCCAGGCACCCCCTGGGGGTCACGCCCGCCGCCAGCGCCCTCTCGCAGGCGGCTATGAAGGTGGGCCCGTCGGCGATGGGGTCGGAGAAGGGGATGCCCAGCTCCAGCAGGTCCGCCCCGCTCTCCGCCAGGGTGTGGATGAGCCTGAAGGAGAACCCTGGAGAGGGGTCACCGAAGTAGACGTGCGGCATGAGGGCCCCCTCCCCCTTCCCTTTCAGCTCCTCGAACTTCTCCTCAAGCTCCATAGAAGTACCTCATGAGGGTCTCCAGGTCCTTGTCCCCCCTCCCGGAGAAGTTGACCACCACCACCTCCCCCCTGGAGAACTCCTCGGGATGGTTCAGCAGGAAGGCCAGGGCGTGGGCGGTCTCGAGGGCGGGGAGAAGGCCCTCGGCCCTGCAGGTGGTCCTCACGGCCTCGAAGACCTCCCTGTCGAAGGCATAACAGGCCTTCACGCGTCCGGTCTCGCAGAGATGGGAGAGCTCGGGCCCCCTGCCGGGGTAGTTGAGCCCCGCGGCCCTGGTCTTCGAGGGCTTCACCTGACCGTGCTCGTCCTGGAGGAGCTGCATGAGGGCCCCGTGCAGCACCCCAGGTCTCCCCAGCCTGAAGGCCGCGGCGCTGTTGTCCGCCTCCAGACCTTCCCCCCCTCCCTCCACGAAGTAGAGCCTCACCCCCTCGTCCTGCAGGAAGGCCCTGAAGGCCCCCAGGGCGTTGCTCCCCCCGCTCCCGCAGGCCACGATGGCGTCGGGCAGCCTCCCCTCCCTTTCCAGGATCTGCTCCCTCAGTTCCCTCCCTATCACGCTCTGGAAGGTGGCCACGATCTCCGGGAAGGGGTGAGGACCCACCGTGGAGCCCATGAGGTAGTGGGTGGTCCTGGTGCACCTGGCCCACTCCCTCAGGGTGTCGGAGACGGCGTCCTTCAGCACCCCGGAACCCGTGCTCACGGGGGTCACCTTCGCCCCCAAGAGGCGCATGCGCTTCACGTTGCTGGCCTGCCTCTCCATGTCCTTCACCCCCATGAAGATCTCCACCTCCATCCCCACCACGTTTCCCGCCATGGCCGTGGCCAGGCCGTGCTGCCCGGCGGCGGTCTCCGTGATGAGCCTGCTCTTCCCCATCCTCCTGGCGAGGAGGGCCTGTCCCAGGCAGTTGTTGAGCTTGTGGGACCCACCCGTGACCTGGTCCTCCCTCTTCAGGTAGACCTTACAACCGGTGAGCTCGCTCAGCCCCCTCGCGTGGTAGAGGGGGGTGGGACGCCCGGCGTAGTCCCTCAGGAGGAGGCTGAGCTCCCGCTGGAACTCCGGACTGGGATAGATCCTCTCGAAGGCCTCCTCCAGCTCCTCCAGCGCGTGCATGAGGACCTCGCTCACGTACTGTCCCCCGAACCTTCCGAACCTCCCCTTCATGCCAGGGCCTCCACCAGCTCCCTCACCTTCCCCCTCACGTCCTCTGCCCTCATGAGGGAGGTCCCCACCAGGACCGCGTGAGCCCCCGCACGCAGCACCCTCCTCACGTCTTCGGGGGTCTCTATCCCGCTCTCGCTCACCACCGTGACGCCCCGGGGGACCAGGGGGGCCAGCCTCTCCGTCCTGGAGAGGTCCACCTCCAGGGTGTCCAGGTCGCGGTTGTTGATGCCCACCAGCTCCGCACCCGCCGAGAGGGCCAGTTCGAGCTCCTCTTCCTCCGTCACCTCCACCAGGGCCTCCATCCCCTCCTTTCTGACCAGGGAAAGGAAGAAGGGCAGCTCCTCCCCCAGCACCCTTACGATGAGGAGAAGGGCATCGGCTCCCAGCCTGGCCGCCTCCTCCACCTGGTAAGGATCGACCACGAAGTCCTTGCAGAGGAGGGGAACCGGCAGAACGCTGAGTCTCCGCAGGAAGAGGGGGTCCCCGCCGAAGTACTTCCGCTCCGTAAGCACGGAAAGGGCCACGGCACCTCCCTCCACCATCTCCCTTCCCACCTCCAGGGGCTCGGCATGCGGGGAGATCTCCCCGTGGGAGGGAGAGGCCCGCTTCACTTCGGCTATGAGGGGAACGAGCTTGGTCCTCCTTATGCCCTCCCCCAGGCTCCTCTTCGCGCGGGGAGGGGAGAACCCCTCGAAGGGCCTCTCCCTTTTCCTCCTCTCCACCTCCCTCCTGACCTCCCCCAGGATCTCCTGCAGTACGCTCACTTCCTTCCCTCCAGCTCCTCCATCCTTCCCAGGTCCCCTCCCGTGGCCTTAACGAACTCCCTGAGCTTCTCCAGCGCCCTGCCTGAATCCAGGACCTCCGAGCCGAGCTGCAGGCCCTCCCTGAGGTCCGAGATTCTCCCCCCCACCACCAGGGCGGCTGAAGCGTTCAGGAGGACGATGTCCCTCCTCGGCCCCCTCTCCCCTCCCAGGACCCCCAGGAGAATCCTGGCGTTCTCCACCGGTCCCCCTCCCTCCAGGTCCCCGGGTCTGGCCCTCTCCAGGCCCAGTTCCTCGGGCCTCACCCTGAAGGTCCTCACCTCGCCCTCCAGGAGCTCCGAGACCTGGGTCTCCCCCAGGGTGGAGAATTCATCCAGGCCGTCCAGGCCGTGGACCACCATGGCCCGCTCGCAGCCCAGCTCCCTGAGAACCATGGCCAGCTTCTCGGTGAGGCCTGGCTCAAACACTCCCAGGAGCTGGGCCCTGGCCCCGGCGGGGTTGGTGAGGGGTCCCAGGACATTGAAGACCGTCCTGATGCCCATTTCCCTCCTCACCTGGGCCACGTGCTTCATGGCCGGATGGAAGACGGGGGCGAACATGAAGCCCACCCCCACCCGCTCGAGGCATCTCTCCACCTCGGAGGGGGGAAGGTCTATGACCGCGCCCAGGGCCTCGAGCACGTCGGCGCTTCCGGCCCTGCTGGTGACCGAGCGGTTGCCGTGCTTGGCCACCGGCACCCCCGCCCCGGCCACCACGAACATCGCAACGGTGCTTATGTTGAAGGTCTTGATCCTGTCCCCTCCCGTGCCGCACGTGTCCACCAGCCTCCCGTCCACCTTCGGCCTGACCTTCAGACTGAACTCCCTCATGGTCCTGGCGAAGGCCGAGAGCTCTTCCACCGTCTCTCCCTTCATCCGCAGGGCGGTGAGGAAGGCCGCCACCTGGGCCGGTGGCGCCTCCCCAGACATCAGGCACCGCATGGCCTCCACCGCCTCTTCCTCCGTGAGGTGCGAGGAGTGCAGGACCTTCTCCAAGCACCTTTGGAGGGCGTTCACTCCGCCACCTCCAGGAAGTTCCGGAGGATCCTCTTCCCGTGGGCGGTCAGGATGGACTCGGGATGGAACTGCACCCCGAAGACGGGAAGCTCCCTGTGCCTTATCCCCATGACCTCCCTGTCCTCATCCTCGGTCTCGCACGTGATCTCCAGCTCCGGAGGCAAGCTTTCCCTCTCCACCGCCAGTGAATGGTACCTGGTGGCCTCGAAGGGGTTGGGCACCCCCCTGAAAAGCGCGCTCCCGTCGTGCCTTATCCGGGAGGTCTTCCCGTGCACGATCCTCTTGGCCAGGCCCACCTTTCCGCCGAAGGCATGGCCGATCACCTGGTGGCCCAGGCATACGCCGAGCACTGGGACCTCCTCTCCGAACCTCCTCACCACCTCCACGGAGATCCCCGCGTCGGAGGGGGTCTTGGGTCCCGGGGAGATCACTATGGCCTCCGGTCTCGCCCTCTCCACCTCCTGCAGGGAAGAGCGGTTGGTGAGCACCACGGGCTCCGCCCCCAGCTCGCCCAGGTACTGCACCAGGTTGTAAACGAAGGAGTCTATGTTGTCTATCACCAGCACCCTCACGGCTCCACCCCCGCCGCCAGCAGCAGGGCCCTGCCCTTGTTCCTGGTCTCCAGATATTCCTTCCACCCCTCCGAGTCCGCCACCACCCCCGCTCCCACCTGCACGTAACCCTTACCCCCCTCCACCACCATCGTGCGGATGGCTATGGCGAAGTCCGCCGTTCCACGCTCCTGGGAAGGGGAAGGCGGTCCGAAGACGCCCACCGCCCCCGCGTAGATCCCCCTCCGCGTGGGCTCCAGCTCCTCTATGATCTCCATCGCCCTCACCTTGGGCGCACCCGTCACCGTGCCTGCGGGGAAGGTGGCCCGGAAGGCCTCCAGGGCATCCACGCCAGGGCGGAGTTTCCCCGTCACGTGGGACACCAGATGCTGCACGTGGCTGTACTTCTCCACCTTCATGAACTCCGTCACCCTCACCGACCCGAACTCCGAGACCCTCCCCACGTCGTTCCTGGCCAGGTCCACGAGCATCACGTGCTCGGCCCTCTCCTTCTCGTCGGACTTCAGCTCCTCCTCCAGCCTTTCGTCCTCTTCCCCCTCGCCCCTTCTCCTGGTCCCCGCGATGGGCCTCACGCTCACCTCTCCTCCCTCCACCTTCACCTGGAGCTCGGGGCTCGAGCCCATCACCGTACGACCGGGGAAATCGAGCATGAACAGGTAGGGGGAAGGGTTCAGCTTCCTCAGACGGAAGTAGAAGGCCTCCGGAGGAGGGGAAGGCACCAGCTCCATCCTCCTGGAGAGGACCACCTGTATGGCGTCCCCCTGGTGGATGTACCTGCGGGCCTCCTCCACCATCCGCTCGAACTCCCTCCTGCTCACGTTGCTCCTCACCCTCGCCCCCTCCGTTCCTCCCTCCGGCCCCCTTTCCTCCACCGCCTCCATCTCCCTCAGCATCCTCTCCGCCCCCTCCCCCTCCTCGCCGGGCAGGAGGTTCACGGCGCAGATCCTCTCCCCCCTTATGCCGTCGAACACCACCACCCTCTCCGGAAGGACGAACTCCAGCTCGGGTTGGCCCAGGTCATCCACGGTGTGATTCCCAAGCTCCACCTGCGAGCGCACGT
>JAWCKR010000002.1:0-119556 GCA_038851755.1 Hadarchaeales archaeon (SeqCode) | reverse complement strand
ACCCAGATGACAATAAGGGCAATAATATCTAGGCTTCCCTTTCAATCCTCATTTTCAGAGGCACCTTATTGAAACCACGGCACCAAAAGCTATGCTGGCGCCCGAGGCCACTTTCAATCCTCATTTTCAGAGGCACCTTATTGAAACCCCCCTCTCATCTTTTCTTTTTTCTATTCATTCTTTAGGATTTTGTGTTCAGGTTTGTGAACTTCGGTTTTTGCAGGGGGGATTTATAAAGAAGTTCACAACCTTTCGCCTTTTCCCGAAACTACACTCTCTTGCAGAACTTCGCCACCTCACAGTACCCGCAATGCTCTGGACTGGCAGCCCTGGGAACCTGATCGGAAACTATCATCTCTCGTATCCTCTCCAAATCCCTCCTCAAAGCTGCCTTCTCCTCGGGTAGAATGCTCAACCAGAAGGTCCGGTGGGAGGGCAGGAGGTAGATGAGGCCCCTCTTGATCCTCACCCCCAGCGCCCTCTCAAGCAGCACGGCATAAGCCAGCATCTGCTTCCTCCACGCCCTCGAAACGTGAGGCAAATCCGAATACTTCACATCGACCGGCACCATCTCCCCGCTCCTTAGCCTCACCACCGTGTCCGCCTTCCCGAAAAGTCCCATCTCCCGGTCCTCCAGGGGGAGGTCGTGCAGGACCCGATCCACCTCCTCCAGGGGAAACCCGTAGACCCTCTTCCTGCGTCCGGTCCTCCCCGGCTCCCTACCGTGCTGCTCACCCCCCAGCCCCACCTTCTTCCTCTCCGGGGGATACAGCCCCAGCTTCCTGATGAAGTAGAGCTTCCTCGGGCAGTAAAAGTACTGGTATACTTCCCAGGCACTTATCTCACCAGCGCTGCCAGAACCCCTCATACCTCCCCAGCTCACCCCTCAGGAACCTCGCCAGCTTCCTGGCCTGGTGGAGGAAGAGCCCACCCCAGGTGAGCCTCAGGTCCTCGAACCTCACCTCTTCTTCCAGCCTCCTGAGAAGCTCCTGGAGGTAGAACCTCCTGACCTCCTCCCTCATCTGGCACACCCCGTCCACCACCTCAAAGCCCTCCTTGGAGACCATCCTCTTGCTCACCATTCCCACCACCATCCTGTCCACCACATGCGGTCTGAACTCCTCCATCAAATCCAGGACCAAGCTCGGCCTGCCCGGTCTGTCGGCGTGCAGGAAGCCCCCATAGGGATCCAGCCCGGCGTAGTGCACCGCCCTCCAAACCTCCCCCAGCAAAATCCCGTAGCCGTAGTTCAGCATGGCGTTCACGGGATCGGTGGCGTATCTCCCGCTCCTCCCCTCGAAGCCCCATCCCTCGAAGATCCCCGCCAGGGCTTCCCAGTAGAGCTGCGCCCCCCTCCCCTCCAGGTTCATTATCCTCTCCCTCACCTCCTCCACCTTCTTCCCCTCCACCGCCTCCAGCTCAGGTAGGAGCTTCACCATCTCCTCCGCCGCGGCTCGCAACCTCCCCGCCAGAGGAGGAGCCGTTTCCACTCTCTTCTTGGCCAGTGTCTGGAGGACGGCGGCCTGGTTCTTCAGCTTCGCCCCTGCCACGGCCTTGGCCACACCCACTCCCCTCCCATCCCCATACGCAAGGTACTGCTCCCTCCTCGTGCTCACCGTCCTCATCTCCGGGGAGGAGAGCCTGGCCTTCACCTCACCCCGAAAGTCCACGATGAGCACGTCCACCCCGTGCTCCGCCAGCAGCCTCAGGGCGTCCGTGCTCACCGCTCCCTTCCCCGAGATGATCACCTGCTCCAGCTCCTGGGGCTGGAGGCGCGCCACGGTCTTCCCGTTCTCCCTCACCACTATGGTCTCTCCCTTCCTCCCCACGAACTTCCCGAAGCCGTCCACCACCAGCCTCATGCGCACACCTCCGAGAAGAGACAGCTCTGCCTGCACTCCGCCGGCCTGCCCGGGTCCCTCCTCTGCGCCACCAGCTCCAGCTTCCTGTCCCTCTCCTCCAACCACCAGTTCCTCAGGTCATCGTTGATGAAGAAGAGGTCCCGATTCACCACCACCCTCCCGTTCCTGAAGCCCACGTGGACGGAGCACCCCACGTCCACGGGCACCTCGTACAGGCTCTCGAAGACCAGGGCGTAACCGGTGGGGTAGAGGCGGTAGAAGTCCCGGGGGGGCCCTCCCACCTTCACGTCGAAGATGAGGTGCCTGAGGTAGTCGTAGCAGTCCACGCTCAGGGTACCGCTCAGGCCCAGCAGCCTCCCGTCCAGCTTGTGCTCCACCAGGAAGGGGAGGGCCACCGCCAGCACGTGGGGCTCGTCCGCGTACGGGTGGGCGGCCCTCGTTTCCAGGTAGGCGGCCCTGGCCTGGCTCAGCACCAGCTCCCAGAGGGGCTCCAGGCAGGAGCGGAGGGCCCCGGCGTTCTCCACCTCCCCCCTCCTCCCCAGCTCCCCCTTCCACCACTCCTCGAAGCCCAGGTCGAACCTCCCCTGCCTGCAGGACCCGAAGAGGTGCTCCAGCAGGTTGTGGGCCATGGCCCCCAGCAGGATCTCCTGCGTGGGCTTCCCCTGCTTTTTCTCCACGTACATCAGGTAGACGTCCCTGCCCGTGGGACAGAACTTCCCGCAGACGGAGAACATGGAGATGCGCTCCGGGTAGTAGGGCTTCAGCGGTTCCCTCCACCAGTTCCATCCCCTCAGCTCCTGGGTCACGCCCACCTCCCTCGCCAGGGGGAGGACGCGGTTGAGGAGGAGCTTGTGTTCCTGGGCGGAGAGGAAGAACACCACTGGCCTCCCCTAAAGCTCGCCCTTCGGACCTTTTTCCCTTTCCCTCACACGAGCTTTACCCTGTCCTCCTCCACGAGGGAGGGGACAGGCTTCTCGGAGACTATCCTGCACAGCCTGGCGCAGCGCTCGCACAGGGGTATGACGTAGATCGAGTCTCTCTCCCCCCCTATGAACTTCGGAAGCTCCTTCACCAGGACCTCCCTGTCGTGGGCGTTCAACTCCCCCTTGAAGGCGCTGTACTGGATCCTCTGCAGGCCGTAGTCGAAGAGGCGGTCGGCGAGCTTCGTCCTGCTCTCGTCGGAGCTTATGTCGTAGATCACCAGGGTGGGCATCAGTGCATTCTCACCAGTCCAACTTGAAATACCCTCCGCATGATCGGGTCTGCGATGGAATAAACCTCCCCCCTTTTCTCAATGAAACCCGCCTTTACAAGTTCCTGAAGCAAGTTCGAGAAGATGTTGTCGGCCACCTTTTTCCCCTCCTCCACCTCCAGGCTTTTCTTGAGGTTTACCCAAGAGGCCTCCCCCATCCTAGCGGCGGCCTGCATGATCGCGAAGTACCTCCCGCTCGCACGCTTTCTCACCTTGAGGAAGTTGGAGAACTCTCTAGCCTCAAGCTCAGAAGCGGTTTTGATCGTGGAGTCGAGGACCTCATCGGACACCCTCCCGGCCTCCACCGCCTTGGCTCCAAAAAGGGTAAGCCAGCCGATGGTCCCCCCCAATTTCTGAACGACGGAACCGATCACCGCATGATCGGCCTCAAGGCCCGCCTGTTCCAACCCTGCTTTGAGGAACTCCAAGGCCTTTTCGGGGGGGAGCCCTGAAACCTCGACCTCCGCCATCCCCCTGCCGAAGAGGGGGGAGGAAGCATCATGGGTGCCCAGAAAGTCGTGGAGGAGCCCCACCTGGGAGCCGCTGGCGATGATTTGGATCTCATGGACGTGGTCATAGAGGTGGGCGAGCAGCCTCTGGAAGCTCAGGCCGACCATCCTCTTAAACTCCTGGGCCTCATCCAGCACCAAAATGAACTTGGTCCGTGCCTCCGCCGCGAGCTCCCTGAAGGATTGGATGAGGTCGAGGGGATCAAGCTCACGATCTGGCCTGTCCCACTCGAAATGCACCCAAGGAGGTTCCGAGTCCACCCTCACCCACCTCACCCCCCGTAGGACCTCGAGCATCCTTTTTCTCCAACTCGCCTGCTCCCTCACGCATCTGTTGAGCTCTTGCTCCATGAACCTCAGGAGGCTCCGCTTTTTTATCCTGGGCATTTCTGAGAATGCCATCCCATCGAGGAGGGCGTGGGGCAAGTCGGACACCGTAAGGGCGGTCTTTATCAGGGAGGTCTTGCCCGTCCTCCTCCTGCCTTTCACCACAACCATGGGGAAGGCTGCCCTCCTCCCCTTGAGCAGCGAGAGGAGGCGCTCCAGCTCGTCCTCCATGTCGAAGAGGTCCTCTACCCTGCTCTTGGGTTGGAGGTCGAAGTACATGCTTATACTTCAGAAAACTATGAGTATAAGTAACTTATGGTGGAGATTTTGCAAACCGCAAGAACTCAAGCATCCCGATGTAGTTAATTTAGGAAGCGCCCTCATTGACGTTTTTGAACTTCTTGGGCAGGCCCCGGTAAACTATCTTGCCGATCACGTTTTCCCTCAGATACTCCATTATCCTCCTCTCGTCTCCTTCCCTGACAATTTCTGGGAACGGTTTTTCAGGTATTCAGGAAATGTCAGGAAGAGTTCTCCCTCCATACTTCAAAATCATCGACCTTTTTGCCGCTTTTGAGTTCGAAAAATTCCTTCAGCGAAAGGGGGTCCACCTTGAGGAGGAAGTGCCTTCCGACGAGATTTGAATATGCCTCCCTCTCCAGCTCCACGGAGCTTGAGCCTGAAGCGAAGAACTTTATGTTTGGAAAGGCGTCGTAGAGCAGTTTGAGCTTTGAGCCCCAGCCCTCAAGTTTATGGCTCTCGTCGAGGAAGGCGTAGATCTTTTCCTTCTTCCATCCCACGCCCGTTATTCTCTGGTACTCATCCAATATTTTTTGAGGTCTCAACCTTCTCATCAAAGGAAAAGTAGAGGATCTGCTTCGGCTCCACCTTCTGAATCGGATCTTGGATGAGCTGGTAGAAAAGTGTGGTTTTGCCGACCCCTCTCAGACCCGTTACCACAGCCACCTGTCTTGTGTCAATCATCCCCTTCAATTGTCCGAAAACATCGCGCCTGAAGGGGGGCCAAGTCTTCCTTAACCCTTTCAGTCATCCACTCATTTTGGAGCCCGAGAAGCTCTTTAAGTCTCATATAAGTTCACCTAAGGAAACGAACATTAAAAATTTCGTTTCCAAAAGGAAACTAATGAAAAAAGATGGTCGGCGAGGGCAAGCCCGGTGTTGTCGGAGCTTATCTCGCAGATCACCGGGACGGACATCTCCTCTTTTCCCAACCTTTAATCGAGACGTCCCCGACCCCGGAACCCGCGCTCACCCTGCTTCGCAGCCCGCTACCTCACCAGGGCGAAGGGCTTCACCCAGAAGTCGCAGTCCCTCTCCCCGTTGGAGTGGCACCTCACCTCTTCCACCACATATTCCTTCCCCGTGATCAGGCACGTGGCCCCCGCGATGAAGCCCGCGGTGTAGTGGCACACCCTCCTCCCTATCACGCCCTTCTTCCTGGCGAAGATGGTCCCCCCCTTGTACCTCAGGATGTTCTTCTCGCCCTCCCTGAGGAACTCCACCGCCTCGGCCATCCCGCTGCGGGTGAAGAAGGCGTCGGTGTAGAGGGTCCTCTCCTTCACGCTCTTGGCCCCCAGCTTCATGGCACCGCTCAGCCACCGGTAGACCTGCCTCCCCGAGTTCGCCCCCGCGTCGTAGAGGATCATGCCCACCGATCCCCCTCCGAAACCCATGGAGACCGCATCCTCCAGGCTCCTGCTCACGTCGTCCACGCAGCTCCACCAGACCTGGAAGACCTCCTTCCAGTTGCGGCCCAGGAACCTGTCCACCTCCCGCTGGATCGCGGCGTAGGTCTTCATCAATATCCTCTCTGTCGCCCTTTCATTATAACGATAGGAACCGCCCGTCGCCCCGGGCATCGGAGGGGGGACTCACCTTTCGAAACCAGACCTTCTCCTGGGGCCACGGGAGACCTTTCTCCTCGTGCGCTCTCCCGACCTCCTCCCCGAGCGCACCGGTGCGCCTCTCGTGATCGAGGGGGCCGGCCTGGGAGGCGGGACCTCCGGAGGGACGGGCCTGGGCCCAGCCCTGAGCTCCCTGAGCTTCTCGTCCACGATCCTGGCTATGTCCCCGGAGCCCACCAGCACGCAGGGCACGCCCCTCAGCTTCGCGAGCTCCGAGACCCTCTGCTCCTGGGTCACCAGCACCAGTCCCCTCCTCCCCGCCTGCTCCACCACCCTCTCGTCCTCCGCCCCCCTGAGCCCCTCCTCCTCCACCGTGCGCACCTCCCAGCCCAGGAGCCTGAGGAAGGGCTTCAGCCCGCTGTACATCTCGTCCAGCAGGACCCTCATCTCCTCCCCTTCGCCCGCCGGGTAAAAATCTTCCCTGGTTTTCCATGTTAGGACTCCAAAATGGAGCAACCCATATAAAGGGGAAGGCGAAGGGAGTAGGGGGTTGGGGGTGTGCCCCACCAGGAAGTCGGCGGCTTGAAGGTTTTCTACGAGAGGGATGGAGAAGGCTTCCCCGTGTACCTGCTACACGGCGCCATCCTCACCCATTCCCTCTGGAGGCCGCAGCTGGAGGCCCTCAGGGGGAAGTACCTGGCGATCGCACCCGACCTGCCGGGGCACGGCGGTTCGGACCCCCTTCCGGAAGCCTCCATCAAAGGGTATGCGGAGGTGGTGGCGGGGATGATGGAGGCCCTGGGAACCGAAGAGGCGGTGGTGGTGGGCCACTCCATGGGAGGGGCCGTGGCCCTTCAGCTCGCCCTCGACCACCCCGAAAAGGTCAAATCGCTGGTGCTGGCCAACACGGGCGCCAAGCTCGGTGTCTCGCCCCTCCTCCTGGAGATGCTCAGGGAGAACTTCAGGGGGGCCCTGGAGGTGGGATGGAAGAGCATGCTCGGGAGGAAGGGAAGGAGGAGGGATGCGGAGCTGGAGGGGCTGAAGCTGGAGATGGAGGGCACGAGGCCGGAGGTGGGGGTGGCGGACTTCGAGGCCTGCAACGCCTTCGACTGCAGGAGCAGGCTCTCCGAGATCAAAAAGCCCACCCTGATCCTGGGCGGGACCGAGGACATGCTCACCCCCGTCTGGTACCACGAGTACCTCCACCAGCACATCCAGGGCTCCTCGCTGGTGATCCTCAGGGAGGTGGGCCACCTCTCCATGGTGGAGGACCCCGCCTCCTTCAACTCAGCCCTGCTGGACTTTCTGGGGAGGACGGTGTAGCTCCCTCTCCAGCCCACCCAGCAGGTCGGAGAGGCGGGCGAGCTCCTCCGGAGGAAGCTCCTTCGCCCTGGCCTCCGCCAGCTCCCCGGGCACGTGCGCCTCCAGCACCTCCCTCCTGCCGCGCTTGTCCAGGTTCGCCCTGGGGAAGAGCTCCGTGAAGGAGTGGTAGAGGGCGTTCCTCACCTTCTGCCTGGGGTGGTGGAAGAGCACCCTCAGCACCCTCTGGAACCTCTCCTCGTCCTCCACCCTGAAGGGCGGGGTCTTCCTGGGCCTCAGCCTGACCACGGCCGACCTCACCTTCGGGCGGGGAAAGAAGGACGAGGGCGGCACCTCCTCCAGGATCTCCACCTCCGCCCGGCGGAAGGTGCTCACGGTGAGGCGGCCGTACTCCTCCGACCCAGGCCTCGCCACCAGCCTGCGGGCGAACTCGAGCTGGTACATGAGCACGGCCACCTCGAAGTCTTCCTCCAGCAGCCTGAAGGTGAGGTCGGAGGAGATGGAGTAGGGGAGGTTGGAGACCACCTTGTTGAAGGGGGGGAGGGGGAGCCTCAGCACGTCACCCCTCAGGATCCTCACGTTACCGCAACCCTCCTCCTCCAGCGCCCTCCGGAGGAGGGAGACCAGCCTGGGGTCCCTCTCCACGGCGATCACCTCCCCGGCCCTCCTCGCCAGCAGGAGGGTGAGGCCCCCCGTTCCCGCCCCCACCTCCAGCACCGTGTCCCTCCCGGAGACCTCCGCGTAGTCCACCATCCGCTGGAGCAGCCCCCGGTCCACGACCAGGTGCTGGCCGTACCTCCTGCTCAGCCTTATTCCCTCCCTCGCCAGCCTCTCCCTGAGCTCCATGCATCCGGCCGTCCGGAGGCTCAGCCCGGAAAGAGCTCCCTGGCGGCCTCCTCGTAAACCTTCAGATCGCCCTCCGTGAAGAGCACGAACCTCACCTCCTCCAGCCTGTCCTCCTTCTCCAGGAACTCCTTCACGGTCCGGAGGGCCACCCTGCTGGCCTTCTCCACCGGATACCCGTAGGCCCCCGTGCTTATGGAGGGGAAGGAGAGCCTCCTTATGCCCCTGGAGACCGCCAGCTGCAGGCAGCTCCTGTAGGCCCTCGCCAGCATCTGGGGCTCCCTCTTGTTACCCCCCCTCCAGATGGGGCCCACCGTGTGGATCACGTACCTGGCCTTCAGGCGCCCCCCCGAGGTGATCACGGCCTCCCCCACCGGCAGGCCGTCGGGCCACTCCCTCTCCCTTATCCTGGCGCACTCCTCCCTGATGGTGGGCCCGCCCTTGCGGTGGATGGCCCCGTCCACCCCCCCGCCTCCCATCAGGCTGGGATTGGCCGCGTTCACGATGGCCTCCGTCTCCTGCTCCGTGATGTCGCCCTGCACCAGCCTGAGGACGGCCTTCCCTACCCTGAGCTCCAAGCTCCCCTCTTCCTTTCTCCGCACCCCTCAAAAACCCAGAGGTGCCTCAGAGGAGGGGCAGGTGGGGGAGGATGGCGGGGGAGAAGACCAGCGCGCTCACCGTCATGAGCTTCAGGAAGATGTTGATGGAGGGACCAGAGGCGTCCTTCATGGGGTCCCCGACGGTGTCCCCGGTGACGGCCGCCGCGTGGGTCGGGCTACCCTTCCCTCCCAGGTGGCCCTCCTCCACGTACTTCTTGGCGTTGTCCCAGGTGTTCCCCACGTTCCCCTGGAACATGCCGAGGAGCAGGCCGGAGCCTATGGCCCCCGCCAGGAAGCCCACCAGGGCCTCGGGCCCCATCAGCAGCAGGATCACGGGCGGGAAGAGGATGGCCAGGATCCCGGGCAGGAGGAGGTTCCTGAGGGCGTTGCCGGTGGCCATGGAGACGCAGCGGGCGTAGTCGGGCTTGGCCTTCCCCTTCATGAGCCCGGGGATCTCCCTGAACTGCCTCCTGATCTCGTCCACCAGCTTGAAGGCCCCACCGCTCACGGCCAGCACCACCAGGGCGGTGAAGAAGGCGGGGACGGCGATCCCTATCAGCAGGCCCGCGAAGGTGTGGGCGTTCACCAGGCTCAGGACCCTGTCCAGACCACCCGCCCCCGCGGCGTAGTCCTGGAACTCCCCGAGCTGGGTGAGGGTGAAGAAGAAGGCGATGGCGGTCAGGGCGGCGGAGCCTATGGCGAAGCCCTTGCAGATGGACTTCATGGTGTTCCCGACGGAGTCCAGCCTGTCCGTGACCTTCCTCACCTTCCCGGGAAGGCCCGCCTGCTCCGCTATCCCCGCCGCGTTGTCGGTGATGGGGCCGTAGGCATCGGCTGCCACGATCACCCCCGCCACGGAGAGCATGCCCACGGCGGAGAGGGCCACGCCGTAGAAGCCGGCGGCCAGGTAGGCTGCCAGACCTGCCACGGCTATCGAGATCACGGGGACGAAGGTGCTGAACCACCCCATGGAGAAGCCCTCCAGGATGTCCAGCGCCGCCCCCGCCCTGGCCGCCTCCGCCACCCTGCGGGCCGGGCGCCTGTCCTTGGAGGTGAAGTAGTCCGAGGTCTCACCCACCACCACCCCCACCAGCAGACCGCTCACCACGGCCAGGAAGGGCCCCTCCCATCCCTCCCCGAGCAGCCAGCGGGTGGCGAAGAGGGAAAGGAGTAGGGTGAGGAGGGTGGCGAGGAGGGAGGAACGCGTGAGGGCCCTGCCGGGATCCCCCCTCACGGAGAAGCAGGCCAGCAGGGAGGAGAGGATGCCGAGGGAGGAGATGAGGAGGGGAAGGAGCACCCTTTCCTCGGTGGTGTAGAGGATGGCTCCCAGGGCCATGGCGGAAACGATGGAACCGACGTAGGACTCGAAGAGGTCCGCCCCCATCCCGGCCACGTCACCCACGTTGTCCCCCACGTTGTCGGCGATCACGCCAGGGTTCCTGGGGTCGTCCTCGGGGATCTTCTCCTCGACCTTCCCCACCAGGTCCGCCCCTATGTCGGCGGACTTCGTGTAGATCCCTCCCCCCACCCTGGCGAAGAGGGCCACGGTGCTGGCCCCGAAGCTGAACCCGATCACGTCCTTCAGGGCCTCCACCATCCTGCCAGGGTCCGTCCCCCCGTAAGCGAGGGCCAGGAGGGTGACCCCCAGCAGGCCCACCCCCACCACGCCCATCCCCAGGACGCTTCCCCCCCTGAAGGCCAGGGAGAGGGCCTTCCCTATTCCCTCCCCCCTGGCGGCGTTGGCGGTCCTGGCGTTGCTCCTGATGGCGGTGTGGAGGCCCACGAAGCCCGTGAGCGAGGAGCAGCCCGCCCCCACCAGGTAGGAGAGGGCCATCCTCCAGTTGAGGAGGAGGAAGAGGACCGCGGTCAGGACCGCGACCACGACCGCGATGATCGTGTACTGCTTCCTCATGTAGGCCCCGGCACCCTCCCTGATGTACCCGGCGATCTCCGCCATCCTCTCCGTCCCCTCGTCCTCCCGCAGGACCCTCCAAACCGCGTACACGACGTAGAGGAAGGCCAGCAGCACGGACGCGAGCACCAGGGAGAGCACGGGCTCCATTTCGACCTAACCCCGTCTACACGCGCTATAATAAGCCTTTTTCCGGGACCGCAAGGGGGAAAGTCCCTCCCTCCCTAGAGAGGGGATGCGCCTGCTCAGGATCAGGACGGCCTCGGCGGGGGAGGTGGAGGTGGAGCTCACGGGGGAGAACCCGCTCACGGAGGAGGCCCTGTGGAAGGCCCTTCCCTTCGAGGGCACGGCGCGCAGGTGGGGGGAGGAGGTCTACTTCGAGATCCCGGTGGAGGTGGGGGAGGAGAAGGGACGCAGGGAGGTGGAGGTGGGGGAGGTGGCCTACTGGCCCGAGGGCAGGTGCCTGTGCCTCTTCTTCGGGCCCACCCCCGCGAGCAAGGATGAGAAACCCGTGGCCTACAGCCCCGTGAACGTGGTGGGGAGGGTGAGGGGGGACCCGAAGGTGCTGGGGAGGATCAGGACGGGGGAGAAACTGAGGGTGGAGAGGGGGGGGGGGGGGGGGGGGGGGGGGGGGGGGGGGGGGGGGGGGGGGGGGGGGGGGGGGGGGGAGGGGGGGGGGGGGGGGGGGGGGGGGGGGGGAGGAGTTCAGGGAGAGGAGGGACAGGCTCTTCTCCAGGCTCCAGGAGGAGGGGAGGCTCACCCCCGAGCTGGAGGAGGAGGTGGTGAGGCTGTACGGGAAGAGGGGGAAGCACGCCCTGGAGGCGGTGAAGGGGGGGAGGGTGGTGAGGAGGGGGAGGAGGTGGTTCGTGAGGGGGGAGACGGACGAGTACGAGGTGGTGCGCTCGATGTGCAGCTGCAAGGACTACGTGCTCAACGTGGTGACGGGAAAGGCGGGGGTGGACATGTGCTACCACGCGCTGGCCAAGAGGATATGCGAGCTGCTGGGGTGAGGGAGAGGCTCCTCGGGATGCTGGAGGAGAGGTACGGCGAGAGGATCAGGGAAAGGTGGTACTCCGACCCCTTCCACGTGCTGGTCTCCTGCATCCTCTCCCAGCGCACGAGGGAGGAGAACACCGAGAGGGCCTCCCGCTCCCTCCTCTCCGTGGCCTCCACCCCGGAGGAGCTCTCCTCCCTCCCCCTCCCCAGGCTGAAGAAGCTGATCAGGGGGGTGGGGCTGGCGGACCAGAAGGCCAGACGCCTGAGGGAGACGGCGAGGCTCCTCCTGGAGAGACACGGGGGAAAGGTCCCAGGGACGAGGGAGGCCCTGATGGAGCTCCCGGGGGTGGGGCCCAAGACCGCCGACGTGGTCCTGTGCTACGGCCTGGGCAAGCCCGCCATACCGGTGGACACGCACGTGAACCGGATAAGCAAGAGGCTGGGACTGGTGAGGAAGGAGGCCGGGCTGGAGGAGGTGAGGGAAACCCTCCAGCGGCTCTTCCCCGTGGAGAAGTGGCACCTGATCAACAGGGGGCTGGTGCTCTTCGGGAGGGAGGTGTGCCTCCCCCGCTACCCCAGGTGCAGGGAATGCCCCCTGGCAGGCGTCTGTCCCTCGGAGGGAAAGGGGTGAGCACCCTCCACCTCCTGCTGCTCCTGGGCTCTCCCTTCCTGGGGCTCGAAGCGGTGGTGATGGGCCTGGGGGGACGCGCCCTCACCTCCTACCGGCGGCACAGGAACAGGACCCTCCTGGTGATCACCGGGTCCGGCCTGGCCGTCTCCTGCGCCTCCCTGGCGACGGGGGAGATGGCCGGGCTCCCTGGACTCGGGACGGTCTGCCTGCTCCTCCTCTACCTTCCCCTCGTGGCGAAGCTCCTCTCCCTCCTGCGCCCCTTTCCCCCCTCGCCCCCCCTCCCGACCGACCTCCCGGGGAGGGAGGTGGAGGAGTGGGTGAGGAGGAGGTACGGGAGGTTGCTGGAGGACCGAGCTCCCTCAGCTGGGAAAAAAGGCCGGAGAGCTCGGGGAGACCGCGGAGGAGGCCCCTGAGCCTCTCCTCCACACCACCCCACAGGTCCTCCAGGCGGGACGGGACCCTCCCCCCTCCGCACCTCAGGCACTGCAGGAGGACGGAGAGCCCGTCGGCGAAGTGCACCACCCTGGCCTCAAGCGTCCTCCCCTCCGCATACTCCCTCCACAGGCTCACGACCCTCCTTCCCCAGGCCCGGTCACCCACCATCTTCACCAGCGCCCTCTCCTCGGCCTCCCTCTTCCCCGGGGAGGAGGGCAGCCTGTCCCCCGTTATGGCCTCGGGCCAGTCGTGCACCACGGCCATGGCCAGGACCTTCCCCACGTCCAACCTCCTCCCCCCCTCCTCCAGCTCGAGGGAGAGGAGGAGGGAGAGGGAGCAAACCTCGAAGGAGTGCTGGGCCACGTCCTCCGCCCTCTCCGGAGGGACTCCTCTCACCACCCACCCCCTCCTGGCCGTATCCTTCAGCTCCCCCAGCCTCCTCATCAGCTCCAGCAGCTCCAAGTCCCTCCTCCCTCCACTTCCCGCCGGGAGTAAATATCAGGGCCCGGCGGTAGGGTTAAAAGCTCCCCGCCCGAGGAAGGGTGAGGGGAATGGAGAAGAAACTCGTGGGGAAGGTGAGCCATTACTTCACCAAGATAGGGGTGGCCGTGGTGGACCTCTCGGGAGAGCTGAAGGTGGGTGACAGGATCTCGATCGAAGGACCCACCACCAACCTCCAGCAGGTGGTGGAGTCCATGCAGATCGAACACCAGAACGTCCAGTCGGCTGGGGCAGGACAGTCGGTTGGATTGAAGGTGGCACAGAGGGTCAGGGAGAAGGACCTGGTCTACAAGCTCCCCTAGGTGCCCACCTCCCAGGACCGCAGGTACCTGCGCTGCTCCTCCGTCTGCTTCTCCAGCCTTATCCCCATCTTCTTCAGCTTGAGCTCCGCCACCCTCCTGTCTATCTCCTCCGGCACCTCGTGCACGCCGGGCTTCAGCTCCCCGGCATGGGCGGCCAGGTAGGCCAGGCTGAGGGCCTGCAGGGAGAAGCTCAGGTCCATGATCTCCATCGGGTGCCCCAGGGAGCGCCTGCCCGCCAGGTTGACCAGCCTTCCCCCCGCCAGCAGGTACAGGCGCCTGCCGTCCCTCAGCCTGAACTCCTCCACGTCCTCCATTATTTCCTTCCTGCGCACCGCCAGTCTCTGCAGGGCCTCCAGGTCTATCTCCACGTTGAAGTGACCCGCGTTGCACAGGAGGGCCCCGTCCCTCATCTCCCTCAGGTGCTCCCCCCTGATCACGTGGAAGCTGCCCGTGGCGGTGATGAAGATCTCACCGTACTCGCAGGCCTCCTCCAGGGTCTTCACCAGGAAGCCGTCCATGGCGGCCTCCAGGGCCCTCACGGGGTCGGTTTCGACCACCGTGACCACCGCCCCCAGCCCCTTCGCGCGTGAAGCTATCCCCCTCCCCACGTGGCCGTAGCCCACCACCACCACCCTCTTGCCACCTATCTGGGTGTTGGTCAGGGACATGAGGGCCTGCAGGGTGGACTCCGCGGTCCCGAAGCGGTTGTCGAAGAGCCTCTTGGTGGGCGAGTCGTTCACGGCGATCACGGGGAACCTGAGCTTCCCGCCCGCCTCCATGGCCCTGAGCCTGTGGACGCCCGTGGTGGTCTCCTCGCACCCCCCCCTCACACCCCCCGGCTCCCCCGAGTGCAGCTCGGAGATGAGGTCCCCCCCGTCGTCTATCACGAGCTGCGGGCGGTCGGCGATTACCCTCCTCAGGTTCTGGTAGTAGTCCCTCTGCCCCTCCCCCCTCCAGGCGTACACGCTCACCCCCTCCTTCACCAGGGCCGCCGCCACCTCGTCCTTGGTGGAGAGGGGATTGCACCCGGCCAGGGAGACCTCCGCCCCGCCCTCCTTCAGGGTGAGGGCCAGCACGGCGGTCTTCGCCTCCACGTGCAGGGCGGCCCCCACCCTCAGACCCCTCAGGGGCCTGGTGCGGGAGAACTCCCTCCTGATCTCCCCCAGCACCGGCATGTGCTCCCTGACCCACTCCACCGCCGCCGCTCCCCTGGGGGCCAGGCGGAGGTTCTTCACCCTGTACTTCAACCTCTCCCCCCCGTCATTCTCAGGATCTCTTCTTGAAGCTTTCTGAGGCGATCCAGGGCGGGATGGTGAGGGCCCAGCTCCCCCTCGAACCTCCTCAGGATTCGCTCGAACTCCACCTCCTCCTCCCCCTCCATCACCTTGTCCGCGTACGCGACCAGCTTCTCCTCCACCGTGAGGGGGAGGAAGTCCCTGTCGGGGAGGCCCAGCTCCCTCGCCTCCTCCCTCGGTATCCCCGCGCCCAGGTGGTTCTCGGCGAAGCGGGCCAGTTCCGGGAGGCCCCTCTCCCTGAGGATCCTGCCGCCCTCCACCCCGTGCCTTATCCCGTGGGTGACCGCCCTGCCCACGTCGTGCAGCAGGGCCCCCAGCGACACCAGCTCCCTGTCCACCCTCACCCCGTTCTCCCCCACCAAATCGGCCAGCTTCACGGCCTTCCTCTCCACCGCCAAACAGTGCCTCACCACCCTCTCCCCGCATCCAGCGGCCCTCAGGAGGGAGAGGGCTTCCTCACGAGTTGGCCTGAAGTCCTTCACCCCACTGACGCCTGAGCTCCGCTATCTGGGCCTCCAGGCTCGCTATCACCTCTTTGTTGTCCACGAAGTCCACCTGCTCGCCGCAGTGGGGGCACTTGAACTCCCGCTCCGAGGCCTCCTCGAAGGTCATCCTCGGGCACTCATTCTTGCAGGCGAAGAACATGTGGCTGCGCTCGTACTCCAGTCTCTCCTCCAGCTTCCTGAGGAGCTCCTGCCGGATGGACTGTAGGTTCTCCAGCGCCCCTTCGGTTTCCACGTACCACCGGTAGATGTACCAGCCGTTGTCCTCGTTCCTGAAGCGGTGGTAGTTGACCACCCTGTTCTCGTAAAGGTCGTAGAGGATTTTCCTGACTAGGTTGACCCTGAGGCGGGTCAGCTTCGCCAGCTCCTCGTCCGTCAGCTGCTTCCCCCAAAGCTTGGAGAGGATGAGGAGCCCGTGGTTCCCCGCCACCCTTTTGACGAACTCCTTCAGAGCCGGATTCTTACCGAAGGGATCCGGCTTCTTGCCCCCCTTTTTCACGACCATCTTTATAAAATAGGGGCCTCTTTCCTTATATTGATTGTCAAAAACACGGGACCTTTCGGGGGCTCCGGGCGACCCGAAAGGGATTCTGCGGCTCCCGCCGGTGGGCTCTGTGACAAAACTTTTTATGAACGCGCGCTGAGAACCCAAGATACCGGTGTGGTGGTTCCTGGCTCCCAGGGTCGCCTTCGGTGAGGACGCGCTGGATGCCCTGGAAACGGTGAAGGGAAGCAGGGCCATGGTGGTGACGGACCAGACCATCCAGAAGCTCGGCTTCGTGGAGGAGGTCGTCCAGCGTCTGAGGAAGAACGGGATGGAGGTGCTGGTCTTCGACGAAGTGGAGCCCGAGCCCTCCAAGGAAACCGTGATGAGGGGGGCGGAGAAGGCCAGGGAGTTCTCCCCCGACTGGTTCGTGGGGCTGGGCGGAGGATCCTGCATGGACGCGGCCAAGGCCATCTGGGTCATGTACGAGAGGCCGGACCTGAGGATCGAGGACATCACCCCCATGACGGAGCTGGGGCTCAGGAAGAAGGCCAGGCTCGCCTGCATCCCCACCACCAGCGGCACGGGGTCCGACGCCACCTGGGCCTCCGTGATCACCAGCAGAGAGGAGGAGTTCAAGATCGAGCTGGCCTCCAGGGAGATCCTGCCTGACCTCTCCATCGTGGACCCCAAGCTGGCCTCCAGGATGCCTCCCTCCCTGACCTCCAGCACGGGGATGGACGTGCTCGCCCACGCCTTCGAGGCCTACCTCTCGCAGTGGAGCAATCCCTTCTCCGACGCCCTGGCCTTCAAGGCCATCCAGCTGGTCTTCACCTACCTGCCCAGGGCCCACGCCAACGGCAGCGACCTGGAGGCCAGGGACAGGATGCACGTGGCCGCCACCATGGCGGGCATGGCCTTCTCCAACTCCCAGATAGGGCTCATCCACGCGATGGGGCACTCCCTGGGGGCGGTCTTCCACATCCCCCACGGGAGGACGGTGGGGCTCTTCCTCCCCTACGGGCTGGAGTACGCGGCACCCACCGTGAAGGGAAAGCTGGCGGAGCTGGCCTGGGCGGCGGGCCTCAGGTGCGCCTCCGAGGAGGAGGCGGCCGGGAGGCTGCTGGAGGAGGTGAGGGGGCTGATAAGGAGGTTGGGGGAGCCCCTCTCCGTGAAGGAGCTGGGGATAAAGAGGGAGGAGTTCGAGGGGAGGCTGGAGGAGCTGGTGAGGAAGGCCATGCAGAGCACGGGGATCTTCACCAGCCCCAGGGTGCCCGAGGACGCGGACTGCCGCAGGCTCTTCCTCTACGCCTACGAGGGGAAGAGGGTGGACTTCTAGTCGAAAGCGGTAAGAGGGGCAAAGGCCACTTCTACACGGGAGGATGAGACTAAAGGGCAAGGTAGCCCTGATCGCGGGAGCGGGTTCCAGCGGACCTGGGATCGGGATCGGAAGGGCCACCTCCATTCTCTTCGCCCAGGAGGGGGCCAGGGTGGTGTGCGCCGACCTAAGCGAGAGCGCGGCGGAGGAGACCCTGAGGATGGTCAGGGAGAAGGGCGGGGAGGGCATCGTGGTGCAGGGGGACTTCACCAGGAGCGAGGACGCGAGGAGGATCGTGGAAACGGCGGTCTCCACCTACGGGAAGCTCGACATCCTGCACAACGTGGTGGGGATAGCCACGCCCTTCGGGCTCCTGGACACGACCGAGGAGGACTGGGACGCGGTGGTGACCACCAACCTGAAGAGCATCTTCCTGATGTCGAAGTACGCCGTCCCCCACATGATCAAGGGGGGAGGGGGGGTGATCATCAACACCTCCTCGGCGGCGGGGCTTACGGGGCACCCCAGCCTCACCTACTCCACCACGAAGGCCGCCATCATCAACATGACCAGGAGCATGGCCATAGACCTGGCGGAGCACCACATCAGGGTGAACTGCATAGCACCGGGCTTCCTGGACACGCCGATGGTGGCACCCATCATGACGGAGGAGCGCAGGAAGATCCTGGAGTGGATGACCCCCCTCGGGCGCCTGGGCACGGCCTGGGACGCGGCCTACGGGGCCCTCTACCTGGCCTCGGACGAAGCCTCCTACGTGACCGGCATCACCCTGGTGATAGACGGAGGCATCCTGGCGGGGAGGGGGATAGGGCCCCCGAAGCCTCCGGGGGGGATGGTTTGATCTACGAGCTGAGGAGCTACACCGTGAGGCCCGGAAAGCTGCGGGAGTTCCTCCTCTTCTACAGGGACAAGGCCATGCCCCTGGGAGCGGAGAAGCTCAGCGGAAGGGGGGAGCCGGTGGGGCACTGGGTGACGAGGCACAGGGAGGTGGTGGACCTGGACGGGGAAGCCAGGGTGGTGGAGGAGGAAGAGGTCACCTACATGCTGGCCTTCGAGACCAGGGAGAAGAGGGAGGAGTTCTGGGCGGACTTCCTGGGCTCCAGGGAGTGGCAGGAGCTCATGCCCGAGTGGGTCACGCTGGTGCGCAGGATGGACAACAGGCTGCTGGAGCCCACCCAGCTCCCCTGAACCGCGGTCAGCAGATCCTGGGGACGGGATCCCCGTACGGCGGAGGCAGGATCCTCCTTCCTCCAGGAGAGGTCTCCATCACCACCTCCCTGAACTGGTCCGTGACCTCCCCTATCAGCTCCGCCTCCCTCCCCAGCTTCGTCGACCTGAGGGCCTCCAGCACCTCCTCCGCCTTCTGCGGCACCACCCCTATCACGACCTTCCCCTCGTTGGCCATCTCGAGGGGGTCCACCCCCAGCATCTCGCAGGCCGCCCTCACACCCTCCCTCACGGGTATCCTTTCCTCCCAGAGCAGGATGCCCACCCCGGACTTCTCGCTCCACTCGTTGAGGGCGTTGGAGAGGCCCCCCCTGGTGGGGTCCTTCATGGCCACCACCCCTCCCACCTCCAGCACCTCCCTTATCATGTGGTTCAGGGGAGCGACATCGGACTTCACCTCCGTCTCGAACCCGTAGCCCTCCCTGGCGGAGAGGATGGCCACCCCGTGATCCCCCACCGTTCCCGAAACGAGGACCTTGTCCCCTGGCCTCAGGTTGGAGTCCAGCAGCCACCTGCTCTCCATCCTCCTGTGCTTCCTCACCTCCTCCAGGTTGTGCTCCAGCTCCTCCCCCCTCACCCCTATCCCGGAGGTGTTGATCACCAGCTGGTCCAGGGCACCCCTCTCCATCACCTTCGTGTCCCCCGCTATGATGTGGACCCCGGCCTCCCTGCAGGTCTCCGAGGCGCTCCTCAGGATCCTGCGCAGGTCCTCAAGGGGGAAACCCTCTTCAAGGATCAGGCCGCACGTGAGGGCCAGGGGCCTCGCCCCTATCACGGCCAGGTCGTTCACCGTCCCGGAGACCGCCAGCCTCCCTATGTCCCCCCCGGGGAAGAAGAGGGGCTTCACCGTGGAGGAGTCGGAGTGGAGCGCTATGTCGTTGACCACGGAGGAGTCGTCGAGGGCCTCCAGCGGTACCTCCGCACCGCTCCCGCCCAGCTCACCCACGACGAGCTGCCTGATGAGCTCCCTCATGGCGGTCCCGCCAGCACCGTGGGCCATCGTCACTCTCTCGGTCAAGCCACCTCCTCTTCCGCGCTCGGGAAAAAAGGTTTTTAGTCCCGGGCCCTCCCTCAATCCGGATGCACGAGTGGGCCATAGCGGAGGGAATAGTGGAGGCCCTCCTGGAGAGGGGGAGGAGGGAGGGGGCGAAGAGGATCACGGGCTTCAGGCTCATCCTGGGGGAGATCCAGGGGGTGGAGGAGGAGCTGCTCAGGTTCGCCCTGGGGGAGCTCTCCAGGGGGACCATGCTGGAGGGAGCCGAAGTGAGGGTGGAGAGGGAGAAGGGGAGGGTGGGCTGCAGGAGCTGCGGCTTCGAGTGGTTCCCTGAGAGGGGGAGCGGGGAAGAGGAGGCCCTGCACTTCCTGCCCGACCTCCTGCCCCTCTTCCTGAAGTGCCCCCGGTGCGGCAGCGTGGACCTGGAGATCAAGGGAGGGAGAGGGATATGGGTGAGCTCGCTGGAGATCGAAAGATAGACCCGAGGGAGGCCGCGGCCAGGAGAAGGCTGTCGGAGGTGGGGACCGTCCTCTCCGTGGTGAGCTGCAAGGGTGGGGTGGGGAAGAGCCTCCTCTCCACCACGCTGGCCCTCCTCCTCTCCAGGAAGGGATACCGCACGGGGCTCCTGGACCTGGACTTCCACAGCCCCTCCGCGCACCTCATCCTGGGGGAGACCGGGAGGATCGCGGAGGAGAGGGGCCTGGTGCCGGCGGAGGTCCACGGGCTGAGGTTCCTCTCCGTGGTCCACTTCTCGGGCGAGAGGCCCCTGCTCCTGAGGAAGGGGGGCATCGCCTCCTCCCTCCTGGACCTCCTCTCCACCGCCCGCTGGGGCAGGCTGGACTACCTGGTGGTCGACATGCCCCCGGGGAGCGGGGACGAACTCCTGGAGCTCCTCAGGCTCGCGAAGGGAACCGAGTTCCTGGTGGTCTCCACACCCTCCAGGCTCTCCAGGGAGAGCGTGGGGAGGATGGTGGAGGGCCTGAGGATGGCGGGGGCCAGGATAGCCGGAGTGGTGGAAAACTTCTCCTCCTCTTCCTCCCCCTGGAAGGGCGTGCGCCTCCTGGGAAGGGTGAGGTACGATCCGGGAGTGGAGGAGGCGCTGGGCGATGTGGACAGGCTGCTCAGGACCTCCTTCGCCTCCGACGCGGAGAGGGCGCTGGAGGAGTACCTGAGGGGCTGAGGGGATGGGTCTCTCCAGGGCGGAAGTGGGGGTCACGGGAGTGGTCCAGGGAGTGGGCTTCAGGCCCTTCGTCTACAGGCTGGCCCGCGCCCACGGCCTGAAGGGCTTCGTGAGGAACATGGGAGATGCGGGGGTACAGATCGTGGTGGAGGGGGGAAGGGAGGAGATAGAGGCCTTCCTCTCCTCCCTCAGGGAGAAGGCCCCTCCCCTCTCCAGGGTGGAGGAGGTGAGGGTGAGGTGGGCCCACCCCACGGGGGAGTTCGGGACCTTCGAGGTGAGGGAGAGCAGGGCGGAGGGGCTGGGAGGGGCCTCCGTGATCCCTCCCGACCTGGCGGTGTGCGGGGAGTGCGCGAGGGAGATGCTGGACCCCCGGGACAGGAGGTACGGCTATCCCTTCACCACCTGCGTCGACTGCGGACCGCGCTTCACGGTGATCTCCGACCTGCCCTACGACCGGGAGAGGACCTCCATGGTGGACTTCCCCCTCTGCCCCCTGTGCCTGCGGGAGTACACGGAACCCTCCGACCGGCGGTACCACGCGGAGACCACCTGCTGCCCCGCCTGCGGCCCCTCGGTCGAACTCTACGAGGAGGGGGGGAGGAAGGTGGAGGTGAGGGATCCCCTGCGGGAGGTGGCCAGGCTCCTGGACGAGGGCTTCATCGTGGGTCTGAAGGGGATAGGGGGTACCCACCTCGCCTGCCGAACGGTGGAGGACGAACCCCTGAGTAGGCTGAGGGAGACCTTCCGCCGCCCCCAGCAGCCCTTCGCCGTGATGTCCAGGGACCTGGAGACCGTGCGCACCTTCGCGGAGGTGGGCGAGGAGGAGGCGAGGGAGCTGACCTCCCACCGTCGCCCCATCGTGGTCCTCAGGCGTTCCAGGGACTTTCCCCTCTCCGAGCTGGTCTCCCCGGGCCTGGACTCCGTGGGGGTGATGCTCCCCTACTCGGGCATCCACCTCCTAGTGCTCCAGCACGGAAGGGAGCCCGCGTACGTGATGACCAGCGCCAACCCCCCCGGCCTCCCCATGATCGTGGACAACGAGAGGGCCATGAGGGAACTCAGGGGAAAGGTGGACTATCTCCTCCTCCACAACAGGAGGATCGTCAACAGGTGCGACGACTCCGTGCTGAAGGTGGTGGGGGGTAAAACCGTCTTCCTCCGGCGCTCCAGGGGGTACGTGCCCGAGCCCATCGTCCTTCCCTTCTCCTCCGGGAGGACCGTGCTGGCGGTGGGGGCGGAGGAGAACGTGACGGCCTCCCTCCTGGTGGGGAACCGGTGCTTCCCCAGCCAGCACGTGGGGGACACGGGAAAGCTGGAGACGCTGGAGTACCTGAAGGAGGCCGCAGGGTCCCTCAGGAGGCTGCTCAGGGTGGAAAGGGTGGAGGCGGTGGCCCACGACCTCAACCCCCTCTATCCCACCACCAGGCTGGCCAGGGAGTGGGCGGAGGAGTGGGGGGCCGAGAGGGTGGAGGTCCAGCACCACCACGCCCACCTCTGCTCCCTCCTGGCGGAGAGCGGGGTGGAGGAGGTGGTGGGGATAGCCTGCGACGGGGCGGGGTACGGGACCGACGGAACGGTCTGGGGAGGAGAGGTGATGGTGGCCGACTTCTCCTCCTTCGAGAGGGTGGGTGGGCTCCTGCCGCAGCCCATGCCCGGGGGGGACGCCGCCACCAGGTTCCCCGCCAGGATGGTGGCCGGCATCCTGTGGAGGGAGCTGGGCAGGGAGGCCACGGAGAGGGTGCTGGAGGAGCTCTGTCCCTCGGGCTTCCCGAGGGGGGAGAGGGAGAGGGAGGTGGTGCTGAGGCAGCTGGAGAGGGGCAACCTGCCCCTCACGAGCAGCTGCGGCAGGGTGCTGGACGCGGTGGCCTGCGTGCTGGGGATCTGCTGGGAAAGGACCTACGAGGGGGAGCCCGCCATGAAGCTGGAGGCGGTGGCGGGGGAAGGCGACCCGAAGGCCGTGCCTCTCCCCTGCAGGATCTCCGGGGGGCGGGTGGACACCTCCTCCCTCCTGGCGGGGGTGGTGGAGGCCGTGCGCTCGGGGGTGCCCAGGAGGCACGTGGCCGCCTCGGTCCACAGGGCCATCGCCCTCGCCCTGGCGGAGGTGGCGTGCGGGGTGGCCGAGGAGAGGGGAATAAGGACGGTGGGGGCCTCGGGAGGGGTCTTCTGCAACAGGTACTTCACGGCGGAGGTGGAGAGGGAGGTGGAGAGGAGGGGGCTGAGGTTCCTGAGGCACGTGCTGCTGCCGCCCGGGGACGGTGGAATCTCGGTGGGTCAGGCTGCCTGCGCGGCCAGGAGGCTCAGGAACGCCTGAGGGGGCTGGGGCCCAGCTGCTTCAGCTGCTGGGTCATCTCCTCTATGACCTTTGCGAACTTCTCACCCTCCGAGGCAGAGATCCACTCCAGCCTGAGGCGCTCAGGCTCTATGCCCATCTCCTCCAGGACCCTCTTGAGGAGGAGGACCCTGCGCTCCGCCTTGAAGTTCCCGGAGGTGTAGTGGCAGTCGGTGGGGGTGTGGCAGCCGGCCACGAGCACCCCGTCGGCCCCGTGCTTGAAGGCCTCCAGCACGAACACGGGGTCGAGCCTGCCGCTGCACATGAGCCTCACGATCCTGGCCGTCGGGGGATACTGGAGCCTCCTCAGGCCCGCCTGGTCTGCCCCCGCGTATGAGCACCAGTTGCAGCAGAAGGCCACGATCTTCGGCTGGAACTCGCTCATGCTCCCACCAGGATACCCCTCACCTGGGACCTGATCTGCTCGTCCGTGAAGTGCTGGGTGGTGACTGCCGCCGTCGGGCAGGAGGCGGCGCAGAGCCCGCATCCCTTGCAGAGCACCTCGTCCACCTTGGCCACGAACTTGCCCTCCCCCTTGTCCTCCATCTTGATGGCGTCGAAGGGACAGACGGAAACGCAGACCCTGCACCCGCTGCAGAGGTCCTCGTTCACCCTGGCCACGATGGGCTCCTTCACGATCTCACCGGCCGACAGGAAGCCCATTATCTTGGAGGCCGCACCCATGGCCTCCGAGGTGGCATCGTGGATGTCCATGGGGCCCAGGCAGCTCCCCGCCACGAAGATCCCGTCCGAGAGGGTCTCCACGGGCCTGAGCTTCTCGTGGGCCTCCAGCAGGAAGCCGTCATGGCCCTTCGAGAGCTTCAGGAGCTTCGCCACCTTCTCTATGTCGGGAGTGGGCACCAGCCCTATCGCCAGGACCACCAGGTCCGCGTTCACCTCGTAGAGGGTCTCGGTGGTGGTGTCGAACACGTTGAAGGCGAGGGACCCGTCCGGCTTCTGCTTCACCTCGGAGGGGAGGCCCCTGATGAACTTCACCCCCATATCCCTCACCCTCCTGTAGAACTCCTCAAAGCCCTTTCCCACCGTGCGCATGTCGTTGTAGCAGATGTAGATGTCGATGTCCTTGCTCACGTACTCCTTCAGGAGGGAGGCGTGCTTCAGGGAGGCCGTGCACCCTATCCTGCAGCAGTAGGGGTTGTACTTCTCGTCCCTGCTCCCCACGCACTGGATGAAGGCCACCACCTTGGGCGTCTCCCCCGTCACCGGGTTCACCACCTTCCCGCCCGTGGGGCCGTCGGAGTTGATCATGCGCTCGAACTCCATGCTGGTGATGACGTTCTTGTACAGCCCATACCCCAGCTGCGGGACCTTCTTCGCGTCGAAGACCTCGCTCCCCACCGTTATGAGGATGGCACCGGCCTCCACCTCCACCACCTCGGGTTTCATCTCGAAGTTTATCGCCTTGGCCTTACACACCTCCACGCACTTCCCGCACACCGGTTTACCCGGCTTGCTGTGCTTCAGGTACAGGCAGTTGGCCTCGTCCACCGTGGCCACCCTGGGGACGGCCTCGGGGAAGGGTATGTAGATGGCGGTCCTCTTGTCCATCCCCATGTTCCACTCGTTGGGCACCTTCACGGGACATACCGTCGTGCAGTCCCTGCAGCCCGTGCAGAGGGCCGGGTCCACGTACCTGGGCTTCCTGAGGATCTTCACCTTGAAGTTGCCCGCGGAACCGGAAACCTCCTGGACCTCGGAGTAGGTGAGGAGGGTGATGTTCTTGTGGGACTCCACCTCCGCCATCCTGGGGGTGAGGATGCAGGAGGCGCAGTCGAGGGAGGGGAAGACCTTGGAGAACTTGGCCATCCTGCCCCCGATGGTGGGGGACTTCTCCACCAGGAAGACCTTGTAGCCCCCGTAGGCCAGCTCGAGGGAGGCGATGATCCCCGCCACCCCTCCCCCCACCACCACCACGTTCTTCTTGATCTTCTCCACGATGGGGGAGAGCTCGGAGAGGTACTTCGCCCTGGCCACCCCTCCCCTCACGAGGTCGATCACCTTCTCGGTGGCCTCCTTGGGGCTGTCCTTGTGGACCCAGGAGCACTGCTCCCTGGCGTTCACCCTCTCCAGCAGGTAGGGGTTGAGGCCCGCCTCCTGGAGGACCTCCATGAAGTGCGGCTGGTGCATGTTGAGGGTGCAGGCGACGATCACCACGCGGTTGAGGTTCTTCTCCTTTATCACCTCCTTTATCCTCTTCCCGGCCGGGGAGGAGCACCAGTGCTCGTCCACCTCCACGGCCACCACCCCGTCGATCTTCTCCACGGCCTTCTTCACTGCCTCAAGGTCCACGAAGTCGGCGATGTTCCCTCCGCACTTGCACAGGAAAACACCCACTCTCGGGGCCGATGCCGGCATAACGAATAAGATACCTGAAGAGCTATTTAAGAATTATGGTGAAGGGCGGAGAGAGGGAAAAGGGAAAGAGGCCCCCATGAGGAGAATCGTCCTGGCTTCCGGGAAGGGTGGGGTGGGTCGCACCACCCTTACGGCCAACCTGGCCCTGGCGCTCGCCAAGGAGGGGAGGACCACCATGCTGGTCGATGCCTGTTTCTCCTCCCCCAACCTGGGTCTCCTCTTCAAGCTGGAGAGGGCCCCCTACACCCTGAACGATGTCCTGAGGGGTGAGATTCCTCCCTCGGACGCGGTGTACGAGGGACCCCACGGGCTCCGCGTCGTCCCCTCCAGCATCTCGGGGGACATGCAGGGGGTGGACCTGGCCAAGCTGCCCTCCGCACTGGACGGCCTGGGGGAGAAGGCGGAGTTCATGCTCATCGACACCCCCGGGGGCCTGAAGAGGGAAACCGTGGCCGTCCTGAAAACCGGGCAGGAGGTCCTCCTGCTCACCCTGCCGGAGATCACCTCCCTCTCCGACACCATGAGGACGAAGGTCCTGCTGGAGTTCTTGGGCCTTCACCCCAGAGGAGTGGTGCTGAACAGGGTAAGGGGGAAGGATTACGAGTTCCCTCCCGGGGAGATAAAGCGGCTGCTGGACCTTCCCATCCTCGGCGAGGTGCCAGAGGACCTGAGCGTGAGGAAGGCCTGGAGGAGGGGGGAACCCCTGGTGGAACTCTATCCCCGCTCACCCGCTTCCAGGGCCATCACCGACCTGGCGGGAAAGCTGGACAGGATGCTCAGGTAGATTCCTCGAAGTGCTCCAGGAGGGCCCTCTTGTACCTGGAGAGGAGGAGTTCCCTGCTGCGCTCCAGGTTCTTCACCCTCCTCTCCACCCTGCTGACGAAGTAGAGAACTGCCAGCAAGGGGGCCGCCGCCGAGAGCACCAGGAGGGGGAGGGCTTCAGGGATCCCCGTGAGAAGGGAGGGTCGGATGAGGAAGACCAGGAGGAAGAAGAGGAACACGCCCAGCAGCCAGGAAAAGAGGCTGAACTTCCACAGCTGCTTGGTGTAACCCCACTCGAAGCGGGAGAGGCGGCGCAGCTCCCTCTCCGTCACCTCCAGGCGCCGGCGCAGCTCCAGAACCTCCCTCCTCATGCCCACAAGAGAGATTGGTCGGGCTTCTATAAAGGGAATGCTGCCCTATTTCCTCCTCAGGAGGACCTCGGCGATCTTCTCCATGGCCTTGGAAGCGGGGGACCTCGGGTCCTGGAGCACCAGGGGCTTGCCGCTGGCCAGGGACCTCGCCACCTCCTCGTCCTCGGGTATGGCACCCAGCAGGGGAAGCTCCAGGAGGGTCTCTATCTCCTTTAGGGGGAGGTCGGCGTCCTTTCCCACCACCCTGTTCACCACCATTCCCAGGAGACCGACGTGCAGCTTGGTCGCCATCCTCTTCACCTTCATGGCCTCCGCCACCGAAAGAGGGTCCGGGTTGACCACCAGCACCACCTGGGAGGAGACCGTCAGAGCCGCGACGAAGTCCTCCTCGAAACCGGAGGGGCAATCCACCAGCACGTAATCCGCCCTCCTGGAGAGCTTCCCCACCACCCCCTTCAGGCGATCCAGCCTGATCTGCCCTATGTCCTTCAGGGACAGGCCACCCTGCACCACCTCCAGCTTGGGCATGACCTCGTGCAGGGCCTCCTCCACCTCCGCCTTCCCCGCCAGCACGTCATGGAGGGTGAACCTCTCCTCCAAACCGAAGAGCAGGCCCAGGTTGGCCATGGTGAGGTCCGCATCCAGGACGACCACCTTCTTCCCCCTCCTCGCCAGACATACCCCCAGGTTGGCCACCACCATCGTTTTCCCCGTCCCTCCCTTGCCGGAGGCGAAGGAAATCACGCGGGCCATCACCCTCCTCCCCCTCCCGTGCTAAAAATCCGATTAGAACCGCGAAAAAGCCCTCGGAACCCTTTTATAACGCCTCTTTTATACCTTTAAACGGTGTTAGGGATGTTCGGAAAGAAGGGACAGGGCGCCATCGAGTACCTGCTGATCCTGGCCGCAGTGCTCATCGTGGTGGCCGGGGCCGTCTACTACGTCACCAGGACGGGGGGTTTCCCCACCATGTCCTTCACCGCCACCCTCGGATCCGACAACAACATAACGCTGAGCGTGGGAGGACCGAGCGGCACCATCAAGGACGGCGACTGGGAATACCGAGGAAAAACCTCCGCCGGTACGGTGAGGGGTACTTGGACGGCCGGTTCGGGTGAACTCAGCGAAGGGGCAACAGCCGTCCTCTCAGGGCTGAAAACTTACGTGGACGCTGGTCAGCTGGGAGTAGGAGACAAGGTCCAAATCAGGCACAAGCCCTCCGGCCACGTCTACGACGTACCCATAGCCCAGGGCTAGACTCCTCCCCTTTCCTTTTTCTTTTTTCTTCCTTCCCCAGTTTTTCCCCTCTACGAACTTTTTAATCCCCGGTAGAGGGAGTAGGAAGGTGGCAGGATGTCGCTCGTGGGGAAGCGCATAAGGCTGGAGCGGATCATCGACCGCAAGACCAAGCGGACGGTCATCGTGCCCATGGACCACGGCCTCACCATGGGACCCCTCCAGGGCTTGGAGAACATGGAGGAGACCATAGACAAGGTGGCGAGGGGAGGGGCCAACGCGGTGGTCCTGCACAAGGGGATAGTGAGGGCAGGGCACAGGGGGTACGGGAGAGACATAGGCCTCCTCATCCACCTCTCCGGGAGCACCTCCCTGGGGCCCAACCCCAACTGCAAGGTCCCGGTGGCCACGGTGGAGGAGGCGATAAGACTGGGGGCCGACGGGGTCTCCGTGCACATCAACGTGGGGGCGGAGAACGAGCAGGAGCAGCTGGCCCACCTGGGAGAGGTGGCGAAGACCTGCGAACTCTGGGGCATGCCCCTCTTCGCCATGATGTACCCCAGGGGGCCGAAGGTGAAGAGCGAGCACGACCCCGCAGCCGTGGCCCACGCCGCCAGGGTGGGGGCGGAGCTGGGGGCGGACATCGTGAAGACGGTTTACACCGGTGACATCGCTTCCTTCCGGAAGGTGGTGAGGGGATGTCCCGTTCCCGTGGTGATAGCGGGCGGCCCCAGGCTGGAGACGGAAGCTGACGTGCTCAGGCTGGCCAGGGATGCCATCGAGGCGGGGGCCATAGGCGTCTCCATAGGGAGGAACGTCTTCCAGCACCCCAACCCGGTGGGGATGGTGAGGGCCCTCAGCAGGATCGTGCACGAGAACTGGTCGGTGGAAGAGGCGCTGGAAGAACTGAAGCGGTGAAGGGTTTGAACCGCAAGCTCTTCTGGGTCAGGGCGGAAAGGGGGGGAAGCGTGGACCGTTCCCTCCTCTCCGCGGCCCTCGAGGCGGGGGCGGAGGCCCTGCTGGTCCCGGGAAAGGAAGCGGAGAGGGTCAGGGAAAGGGGTGTGGTCAAGATCGTCTCGGAGGACTCCTCCCCGCAGGTGGACATCCTCCTGGGCAGACTCTCCTCCCCCGCGGAGCTGGCGGCGGTGGAGAGGCTGGCGGCGGAAGCCAGGAAGCTGGGGAAGGAGGCCGCCGTGCTGGTGGAGGTGAGGGACAAGGAGATGGAGCAGGCCGCCGTTAAAGCGGCGGGCTGGGCGGACTACGTGGTGGTGTGGGGGAAGGACTGGAAGATCATACCCCTGGAGAACCTGATCGCTGCCCTCCACAGGAAGGGGGGGAAGCTGCTGGCGCTGGTCAGGGGTGCCGAGGAGACCAGGGTGGCGCTCGAGACGCTGGAGCTGGGGGCGGACGGGGTGCTCCTGGAGGCCACGGGTCCCGAGGAGGTCAGGCGAACGGGGGAGTTGATCCGCAGCAGGGGGGCCGGGAAGGTGGAGCTCGTCCCCGCCAGGGTGGTGAGGGTGAAGGCGGTGGGCTCGGGGGACAGGGCGTGCGTGGACACCTGCTCCCTCCTGAGGGAGGGCGAGGGGATGCTGGTGGGAAGCCAGGCAGAGGGGATGTTCCTGGTGCACTCCGAGACCCTGAGGAGCGAATTCGTGGAGACCCGTCCCTTCAGGGTGAACGCCGGGGCGGTCCACGCGTACATCATGGTTCCCGGCGGGAAGACCAGGTACCTCTCCGAACTCTCCTCGGGGGAGGAGGTGCTGGTCGTGGACACCTCGGGAAGGGCCAGGCCGGAGGTGGTGGGGAGGGTCAAGATAGAGAGGAGGCCGCTTCTGCTGGTGGAGGCGGTGGCGGGGGAGAGGAGCCTGAAGGTGGTGCTCCAGAACGCGGAGACGATCAACCTGGTCAGCAGGGACGGCAAGCCCCTCCCCGTGACGAGGCTGAAGGAGGGGGACGAGGTCCTCGTGCACCTCTCCGGAAAGGGGAGGCACTTCGGCATGGCCGTGGAAGAGTCCGTGATCGAGAGGTGAGGGACCTGACCTCTGGAGTCCTGCGGCTGGGGGATAGGAGGATCAGGACCCCCGCCGTGTGCGGCTCCGTGATGGAGTCCACCCTGGAGGGGATGGAGAGGGTGAAGAGGAAAGCCGAGAGGTTGGGAGCCGACCTGCTGGAGCTGAGGCTGGACGGGCTGAAGGACCCGCCTGACTGGGACAGGCTGCTGGGCGGGAGGCTGCCCGTCATCCTCACCCACCGCCCCGAGAGGGAAGGAGGGGGCTTCAGGGGCGGGGAGGAGGAAAGGGTGGAGAGGCTGCTGGAGGGGGTGGAGCGCGGGGTTCCATGCATCGATCTGGAGCTCTCCACTCCTCCACGCCTGCTGCGCAGGGCCCTCTCGAAGGCGAGGAAGGAAGGAACAACCGTGATCCTCTCCCACCACGAGTTCTCCGGCACTCCACCCCTTCCGCACCTCCTGCGGACCGCCAGACGGATGGAGAGGCTGGGGGACCTGGTCAAGGTGGTCACGCTGGCCAGGAGCACGGAGGAGGTCCTCAGAGTGCTGGAGTTCCTGCACCGGGCCAGGCTCTCCGTACCCCTGGTCTCCTTCGCCATGGGGGAGCTCGGGACCCTGAGCAGGATCCTCTCCGCCCTCCTCGGCTCCCCCCTGGTGTACGCCTCGGCGGGGAAACCGACGGCCCCAGGGCAGCTGGACGTGAAAACCACCAGGCTCCTGCTGGAGAGGGTGAGGAGATGATCTCGGCCCGCACCAAGGTCTTCGCCCTCATCGGGGACCCGGTGGAGGGGAGCCTCTCCCCTGCCATGCACAACGCCGCCTTCAGGCACCTTGGGCTGGACTGCCTCTACGTCGCCTTCAGGGTGCCCCCCCACCTGCTGAAGGAAGCCGTGCTCGGGGTGAGGGCCATGGGCATGGGGGGTCTGAACGTGACCTTCCCACACAAGACGGCCATCCTCCCCCTCCTCGACGAGCTGGATCCCTCCGCCAGGGAGGTGGGGGCGGTCAACACCGTGAAGAACGAGGGGGGAAGGCTGGTGGGGTTCAACACGGACGGGGAGGGTGCCGTGAGGTCCCTCAGGGAGAAGCTTGGCTCCCTGAAGGGAAGAAAGGCGGTGATGCTGGGCGCCGGGGGAGCGGCCAGGGCCATCGCCTTCTCCCTCCTGAGAGAGGGAGTGGAGCTCACCCTCCTCAACCGGACGCCCCGGAAAGCCAGGAGGCTGGCCTCCGAGCTCCACGAGAGGGGACTCGGGAAGGTCTCCTGGGGGGGACTGGGGAGGGGGGAGCTGAGGGAGGCCCTCTCCTCCGCCGACCTCCTCATCAACGCCACGCCCGTGGGAATGGACGAAAGGGGCGGAACGCTGGTGACCCACGACCTCATGCATCCTGACCTCTTCGTCATGGATCTGGTCTACCATCCCCCGGAGACCAGGCTCATGAGGGAGGCCAGGAAGGCAGGGGCCAGGGGGGAAAACGGGCTTGGGATGCTGCTCCACCAGGCGGCCCTTTCCTTCACCATCTTCACGGGAAGGAGGGCCCCGCTGCAGGTCATGAGGAGGGCCCTGCAGGGGGTGAAGGGATGAAGCTGGGGATAGCGGGGGCGGGGGTCATGGGGTCCTGGTTCGCCTCCCTCGCACGAACGGAGGGATGGGAGGTCTACCTCTTCGACCTCCTGCCGGAAAGGGCCAGGAGGGTCGCCAGGAGGGTCGGGGGGCAAGCGGTGGGCACGCTGAGGGAGCTGGGGGAGAAGAGCGAGGTCCTGCTGGTGGCGGTGCCCATCTCCAGGACCCCCGAGGTCGTGAGGGAGCTCTCGGGGGTGGCGGGGGAAGGAAAGCTCCTGATGGACATCGCCTCCGTGAAGGGGGAGGTGGTGCGCACCATGAGGAGCCTCAGGAAGGGTCCGGAGCTGGCCTCCCTCCATCCCCTCTTCGGACCCGGCGCCAGGAACCTGAAGGACAAGACGGTGGTCTCCGTACCCGTGAGGGTGGGGAGGAAGTACAGGGACTTCCTCCGCTTCCTCCGCTCCAGGGGGGCCAGGGTGGTGGAGATGGGCGGAGAGGAACACGACAGGATGATGGCCGTCGTCCAGGCCCTCACCCACTTCGTCCTCCTCTCCTGCGCGGAGACCCTGGGAAAGCTGAGGTTCGAGGAAGAGGTCTCCACGCCCCTCTTCTCCTCCCTTCTGCAACTGGTGAGGGCCTCCCTGGCCTCCGACCCCTCCCTCTGCGGAGAGATCCAGCTCCTGAACCCCCACTCCAGGAGAGCCCGCGAGGAGCTGGTGGAGGTGATGCGTAGCCTCCACGAAGAGCTCTCCTCCGGGAGGGCGGAGGGGCTCCGAAGGATCCTGGAGAAGCGGGGGAAGGAGTGGGAGAGGGAGATCAGGAGGGCGTACAGGAAGCTCTACGAAGGGCTTGAGGGAGGCTGACCCGCCTCTGGCTCCAAGCCATAAAGCTCCCTCCTCCTGGCCTCCAGCGGCTCGGGTTCTCTCCCCAAGAGCTCTGCCGCCGTGCAGAGCCTGTGCCCTCTCCCTTCCGCTTCCTTCCTGAGGGGGGAAAGGTACTCGGCGTAGTCCAGCGAGCGAAGCAGGTGATGATCCACCACCACGAGGGGTACCTTCCTGACCAGCCTCCTCAGGGTCTCCCTCGCCTCCTCGAGCTCCCCCTGCCCCACCCCGAAACCCTTCAGGTAGAGGGGTGGCCCCCCCACCACCACCATCCGGGGCTCCCTCCTCAGGATGAAGGAGAGGGAAGAGGGTGAGAGGAGCCCCTGCACGTCGGGGGCGTGGACCAGGCAGCAATCCCCCGCCCTCACGGAGAGCATGAGCACGCACCCTCCCCTGGACCCTTCCCTGCCATGGGGGACGGGATTTGAGAACTCGAGCTCGGTGCCCCCGAACCTGAACTTCCGCCCGTCGGCCACCTGGACCTCCCTGGCCAGCCCCGAGCAGAACTTCTTCAGGAGGTATCCCCTCTTCCTCTGGGAGGGAGTGATGCTGGAGGAGAAATCCTTCATCAGGACCATCTTCCCCCTGTAGAGCCTCTCCGCCAGCGAGGGGGAGCTCCAGAGCCAGAGCCAGTTCTCGAACGCCGGCAGGTAGTGGTCGTAGTGGAAGTGGCTCACCGTCAGGACCTCGGCCCTCCTCGCCGCCCTCTGGATGAGCTCCCGGGAGGAGGAGAGGGCCCGGTACTCCCTCCGGTGGGGGGTGAGGCCGAACCTCGGGCCCAGACAGGAGCCTGGGTCCAGCACCATTCCCAGGTCCTCCGTTCTCACGTGGAGGGCCATCCCCCTCACCCCCAGGCTCTCGAAGGCGAGGGGCTGCACCGAGATCTCCCCCTCCCCCACCTGGACAGTATCCATCCATACCTCCAGGACCCCTCCCCTCATATCCCTATCCCGCGAACCCCACCCGTATAAATCCGGGGAGGACGAGGAAGGAGGATGCTCCTCCTGAACCGACTGGACCAACGGACCTTCAAGGCACCCCTCCTGATCGCGGGCTTCCCGGGAATAGCCAACGTGGGAAGGGTCTCGGCCGAGTTCCTCATCCATGAGCTCAGGGCCAAAACCTTCATGGAGGTCTATTCCTCCCACCTCCCCGAGTGGGTGATCAGGGAGGGCAGCGGGGTGAGCGCCTTCAGGATAAGGCTCTACCGGGCCAGGGCGGGGGGGAAGAACCTGATCCTGGCAACCTCCGACGCCCAGGCCATCTCCCCCTTCGGGCAGTACAAGCTCTCCGACCAGCTGCTGGACACCGTGAAGGGCTACGGCGTGAACACGGTGATAACGATGGCGGCCTACGTCCTCCCCCCCCAGGAGAGGAAGAAGGGGGTGTTCGCCGCCGCCACCAACCCACGGGCCTTCAAGGAGTTCTGGGAGAAGGGGGCCGTGGCGCTGGACGGGGGTATGATCGTGGGCATGAACGGGCTGCTGGTGGGGCTGGCGGCCCTCCGGGGCTGGGAGGGGATATGCCTGATGGGCGCCACGCACGGGGGAATGCTGGACCTGGAGGCCTCCTCCCACATCCTGCGTCTTCTCTCGGAGGTCTACGGACTCGGTCTGAGGGTGGAGAACCTGGACAGGTACGCCTCCGAACTCCCCGACCTGAGGCTTCCCCCAGAGCCCGAGTCTTCCGGAGAGAGCCCCTACATCTGAGGGTCAGGCGGATGATAAGGGAACCCACTTCCCGCGAACTCCTCAAGCTCAGGGCCGTGGCCGACTACCAGTTCGGAAGGGGAACGGGTGCGCACCTCTTTCCCTCCGGTCTCACCGTGGTGGTCAGCGGCGGAAGGATCAGGCAGGTGTGGAGGGGAGGGACCCCCCTCTGCTCGGTGAGGGCCACCGACGGTTTCCTCCTCCCCCACCGCGAGGGGGCCAGGATCCTCCATCGCATCCTCCCTCCGGGGAGGCTGAGGGTGACTGTGACGGGAAAGGTGGCCGGGGAGGTGGAAAGGGGAAGGACCGTCTTCGCCAAGCACGTGCTGGAGGCGGACCCGGGGATCAGGCCCAGGGAAGAGGTCCTGGTGGTGGACCCCTCCGGCAGGCTCCTGGCCACAGGAACGGCCCTCCTGAGCGGAGAAGAAATGAAAGCGTTTAAGCACGGGAAGGCGGTGAAGGTGAGGTGGGGAATGGGGGGAAAAGGTGTTCCCTAGAAAGCTGGACCGCAGACAGCTGGAGAGGCTCATGCGCCAGATGGGGATGAAGACCACGGAGCTCGAGGGGGTGGAGGAGGTCAGGATAAGGCTGAAGGGGGAGGAGATCATCCTCCCGGCCCCCAGCGTCCTCCTCACCGAGGTGGGCGGGCAGCGCACCTACCAGATCTCGGGCGAGGGGGAGAGGAGGGAGAGGATCGTGCCGGAGGAGGACGTGAGGCTGGTGATGGAGCAGACGGGGGCGAGCGAACAGGAGGCCAGGGAGGAGCTGAAGAGGACGGGAGGGGACCTGGCCGAAGCCATCCTGAGGCTGAAGAAATAGCCGCTTGACAGAACTCTTCGAGCTGGAAGGGGTTTCCGAATGCCTGATCCTGGAGAGGGTCAACCGTTTCACGGTGGAGGTGAGGACAGGGGGAAAGAGGGCCAGGGCCTCCCTCAACAACACGGGAAGACTGGAGGAACTGGTGCAGAGAGGGAGGAAGGGCTACTGCCTGCCCGGCCGGGGGAGGCTCCCCCACCGGCTTTTCGCCGTGGAAGAGGAAAGGGGGGGAAGCGTGATAGACACGCGCCTTCAGGGCAGGGCCTTCGAAGAGGCCCTCTCGAGGGGCCTCCTGCCCTCCCTCCGGCACTACAGGGTGCGCAGGAGAAATGTGAGGGTGGGGAGGTCCGTGCTGGACTACGAACTGGTAAAGAACGGTGAACCTCTGGTGGTCGAGCTGAAGAGCGCCGTCCTGCGCTCAGGCGACCTCGCCTCCTATCCCGACTGTCCCACGGAAAGGGGAAGGAGGCACGTGAAGGAACTGATCGAACTCTCGAAGAGAGGTGGGAAGGGTGCGCTCTTCTTCATCACGAGCCTCTGGGGGGTGAAGGGCGTGACGCCCAACCCCCAGGCCGACCCGGAGCTCTACGGGCTGATGGTGGAGGCCGGGAAAAGGGGTGTGCTCATGAGGGGAGCCAACATCCTTTTCCTGCCCGGCACCTCCAGGATAGTCCTGCTGGACCCCGACCTCCCCCTCGTCCTCTGAGGGAAGAACCGGAAAACCACGGCGCCGCCGGAGGGGGAAGTGGAAGGGTCAACCCAGGATTTCCGTCTTCTCCACATGGCCCCCGCAGTACCTTCGGGCATAGGTGGCCACCGCCCTGAGGGCCGCCTCCACCCTCTCGCGGGGCACCCCAGGGGCGTTCCAGGCCACGAAGACCGCACCGGAGGTCTCGAAGCCCACCCTGGCGCCGGTCCCCTCCCCCCTCCCGTAGGAGGCGAGGAGCTTGTCCTGGTCCCTGAGCACGACCTCGGTGGGAGGAGGAGAGACCTTGGAGCCATCCGGCAGGGTGAGGGTCTTGTCCCCCGGGGAGAGGGTGACCTCCGCCTCCCCCTTCACCTTCAGGAGGTCGAAGGGGCTGAGCGGGACCAGGTGCTCGAGGGAAGCCAGGGCACAGGAGTCCAGCACGTTGTTGTTCCTGCCGGGGAACTCCCCCTTCACCGCCTTCTCCACCCAGAGTCTCAGGGGGAAGGAGGCCCCTTCCGCGCCCATGCGCTTCAGGAACTCCACGTAAGGAGAGAGCTCCCCGAGGAGGGCCTCGCCCTTCGCCCTGCACGCCTCCACCACCTCCCTCTTCTTCTCCTCGAGCGCCTCCACCGAGGTCTCCACGGTGAGGCCCGTGACCGTCACGCACCCTGCCAGGAAGCCAGGGTAAAGGGAACTCACCTTGGGATCGAGCTTCAGCTTCTCACCTCAGATGAGGGTGATCCCCACCACCTGCACGCTCCCCACCCCAGGGAGGGACTCCAGCGCCTTCTCCAGGGGCTCGGTGCCACCGGCGGCGTCCGGGACCGTGGCCACCACCAGGATGGCCTCGAGCCCGAAGGCTATGGGCTCCCTGGAGAGGGAGTTCACCTGCACCAGCTCCCTTATCCTCCTCTCCAGCTCGCCCAGGTTCACCTCGGTCCCCTCAGGCATCACCCTTATGGTCACGGCCACCTTGCTCATCTCACCACCTCAGGGTCCGGTGAAACCGCACTTCGAGCACTTGTAGGGGTTGCTCAGCTTCCTGCACTTCCTGCACCTCCAGATCTCCTCTTCCCCGCACTGGGGGCAGGAAAAGCGCACCGCCACCTCCGCCACGATGGGCCGCAGACAGGAACTGCATACCCTCAGCATCCTCCCTCTCCCGCACCAAGCCTTAAAAAGTTGCCTCCCTCTCGGGCCCCACCCTGGCGTCCACCACCACGTGGACCACCCCCGGGGAGTATTTCTTCACCCTCCTGACCCCCAGGATCTCCACCTCCCTGCCTGGGAAGGCCCCCCTCACCCTCTGCACAGGACGGCTGAACTGCAGGGGGGCGGGCACGCTTTCGTGGTAGTGCAAAAAACCCCCGGAGGACTTGAGGACCCGACCTGCCAAGGGGAGGTAGCGGTGGGTCACGTGCAGGATGCCCAGGATCACCCTGTCCGCCACCCCCCTGGGGGCCACCTCCTCGCAGTCCCCCAGCAGGGGCACCACCACCTCCCCCACCCCGTTCAGCCTCACGTTCTCGCAGAGGTAGGCGTAGGCCACGGGGTTGAGCTCCACCGCGTACACCCTGGAGGGTCGGGCGAGCCTCGCAAGGGGGATGGAGAACTGCCCCACCCCGGCGAAGAGGTCCACCACCACCTCCCCGGGTCGCACCAGCTTGGGAAGCCTGCCCCTCTCGTGCAGGTTGCCGGGGGAGAACATCACCCGAAGGGGATCGAGCCTGAACAGGCAACCGTGCTCCCGGTGCAGGGTTACCGTGGAAGGGTCCCCAGCCACCACCTCCAGGCTGGGCCTTCTCTCCCTTCCCTCCACCCCACCCGTTCTGGCCGCCACCGTCCTGATCCCGTTCCTGCCCAGCAGGGCCTCCCCTATTTCTCGCCTCCTTCCCCAGAGTTCCCGGGGGAGGGACAGAACGGCCACGTGGCCTATCCTCTGAAACCCGCTCGGGAGCTTTTCCAGTTCCTCCCTGGTCAGCCTTCCCTCCAGGATCCTCCTGAGGTACTCCCCGCTCACTTCCGCCTTCCCCTCTTGGGGCCCAGGCCTAGCTTGGCCAGGAAGCGCGCGGCCACCGCCCTGTCGAGGGCCGCGCGGAAGGACCTATCCTTGGGACTGACCCTCGTGAGCTGCTGAAGGGGCACGGAACCAGCCGCCATGCTGGCGTGGCCACCCGCAAAACCTGGAAAGAGCTCCCTGAAGATTTGGCCCAGGTGGACGCTCTTGTCCTTCGTCCTGGCGGAGATCCTCACCCTCCCCTCGTGCACCCCGTACACCAGGGAGTGGAAGATCCCCTCTCTCTGGAGCAGGAAATCCGCGATCTGTGGAACGGACTCCGGATCCCCCACCTCCCCCAGGTTGGCCAGGAAGCAGCTCCCCACGATCTTGGCCCTCCTGAGGGCGGAGGCCAGGGAATCGAAGGCATCCTGGGAGAGAAGGGGGGACTGCAGGCTCCTCAGGAGGTCCAGGTCCGCCTTCTGCAGGAGCTGCTGGAAGACCTCGAGGTCCAGGCGGGTGACCCCCCTGGTGAAGTAGAGGGTGTCCGTCACTATTCCCAGCGCCAGGGCGGCGGCCAGCGGTGGATCCACCTCCACACCCCCGCACCACAGGTACTTGGCCAGGAGGGTGGAGGCCGCGCCCGTGACCCTTATGTCCTTGAACTTCCCCTGCACCTCGCTCGCCGGTACAGAGTGGTGGTCTATCACCACGGTGGGGAAGATCTCCTCCGGAAGGGCGGAGTTTGAACGAGTGGACACGTCCACCAGGGCGCAGAGGGAGTACCTCTCAAAGTCCACCGCCTTGAGATCCAGCAGCTCCAGCTCCAGCAGGTTCCTCATCACCCTGTTCTGATAGTATCCGCTCACCTCGCCGGCGCACGCTATGTCCGCCTCCAATCCGAAGGCCCTGGCGTACCTCTTCAGGGCCGCGGCGCTCGCCAGCGCGTCGGGATCGGGGTTGACCTGCATGACCACCAGCACCCTCCCCCTTCCCCTCCTGGAGAGGAGGAGATCCCTCAGCTCCCTCTCCCTCCTCACACACTCCAGGTCCTCCAGGGTCGCCAGGAGCCGGTCGGCCACGAGCTGGGAGAGGGGGAGAACCACGTCCGCCCCCATGCTCTTGAAGTCCAGCCCGAAGAGCTCGTCGGGCACGAGGGCCAGAACGGGCGGGAAGGGGCCCCTCCCCTCCCCCTTCACCCTTTTCAGCATCTCCTCCGCCGTGGAGAGATCCTGGGGAGCCAGGATGAGGACCTCCGCTCCCTGCAGGACCTGGGGGGGGGCACCGGCGGAGGAATCCCACACCTCCGCCTTGAAGGCCCTGCCCGAGAGGAGGTCGGCCTGCCTGGGATCGTTGACCAGGAAGAGCACCTCCTTGCCCATCTTCCTCAGGCGCTCCGCTGCTTCCAGTCCCACATCGCTCGCTCCCAGGATCACGTACATGCGCTCAGGCCCCGAACTTCTTGGACTTCCCCATCAGGTCCACGAGAATGGGTAGGAGTTCCAGCCCCTTTATCCTTCCCAGCCCCCCCTTCGCGCAGGACCTTTCCCCGAAGCTCCTCACATCGTCCGTGCGCACACCGGGACCGGCTATCACCACGGGCACGGGGTCCGCCGTGTGCTCCCTCACCTCCACGGGTGTGGTGTGGTCGGCCGTGAGGACGATGAAATCCGCCTTCCCCTTCAGGCGCTGGAGATGCTCGTCGAAACGCTCTATGAACTCAACCTTCCGCTCCGCTTGGCCGTCGTGGCTCAGCTCGTCAAAGCCCTTCACGGAGTAGAGGACAAAATCCTTCTTCTCCAGCATCCTTTCCACCTCCCTGCCCTCCGCCACCAGGTCCGTGTCCGCCCCGGTGGTCGAGGTTGGCACTTCCCCTACCTCCATCCCCACCAGCCTGCAGATACCCACCACGAGGGCGGAGGCCGCCACGCAGGCGCCTTTCAGGGGGAACTTCTTTTCGAAGGGAACCAGCGAGGGTACTATACCACCTCCCCTCACCAGCAGATAGTTGGCCGGGGGAAGCCCCTGTTCCCTCCTCTTGAGGTTCAGGGGGGCGCTCTCCAGCAGCTCGTGGGCCCTTTCTATGAACTCGTTGAGCACCCTGGCCGTCTTCCTCGCCTTCGCGTCCAGAGGCCTGATCTTTTCCACCTTTACCCCGGTGCGGTAGGGATCGTTGGTGGAGACCCCCGCCGAGAGGCCCTTTCCCCTCAGCACCAGGGCGGCCCTGTGCGAGGTGGTGCTCTTGAAGAAAATCTTCACTCCCTCCACCTCTATCCCCTGCAACAGCCGCTCCAGCTCCTTGCCATCCCTGATGCGCCCGGCCCTCCTGTCCTGCACGATGAGATTACCGTCCACCGTGGCCAGGTTCACCCTGAAGGCCAGGTCACCCTCTTTCAGGGGGATGCCCGCGCCCGCCGCCTCCAGGGGGCCCCTCTTGCAGTAGTCCTTGAAAGGATCGTAACCGAGGAGGGAGAGGTGGGCGGTGTCACTCCCGGGGGTGACGCCTGCCGCGATGGGGTCCATCATGCCGCATATCCCTTCGGCCGCCAGCTCGTCCATGTGGGGGGTCTCGGCCTTCTCCAGGGGGGTAAGTCCCCAGCCCTTCAGGGGGCGGTCAGCCAGCCCGTCGCAAACCACCATAAGAGCCTTCAAAGCCCTCAGAAAAAACGGTGGTTCAAGGAATAAAAAGACCTGTGTGAAAGTTCAAAACCGAGAAGGAGAGAAGTTGAAAGGGCCCGTGGCGCAGCCAGGAAAGCGCGGCAGGCTTCGGATCCTGGGGAGAGGAAACCTGTAGGTCGCGGGTTCGAATCCCGCCGGGCCCGCCTCAGCCTTCCCGAGCATCGCCTTTATAAACCCCCTTTTTAAACTCCAATTGGAGGTGAAAATCTGGACCGAAAAGTGGCGGCGATTCTGGGCCTGATAGGCGGCATACTGGTGACCGTGAGCGTCTTTACCACCTGGTACACCTCGCCCCTGGGAGACACCTCGGGATGGGATCTGGCTCAAGATGCCGACATAATGGCACCGTACCTCCTTCTGGGAGCTGGAATAATCGTGATTCTGACCTGCCTCGTCTTAATGATCAAATCCCAAGAAATCGTGGAAGCCCTGATGGGCACCTTCACCGTGCTGGCGGGGGCCTCGGCAGTGGGAGTAATTTTGAACGAGGGCGCGGCGGACCTGGGCTACGGTGCCTACTTGCTGCTGATAGGCGCCATCCTGGCCCTAATCGCCATGCTGGTGAAGAAACCAGAAAAGTAAACCCTTCCCTTTATTTTTTTCTTTCTTTATTTTCTCTGGGCCGGTGGTCCAGCCAGGATAAGACACAGGCCTCCGGAGCCTGGAACACGGGTTCGAATCCCGTCCGGCCCGCCATCACCTCGATTTCAGAAAGGCATTGGTGCTGGATTTGAAGAAATCACCAAGAAATCTAAACCCCAAATCGACCGTTACTAAGGATGAAAGGGAAAACAGGCGAATTTCTTGAGGCACCAAAAACCGGTAAGGGATTGTCATTCATTACTGGAAAAATAAAGCGGGGTCGAAAGCCCCCTAAACGCATTATTCGACGACAACATCAACACCACGATGATAGACCCATACGGGAAACCCAAGGCTAGGCTTCCAGAAAGCGGAAAGCCAACGACCTCGGCTCCTCCTGCTGGAAACTATCATCGCGGGGCAGGACAAGAACAACTGTCGGGTGGATTCTACTGGAAATCCTCTCGAAGGCTTATCCAAAATCCCTGAGGTTTTTGGAGGTTGAGGGAAAGATTGAGAACCCCCGAAGATTTACATGGCCCAGTAAACGGCCTTGACTCCAGCCTTACCCCTCCTTGCCATGTCGCCCAAGATAACGGAGCCACGTCCCGCGTGGGATGATCTACTTCCATTTCAAGCTTTGCCCCTTCCTTCAAGGAAGCAAAAAAATTTATATTCTCAGCCAACTTCCATTCTTCGCGTAGTCAAATGGAAAACGAATATGACCATATAAGAAAGGAATTCGCAAAACTTTTGGTAGAAATATGGAAATGCAAGGATGAAGAATGTGAAGGAAATTTAAAAAATCTAAGGAAGGGCTCTATAAGTCTGGAAAAAGGTTCCCCCAAACATCCCGAAAAGGGAGAATATTTCAAACCCTGGGGAGGATACTTAGGAAGTGATTATGGAAAAGGCCAGAAGATACTGATTATAGGTGGGGCTCCATCAGCTTTTGATATCAAATATATCGAGGAGGACATGAAAATGTTCGAGATATTTAAAAAATTTGTAGAGGAATGGGAAAAAAACAGTGACCAATCCATGAAAAAATTCGATGATGCGATGGAATTCTGCGAGAGATATATTCCCAAGTGGGGAGAAATTCTTTTAAGCGAAACCCAGAAAAAAAGAATTGAAAAAAGATTGGAGAAGGAAAGCGCTAGTAATCTTCTTAATCTCCTCAACCTCAAAAAGGTAGCATACATAAACCTCTTCAAGTGTAGATGCGTTATCAAAAAAGAAGGAGGGAAAGAAAACTTTAATGTTTACGAAAACCCAGAGCTGGCAAGAAAATGTTATGAAAAATTCACCAAAAGGCAAATTGAAATGCTAAAACCTGACAAAATTATTTTTCAATGGAAAAAAGCCTACTGCACACTGAAAAAGTTAGACCCTGATTTCCTAAAAAATTACGAGGGCAGATGCGCTTACTATAACGGAAATCATGCAATAAAATGGGAAGAAAGAATGAGAAATGTTTTCGGTCTCTTTGGAATAAAAGTAAAAGATGTTTAATCTCACCAGACCCGATTCCTCAATTAGAGTACTAATAAGCCCAGAGGTTGAGCGCAAACGCTTAATACCTAAGGAAAAAAGAAAATGGGAAAAGAACGTGACACCAAAAGAAGTCAGGCGGATGTTAACTCAACCACTTCCCGCAGAATCACTCACCCTCGACCCCAGCAGCTCCTTTCCCCAAAGATCGGAAACGAAGAAACATCCCTTCCAAATCGAGCTCCTCTGCCCTCCTAAGAAACTCCAGACCTGTGGCGGTTAGACGGTAACACAACCACCTACTCATCTCCTTCTCCACCCACCCCATCTCCTCCATCCGGCCGACCAGGTCCCTCATCCTCCTCCTGTTCTGGCAGGTGGGCAGCAACCTCATCAAGCGGTAAAGGCTGAGGGCCCCCCTCTCCCTCATCTCCTTGAGGAGGAGCAAGGCATAATAGAGAGGATGCAGATATTTTCCTTCACATGTTCCCATCACGCTCCTGCCCCCTTCACCGCCTTCCGCACTTCCTCCCCCAGCAAGAACTCCCTCTCGTAGATGAGCCCCGCCATGCGCTTCAGCTCCCTTTTGCCGTAGGTCCGCAGAATCCTCAGCGCCCTCTTCCTACAGGCCCTCATTATGGCCTCGACCTTTTCGTAGATTTTTGAGAGTTTTTCTTGTGGAAGGGGAAAAAAGATTTTCTCCAAGCGTGAGAAAGTGGGATCACAGAAGTGGAAGTCGTAATAGTTCCTTTCCTTCCCCCACTCGGCCTCCAGCCTGAAGGCAAGAGCGGTGGCCTTACCCGTGTCCAGGTCATTTCTTCCCAAGCATCTCTCCCCGCAAAGGAACTCTTCGGCTATCTCACCGCCATAGCAGATAGTGATCTCGTCCTCCATCAACTTCGTTGAACGGATGCCGTCCTCCAGATTCGTGAGAGTAATTCCCCTGCTGTACCCCCTTAAAGGAACAGCCACTATTTTCACGGGAACACCCAGCTCCACGGCCACAACTGCGTGTCCGGCCTCGTGAACGCAGGCTATCTTCCTCTCTTGTTCCGAGTTCCATTCCTTCTCTGGAGCTCCTAACACCAGCTTCAAGAGCTTCTTGACCAAATCCCTTTCAGTTATTTTTCTTCCCCCCCTTATGAGGGCCTCTAAGTAGCTGTCCTCCACCAGCCTCTCGATGGCAGCAGGAGAGGTATATGAGGGGAAAAGCTGGGCCAAGCTCGCCGTGTCCAAGGGCTCGTGGGGCTTTTTGGAGAGATAATGCTCCAAGATTTCCTTCCTCCCCTGGGGGGAGGGAAAGGTGTACCCCAGATGGGGATAAAGCCTGCCGGGGCGCAGGAGGCGCTGATCGCACTTGAAGAGATCGTTAGTCGTGGCCACCACGAAGATTTTCTCCTTCCTTTGCACGATACGGTCGAGCTCGCAGGAGAGAGACACGGAAGCATCGAAGCGTTCATCTATTTCTTGCAACTCCTCCAAATGAACCAGCACGAGCCTCCCCCTCCTGCTTAGTGCACGGGCCTTGGAGAAGAGGGCCTTCACGTCTTCCCCTTTCCACTCCCCCTCTCTCGGGAGGGAGGTGGCATCCAACCAAAAGGCCCCCGCCTCGGTAGCCAGGATTCTACTGGTCAAGGTTTTTCCCGTGCCCGGGGGTCCGTAGAGGAGGATTCCCGCAGACCTTTTCCCCCTCTCCTCTTTGAGGAAGTCCACCAGTTTCTTCACCTCCTCTGCGAGGTGCGGAAAACCTTTGAGGTCAGCCAACCGGGCCTGTGCGAAACCATCCTCCCGCTTTTGAGCCATCATCAAAATACGCTATATCCGCCCATATTTGAGTTTTGGGGAAATTTTTTTACCCCTTCTAAAGTTTTTAGCCGAATTTTTTCTCTAATTTATACTAGGAGACTTATTATTTCTATAAATTTGAAAATAGTTCTTTAAGTAGTTGATTATGTAATAAAACACTTGATTCAAAGCAAAATTTGCTAAAAGTGGGAAAATACGAATAAAGAAGAAGTATTGAAACTTAGAAAAAAGATGCAGAATAAAGACACTTAGTCTTCCAGAAGAGCTGAAACCTGGCCCGAAAAAAGGCTCCAAAATCGATTTAGCTGAAAGTTCCCACGAGCGAAAAGGATTAATCGTGGCTCATGAGAGGTCCACCAACGAGGAGTGGACCAGTTTCCACCGAGGAAACTCCTGCCACCATGCCCTTTACCTCCTGAAGAAAGGTTCGGCCTACAAAGGGTAATTAAAATCACCCTCCGCATAAAAACCCCGAAGGAAACCCACTAAATATGCAGTACCTCATGGTGTGGTGGGAAGGGACATACGTCTGGTGGGACGGGAAGGAAATAGGCTCCTCGTTCGGGGAAGGAAACGTTCCCCCGAATGCCATCTTCCAGAAGGCCCGATCCATGTCCGTCTGGTGGTACTGTCCCCTCCACCACAGGCTGGAGGGAAAGGAACTCTCCAGCCCCTATCTCTTCATGGCCCTACGCTCCTCAAGGGACTGTGAAGAGCTCGAAAGTGCTGAGCGGGTGGGGTATACAAGATGGGGGAAATCCATCCTCAAATGGCTGGCTGGGGAAAGGGACAGACCACCGAGGATCCTGCTGGCTTGGATAAGGGAAAACGCGGATTCCAAGGCCACGGCGATTGTGCTCAAGAGGATTAAGGAAAGGATGCCCAAAACATATTACCTGAGGGCCTTGGCCTCAGCCCTTTAAAGCCCCGCATCCTCTCACCCACGAGTTTCCAGGGGGGAAAGATTTTTCTCCAAGTTTTAAGTGCAGGTAGGCGCCGGAAGGAATAGCATGACCGATGGGTTCTGGGAATGCGTTGGCTGCGGGAAGTCGAAAATCGTGAACCTAGATGAACCACCAATGAAATGTCCTCACTGCGGTGCGGAGTACGAACAGGTGGAAGTGATAGAGGGGGCCCATGCGGGACACTCCATTCCCGTGATGAGGCTCAAGGGATCGGACCTCCTAAATGTGGTACAGCCTGCCTTTGCCTTTGCAATGGGCAGGGACAAAGAAGCCTTTGAAAGATACTCCACGCTGGCCGAGAAAGCGCATGAACTCGCGGAGAAAGCTAGGGGAAAACGCGGGGGCGAAGAGGGACCCGAGAAAACCGGAAAAGGAGCCCCTCCCGGAGGGAAGTGAATCTGAAACTATTCCCCTAGGAAGACCTTTCCCTTTGCTTCGGCCATCGCTCTAGCCTCACAGAAGATACTTCAGGGAAATCTCCAACCTCTCACTTCTCCGCACGAGCATCGGGCGCTCGGGTGGCTTAGCCTCCCTCAGCCTTCTAGAAGTTTTTGCTTCTCGAGAACCACCTTCTCCAAAAGCTCTAGGAAATCGGGATAATGGACTGCCAAGAAGTTCAGGAACTTTTCCCTCTTCTTCCCCCTCAGGGAGGTTGCCAGAAGTACTATCCATTCGCGGCTATCACTCATCACCTCCTCTATGACCTTCCTGTACTCCTCGAAGTCTTGGGAAGCCAGCATTATCACCGCCATGTACTTGCCGTCTAGGCTCAGTATCCTGAACTTCTCCGGATTCCTCTTCAGCTCCTCTAGGTCTATGCGAACCCTGAGGAAAGCGCCGAACATGGTGGCCATTTCCTCCCCTATGACGCCTGCCATTTCCTCCCTGCTCGAGACTATACCCTTCTTCAGCAACGTCGCCAGCTTCGTCCAACTCCTAGGGGTCGGGTGCTGCTCTAGGGTTTCCGCCTCCTTTGGGGGCCTGAAGAGATAACCCTCCCTCTCGAACCTCTTCAGGAAGGCGAAGACCCTCCTGTCCCACTCATCTCCGTAGTTGCTGTCCATCCAATCCGCCCATTCCTCAGGCGTGGGCGGGGACACCCTTATGATGATGGGCCTGTTGGCAAGGGGCGCGGGCATCATCTGCGACAGCGTCGAGAACTCGGGCGTGTTGCTGGCCGCCACCACCTGAACCCCAGGATGCAGATAGAGGTAGCCCACCCGCCTCTGCAGGAAGATGCGGTAGGCCGCCGACATCACGTCCATCCGCTGGGTGTCCAAGAAGTCGTCGAGGAAGAGGACCCCGGGGCACTTAGACATCACGTAGGCCCACTCCAGGGGATGGTATCTCACCCTTCCGTTGTGAAGCTTGGGCTGCCCCGTCAGGTCTATCGGCTCCACGCCCACCAAAGGCAGGTCGTGGAACACGAAGAACCTGTCGGGGTTCTCGAGAATCCTGTCCGCCTCCGTATCGTCGTAGTCCACGAACTCCTTCCCGAGCTTTTTTGCCATTTCCTGCGCGAACTCCCATATAGTCGTGGTCTTTCCCATACCCTGCCCCCCCAGCAGGAGTACGGAGGAACGTTTGCCGGTGTCCGCCTCGTAAAGCCGATGAAGAAATTCTTTTATCTTGTTTGGCTTCATTTTTTAAACCTCTAGTTTTCTATCTGGTTTCTAAGAAAAAAGGCTTGAGTTAAAAAAATTGCCGATTGATCTTTTTTTAGGCCCCGGGATAGAAGGAGTGATGGAAGAAAGGAAATCCCTCCCTCCCTCAGGACCTGAAAGGGAGAAAACAGGTCCACACAAGGAGGCCATGCTTAAGTTACTGCTGGATGAGGTTGAGGAATCGAAAAGGTGGAAGAGGAAATGGAATGGTCTCCCACAACTCTTGGATGACCTCTCGGAAGGAAAACTTAGGGAAAAACTGTACGAAAGACTGGGAGAGAGGCTTTCGAACCTCGATCATGACTCCCTTCAGAAAATCGTCAAAAAGCTAATCTCCGCGATAGAAAAGGATTACCGTTGCTCCCAAGATGAAAAGGACTTCCACTTGAGCGAGATACAAACCTGGGTGGACTGCGCAAACAGGGGACTTCTGAAGGATGGAATCCTGGAAAAGCTGAGGTACCTCCCGCTGGGCTTCTGCGTGAGCATCCTCGACAGCCTCGGACTGGTCTCTTATACGAGGAAAGTCATGAGGGAGATGATCCTCCAACTACCGGATGAGGCCCTCAGGACGCTCTATATAAAAATCCTTTGCGCGAAGCTCTAGTCTCATCCTAGCTCAGAAGCCAGATGGGCTTAGGGTGCTTTTGATTCTCCAGTCCGTCCAAAGGAAGATTGAACAAAACCACTTCCTCGCCACCTGCGCGAGATAGGGCTTTATCCCCATTTTTCTCTTAAGCCTCTCCAACACCTGCGACTTCTGTTTAGACCCATTCTGGCCTCCAAAAGAAGCGGTTTCTCAGTGCTCGGCAGTGAGCTTCAGAGACTTCCACAGCGGGTGTTTGATTTCTTTATCCGTCCACAGCAAAACGGAGAACAGGGCCTTCCTCGCCACCTGCGCGAGGTAGGGTTTTGCCTTATCCCAATCGTAGATGTGTCCGTCCGAGAGCACCAGTACGATGTTCGCCCCCCGCATCTCCTCTAGGGTCTTTTTGAGAGCGGGGATGATGATCGTTCCCCCTCCTCCTCTCATCTTCTCTCTCAGTCTTTCCAGCACTTGGGATTTTTGTTTCAGTTTGATGGGCTCGTAGGCTTCCCCGTCCCAGCAGACCACGGTGATGTTCGCCAGACTGTTGAACTCGTATATGGTCCCCACGAAGAGAGAGAGCTCCTCCTCTCCGATAGACCCAGAGGTGTCCACCAGCGCCCAGATGTTGGGCACCGTGAACCTCCTTATCCCAGGCATGTCAGGGGTCTTCCTGCTCTCCCTCGTCCAAGTTCCTACGACGGTCTTCCCTATGCCCTCCCTGATGTACTGCCTGAGCAGGGAGCGGACGGGGAGTTTCGGTTTTAGCATCTCTTCTACGGACCTCGCCACGCCGGCGGGTAGTTTTCCCGCCTGCTTCGCCACCTCCATGGCTTGGTACATGACCTCCCTCCATCCCTCCTCCCTCTCCTCCACTGTCCCCCCGTAAAGGTTGGAATCTCCCTCCTGTAGTACCTCCCCACCTTCTGGGGGAGTGTGGAGAAGATCCCATCCGACCATTTTTTTCCTCCTTACCTTCTGCAATACCTTAATCCCTTCCAAAGGAGTGCGGGAAGAATCCCCCTCGACCGTTAAGTCCCTCCCTCCCACTAAATTCACTGCACTTCTTTTCAACCATTCGTAAATCTCCTCCACCGAACATCCTTCCCACCCCTCGGGGAGTCTCAGCTCTTCCCACGGTGGAACCCACTGTTGAGTATGCATCAGCTGGCCCAAGAGATGGCACACGACGACATCCGCGGCGAGGTTGTACGCGAAGGGGTTTTCCACCCTCTTTGCCCTCAGCGGGTGAAGAAGGGAAACATGAAGAGCTTCATGTCCCAAAACGAAAGCTTGGTCCTCGAAGGAAAGGGAGAAGAAATCCTCCCCCAGATGAATTACCGAGTTTTCATCCACTGCGGACACGAAGGGTAGAGTAGGATGGAAAACGATCCTGGATTTTCTTACCAGCGAACTGATGAAAGGTATCGCAGCCGTTAAGACCGCCCGAATCCTTTCAATTTCGTTCCTATGATTCATTTTCTTCTCTCTCAATCCTTGTTTTTCTGGATAATTAACGGCAACGGATAAGGTGCTTCAAGCCACAACCAGCGGAGTCGCAGCTCTTTTTGCGGATGGAAGTTTTCAAAAAATTAAGATCCAATTTACAGCGAGCGGGAAGGGGAAACAGTCGGCGGGAGAACACGTTTTTCGCCCTCGGCTTTACCTTTAAAACATGAGCCATTTATCCTGGGGACCACTTATTGGAATTCGGGGGTGACTACCTGACCACGACCCTTACCATACTCGACGGAGCCGACTCGATCGGCGGCAACAAGATTCACTTGGAATCCGGTGACAAGGGGCTCCTCCTCGACTTCGGAACCAATTACAAGCGCATGGGGCAGTTCTACGAGGAGTACCTCAAGCCTAGGGCGATAAGGGGGGTTCACGACTATTTGGCGATGGGGCTAGTCCCGCCCATTGACATCTACCGCCAAGACCTCATCCCATCCGACTTCAGCTTCAGGCTCCAGCACCTCAGGGTCGACGGGGTTTTCCTCACCCATGCCCACATGGACCACGCTGGGTGCATCGGGCTACTTGACCCCACAATCCCAGTCTATGCCTCGCCGATGACGATCGCAATCCTGAAGGCCTATCAGGACTCTGGAAAGTCAGACCCGCCGCACGAGGTGGCATACTTCACCCCGAGAAGGGGGGACATGGACGCCCGAATACTCGAGAGCCAGAGGAAGGCTCCTTACCAGGGTAGGCGATTCTTCTGCACGGGCGCTCCGAGCGAAAGACTAAGGTGGTTCTGGAGGTACGCCGCCAAAAAGGACCTACAGCAAGGGGAACTCACGGAGGCGAAGGCAGGGCCAATCCCCTTCAAGGCTTTTGAGGTTGACCACTCGATTTATGGCGCAACTGCCTACGCATTCGAAACTGACGCTGGATGGGCAGTGTATACGGGGGACCTCCGAATGCACGGTGCCCTGGCGAGGAAGACCAAACGGTTCGTGCAAGAGGCCTCCGGGCTTGACCCGAAGGTGCTGGTAATAGAGGGGACCCGCATAGGGAGGGAAAAGACAAGAGAGGAGTCAGAGGATGACGTCTACGAGAACAGCCTCTCCGCCGTCCGGGACGAGCGTGGCCTCGTGGTGGCGGACTTCTCCCCCCGGCACTTTGAGCGACTCGAGACCTTCTCAAAGGTCGCCAAGGAGGTTGGGCGCAGACTGGTGGTCACGACACGAGATGCGTACATGTTAAAAGCCATTGGATATGTCGATGGGATTGATCGTATGAGAGACCTTGCTGTCTACCGAGGCCTGAAGGAGAGAGTCGACGGGTGGGAGCGTGGCATCCTGGAGGAGGACTTCAAAGACAGGGTTCTGGATCCGATGGATGTGGCCAAGAATCCCGAGGCTTACATTCTGTGCTTCAGCTTCTGGGATATCAAAAACCTGCTCGATATCGGCACACGCGGTGGAACATACATCTACTCTGGCAGCGAAGCGTTCAACGAGGAGGCAGAGTTCGACTTCTGCAGGTTGTGGGAGTGGCTCCGGCTCTTCGGGCTGAGGGTCTTTGGATTCAGGATAGATGAGTCGACGGGAAAGCCGCAGTTCGACCCTGGTTTCCACGCATCCGGCCACGCGTCGCCAGAGGAGTTGCTATACATGGTGGAAGAAATCGGTCCGAAGGTGGTTGTCCCTGTCCACACGGAAAACCCGGAGTTCTTTAGGGAGAATGTGAAGAATCGAGAGGTGCTTCTCATTAAAAACGGGGACAGGATTAAAATCCGTTGAAATCCCCTGCCGTCAGGCCGCTAAATTTTTCGTGGCGTATGAAAATAGGGCCATTTTTAACATCCGCGCATGCCCTCGATGTTCCGTTATCTATAAGGCAGATCCCTCCTCCCAAAAAAGAGGATGCCGCGCAAACCCGGCCTTCTTCCAAGGCTCGCAGCCGCCTTCCTGCTGGGTCTACTCTGCGGTCTCCTGGGCTACCATCTCCTCCTCCACCTTCCGCACACCGTCCAGCATGGCGGTGCGGTGAACCTGCAACAGTGGCTGGAGAACTCCGGCTCCACCGTTCCCATCGTGGCCGTGAGCTCCGGGGAAACCCCCACGGGAGTGGTGTGCACCCTGGCCGTCAAGATCAAACCCGGGGAAGGCTACGTGTACCTGAGCGTGGACCCCATGCTGGTGGGCTTCGACTTCCAGGACTCCGACAGGAGGGCGGTGAGGGTGGCGGGGTCCATGGCCGGCTACCCGCTGGACGAGGACGGAGTGGGGCTGAAGGGTTATGATATCTACTTCCTGGTGGCGGGCCCAGGGAAGGAGGTGAGGGTGGAGGCCATAGACGGTCCGAGCGCGGGTGCGGCCACCACCCTGGCCGTGCTGGCCGCGCTCGAGAACCGGAGGATAAAGGAGGGCTATATGATCACGGGGACCGTGGAGGAGGACGGAACGATAGGGCAGGTGGGTGGAGTGTTCTACAAGGCCCAGGCCGCGGCGAGAGAGGGGGCCACCCGCTTCCTCGTGCCCACAGGCCAGGGCAGGGTGACGATATACGAACAGGTGACCTATGAGCCCTTCCCAGGATGGCGCTGGATCACCTACCGCCCCAAGACCGTGGACCTGAACACCTACTCCCTGGAACAGGGGTGGGGCCTGCAGGTCCTGGAGGTCTCCACGGTGGAAGAGGCTGCAGCCCTCATGCTGGAGTGACCTTCTTCCTGGGAGGCCTGAAGAGGTAGAGCAAGTGCTCGAGCAGGTCGGGGGGGAGCACCCCGCTCCCCAACCCCATCTCGTCCAGGTAGTAGAGCCTGCCCCTCTTCACCCCGAAGTTGGGCATCTTCACGTCCAGCACGTACCCGTCCTCCGCCGCCCTCAGGATGAACCTCAGCACCCTCCCCAGCTCCCTCACGGAGTGGTACCTCAGGGGCTTCACGTACTCGTGAAAGGAGAGGGGGACGACCTGCCTCCTCCCCCCTCGCTCCACGCACCCCACCACCAGCCCGTAGTAGCGGGGAAGGAAGGACACCTTCCTGTGCGCCTCCCTTATCCTCGCATCCAGCTCCTCGGGCTTCAGAAGAGGGTTCTTCCCCGCGTACTTTCCCTTGTAGGCCTTCACCACCAGGGGGCCCACCCTGAACACGCTCTTGAAGAGGCCCTCCCCGATGAGGGTGGCCCTGCCCCTGACGCAGGGTATCCCCACTCTTTGCTTCCTGGGAGGGAAGGCTACCTTCATCCCCTCCCTCTCCCTTCCGGAAGGGATAAAGCCTCACCACCCCCTGCCGGAGGAGGGGCGAGGAAGAGGCTTTCGAGGACCGAGCGAGGCGATGAGGAAGAAGGGCTGAGCCCCTCAACCCACGTATGAGGGCTTGTCCTCCTTTCCCTCGGGAGGCTTGGAGAGGAGGGGTAAGGGAAGAGGGGGAGGAAGCTGGAGGGAGCGGGAGAGAATGGTGGCCTCCACGAGCACGGCGCCCATCAGGGGCTGGAGGAGCTCCAGGGGAGGGGCCCTCTGCTTCCCGTATCCCTCCACCACCTTCTCCAGCTCCTCACGCCTGCCCGTCAGGAAGGCCTTGCCCCTGAGGTTCATCTGGGCCACGGAGGGGGAGTAGAGGATGGAAACGGTGTAGGAGATCACCACCCTTTCCCCTTCAGGCTTCACCTCCGTCAGGCTGAGGTTGGTGGAGAGGTGCATCTCTCGAGGGAAGGGTTTCTCGTGGTCCCAGAGCCTTTCGGCGGAGAGGTACTCCAGCCTCACCGAGATCTCCATCGTCCTACTTCCCCCTGCGTCCCTTTTAATCCGGGGGTTGAACGGGATGAGTTTTTAAGGAAGGGGGAAGAGAGAGGAAGGGGCCGTGGTGTAGCTTGGTAGCACAGCAGGCTCCAGTGAGGTGGTGTGGGTCTGCTGACGGAAAGGATGATGTATCACTGGAGCTCGGAGAGACCTGCAAACCCGGGTTCAAATCCTGGCGGCCCCACCATCCAACCCCTCAGGCTGGAGTATAGGGCGATATGAACCCCGCCCCGTCTCATCCCTAAAGCAAAAGTTTTTTATATGCAGAGAGGGCAAAAAAGCGATGCGCGTCGTGGTGTGCATCAAGCAGGTTTTTGATCCCGCCGAGCTCAAGGTGGATCCCAGCACGCGCCTCCTGATCACCGATGGAGTCTCCAGGAAAATAAGCGACTTCGACAAGAACGCCATAGAGGAAGCCGTGAGGCTCAAGGAAAAGCAGAAGGCCGAGACCTTCGTGATAACCATGGGACCCGCCGATGCCATGAGGGCCCTGAGGGAGGCCCTGGCCATGGGGATCGACAACGCCTACCTGCTCAGCGACCCCGCCTTCGAGAACTCCGATACCCTCGCCACCGCCAGGGTGCTGGCGGCGGCGATAAAGAAGATAGGGAACGTGGACCTCGTCCTGCTGGCCGAGGCGAGCATGGACGGCTACTCGGGGATGGTGGGTCCCAGGCTGGCCGCCCTCCTCAACCTCCCACAGCTCACCTACGTGAGGAACATCGTTTCGGTGGGTGACGGAAAGATCGTGGTGGAGAGGGACCTGGAGGAGGGTTACGAGGTGGTGGAGGCCAAGCTTCCGGCCGTGGTCACGGTCACCAAGGAAATCAACGAGCCCAGGTTCGCCACCCTGCCCAAGATCATGGCCGCCTCCAAGAAGAAGGTGGACACCTGGGGGGCCGCCGACCTCGGGCTGAAGAACGAGGAGGTGGGGCTCGCCGGGTCGGCCATACAGGTGATGAAGGCCGAGGCTCCGGTAATGGGCAGGAAAAATGTGGTCTTCCAGGGTGAGCTTCCCCAGCAGGTGGAGGAGCTGGTGAAAGCCCTCGTGAAGGAGGGAGTCCTGAAGGTGTGAGGATGACGGTACTGGTCTTCTCCGAGAACCTGGAGGTGGCCGCTGAACTCCTGGGCAAGGGCCGTGAGCTGGCGGGGGAGCTGGGCACCAAGCTCGCCGCCGCCCTGGTGGGAAGCGGTGTGAAGGGCAAGGAAGGAGAGCTCTTCGCCTACGGGGCCGAGGTGGTCTACGTGGTGGATCACCCCTCACTGGCCTCCTTCCTGCCGGAGACCTACACCGAGGCCCTGGCCAAGGTGGTGGAAGCGGCCAAGCCTGAGGTCATGCTGATAGGCGCCACCAAGAGAGGGAAGGAAACCGCCCCCAGGCTCGCCACCAGGCTGAACGTGGGGTGCGCGGCGGGGGCCACGAACCTCAGGATAGACAAGGAAAAGAAACTCCTCATAGCCGAGCGTCCTGCCATCTCCGCGATGGTGGTGGCCACCGAGTTCTCGAAGACCAAACCGCAGATCGCCACGGTCCCCCCCAGGACCTTCGAGAAGCCTCCGAAGGACGACTCCAAGAAAGGGGAGGTGGTGGAGGTGAAGGTGGAGGTACCAGCCGTGGAGAAGAAGGTGCTGGAGCTGAAGAAGAAAGAGGTGAAGGGAATAAAGATAGAGGACGCGGAGCTCATCACCTCCTGCGGGAGGGGTTTCAGGAAGAAGGAGGACCTGAAGCTGCTGGAGGAGCTGGCTGGCCTGATCGGGGCCACGCTGGGATGCTCCAGGCCCATAGCCGCGGACCTCAAGTGGCTCCCCGAGGACCACTGGGTGGGTCTTTCCGGGCACAAGGTGAAGCCCAGGATGTACATGGCCGTGGGCATCTCCGGGCAGGTCCAGCACCTGGCGGGGATGAGGGACTCGAAGATCATCGTGGCCATCAACAAGGATCCAGAGGCACCCATCTTCAAGGTGGCCGACTACGGGATCGTGGGAGACCTCTACCAGGTGATCCCTGCTCTCACGAGCTACTTGAAGAGCAAGAAGGGCTGACCCCCTTCCCAGCTCTCCTCTCCCAGTAGTTCACGAACCTCCTGAGTGCCCTGGCCGCCCTCTCCACGGAAGGAAAGACCGGCAGGCCCTCCTCCACCATCCTCCTCCTGATCTCCCCTATGGCTCCCCACCTCCACCTCCTGAGCTCCCTGGAGTCCACGCCCGCTGAGGGCACCACCGCGAGCAGGGGCTTCCCCCTGCGCTTGAACCTCAGAAGCCCGTTCACCTGCTCATCCATCCAGAACCTCCACACCTCCTCCGGCAGGGGATCGTCCTCCGTGAGGTTGAAGACGAAGAAGTCAAAGTCCCCACTGTCGTCCATCAGCTCCAGCCACTCCTGCGGCATGACCGGGCGCTCCTGCAGGATGGAGAAGTCCACGGGGTTCCCCACCCAGTCCCACTCCCCAGGACACATCTCCCTGAGCTTCTCTCTGAGGGAGGGGCTCAGGTCCGGCAGCTCAAACCCCTCCCTCTCCCAGAGATCGGCCGAGAGCACGCTCTTCCCCCCTCCCCCGCCCAGGACCGCCACCCTCCTGCCCGTCGAGGGGGGGAGAAAGGTGAACGCCACGAGCTGGTCCAGGAGCTCCTCGAAGCTGTCCACCTCCACTGCCCCGCTGCTCCTCAGGACCGCCCTCCACACCTCCTCCCTGCCGGCCACGGAGGCGGTGTGGGAGCGGATCGCCCTGGCCCCCGTTCCTCCCTTTCCCCCCTTCAGCACCACCACCGGTTTCTTCCCCGCCGTCTCCCTGAGGGCGCTGACGAACTTCCTGCCGTCCCTCACACCCTCCAGGTACATCGCCACCACCCTGGTGGAGGGATGCCAGGAGAAGTACCGGAGGAGTTCGGACTCATCCAGGTCCCTGCCGTTCCCGTAGCTTACCACCCTGCTGAACCTGAGCCCCCTCAGGTATCCGTAGTGGACGAAGTCGGTGGAGAGACCCCCGCTCTGAAAGATCCCCCCCACCGGGCCAGGCTCTTCGGGAAAGGAGTAGCCGTAGGTGAGACCCACCTCCGGGTTGTAGAGCCCCATGCAGTTGGGGCCCAGCACCCTGATCCCAAGCCTCCTCGCCTTCTCCACAATTTCCTTTTCCAGTCTCTCCCCCTCCTCCCTCCCCGTCTCCGACATCCTCGCCGTGAAGAGATGGATCATCCTCACTCCCTTCTTCGAGCACTCCTCCAGCAGGGAGGGCACTTTCTCCGAGGAGATACTGCAGATGACGTAGTCCACCCTCCCGGGGATGTCGAGCAGGCTGGGATAGGTCTTCACCCCGAGGATCTCACCCACCTTGGGGTTCACGAAGAAGAACTTGCCCTTGAAGTCCTGCAGGAGGTGGACTGCGTATGCATATCCCCCAGAGTAAGGGTTGGGGGAGGCCCCCACCAGGGCCACACTTCGGGGACTGAGGAGTCCATCGAGTTCCTGAGGATCCGTGCTCTCCCTCAGAAGCCCATCAGCCTATCTTTCCCACCAGGTTCTTCACTGGACTGCGATTCAGCTGCAGGCCCAGCTTCTCCGGGGCCAGACCCATGGCCAGACCGAGCAACTGGGTGTAGTAGACCACGGGCAGGTTCAGGGCCTTCCCTATCGTGGTGGCCGCGGCATCCTGCTTGCCGTCCAGCATCCTGTGTCCGCTCGAGCACACCGTCACCAGACCGTCGTATCCCCAGTTCTGAACCGCCTCCACCTTCTCCCCGGCCAGCGTGAGGGAGGCGTCCTTCCTGGTGTAGAAGAGGTAGGCCCCGCAGCAATCGAGCGACTCGGGGTAGTGGGGACTCTGGGCCCCCAGGGCCTCCACCAGCCTGGGGAGCTTCTGGGGATGCTCGGGATCGTCGATGGACCTGAGCTGCCTGGGGCGGATGGCCTGACATCCCGTGTGCGCCGCCAGCTTCAGCCCCTTCAGGGGCTTCTTCACCCTCTTCTTTATCTCCTCCACCCCTATCTTGTCGTGGAAGAGCTCGAGGGGGTGAAGGATCTCCACCCCGTCGAGGGGCTTCCTGCCCTCCTCCTTCAGGAGGGAGGAAATCTTCTCGCGGAGCTCGGGATTCGCCGCCATCAGGGCCTTGGCCTCGTAGAACATCCTGTTGCACACGTTGCACAGGGTGACCAGACCCACTCCCTTCTCGGCCGCCAGGGCCATGTTCCTGGCCGCCAGGTACACCCACCCCACCGTTCCCACGTTCTGCAGGGGCCAGCCGCAGCAGGAGAAGCCGGGGACCTCCACCACCTCCACTCCCAGCTCGCGGAGGACCTCGCGGGTGGCCAGCTCGCAGGCGTACTGTTCGGTGGCCGCCACGCACCCGGGGTAGAGGGCGATCTTCATTCTATCTGCTCCTCCATGGCCTTCATGAGGACGGAGCTGAACTTGGCGGGATCGGGCAGGTCTATCGGTGGCAGACCGAGCTGCTCCCTGTCCACGGAAGCCTCTCCCACCTTCACCTTCTGGATCCCCTGGATGAAGCCCGTCTCGGTCACGCTCATGATGATCTTGGAGAGGTCCTCGGGTATCTCCGCCCCCGAGCTCACCGTCATCCTCCTCAGGAGGAAGATCACGTCCACGGGAGCAACTTCCTGCGGGCACCTCTCCTTGCACTTCAGGCACTGGCAGCAGGCCCAGAGGAGCTCCGACCTCATCATGTCCTCCACGAACCCCAGCCTGACGAAGTTCACGAAGGAGTGAGGCATGATCTCCGTGAGCCTGAAGGAGGTGCAACCGCTGGTGCACTTGAAGCACTGGAAGCAGTGGAAGGGGTTTTCCAGCTTGAGTTTCTCCACCACCCCATAGAACTTATCCACCAGCTCCGGTTGGGGTTTGGTTGCCCTGAGCTGATCGGTTATGCCCGCCATTTTGGACCGACTTATTACTCTCGACCCATATTTAACCTTATCGTGGGGGTTATCTCCCCCCCTCCAGCCTGAAGACTGGACTCACCCTCTCCCCGGAAGAGTACTTATCCGACCAGACGTATGCCCCGGACAGCCTCACCCTCCTCCCCAGCCACTCCTGCTCCGCCTCTCCTTCCGCCTCCAGCCTTCCCATCACCCAGGGCCCCTCCTCCGTCCTCACCAGACAGACGATGTACGGACCCTCCATGCCCTCCGGTGGGACCCTTATCACGGTGAAGGTCATCAGCTCACCCCTGCCGCTCAGCTCCACCGCCTCCAGCCTCCTGCTCCCGCACTTGCGGCATGCCGCCATGGGAGGGCAGGTGACGGCACCGCAGTCCTGGCACTTCAGTCCCAGCAGCTTCCCCTCCTTCAGTCCCCGCTCGTAATCCACGGAGTAGAGTCTCATCCTCTCCTCCCCAGGATGAGGTGGCAGAGGGTACCGTAGGCTCCGCCCATGGTGTCCACCATCCCCACCTCGGGGACGGGATCCACCTGGTTCCCCTTCGGCGCCTCTCCCCTCAGCTGCTGCACGATCATGCACACCTGCGAGGCCCCCGTGGCCCCTATGGGATGCCCCTTTCCCAGCAGGCCGCCAGACATGTTGGTGGGGATCTTCCCACCTACCTCCGTCTGCCCCTCCACCACGGCCTCCCCCGCCTTCCCCTCGGGGAAGAACCCCATCGCCTCCAGGGCCACGATCTCCGCGGTGGTGAAGCAGTCGTGGAGCTCCAGCACCTGGATGTCCTTCGGTTCCAGGCGAGCCTGCTTGAAGGCCATCCTGGCCGAGGAGACCCTCGAGGGCGGCTTCACCAGCTCCTCCTCGAAGAGGGCCATGGGACCTCCCGCCCCCTGTCCCGTACCCAGGACGTAAACGGGGGTGTCCGTGTACTTCCTGGCCTTCTCACCGGCGCAAAGCAGGAGGGCCGCGGCCCCATCCGTGAAGGGGCAGCAGTCTAGGAGGGTGATGGGATCGCAGACCATCCTGGAGTTCAGGACCTCCTCCACCTTCAGGTTCTCGTACTTCCCGTAGAACTGACCCAGCGGGTTCCTGGCGCCGTGCCTGTGGTTCTGGATGGAGACATGGGCCATCTGCTCCCTGAGCCTCTCCAGGGGCAGGCCGTAGACCCTGGAGTAGAGCCTCGCCACCAGCGCGAAGACCCCGGGGAAGGTCAGACCGGCGGGCACCTCGTAGGTGGAGTGCATGGCCATGGCGAAGGTCCGGGTGGCCAGGGGAGTACCCATGGGCAGGACCCTCTCCGTCCCACCCACCAGGACCAGGTCGTAGGCCCCGGAGGCCACCCACATCCAGGCGTCCCTCACCGCCACCGTGGAGGAGGCACAGGCTCCCTCGAAGCGCGTGCAGGGGATGAGGCCGAGGCCCAGCTCCGCGCGGCACTGGGCCTGGATCATGGCCTGGCCCTCCTCGAAATCGCCCAGGGCCGAGCCCACGAAGAGAGCCTCCACCTCCCCTCCCTCAACCCCCGCCTCCTCCATGGCCTGCTGGGCGGCCTCGCAAAAGAGCTCTATCCCCGTCCTGTTCTCCCACTTCCCGAACTTGGTGTGTCCTATCCCCACCACGGCCACTTCGCGCATTCTCTCTCCCCTCCCTCCTCCGCTAAAAAGTTTTTCCTCAGAGACCCAGCTTCTTGAGGAGGGGCTCACAGGAAACGGCGTGGGCATCCATCCCCAGCTCGGCGGGGGCCATCCCCATGGCCAGACCTAGGAGCTGGGAGTAGTGCACCACCGGCATCCCGAAGGTCTCCCCGAAGAGGTTCTCTATTTCCTTCTGTCCCCTGTCGAACTGCAGGTGGCAGAAGGAACAGACATCCACCAGACAGTCCACCCCCCTCTCCTTCAGCTCCTGCAGTTTCTTCCTGGTGAACTCCAGGGAGTACTTCAGGAAGGCCGACCTCACCCCTCCCCCCGCACCGCAGCACATGAGCCTGCTCGGATAGTCCACGCTCTCACATCCGAGCGCCTCCACCAGCTCGTCCACCAGCCTGGGCGCCAGGGGGTTGTCTATGCCCTTGTGCTCCGAGGGACGGAGGAGGTGGCAGCCGTAGTGCACCGCCACCTTCAGGCCAAGGGGTCTCCTGACATGCTTCTTGAGCTCCTTCACCCCGTAGTCGTGGAGTACCTTCGTGAAGTGGTGAACCTCTATCGTGGCCCCGTAGCTCCTCCCCACCCCCGCGAGAAGCTCGTTCACCCTGCGTCTGAGCTCCGGATCCTCCTTCAGCACCCTGTTCACCTCGAAGAGGGTGTCGAAGCAACCGTTGCACACGGTGAGCACGTCCAGTCCCATCCCCTCGGCGATGGAGAGGTTCCTCGCCCCCAGCACGAGCCAGGTGAGAGCATCGAAGGACCCCACCACCCCGGGGGCAGGACAGCAGGAAGCACCCTCCATATCCCTGAGCCTTATCCCCAGCCGCTCGAAGACCTTCCTGGTGGCGGCCTCTATGCCCGGATACCTGTTGGGGGTGATGCAGCCCAGGTAGAAAGCGTACTCTCCCTTAACCATCCTTTCCCTCCCCCAGCAGCTTCACGAAGCCCGTGCGCTTCACCAGCTCCCTCACCTCCTCCAGGGCCTTCTGGGAGGCGTGGGTGGTGGGTGGAGTGCCGGGCAGACCCAGCTTCTCCCTCAACCCCCTCACCGTGTCGTTCACGGGCACCAGGTGGCCCGTCTTGATCAGGTAGCCCGCGATCTTCCTGTGGTCCTCCACCGCTCTCCCCTCCCTCACGGCCATCCTCCTGGCCGCCTTCACCACATCCACCGGCGCCACGCGCTGCGGACAGACCTCCTTGCAGTAGGAGCAGGTGGTGCAGTTCCATATCACCTCCGAGCCCACCATCCTCTCCTTCAGCCCAAGCCTGGCGAAGCCCACGAGCTGGTGGGGCTTGTATCCCTTCTGGAACTTGAAGGCATCACAGCCGCTCGTGCACCTCATGCACTGGAAGCAGACATCTGGCTCCTGGTCCCCGATCTCCTCCCTCAGCCCCCGCAGGAACTCCGGATCCTCCCCCTGCATGGAGAAGAGGTCCTTGAGCCCTTTCCTGGCCTCCCTCCTCAACCCTCCACCTCCTTCTCGTAGGTCTGCACCCACATCCCCTTCTCCTGCTCCCAGGGACTTCCCCTCTTCCTGAACCCCAGCTGATCCACGCACTTCCTGCTGGGGACCTGGTCGGGGAGGATGTTCACCACCACCCTCTTGAAGCCCCTCTCCTTCGCGAACTCGAGCAGCTGACGGTACATGGCGATGGCGAGTCCCTTCCCCCTCCACTCGGGGGCCACCGCCTGGTGCTCCCCGAGCACCTCTTCGCCCAGCGGCACCGCCTTGTACACTCCCACGAGCTTTCCCTCCTTCCTGACGCCGAAATAATAAACTCCTTTTTCCATCTCCTCTAAAATCTTTTCCTTCGGGAGGGTCCTCTTCCTCCTCCACTCCTCCGGGTACTCCGTGGCTTTGGGCCAGACTTCCCTGAAGAGCCTCTCTATCTCGGGAGCATCGGAGGGGAGAAGCCGCTCAACCTTTATCTCCGCCCCCATCCTGAAGAGTAGAGGACCTGGGAAAAAAGGGTGGGGGTTTGCTCCTCTTCTACGACATAAGGCCGGAGATCGACAGGCGGGGGGCCAGGGTGCGCCTCGTCAGGCTCCTCCGCAGGAAGGGCGGCCTTCCCATCCAGCGCTCCACCTGGCTCCTCCCCGCGGTCGACGAGGAACTCCTCCGCCTGCTGGACGAGATAAGGGCGGAGGGAGGAGCGGTCTTCCTGTGCGAGTGGAAGCCCATCCCCCTGCACCGGGTGAGAACCTCAGGGGAAATCCTTCAGGCGGGGATGGTGCTCCAGGGACCGAAACCCATAGACGAGGGTATGGCCGATCGGATCCTACACCTGCTGGAGGAGTGGGGTGTCAGGACAAAAATCCGGATCAGCGGGGCCATGGGAAGGGTGGCCGCCCTCGACCGCGGCTGGGGTGAAAGGGGGGAGATAGGCACCTCCCTTCTGCCCAGCCAGGCGCTGGACGAGCTGAGTCTCGAGAACCCCGACCTCCTCATCCTCCTCACGGGGTGCAAGTCCCTCGAGAACGGGTTTCACATGGGGAGGAAAATCGTGGAGAACGCCAGACTGGTGAGGCTCCTCCGAATCCCCCTCACCCAGGTGGAGGTGGCGGGAAAGGGGGCGGTCATTCACTGGGCGGGGGACCCCTCCCTGAGCAGGAAGCTGGCCGCTTCCCTCTCTCTCGACTTCAGGCTCCCCCCTCCCTTCACCGGGGGGATCGAGAGGAAGGGAGGAAGGATCTACCGAGCTTTGGTGGGGGTTCGTCCCGGTGAGAAAATCCTGGTGAACGGATACGTGGTGGGCGAGAGCCTCTCCCATGAGGTAACGCTGGTGGCCAGGGGGGGCAGGCTGGAGGAGATAGTGGGGGGGAAGAAGTATCCCAGGGGTATCCAGAAGGTGGGGAAGGTGGACCTGACCAGAGCCACCGTCAAGACCCTGCGCACCCTCCACATCCCCTCTGCCAGGGCCAAGCTGGGGAAGAAGGGAGACAGGGTGGTTCTGGTGGAGAGGGCCGACACCGCGCTGGAAAGGGCCCAGGGAGCAGGACTGGTGGTGGCGGTGGGGGACGACACCACCACCATAACGCACGAAATCCTCTCCAGGCTGGGCATCCCCGTGCTGGGGCTGGTGGACGGGGACGCCGATGGACTGCTGGAGAAGTCTGGGGGAAGGGAGGAAAGTTCCGGACTCTACCTGGTGAGGGTGAGTCCAGGCATGGACGACGAGGCCGGAAGGATCCTGAGGGAGAGACTCTTCAGGGGCAGGACTTGGATAAGGATGAGGGGGAACCCGGAAGGAGTGAAGAGGAGGGTGCTGGAGACCCTGGGAGAGCTGGTGCAGGAAGTGGTGACGGCCTGAAAGGACTCGCCGACCCTGACCTTTTCCCCAGCGTCCAGGCACCTCCCTATGTTTTCCCGAACGTGAAACTAACCAAATCTTTTTAGGCAAGAGGGGGAAGGAAGGCGGATGAAGCCCGCGGAGCTTCTCAGGGAGCTCTACCACTGCCTTCACTGCCACCTCTGCAACTTCGCCGACTGGCACGCCCTGGACGAGTGGCTGCCCCTCTGCCCCTCCTACGCCTATTTCGGGTTCGAGTCCTTCTCCGCCTCCGGGAAGATGGAGGTGGCCAGGGCCCTCCTGTCCGGCGAGCTGAAGCCCTCCGACCGAACCCTCCAGATCCTCTTCAGCGACCTAGGGTGCGGAGCCTGCCACGCCCAGTGCCATGGTCTCACCGGTCTGAAGGTGGACCACGTGGAGGTCTTCGAGGAGCTGAAGGCCAGGCTCGTGGAGAGGGGATACGGCCCCCTGCCCAAGCAGAAGTCCTACGCCAGGAGCATCGAAAAGAACCGGAACCCCTACGGGGAAAAACACGGGGAGAGGACCTCCTGGCTCGAGCAAGAGGTGCCCACCCGGGGAGAGACGGTCTACTTCGTGGGCTGCACCTCCTCCTACCGCCAGAAGGAGATCGCGAGGGCCACGGTGGAGGTGCTCCTCCGCTCCGGGGAGCCCTTCGCCCTGCTGGGGGAGGAGGAGTGGTGCTGCGGTTCCCCCCTCCTCCGCACCGGGCAGAGAAAGCTGGCCAGGGAGCTCGCCGAGCACAACCTGGAGGCGCTCAGGAAGGCGGGTGCCCGAAGGGTGGTCTTCTCCTGCGCCGGCTGCTACCGGACCTTCTCCAGGGATTACCCGAAGCTCCTGGGGGGAGAACTCGGGCTCGAACTCCTGCACACGAGCCAGTACCTCCTGAGGGTCCTCGCAGGCAGGGGACTGCGGGGGAACGGTGCAAAGGTCACCTACCACGATCCCTGCCACCTGGGGAGGGGGATGGGGGTGTACGATCCCCCCAGGGAACTCCTGCGCAGGCTCTCCGGCAACTTCGTGGAGATGAAGAGGTCCAGGGAGAACTCCTGGTGCTGTGGGGCAGGGAGCGGGGTGAAGGCCGCCTTCCCGGACTTCGCCCTCTGGTCGGCCTCCAGGCGCCTGGAGGAGGCTGAGAGGACGGGGGCCGAGGTGCTGGTCTCCTCGTGTCCCTTCTGCAAGAGGAACCTTGAAGACGCCAGCAGGGAGAGGGGAGGAATGGAGGTGAAGGACCTGAGCGAGCTGCTGGCGGAGGCCCTCGCATGAGCGCCGGGATCAAAAGCCTGGAGAAGAAGCTGGCGGACCTGGTGGGGGAGGAAAACGTCTCCTCCGACCCCACCGACCTCATCCCCTTCGAGAGGGACGATCAGTTCTTCCTGGTCCCGCCCCACCGGCCCGACCTGGTGGTGAGGCCCGGATCCGCCAGGGAGGTGCAGGAGGTCCTCAGGCTGGCCTACCGTCTGAGGGTGCCCGTGATCCCCCTCGCCTCGGGCATCAACCGGAAGGGTCTCTGCATTCCCTCGAAGGGGGGAATCCTGCTCGACCTGAGGAGGATGAACCGCATCCTGGAGATCAACGAGGAGATGATGACGGCGACCATAGAGCCGGGGGTGAGCTTCGGACAGCTCGTGAACGAGGTGAAGAAGACCGGGCTGAGGGTGATCACCCCCTGGGCCCCCTCCACCGCCTCCGTCCTGGCCAACTACATGCTACGGGGGATCTACGGGCCCGCCACCCGCTACGGAACCGACCACCTCATCTCCATCGAGGTGGTCCTCCCGGACGGCAGGCTCCTCAGAACGGGATCCATCAACACCCCCACCTCTCACCCCCTCCCCTACTGCAACCTGGTCAACGGACCTGACCTGTGCAAGCTCTTCCAGGCCAACCCGGGGACGATGGGGGTGCTCACGAAGGGGACGATAAGGCTCTATCCCATGCCCGAGGTGATGAAGCCCTTCATGGCTTCCTTCCCGGACTACGAGTCCATGGTGAAGCCGGCCATCGAGCTGACCGTGAGGGACGTGGTGGAGGCCTGCTGGACCATGACCTTCACCCCCTCCTCCCTGCGCACCCTCACCAGCGGGGGAAGGCTGGAGGGACTGGCCGACCTCTTCGAGAGGGACTTCTTCAGCATGTGGCTCTACGTGGCCGGGGAGAGGTGGAAGGCCGAGAAGGATGAGGAGAGGATGAGGAAGATCGTGGAGGAGAACGGAGGGAGCCTCCTCCCCCTGCCCCCGGAGACGGAGGAGGAGATGATCAAGGACGAGATCTGGGAGAGGACGAGCGTGAGGGGATGGAAGAAGGGGAACCTCTACGGGTGCTCCTTCTACGGGGTGATGAAGCTCGCCCCCGAGTACTACAGGGTCTGCAGGGAGATCAGCTTCAGGTACGGCTTCGACGAGTTCCACTACGAGGCCGTGCCCGTGGCGCCCTTCCACGGCCAGCTGGCCTACAACGACCCCTGCATCCTCTGGGACGCCGGCGACCCCGAGCAGGTCAGGAAGATGAGGAGAATGCACCGGGAGATCATGAGGGGCCTGCTGAAGGTGGGGATCTACGGCTGGTTCAGGCCCTTCCCGGGAGTGGTGGAGGGCAGGAAGCTGGGCGAGTACGGCAGGCTGTGGAGGGCCCTGAAGGACCTGATCGACCCCCGCCACATCATGAACCCTGGGAAGCCTCCCTTCTAGCCCTCCTCTCCCTTACCTCCCTCAGGAAGGCCAGGTGGGAGAGGGTCCTGGCCGCCCTGGCGGTGGTGGGGAAGACGCACATGCCGCTCTTCACCAGTCTCTCCCTCACCTCCACCTTCCTCCTCTGGACCTCGAAGTCCGACTCCAGGGCGAGCACGACGGCGAGGGGCTTGTCCGGGAAGGCCTTCGTGTCCTCCTTCACCCTCGCGAGGACGCGGAGCACCTCTTCCTCGGGAGTGGGGAGGGCCTTCATCATCATGTCCAGGTGGCTCACGTGCGCTATCAGCATGTCCACCCCCGGGTCGGCGGCCAGAATCCTCACGCACTCCTCCATCAGGGAGAAGTTGAAGAGCACGAAGTAGGAGAGGTCGACCGGGTTCCTCACGGAGGTGCCCAGCGGCGGGACCACCTTCCTCAGCTTCTCCATGGTCTCCTCCTGCAGTGGTGCCACCTTCAGGCCGTTCTTCTCGCAGGCATCCGTGGAGGCCACGCCTGCCCCCCCTCCGGCCCCCACCACCGCCACCCTCCTTCCCTTGGGGAGGGGGAGAAGCCTCAGGGCCGAGATGACATCCGCCATCTCCTCGAAATCATCCACCGGTATGGCCCCCGCCTGCCTCAGGGCGGCCCTCCACACCTGGGTGGATCCGGCCATCGACCCCGTGTGGGAGGCCACGGCCCTCGCCCCCGCCTCGGTCTCGCCCCCCTTCCACACCACCACGGGCTTCTTCGCCGCCACCCTCCTGAGCACCTCGAAGAACTTCCTCCCGTTCCTGGACCCCTCCACGTAGATCCCTATGATCCTGGTGTCCGGATCCACCTCCAGGTACTCCAGCAGCTCCTCGCACGTGACATCGCACGAGTTCCCGAAGCTCACGATCTTGCTGAAACCTATCCCCCAGTTCTCGGCCTTGTAGGCAAACTCCTCCGCGTGCCCCCCGCTCTGGGAGAGGAAGGCCACGTCCCCCTCCAGCAGGGGAAGGCCGGCGAAGAAGGAGAGCCTGCCCTTGGGGCAGTAGACCCCTATGCAGTTGGGCCCTATCACCCTCACCCCGCTCCTCCTGGCCGTTTCCGCCAGCTCCCTCTCCCTCCTCCTCCCCTCCTCCGTCCCCTCCTCCCCGTAGCCCGCGGTGTAGATGCTGACCGCCTTCACCCCCTTCTTCCCGCAGTCCTCGATCACCTTGGGCACGGAAGATGCGGGGATGGAGATCACCGCGTAGTCCACGGGGTGGGGGATGGCGTCCACGGTGGGATAGGCCCTGTCGCCCAGCACCTCCTCCTCCTTGGGGTTGACGGGATACACCGGGGCACCCGAGTTCTTCAGACCGTAGTAGAAGATGAAGCCGAACTTGGAGAGGTTGCTGGAGGCACCCACCACCGCCACTCCCCTGGGGCAGAACACGCGGTCGAAGTCCTCCTTCCTCATCCCCTCACCCGGAGGTACCTAACGCCTTTTCCAAATCCTCTATTATATCTTCCGCATCCTCCACCCCCACCGACATCCTCACCAGACCCTCCCCTATCCCTATCCTCTCCCTTTCCTCCTCCGGGAGGGAACGGTGGGTCATGGAGGCGGGATGCTCTATGAGGGAGGAAACATCACCCAGGCTCACCGCACGCTTCACGAGCTCCAGCCTTTCCATCATCCTGTAGGCCTCCTCCATTCCGCCCTCCAGCTCGAAAGCCAGCATTCCCCCGAAGCCCCTCATCTGCCTTCTCGCCAGCCCGTGCTGGGGGTGGCTGGGAAGGCCGGGGTAGCTCACCCTCCTCACCCTGGGATGGGAGGAGAGGAACTCCGCCACCTTGAGGGCGTTCTGGCTGTGCCTTTCCATCCTGAGGGGGAGGGTCTTGATGCCCCTGGCGATCAGCCAGGCGTTGAAGGGGCTTATCGCTCCTCCCGTAAGGACCAGCATCCTCCTGGCCTCCTCCACGAAGTCCTTTTTGCCCACCACCACTCCCCCCAGCGCGTCCCCGTGGCCGCACAGATACTTGGTGGCGCTGTGGACCACCACCTCTGCGCCCAGTTCCAGGGGCCTCTGGTAGTAGGGGGTCATGAGGGTGTTGTCCACCACCACCTTCGCACCGCGGTCCTCCGCCAGCCCGCACACCTCCTCCAGGTCCACCACATCCAGCGTGGGGTTGGTGGGGGTCTCCAGGAAGAGGACCCCGGCCCCCATCCTCAGCACCCTCTCCACCTCCTCCCTCTTCCTGGGATCGAACATGAGGACCTCCATCCCCAGCCTCGGGAGGAGGTTCCTCGCCAGGTTGTAGGTGCCCCCGTAGACCGCCAAGGAGCAACCCACCTTTTCCCCCTTCCTCACCAGGGCAAGGAGGGAGACCAGGATGGCCGCCATCCCCGAGGCCGTGGCCAGGGCGGCTTCCCCTCCCTCCAGCAGCGCCACCTTCCTCTCCAGTACCTCCTGGGTGGGGTTCCCGTGCCTGGTGTAGACGTACTTGGGGGGGAGCTCCTTGCCCAGCACGAAGGTGGAGGTCTGGTAGATGGGCGGGGCATGGGCCCCCGTCGCCGGGCAGGGCTCTTCACCGCCGTGCACCGCTCTCGTGGAAAAGCCCCTCTTCTCCTCCTTCATCCCATCCCCCCGGACGGACGCCTCACTTCAAAGGGAAGGTCGTGCCCGGGCACGATCACCTCCGCCACCTCGGCTATCCTCCTCATGCTCTCCCTGGCCTTACCGGCATCCGTGTGAATCCTGGGGATGATCCCCTCCTCATGATGTTTCCTGGTGGGAATGGCGTCGCCTGCCACCACCACCCCCCCGAAAACCACGGAGAGGTGCCCCTCCACATGACCGGGGGTCTCCATGATCCTCACCCTCTCCGAGAGCCTGGATGGGCATGGGAGGTAGTGCCTCAAACCCGTCCTCTCTATCTCCAGGGGGTGGGCGTAGTGCTCCGCCTCGAACTTGTCGTTGCACCCCGTGTGGTCCGGGTGGAGGTGGGTGTTCACCACCGCACACACCTCGGAGGGATGAAAGCCCGCCCTCCTTATTCCCTCCTCCACCAGGGGCCAGTCCTCCTCCAGAGCCGTGTCCACCAGGATCAGCTTCCCGTCGTCGATCAGCACCACGGAGGAGGAGGCGTACTGCACGGAGACCTCGTCGTAAACCACCTTCCCCGGCTTCACCAGATAGATCCCATCCCTTATCCTCATGTTCTCAGCGCAGGGGGGAGGGGGGACGGGGGGTTTCCACCTTCACCGCTCGCTCGCTCTTCCCCAGCTTTTCCTCCTGCATCCTCAGCACCCTCTCCCCCAGCTCCGTCAGGGCGTAGGCAGGTATGCTCTTCCCGAAGGAGGCCCTGGCCAGCGGACCTATTCTCTCCCTCACCACCTTCGAGGCGCAGGCATGAACCATGTCCGCCTTCAGGAGATGCGGGACGAGCTCCTCCCCCACCCCTGTGGTGTGGATCACGATGATCAGCAGGGTGGCTCCCGCTTCCTTCTCCATCCTCCTCAGCTCCTCTATGAGGGGGGCCTCAGGACCCATCACCGTCACCCCTATCTTCCGGTACCCCAGCGAGAGGGCTTTCCTCACCCCCTCCACCTGGTCCATCCTGGCCGTGGAGGGGTCGAGGACCACCGCACCCCTCTCCTCCAGCTTTCGGATCACCTCGGGGAGGGGGCTGGTCTCGAGCAGAGCGCTCATGGCCATCCCTATACCCTGAACCAGCTCCGGTCTGTCCGTGAGCACCGTCCCCGCCCCGTCGCACACCGTCACCGTGGTCTCTATCACCCCCCTCTCCAGGGCGGTGGCCAGGCACTCCGAGGCCCCGAAGCCCACCCCGGGGACCTCCAGCTCCAGCACCCTCCTGGGGGTGGAGAGGCCCAGGAGCTCCATCCTCCTCTCCATGGACTCCCTCACCCCCTCCCTGCTCCTCTCCCCGCTCCCGCTCAGGGCCTCGATCACGGGACAGAACTGGGTGAGGGGCTCCCCCACGTGGGTGATCCTGCCCCCCTCCACCACCACCTTAGCCTTGGCCACTTCCCAGACGTGCCTGTCCATCCCTCAACCTCTCCATCCAGTACTTGACCTTCCCGATGATCTCATCCAGCTTCTCCTGCGGACAGGTCTGTCCCCTTATCACGCCCGTTATCACCTCCACCACCACTCCCTTCGTCTCCGGTGCCTCAGGCTCGAACTCCCTGGTCCTTATTCCCGCCTCGGCGAAGTCCTTCATGGTCACGGGGGCCTGCGAGACCACCACCGCGGGGAGGGAGACGTTTCTCAGGAAGACCTTGATCTTGGGTATGAAGTGCCTGGGGACATTGCCCACGTGGATGAGGGCCAGCTTGTGCCTGCGTATCTGCTCCTCCTCCTCGGGGAAGAGGTTGGAGTAGGCCGCGCCTATCACCTGATCCATGAGTTCCTCGGGCGGTCCTATCCCCATCTTGAGCACCAGCACGCTGACGTTGAACCCTGCCTCCCTCAGACCGTAGGTGATCTCGCACACGGGCTTGGTGATGTGCCTGGGACTGGGACCCATCGAGAGCACGATGATGTCCGGCTCTGCCGCTTCCGCCAGCGTCCCCCTCTGGGCCAGACCTCCTCCCAGACCCAACCCGGCCGTCTCCCTGCAGTCCACCACCCTGCACTTTCTCCCCAGCCTCACTCTTCCTCACCGCCCTCCAGGAAGCAGGTGTCCATCCTGAGCACCAGCCTCCTCCCGCTCAGGGGCTCCTTCTCCCTCGTGAACCTCCCAACCTTGAGCTCGAAGCCGTAGGGGAAGACCTGCCTGCAAACCTCCTTCAGGGTCTCCAGCTCCTCCAGGGTCTCCATCTCCACCCAGAACTTCCCCACCTGGATGCGCAGGACGATCTTCTTCCCGCCCACCTCGATGAACCTGCGGTAGTAGATGGAGGGCCCATGCATCATCACCCTGGACACCCCCTTTATCCCCCTGAGCAGGTTCAGGAACTTGGAAACGGTCTCATCGCTCGGCAGCCTGTACGGAAAGACCTCCACCTCTGGCTTCCCGGTCTCCACCCTTAAACCTCCACCCCACCGCTTATAGCCCTGAGTCCCTTTCGGGGAAGCTCCAGCCTCGAGAGGGGAAGGAGGTCGACCAGGATGTAGTCCCTCATCAGGGACCTGCGGATCTCCGCTATCTCTCCCAGTCTGTACCCCGCCACCTCCAGTTCCGACAACACTCCCGCGAACCTGTCGTAGGGGAGCTTGACCCTCACCCCTCCCAGCCTGGGGGTGACGGGCAAGGGTGCCCCGCACCTCCTGACCTCCTCAAGCCTGTGCTCTATCTCCCCCTTCAGGACCAGGGGGGAGAGGAGGGGAGGATCGAGGGAAAGCCTCTTCCTCCTCTCTTCAAGCGCCCTCTCCACGGCCCTTGCCACCTCATCCAGCTTCCCTATCTCCGTGAAGGTCCTGGCCCTGTAGGGCAGCCTCCCCATCCCCGAGATGTAGGAGAAGGCGTAGGGGAGGGAGGAAAGCTCCGGACCGCCCGCCACCACCACCGGCACCGACAGGTCCTTGAAGAGCTTCCACTTGTGCTCCCTCAGACAGTACTCGAAGTTCCCGAGCACGAAGACCGCGGCGTCGTGCTCCTCTATCAACCTCCTCTCCTCCACGCTGATCTGACAGGTTCTTTGCCCCGGGCCTCTCGCCAGCCCGATCATGTTGGTCTTGGCTCCCTCCCTGCGCAGGTACTCGGCCACGTCGCAGAGGGGGTGGGGGAGGTGATGGCGGGTGATGGTGGGGGAGACCACCGCTATCTCGGAGCCCAGCAGGGGAAGCTTCTTCAGCTTCCCCTGGAGGTCCCTCACCAGGTCCTCCACCTCCGCCACATCCTCTTCTGGGACGGAGAAGGTGATGGTGACCTCCGTTCCCACCACCCTCACCTGGAGGATGGAGCCTCCCAGGTCCTCCACCAGCTCGAGCAGCTCCTGGTGCCTGTAACCTCCCCCCTCGAAGAGGAACCCGGGCAAGCTCTACAGCCTCCAGGGCATGGCCCCTTCCTTGAACTTGGGAGCTATTTCGGCCGCTTCCACCTTCCTCCTTATCCCCTCCATCTTCTCGGGTGGGACCGGGACGGGAGGCTTCTTCAGGGCCTCCTTCACCTCCCTCACCCACCCTTCTTTGATGGGGTTCTCCGATGCCATCAGGAGCAGGGAGTTCTCCCCCCTCTCCGCATAGCGCACCCTGAAGCCCACCGGTATAATCCTGTCGAGCGCGTCCATGATCCTCCCCATCGTTCTCTCCTGGGGATGAGAGACCACCAGCTTTTCCAGTTCCTTCACCGGTATCACCCGGGAAGGCACCACCACTTCCCACCGGTCCAGCTGCTCCAGACTCCCCCCGAACCTCTCCCTCAGGAGCCTGGCCAGGAAGGGGGCCTGACCCTCGTCCAGCAGGACCACGTGGATCCCGTCCGGACCCTCCTGCACCCTGGCGCAGTCCCCCACCCTCACGGGGGGAAGAGGGGGACCCAGCCGAACACTGACCGCGAAGAGGGGCTTCCTCATGTCCACCAAGATCCTCAGCTCCTCCAGCGCCCCCCCCAGGGCCAGCTCGGACAAGGCGTGCTCCGCTATCACCTTGGACATGAGGACACCGTAGCCGTACTGGTAGGAGGGGTCCAGGGACTCCACAAACACCTTCTCGGTCAACCCTTGACCCCCGACACCAGGAGGGCCGCTCCCACGGCTCCCCCGAACTGAGGCAGGTTGGGCACCCTGATGTCCACCTTCAGAATCTCCCTCATCTCCTTCACCAGACCCTCCACCAGGGCCGTCCCCCCCACCTCTATCACGGGCAGCCTGAGGTCTATCTCCTGCAGCTGGGTCTCGAAGACCTGCCTGGCCACGCTCCTGCAGGCGGCCGCGGCGATGTCCTCCCTGGCGCTCCCGCTCGCCAGCCCCGAAACCAGATCCTGGATCCCGAAGATGGCACAGTAGCTGTCCATCCTCACCTTCTCGGGATCCCCTCTCAGCGCGAGCTTGCCCAGGGTGGGGACATCCACACCCAGCCTGGAGGCCGCAAGCTCCAGGAACCTTCCGGACGAGCCCGCACACACACCCCCCATCGTGAAGCTGTCCGGTATGCCGTTGAGGAGGGTCATCACCTTGTTGTCCAGTCCCCCTATGTCTATCACGGTGGCCTCCCCCCTCTGCACTCCGGAGAGGAAGGCCGTCCCCTTCGAGACCACCGTGAGCTCCTCCTGCACCAGGTCAGCCTTCAGGAGCTCTCCCAGCAGGAACCTCCCGTAGCCCGTTACCCCCACCCCTTCTATCTCCCCCTCCTTCACCCCCGCCTGCGCCAGGGCCTCCCTCTTCACCCTCTCCGCCGCCTCCACCACCTCAGTGGTGGGGGTCCACCCCGTGCCTATCACCTCGTTGTCCCTCATCACCACCGCCTTGGTGGTGGAGGAGCCGGAGTCTATGCCCAGGGTGAGCCCCTCCTGCCTCTCCCTCGCCAGCAGGGTCTTCTTCTCCGCGAGCGTTACCAGCGCCTCCATCCTGATGAGGAGCTCCCCGAGCTTGGGCTTCTCCGTGAAAGAGTACATCACCAGGGGAAGGTTGGTGTGCTCCTGGAGGTACCTCCTCACCGCGTGCTTGGCCAGCACCCCCTCCGCACACCTGAAACAAGTGAGGATGAGGGCGGCGTCCGCGGGAACACCTTCCGCCAGGGCCTTGGCCCTGGCGATCATGAGCCTGAGGTTGGGGCTCTGCACCTCCAGCCCCACCTCCTCCACCGCCCTGTCGATGCTCTCCAGGTCCACCTCGGGGAAGAAGAGCTCCGCCCCCACCATCCCGGCCGCCTTCTCCAGCATGGCCTGAATCCCGCTCCACTCGGTCCCGCAGGAAAGCTGGGCTATCCTGGTCATCCCTTCAGTCCCCCCAGGAACTCCGCTATCCTCCTCACCATCTCCCTGGCCTCCTCGCGAGTGTTGGGATACTCCACCTCCAGCACGGGAATTCCCCTCCTCTTCAGCAGGTAGAGGACCTGAAGACCGGCCCTGGCGCATCCGGAACAACCGAAGGCATAGGAGGTGTTCTTCACCACCACGGCCGCCTCCGCCTGGTCCACCAGAGGACCCAGCACCCCCATCCTCCCCCTCACCCCCGAGGGGGCCTCTATGGAAACGTACCTGAGCCCCCTCACCAGGTCCTCCTCGGTGAGGTTGAGGGGCGGGTTGTCCAGACCCGGGTCCCTCACCCTCTCGCCTATCTCCTTCCCCAGCGAGAGGGGGGTGTGGCCAAACCTCTCCACCAGGTCGGAGAGGATCAGGCTGTTGGGAGGGAAGATGAAGACCTTCAAGGTACCTCCTCCGCCAGCACCCGCTTGAGTTCCCCCACGGGGAGTTTCCTCCTTTCCTCCCTCTTCAACCCCGCTTCCCTCCCCTCCTCCAGGTCCTTCAGGGCCTCACCTATCAGGGGAAGCTTTTCGAGCTCGTAGTCCAGGAAGTGAAAGCCCATCCTGGGGCTCCCTCCCCGGTGGGCCCTGCATATCCTGGGATCCCCAGGGGGATAACCCCTGGGCTTCGAGAAGACACCGTATCGGTCCAGCTCCCTGGCACTCCTCACGGCCTCACGCAACGCCTCCTCTTCTCCCTCCAGCACCACCCCGAAGCACGTTTCCTTGATCCTGGCCCTCACCCCCCGCTCCACCAGGTACCGGCAGAGGGCCTCGGGAGTGAGCTCCGAGCCCGGTGAGATCACGAGGATGCGCCCTTCCTTCTTCACTCCTCCATCACGTATATCACATCACCCACTTCCCTGTTTTTCAGGTTCTCCAAGCTCCCGATCACCTCTCCTATGAGGTTGGTGGCCTCTAAAGCCTCTCCGGTGGGGCCGAAGACCTTGCTGGGCTTCAGCCTCACCCCGAGCAGGCCTGTGAGCCTGCGGAAGGAATTGGTAACGCCCAGCGTCCCCTCCCCCACCTCCGCCTCCGGCACGTTCTCCGCGGGAAGGGTCTTGAAGGTCTTGCCCCTGACGCTCGACAGGAGGAGAACCTCGTCCGTGAGGGCGATGACGCTCAGCTTCCCCACGCGTGAGGTGACCATCTCCGCCACCGTCCTGAAGTGGGCCACGCTTTTAGGTGCTTTTTCCTCCCAGAGCTTCACGCGAATTACCGCACCGGGGTCCACCCCCAAGGTCGCCACCATCCCCTCCTCCTTGACCTCCAGCGTCAGTTCCGGTCTCTGCTCTATGATCACGGCCTCGTCCCTCTCGTCCCCCACCCTCAGGTGCCTCACTCCCTCCTCCCGCAGGAAGCGTGAGGCCTCCCCCTGCGTCATCCCCACCACCACCATTCTCTTGGGGACTGTCATGACGAGGAACCTGTCACCCTTGACTGAATGGTCAAGCATCTCCGTGCCCACCTCCACTCTCCCCACCACGCTGTGATGGGGTGAGGGAGGGGAGTCCTTGCGATAGAGGTAGAGAGAGCCCACCCTTTTACCCGAGTTCCTCACCGTTACCGTTCCCCTGAACCTCATGGTCGTGTTCTCGGGAGGCAGGGTATCCACGGGGAGGCCCTCCACCGAGAGGAAGGCGGAGCCCGTCTGGCTCACCCTCCAGACCCCCTCCTTACTCAGCCCCAGAAGGTGCTCGGCCCCAACCTTGGCCTCGGGAAGGAGCACCACCTTCAGGTAAGTGAAAATCTCCATTCCCTCCTCCACCTCCACCCTCGCCGGGTTCCCCTGCACCGGCTCCCATCTCTCCTTCGTCCGCGGGTACACCCTCAACAGCAGGTCGCCCCTCCCCACTCTACCGAGGAGGTGGCCACCCCTCACCACCCTGCCGAGAGAAGGAACTTCCTCGGGCACTCCGTAGAGACCTTCGTGACTCCTCCTGCTGAAGCCCAGAAAGGCCTGGGAGAGGTCGAAGCCCCCAAACCCCAAGAAGACCTCCCCCTCCTCGAACCTTTTCTTCACCCTGCTGGGCTTCACTCCGGCTCCCCTCAGGTCGACGGGACCGAAGACCACGGCATGGTTGGTCTCCCACCACATCCCTTTCCCGGAGAAGAGGGGGAAGCGCTCCCTCCACCAGGCAAGGGCCCCCTCCTCTATCCCCACGGTGATGGCTCCCCTGTTGGTCTCCAGCACGTACTCCCTTGGCTCCTCCCGCTCCTCCACCCTCTTCCTTATCAGAACCTTGCAGTCCCCGCGGTAGGGAGCCCCCGAGAGCTCCAGGGCCTTCAGAACCGAGAGTTTGGGGGGGACCTCCTTCCCCTCCCCGTTTATGAAGACCCTGACCATCATCCCTTTCCCCTTTCTTCCCTAAAAACGGTTCCAGGGTTCCCGAGGAGCCTCTTCAGCTCCCTGGTGTTGGTCCTTATCTCCTCCCCCTGCCTCCTCACCTCCTCCACCAGCCTCCGGTAGAACTCGTCCGTGAGGGGAAGGGGTCTGGAACGGGCGCAGGAGGCGGTGAGCATGAGGTCCAGGGCCCTGGCCTCGGCCACCGTGAGGCCCAGGTTCCTCCACTTCCCCTCCTCCCTCCTGAACACCGGATTCTCCTCCTCCGGCAGCCTGCACACCTCCTCCGCCAGCGGGGTTCCGGGCAGGGGGTCGGCCAGGCTGATGGTGTATTCGTCCAGCATCAGCTCCTCCACCATCTCCCTGGTCTCCCTGTAGTCCTCGTCCGTCTCACCCGGGTAGCCCACGATGAAGGCCCCACCCACCTCCAGCCCCTTCTCTCTGGCGCTCTCCACCCCCTCCCGTATCTTCTCCACCGTGATCCCCTTCCTCATTTTCTTGAGCATCCGCTCGCTTCCCGATTCTATGCCAAAGAGCACGAAGCCTATGGTGTACCTCTTCAGGGCCTCCAGCACCTCCTTATTCACCTCGTCCACCCTCAGGTCGGGAACGGAGAGGTTCTTCGGCCCCACCAGCCCGCCCACCCTCTCCAGGAGTTCCACGAAGCTCCCCCTTTCCTCCCTCCCCCTGCCGTACTGGGTGGAGGTGCCCCCGAAGAGGGAAATCCTTCGCACTCCCTTCTCCCTGAAGGCCTTCACCTCCCCCACGATCTCCTCCAGCGGCCTTGACCTCACCCTGCGGCCGAAGAAGCATGGAACCTGGCAGAAACCGCAACCGCCAAGACATCCCCTGTGGGTCTCCAGGTACACCTGGGCACCCCTTATGTCCTGTGTCCAGATGTCCGGTGGTATCTCGGGGAGGGGCCTCCCCGAGAGCTCGGGGGGAGTACCCGGAGGGGTCCTCACCTCCTCTCCCTCCCTCACGAAAGCCAGTCCCTCCACCTCCTCCAGCTCCCCTCCCGAGAGTAGGACCTCGAAGAGCTCGGGAGCCGACCGCTCACCCTCCCCCACCACCACCGCATCCACCTCCGGGAGGGACCTCAGGACCAGCTCGGGCACCTGCGTGATGGACCCCCCCACCACCACCCTGGCTCCTCTCCTTTTCAGGAGGGGAACCACCTTCCTCGCCCCGCGGAGATGGGAAAGGGAGGTCAGGCTAAGGCCCACCAGCTCTCCCTCCAGCCCTTCCAGTCCTCGGACTAACCTGACTCGGTAACCCTTCTCCCTCAGAACCCCTCCGATGAGCATGGCCCCGTAGGAGTAGACCTCAGGGGAAGCCAGAGTAACCGTCTTCACAACCAGAATGGGGGAGTTTCCCTTTTAGTCCCATCGAGGGTTTAAATAGAGGATGGAGCCCGAGGGTACCCTCCTCAGCGTCAGGGGGCTGCACAAGAGCTATCCGCTCGAGGGAGGGGGGAGGGTGGAGGCTCTGGAGGACCTCTCTTTCGACCTGGGGAGGGGAGAGATCCTGGGCATCATAGGAAGGAGCGGGGGGGGAAAGAGCACCCTCATCCGCGTCCTCAGGGGCTCGCTACCCTTCGAGAAAGGGGAGATAAGGATGGGGGAGATCACCGTTACTCCCTCCTCCCCTCCCGAGACCTTCAGGAAGCTGAGGGAGCTGACCGCCCTCCACCTCCAGCGCTCCTTCGGCCTCTGGGAAGGAACCGTGCTGGAGAACGTGATGAGGAGGCTCAACGCGCTCGAAACGGGGGACGAGGCCGCCCCCCTCCCCCCCGAGGACTCCGAGGATTTTGAGAGGCTCCAGGAAAAGGGCAGGGAGATCCTGGAGAAGGTGGGGTTGGCTCGGAAGGCCCAGCATCCGGCTTTCACCCTCAGCGGGGGGGAGAAGCAGAGGCTGGTGCTGGCCAGGCAGCTGGCCCTGGGGGAGAGACCCCTCCTCCTTCTGCTGGACGAGCCCGTGACCATGACCTGCCCTGCCACCAAGAAGCAGGCGGTGGACGAGATAAGGAGAACCAGGGAAGAACTGGGGGTCTCGGTCCTCGTGGCCTCCCATCTCCCTTCCCTCCTGCTGGCTCTCTCCGACAGGGTGATGTGGCTGGAAAAGAGGGTGATCACGATAGGGCCCCCCAGGGAGGTGATCTCACGCTTCCTCTCCCAGCTGGAACCCCCCCTCCCCCTCTCCAGCCCCAAACGCAGAATCCTCCTCAAGGTGAGGAACCTCAGGAAGAGATACCACGCCGAAATCCTCAGGGAGACCTTCGAGCTGAAGGGAGTGAGCTTCGAGGTCAGGGAAGGAGAGATCCTCTCCATCGTGGGACCCTCCGGTGTGGGAAAGACCGTGCTGCTCAGGCTGCTCTCCGGCATGGAACTCCCCGACGAGGGGGAGGTCCTGTACCGGATGGGAGGGAAGACGGTGGACATCACCAGGCTGAGCTACAGGTCGATGGAGGTGAGGAGGAGGATGGGGAGGATTCACCAGGAGCTGGACCTGCCCTACCACGCCACGGTGAAGGAACTCGCCATGTCCAGGATGGGGGTGAAGGGGGAGAGGGCTCTCGCCCATGCCAGGCTTAAGGCTAGGGAGCTGGGGCTGAGGGAGGAGGTGGTGGATGCCCTCTACAGGCTCACGGACTATCCAGAGAAGGAGGCGGAGGCCAGGCTCAGGGAGCTGGGGCTGGAGGAGAACCTGGTGAGGGAACTCTTTCCCGTGGCTCCCTGGGAAGCCGTCTCGAAGGTGATAAAGCCCACGCTGAAGCTCTGTCAGCTACCGGAGGAGGTCGTGGAGAGAAAGACCTTCGAACTCTCCTGGGGGGAGAGGATAAGGCTCGCCATAGCCCTCGAGCTCCTCTTCCGCCCCTCCCTCCTCTTCCTGGACGAACCCTTCGGGGACCTGGATCCCCTCACCCTGCGGGGGGTGACCAACGTGCTGAAGCTCCTCAACAAAGAGACGGGACTCACCATGATCGTGGTGAGCCACCATCTGGACTTCGTCCGTGAGATCTCTCACAGGGCCCTCCTCATGCTGGACGGAAAGCTGGTGAAGGAGGGAAGCCCGGAGGAGGTGGTGAGGAGCTTCAAGGAAACGCCCGGCGCTGAATTCCTCTCTGAACTCGAGGGTGGAAGAGGGATAAGTTTTTAACCCTCGGATGGAAAAAAGGAAAATGCGCCTATACCTCAGGGTGGACCTGGACAAGTGCACGGGCTGCAGAACGTGTGAACTCGCTTGTCTGGACGCCAAAAAGAAGGAGTACAACCCCAAAAAGGCCCTGATAAGGGTGACCTTCGTTCCACCCTACTTTTTCCTGCCCCTCAACTGCCAGTTCTGCGACAAACCGCCCTGCGTCAGTTCCTGCCCGGAAGGGGCGCTGGAGATGGACGAGAAGCACAGGATAAAGGTGGACCCCCAGAAATGCATAGGATGCACCTGGTGCCTGAACGTGTGCCCCTTCGGGGCCATCGTGCTCGACGAGGAGACCAACGTGGTCAGGATCTGCGACCTCTGTGACGGAGACCCGGAATGCGCAAAGGCCTGCCCCACGGGGGCCCTGGAACTGGTGGTCTCGGAGACAACGAGCTTGAAGAACAGGATTTCCGCCGCCCAGAAGTTGTTGACGGGGCTCATGCTTTCCAGCGAGGCCCTGAAGGAGGTGAAAGGATGAAGGGCGGATACACGGGGAAGATGCTGAGGGTGAACCTCTCCACGGGAAAAATCGTGAAGGAAAATCTCCCCCCCGAGCTAGCCAGGAGGTTCCTGGGAGGGGTGGGGTTGGGGAGCTACCTCCTCACGAAAGAGGTCCCCACCGGAGCGGACCCCCTGGGCGAGTCAAACAAGCTCTTCTTCTGCACGGGTCCCCTCACCGGTACCAGGATACCGACTGGGAGGTACGTCGTGACCTTCAAGTCACCTCTCACCTCCATCCTGGGCTGGTCAAGCTCGGCCGGTCACTGGGGACCCGAGCTGAAGTTCGCAGGATACGATGCCCTGATCGTGGAGGGGGCCTCACCCTCACCCGTCTACCTCTGGATAGACGACGATTCGGTGGAGGTGAGGAAAGCACAACACCTGTGGGGTGCCACCACCAGCGAGACGCAGAAGAGGATAAGGAAGGAAGTGGGCGACGAGGAGGTGAGGGTGGCCTGCATAGGACCGGCCGGGGAGAGGCTGGTAAGGTTCGCTTCCATCATCAACGACGAAGGAAGGGCAGCGGGGAGGTGCGGAGCGGGAGCGGTGATGGGCTCCAAGAAGCTGAAGGCGATAGCCGTGAGGGGACACGGGGGGGTGAGGGTAGCGGACCCAGAGAAGGTTTCGGAAGCGGTGAAGCGGATGTACGAGGTATGGAAGTCCGAACCCTTCGTACGCTCCCTCTACCTCTACGGCACGGATGCCATGACCTCCTTCACCAGCGGCATCGCCGCCTTTCCCACCAGGAACTTTCAGAGTGGCTGGTTCGAGGAATGGGAGAAGCTCTCCGGTCCCACCCTCTCCAAGACCCTCCTGGTGAAGAAAGCGGGTTGCTTCGGGTGCCCGATAGCCTGCGGCAGGGTCTCGGTGGTGAAAGCTGGTCCATACCGGGGGATGGTGGTCTGGGGCCCGGAATACGAGCACGTCAACACCTTCGGAGCAGGGTGCGGGAACTCCGATCTGGAAACCGTGTCGGTCTGCCACCAGCTCGTCAACGAATACGGGATGGACGGGATAAGCTGCGGGCGGGCGATTTCCTTCGCCATGGAGTGCTATGAGAAGGGGGTGCTCAGGAAGGAGGAAGCTGACGGACTTGACCTCAGCTGGGGGAACAAGGAGACCCTGGTGGAGCTGGTGAAGAGGATAGGGGAAAGGAGGGGAATAGGGGATTTGCTGGCAGAGGGCACCAGGCTGGCCGCCAGGAAGCTCGGAAGGGGGTCAGAAAAGTACTCCATGCAAACCAAAGGACTCGAGTACGCCGGCTATGAGCCCAGGGGGATGAAGGGAATGGCCCTCACCTACGCGCTGGGCAACAGGGGTGGGTGCCACATCACCACCGGCATGCTCTATCTGGATATAGGGACGATGACCTGGATGTACCCGCTAGACTCCCCGCTCGACCCACAGGTCCTGGACTTGGAGAAGGTGAAGGCCGAGGTGGCCCTTGAACGCAGGTATACCGTGGTGGAGTCCGCCGTGCTCTGCAAGTTCTTCGCCGGCATAGTTTTCACACCCTCCCTCATGGCCTCCGCCCTCTCCGCCGTCACCGGATGGGAGATCGAGGAGAAGGAGGTGGACCAGATAGGGGAGAGGATCTGGACCCTTCAGAGGTTTTTCAACGTGAGGGAGGGAATAACGAGGAAGGACGACACCCTGCCGGAGAGGTTCTTCACCGAACCCTTGCCAGACGGTTTCTCCCAGGGACAAGTGCTGGACAGGAAGACCTTCGAGGAGATGCTCGACGCCTACTACCGGATGGTGGGATGGGACGAGAAGGGGATACCCAAGGAGGAAAAGATGAGGGAGCTGGGACTGGAGGAGTTCCTACCCCTGCGCTGAACCGCCCTTCCACTTCTCTATCTCCTTCTTGAAGAAGCTTCCCCTTGCCTCCCTCTTCATCGCGATCCTTCTTCTTATGGCCTCTCTCTCCTCGTCCCTTATCTCCACTATCCTGGTGAGGAGGGGCTCGTCCGAGGCCTCCAGCATCCAGTGCTTCTCCGTGATCTTCTCCACGATGTAGTAGTCCCTCCTGAGGGCGGTGAGGGGGGAGAACTCCCTTATGAACCTGAGCTCCTCGGGACTGGGAAGGGGGGCCACCTTCACGCCGTCCTCGGCCAGCTTCAGCTCCCAGGGGATCTCCTTCTTTATCTCCTCCACCGAGACCCAGGGATACCTCGCGTCCAGGTACATCTCCTTCGTCTCGGGATGGAACCTGAAAATCGCCTTTTTGGTTATCAGGGCCGCAGGGCCACCTGGCAGGCCCGCCCTCTCCCTGGAATCCCCGCCCTCCAGCCAGCCCGGGGTGGTCACGTAGTCCAGCTTCTCCACGAACCTTCCCCCCGCCATGGTGATGATGAGCCTTTTGGAGAAGCTACCGACCTCGTGCGCTCCACCGCTTCCCGGGAGCCTCAGAACGGGGTTGAAATAGTCCCCCACCACGGTGGTGTTGATGTTTCCGTACTTGTCCACCTGGGAGCAGCCCAGGATCCCTACGTCCACGAAGCCCCTCGACAGAGTCGCCAGGAAGACCCCGGCGAAATCCGTGAGCATCAGGCACCCCCTGGTGGCCGTCAGGTCCGCTATGTGCCAGGGGGGACGGTAGGGTTCGGAGCCATAGATCCCTCCCTCCATCAGAATCTTCAGACGTGGAGCGAAGAACTTCTTTGCCAGGCAAGCCGCCACGATGGGGTGTCCCTGCCCCACAAAGGCTATCTCCCCGTCCCTGAGCTCCCGACCGAGGGAGTAGGCGAGCATCTCCAGGGGGGTGATCCTGACCTTCACTCCTCCACCTCCCACTCCACCATCTCCGAGATGGGCTGCTCGAAGAGGTCCCAGTCTATCCCCCACCTCTTCATGTCTCCCTCAAAGGTGGACCCGAGGTTCACGGTGTCGGAAAGGTACTTCTTGGCCCTCAGGCTGTTGAGCTTCTCAATCCCGAACCTCTCCACGTAGTGCTCTATGTACTCGGTGCGATTCTCCACCCCGAAAATCCACTCATCCATGAAGCTCTCCATCATCTTCCTGGTGAGCAGGGCGTACCAGATGAGCAGGAAGGGTTCATCCATGTCGTAGTATCCAAGGCACTCCATGGGATGTGCCCCCCACTCCTCGTGCACCAGCGCGTTGACCCTGAACTCCGGGATAATGGTGAGGAAGGGGGACCTCCTTATGTTTTCCTCCTCCACGATTTCCTCCACGCTGGCGATGATCACCTTGCTCGCCAGGGCGGCATACACCGTGTCCCCCAGGGGTCCCCAGAGCTGCACGTTGCCGTTCTTGTCGGCGCGCTGGGCATGGATGAGGGCCACGTCCGGGTTGATGGCGGGAACCAGGACCACCTTCTCCTTCGGGTTGAAGGGGTTCTCCACCACCTTCATCTTGTTCTCCCCCTCGAAGCTCCTGATCCTCGAGATGTCGCTGCAGAGGAGGGAGTTCCCCTTCACGGGGAAGAAGGGAAGGCCCCAGGCCCCCGCCAGGAGCCTGGCGGCCACCGTCCAGTTGCTGTAGTCCTCTATTTCCACCTTCTTCTCCTTCAGCAACTTGTCGATGGGGGAGTAGTAGGAGGTGGGGGACATGCGAAGGTGCCAGGAGGTCAAAATCCTCTTCAGGCACCCGGCGGCGAGGAGCTGATCCGAGGCCATGAAGCCAGAGGACTTGATGAGATAGAGGTCCTTCTTCCCCTGCCTTATCACCTCGTGAACAAGGGCGAAGGGTTCGGAAGTGGCGAAGTTGGCCAGCGTGATGCTGCAACCGTCCCTCACAAACTTTTTAACGGCCTCTTTGGCCGTCATCAGTTTGTCGGGCTCCGCCACCCTAACACCGACCTACTCTGGGAACACCTTGCCAGGGTTCATGATGTTGTTGGGGTCCAGGAGCTTCTTGACCTTGTACCAGAGCTCTCCCATGCATCCCTTCAGCCTGGGGATGGTGCTCTCGTACACCCCCGGATAGGGTCTGAACCAGCAGTAGATCCCCAGGTCGATCATCTTCTGGTACATGAGCTCCGTGAACTTCTTGATCTTCTCGGTGTTCCTCTCGTCTGTGGAGTCCCAGAAGCTGTCGAACTCGTAGTAGGTCAGCTGCCCCACGTAGGGGTAGGCTGGAATACCCACGATGGAGAGCTCCTCCGTGATCCCGAGTTCCCTCCAGATCTTCAGCGCCTCGAAGTAGTACTGGTCGAACCTGTCCAGCGGTCCCCACCAGGCCAGGGCGTAGTAGTTCCCGAGCCTGAACCACCTGAAGATCCTGCGCGCCGCCTTCAGCTCATCCTTGAGCATCTTCGACATGAGCACCACTTCCCTCCCCTCGTCTATGTTGTCCCAGTGCTTCTTGATCTCCTTCTCCACCACCGACCTGCCGTACTTCACGAAGTCCTTGGAGCCCTCGATGGAACCCAGCACCACCCAGTCTCCCAGGGTCCCCTTGAAGGAGTCTATGTCCTCCCTCTTCTCCACCATGGTGATGGCGGCCGCCACCCAGTGGAGAATCACCCCGAACGTTATGACGGGTGGATCGTGGAGCATGAGGTCGTGCATGAAGGCCATGGCCCTGCGCAGGGGGCCCTCCTCCGATTCGCCTTCCCTCTGGTTGAAACCGCACATGAACATCTCCTGGCGCTCGGGCAGGGGATAGAGCCTGACCGCCATCTTGGTCACCACTCCCATAATCCCCGGTTGACCCTGGAAGAGACCGGCCCAGTCGGGACCGAAGTACCTGAAGTAAGGTCCCACATTGGGGAAGGCTGCCGCTCCGGTGTACAGGATCTCTCCCGTGGGCAGGACCACCTCCATACCCAGGACCTGATCACCGGTGTGACCGTATCTGGGGCCTATGTTGGAAACTCCTCTCAGGAGGCAATTGGAGAGCATGTTAACCGTGGAGGGCGCACCGGGGATGATGGGCCTGAGCCCGTACTTCTCAGCCTCGTCCGCCAGCTTGGCGCAGCTGATGCCAGGACCTATCACGGCCGCCCTGTTCTTCACATCTATCTCGAGGTGGTCCATCCTCTTCAGGTCCATTATTATTCCACCATGGTGGGGGATGGTGAGCCCCCTGATGTTGGTGTTACTGCTGACCGGTATGACGGGAATCCTGTACCTGTTGGCCACCCTCAGGATCTTTTGGACCTCTTCCACCGTCTTGGGCCTGACCACGTAGTCGGGCATGTGAGTGCCTGCTATGGGCCAGTGCTGGTCTCTGGAGTAGGGGATGAGCAGGGCAGGGTCCGCAGAGGCGTGCTCCGGTCCCACGATGTCTTGCAGGAGCCCCAGAATCCTGTCCTTTTGAACTTCGGCTTCCATGCTATCTCCTCCCCAACCTCTCCCTCACGGTGTGGACCACCGGGAGAAGATCCTCTCCTCCCAGGATCTCCTTCAGCCAATCGGTGAAGTCTGCTCTCCCCATCAGGAGAAAGCCCCTCATGGTGGCAGGCATGGGATGGATGGCCGCTCTCTTCCTTATCTCCAAAAGATCGTAGTTCAGGGTGCACTTCGCGTCCAGGTTTTCATCCGGTATGGCCATACCCTCCTCGAAGTCCTTCAGGTAGCCTACTCCGCTAAACAGTTTATAACTTTTGTCCTTCCGGATAGAGTCCACTATTTCCCCCGCGAAGGCCGGTCCGGTGGGGTTCTTCCAGTAAACACTCTTCCCCTTGATGGCGTCGCGCAGTGGAGTACCGGTGGTGGGATGGGTGAGGTTGAGATCCAACCTCTGATAATCAGTGACATACCCCTCATCGAACCTTATCAGGTACGAGAAAATAATCTCGTTGGCTTCGTTCAAAACATGGCACGCCATCTCGGCCTTCATCCCAAAGAGGGTTCTGGCCTCTGCGGCGCCCGTTCTTATGAGGCAGGGGAGGTAGGGGGAGAAGGCGATGTAGATCACGGTATCGCCGGAAAGTTTCCCGGCACGAACCTGGAGAGCGTTTTCCTTGTTGTCTATAGCCCTGCGCTCTATTTCCTGAAGCAGCTCTTGCTCCGAGGGCATACCTCTTCTTCACCGCGGATGTTTATAAATTTATCGGATGTTCTTCCTCTCTGTCCTGTGAGAGAGCTTTTTTCTTCCTCTTTGTGCCTATCGTCAAACACATAAAGCGAAATACTTATAAAGAGCACTGACCCCATATTCTTGTGCCTCCGAAAACTGAAACAATAACGAAGTGGCATAAGTTAAGCTATCTCTGCGCCCACTGCAGAGCATGCAGCGTGGGCGACTACCACAAGCTCGGCAGGGTGATGAACAACTGCCCCAGCGGCACCTACTTCGGGCATGAAGCCTTCTACTCCTACGGAAAGATGGAGCTAGTGAGGGGGCTAAACGAAGACATCATCACCAGGCCCACCGAGGGACTCCTCAACGTCGTCTACGGATGCACGCTCTGCGGTTCCTGCTCGGTGAACTGCAAGGACCACTCCGGGCTGGGATACAAGGCCGAAGACACCGTGAAAATCATGGAGGATCTCCGCGCCTACCTGGCGGAGATAGGGTGGGGACCCATGCCCGTGCAGGCCAAATACGGCGAGAGCATAAAGAACAACCACAACCCCTACTACGAGCCCTCCCAAAACAGGGCAGCCTGGGCCAACGGGAGCAAGTATCCTAAGAAAGCGGAAACCATCTACTTCGTGGGGTGTACCGCTTCCTACCGACAACAGATGATCGCTCAATCCACCGTGCAGATTTTCAAGAAGCTGGGGATAGAATTCGGTCTGCTGGGGGAGGACGAGTGGTGCTGTGGTTCTCCCCTCCTCCGCACCGGACAGAGGAAGTTGGCAGAAGAGGTGGCAAAGCACAACGTGGACGTCATAAAAGACGCCGGTGCGAAGAGGGTCATAACCTCCTGCGCGGGGTGCTACAAAACCCTCAAGCTGGATTATCCCAAAATGTTCGGGATAAAGCCCGAGTTCGAAATCATGACCACAGCAGACCTCCTCGATTCCCTCCTGAGGGAGGGAAAAATCAGCTTCTCCAAGCCCCTGAACCTTCACGTGACTTATCACGACCCTTGCCACTCTGGCAGGCATGTTTCCATCTACCTCCCAGAGCTGGAGAAAGAGAAGGTCTTCGAACCTCCCAGGAATGTCCTGAAGGCTCTGCCAGGCGTGAAACTCACCGAAATGCCCCGCAACCGGGAGCTTTCATGGTGCTGTGGCGCTGGGGGTGGGGCCAAGTCAGCCTACCCCGATTGGGCCATCTGGACTGCCACGGAGAGGTTGAAAGAAGCTCAGGAAACCGGCGCCCAAGCCATCGTCTCCACCTGTCCCTTCTGCCGGAGGAACCTGAGTGACGCCGTGGATGCCTCCAAGTTGCCCCTGCAGATCTACGACCTCACAGAACTCGTAGCAAGGGCGATGTGAGGGCTCCCGGAACTTCACTGCTCTGAAACGATTTGGTAAAAGAGCAAGCCCTTCAGGCGGTCGCAGCCACTTCCTTCAGGTAAGGGTTGCCGCACTTGGGGCACTCGGGCTCCTTAAGCGCCTCCTCTGGTGAACCTATCCAAGTACACTTTGGGCACTGGAGCTTTCCATCCCTCCTCTTGAGGAGGCGGAAAAGCTTCAGATGCCCTGTGCCGCAATCCGGGCACACGTAGACCTTGACTGTCTCCTCTTCCCGTCCCTTCCAGCCACAAGAGGTGCATTCCAGCAGAGTCTCACCTCACTTTTTTCCCACCGGACATGCCAGCGTGCACTCAATGCAGCAGGGGAAGTCCATTTTTCTCTTTTGCCACTCCTGGTAGACCTTGATGAAGGGGTACTTGGCGGTGTATTTGGGAACCATTACCATGGAAGTGGGTCTGGCTGTTATCCACTCCTCAGGCGGGATCTCTATCTTGGAGAGCATCATCCATCCCTGGGTGGCCCACAGGCACCTGTTGAGTTCGAAGTTGTAAGGTGGCATCTTCTCTCTGGTGATGGCCTGCGTGGGACACGCCTCCACGCACTTGAAACAGGCTTTGCATGTTTCTTCGTAGATCTTGCCTGCCAGCTTCGGACCGTCCGGCTTCAGGGGGGCGTTGGTGATGACGCTCGCCAGCTCCACCCTCGGCCCCCACTCCGGCGTGATGAGCATGTTGTTGGCACCTATGTCACCAAGACCGGAAATCTGGGCGAGGTACCTGTGTGAAAGCAAACAGCTCACCCAGCGCCTCTCATCCACCGGCAGGTTAGCCTCCAGCGGGGTGGCCTTGTATCCCTTCTTCTCGAGCTCCCTGGAGATGGCCAGGGCTATCTCGTCGAGCTTCTTCAGCATGGCCTCCCTGACAGAAGCGTAGGAGGACAGGATAACGAAGAAGTCGTCCTTTGAGAACTCCAGCGCACCCTCCGGGTACTTCATGCAAAGGGAAACCACCGTCTTCGCGTCCTTCATGAAGGAGAAGGGAGAAGCAAAGAACATGGGGGTCTTGTCCGCTCTTTCTGCCTCTCCAATCCCCACTTTGTCCACTCCCAGGCTGAGCGCCAGCCGCTTTACCTCCTCCGTCAGGGCCTCATCGTAAGCCATCCTAACCACTCTCCATGGCCGCTCTCTCTGTCTTGACCATCAGGTCAATCATTTCGTCGGGGTCCCCCATCGCCTGTATCTTTCCGTGCCTCATGTACACCGCCCTATCGCAGGCCAGCTTCATAAAGTCTATGTCATGGCTTATAATCAGATAGGTTTGACCGAGAGTGTCCCTGGCACTCCTTATGCTCTTGGCTATCTCCACCCTCGTGATGGGATCCGCCGTGCCCGTGGGCTCGTCCAGTAGCACGAGCTTTGGCTTTTTCATGAGGGATCTGGCTATGCAGACCCTGTGCCTCTCACCCTCGCTCAGCTGGTCGGGAAGCTTGTAGAGGAGATAATCTATCTCCGGATCGGTGAAGTTAACGGCCCTGAGGACCTCATAAGCCCTCTGCGTCTTCACCTCCTCGGGAAGGGGCTCCGTCACCACACCCGTGAGATTCTCCAGAATGATCCTCCCCGCGTGGAGGGTATACTCCTGGTGCAGGATATCCATGTAAACGGTGGCCCTGCCCCTCTCGTCAGGACCGGGTATGCCCATGTCTATCCACTCATTCCCTATCCGCACAGAGATTTTCCCCTGCGTAACGGGCTTCAGGCCTATTATCATGTGCGCCAGCGTGGTCTTACCGCTCCCGCTGAGCCCCACTATCCCGAAGATCTCCCCTTCGTAAATCTCCAGGTCCACACCGTCCACCGCCCTCACCAACCCCCTGTCAAAGGTATAGTACCACTTCCTCACGCTCTCGCACTTCACCATGGGATTGGTGCCCTTGAACCTCTGAACCTCCAGCTTCTCGACCTTCTCCATGAAAGCCTTGTAAACATCCTCCGAATTACCCTTCATGACGGCTTCACCGTTCTCCATGAGGATGGCCTCCTCCGTGAGCATCTTTATGGCCTCGGGCCAGTGGGAGGTGAGCAGGAGAGAGATCTTGTCCTTCTCCACGGCCTCCTTTATCACGTCAGAAACCACCACGCTGGTGATGGGGTCCAGGGTCCCCGTGGGCTCGTCCGCCAAGAAGAGCAGGGGATTCCTGGCCAAGCACATGGCGAAGATAACCCTCTGCTTTTCTCCCCCCGAGAGGTCCCTTCCCAGGTGGAGGAGCCTGTGCTGTAGTCTCACGCTGGAAAGCAGCTCAACCGCCCTGAGGTCCACCTCCCCCTCAGGGTACCCTATGCTCAGGAGGATCCTCCTGATGTTCTCCACGGCCGGGAACTCGCTGTAAAGGGAGAAGCCTCTCTGGGGCATAATGGCTATCCTGTCGTGCAGCGACTTCCCAATCCTGCTCTGCTTGTTCAGCTCCTCCCAGTAATTCACCTCCCTGAACTCCATCCTGGTGGAGCACTTGGGACATGCTTCCCCCACTTTGGAGGGGTACTCCACCCAGTGGCAGTTTGGACAATAGGCTATCCTGAAAATCACCTCCCCACTGGTGGGCTCATATTCGGGAATCCCACGAATGGCCTGCATGGTTACGGACTTTCCCTGCCCGCTTTTTCCCAATAGTCCAAAGGTTTTGGCCTCTTTGAGGGTAAAGGAAATATTCCTAATCACTGGGAGACCTGGGGTGAACTCTTTGGTGAGGTCTTTTACTATCAGGAAATCCTCCGGCATCCTCTTTCTCTTAAATCATGGTATAAAAAATTTTCCGACCTACGCAAACTGCCCGAAAGTGAGGTTCCTTCAGTGAGTGATGTAGGTGAACTCCATCCCGCTGAGTTTCCTCCTCAGCTCTACCAGAAGGTGGGAGAGGTGTTTCTCCGCCTCCTCCAGGTCCATGTCGGACGGACAGAGCACGGTGATGGGATTGGAGCCCAGCACCTTCACTTCGCCTGGGAAAAGCTTCAGGAGGGTGCGGGGGAGAGCGAGCCTACCCTCCCCGTCGAGCCTCCTCTTGAAGACCCTGATTCCCTTCATCCAATCCCCCCTCCCGCGCCCAGCCCTTAAGCCTTGAGCCGAGAGAGGGAGATGGCACGAAGTTACGCGCTACATCCTCCTGAGGACGGGAACCCCCAGCAGGCGCATGGCGTTTCCCAGGACTACCTTGGTGCCTCTCACCAGTCTCAGGCGTGAACTCCTGAGTTCTTCCGTTTCGGCTTCCAGAACGGGGGCCACCTCGTAGAACTTGTTGAAGCACATGGAAAGATCTGCCGCGTACCTGGCGAGAAGGCTCGGCTGACGCTTCTCGCCCACCAGGCGCACCGCTTCGGGATACTGAGCCAGCAGCTTCAGGAGCTCCCTTTCCTCCCTCAGCTCGAAGAGGGAAACTGGCTCAATCCTGTGCCCCCTGGCCTTCCGGAGGATGCTGCAGGCCCTGGCGTAAGAGTACTGAACGGCTGGACCGCTGTTCCTTTCGAAGTTGAGGGCCTCCTCCCACTTGAAGACTATCTCCTTCTCCGGGGAGGTGCTGAGGAGGGAGAACCTCACGGCCCCCACCCCCACCCCCTCAGGGATTTTCTTCCGGAGGGCTCCCCTGACCGAGCGATCCTTCATCAGCTCCCCGGCCCTGGAAACGGCCTCCTCCACCACCTCGTCCACGGTGAAGCCTATCCAGGTACCCTTCCTCCCCGAGAACCTCTCTTCGGGGAGGCGCACATGCTCATAGGCGAGGTGGTAGGAGTTCTCGGACTGTTTCTGAAGGCCCAAGGCTTTCAAGGCTGAGAAAACCACCCTCTGGGGAAACTTTTGCTCGGCTCCGATCACGTTGATGACCACATCCGCATGCCCGAAGCGTCTCACCACCCTCCCCCTCTCTGAGGTGGTGTAGGTTCTGGTTCCGTCGCTCCTCTTGGAGTGGAACTTGAACCTCAAAGTCCGCTCGGTGCATCCGAACTTCCAGACCTGGTAGGCGATATCCCTGGCCGTGTAGACCGCCGTCCCGTCAGACCTGATCAGGACCTTCTCTTCTTCCCCAGGGAGGCGCAAAACCCAGGTTCCGGCTTTTTCCCCCTCCCCCTTCACGAGATAGGGGGTGCCCTTCAGCCGTTCCAGCACCTCGTGCAGGATACCTGACCTTACCAGGTCGCTCTCCCAGACCAGCAGGTTATACCCCACTCCCAGCCTGTCGGTGGTGAAAAGGTTGGCCTTTATGCACTTCTCCGCCACCTCCCTTGCCCTCTTAGAAATCCCTCCACCCCTCTCCAGCTCCCGGAGCACCTCCCCGACCTTCTCCTCCAGCTCCGGGTGGCCCTCCAGCAACTGGTGAAACTCCGCGTAGAGCTTGCCCAAAACATGATCGAACTTTCCTTCAGGCTTCTTCTCTATCTCGGACAGGGCTACCAGGGTCTCCGCCATCTGTCTCCCCAAATCGTCGATGTAGTTGTGCACCTCCACCTCGTATCCCCTCTCCCTGAGTACCCTTGCCATGGTGTCCCCCAGAACCGCGTTCCTGCCGTGCCCGATGTGGAGGGGTTTGGTGGGGTTCACGCTCGTGTGCTCTATCACCACCTTCCTCCCTCTCCCCTCCTCCCCCTTTCCATAATCCTTCCCTCTCTTCTCTATCTCCCCCAGAGTGAGGCTGGCGAAGGAAGGGAGGTTGATGAAGAAGTTCAAATACCCTCTCACTACCTCCACCCTCTCCAGCAGCCCTCCGCACCTCATCCTCTCCGCCATCTGCTGGGCCACCTCCTGCGGGGGCTTTCCCAGCTTCTTTGAAAGCTCCAGACAGAGGGTGGAGCTCAAATCCCCCAGCTCCGGGTCCGGAGGCTGGGAGAGGGTCTCCTCCACCCTTCGGGGCGGTTCCCACTCCAGCGAACGCAACCCTTCCTCTATGGCCCCCACCACTTCCTCTTTCAGCTTCCCCCACGGGTCCATGGCCTTCATCTCTCTACACCCTTCCCCTCCCATAAGGATTGGCCCCTCGCAACCTCAAAGTATTCCAAACACCTTATGAGATGATGGAACTCCATGTGGGAATAGACGACACGGACTCAAAGCGCGGTATGTGCACCACCTACGTCGGAGCCGTGGCCGTGCACTCCCTGCGGGAGGAGGGAGTGGAAGTAAAGGGCTTCCCCAAGCTCATAAGGCTGAATCCCATGTGGCCCTACAAAACCAGGGGCAACTGCGCGGTGTCCTTCACCGTAGAGGTTCCCTCCTCCAGGGTCCAGGCGGTGAAGGAGAGGGTGCTCCAAACCGTGAGTTCGCTGGCGGAAATGGAAGTGGAGACCACCAACCCCGGGGTGGTCTTCTACGCCTCGGAGAAAATCCCGGAGGAGCTGAAAGCCTACGCCAAGAGGGTGGTGCAGGAAGTGGTGGAACTGGAGGAAGCGGAGGCCCTGGCCAGGAAGCTGGGGGCGGAGGTACACAAGTTCAAGCTGGGCAGAGGCATCATAGGGGCCTTGGCGGCCATCGGGCACACCCTGGAGAAGGATCGGACGTACGAGCTCATCGCCTATCGCAGTCGAGAGTACTGGGGAAAACCAAGACGAATCGATCCCGCCTCCGTCCTCCTGATGGACCGCCTGACGTACCCGCACACCTTCGACAACCTGGACCACGGCACGGGGGAGATAAGGATAACCCCCCACACTCCCTGTCCTGTTCTCTACGGCATCCGGGGTGAAAGTCCCGAGGCGGTGCTGAGGGCCCACGAGCTCGTGAAGGCGATGGAACCCGTGGAGCTGGTGATGATCTATCAGACCAACCAGGGAACGGACGAGCACCTGAGGGAAAGCAGGGTCTCCGAAGTACGTCCCTACACCTCCGTGATCCTGGAGGGAAGGGTGGTGAGCACCCCCCGCACCATACCGGGCGGGCACGTGGTCTTCACCCTGGACGACGGGACGGGGGCTATAGACTGCGCCGCCTACGAGCCCACGCGTGGCTTCAGAGAGGTGGTGAGGGGCCTGAGGGAGGGGGACAGGGTCAGGGTCTTCGGGGGGGTGAGGGAGGAACCGGGGATTCCGCGCACCATCAACCTGGAGAAGCTCTCCATCCTGGAGCTGGCCCCTCTCTTCAGGAAAAGAAATCCACGCTGCCCCAAGTGCGGGAAGAGCCTGAAGTCGGAGGGGAGGAATAAGGGATACTCGTGCAAGAAGTGCGGTCTGCGCTTTCCCAAGGCCAAACCAGAGCTAGTCCGGGAGAAGAGAAAGGTGGAGAGGGGATCCTTCGAGGTGCCCCCGCGCTGCAGGAGGCACCTGGCCAAGCCCCTGGTCAGGGAAATCCACAGGGAGTACTGAGAAGGTGGTGGTGATGGGTCTGGACCTGGCCGGAGTGCCCAAAAACCCCAGCGGAGTGGCGCTCCTCAGGGGACACACCCTGCGCACTTCGCTGGTGTATGAAGATCAGGAAATAGAAGAACTGTGCAAGTGGGAAAGGGTGAAACTGCTGGCCGTGGACGCACCACTCTCCCTTCCCGACCGCGGTTCCCTCCGTCCTTCCGACCTCCTCCTCATCCGGATGGGATTCAGGGTCTTTCCTCCCACCTTCTCGGGGATGCGAAGCCTCACCCTCCGGGGAATCTCCCTGAAACATGAACTCGGGAGGAGGGGAATAGAAGTAATCGAAGTCCACCCCAGAACCTCCGGACGCATCCTCTTCGGCACTCCGTGCAGGGAGGAATGGGCCAGGCTCCTGGCGAGAAAGGGATGGGTGGTTAGGGGGGGAATGGGAGTTCATGAGTTGGATGCCTGCGTCTCTGCCCTCACGGGTCTCCTCCACCTGAAGGGTAAAACCGTGGAGGTGGGGGAGAAGGGGGGCAAGATCACCCTCCCTGCGACCTCTTGGGTTCCCTGCCCTGAAGCGAGAGCCTGCACAGACTGGAAACTCCCACCCCCACTTCCCTGGCGACCTCTCTGAGGGTGAGCTTTACCCCCATCTCCCTGGCGGCGTTGTAAAGGAGGGCGGCGGCCACCAGGTTCGCCGGCTTTCCGCTCCTTTCAAGCCCGGCACAGAGTTCATGGGCTTTCCTCACCACCTCCGCAGGCAGGTGGAGCTGGGAAGCGAACCTGTCCACGTAAAGCCTGGGTGAAGAGGGCGGAAGCTTGAGGTTCAGCCTGCGCATCAACATCTTCGTCACCCTCCTCAGGCCCCTCAGCGCTTCTCCCTCCCCCATTCCCTCTCTTTCCACCAAGACCCTCACCACCTCCCTCTCCGTCCTGGGCAAACCGCGGAGCCTGCACACCACGAAGGCCAGGGAAGCCGAGAGGAGACCCGTCCTCTGCCCCTTGGTGAGGCCCTCCTTCCTGCATCTGCGGTAAAGCTGGCTCATTTCTCTCCTGATCTCCCCAGGAAGGGAGAGGTCCTCGCACACCCTTTCCACCTGGATGAGGGCCTCCCTCAGGCTCCTTTCGTGCCACTTCACGGCCCTGGAGCGCTCGTGGAGAAAGCGCATCCTCCTCAGCCTGGCCCTCTCGCTGGGAGGGAGATCCCTTCCCACCCTGAAGGTGGTGCCCAAACCGAGATCGTGAAGGGCCACGTCCAGCTCCGAAAAGCCGGTGGGCTCCTCGCCTTCGGAGTAGGGTAAACTCTGATGTACCAGGTGTTCCATCAGCACGAGACCGCAGGAAGTGCAAATCCTCTCTCCCCTGGTGGCGTCCTCCACCACCCTGAGGCTCCCACAGGAGGGACATTTCACTCCTCCACCCCCTCACCCCGTAGGAAGGCCTTCACGCGCCCGGCCTCCTCCTCACCAAGGATTTCCCTTACCCCGTCCTTCTCCACCATTCCCATCAGGGCCTTCCCCACCTCCTTCCCCTGCATCAGACAGAGCAGGGAGCGCTGAAGTTCCGCATCCTCCCTGGCAAGCCCAAACAGCTCCCTGAGCTTCCTGTCCCAGGCCACGGAGAGGGACCGGTGGAAGGTCCTCTCCGCCCTCAGCTCACCCAAGAACTTTTCCTTCCACCTCCTCTCGTAGGACAGGAGCCCCTCCCTGCTGGTGTCCCCTTCCGTTATCCCGTCCACCGCCGCCTCTCCCGCCATCTCCCCGCACTCCAGGGCAAGGGACAGCCCGCTGGAGAAAATCCTCGTCTGGGAGGCAGCCCCACCCACCGAAAGCACGCCATCACCGCACGAGGGGAGGAGGGGGTCCCCTATGGGGAACTGTCCCCTGGAAGAGGCCACGGGAACCGAACGCTCCAGCCTCCTGGGATTCTCCACCCCCAGGAACTCATCGAGTGCGGCCTCTGGATGGAGGCGCAGCCCGCTTATGCCAAACTGGGCGAACCCGTCTCCCAGCGGATAAATCCAAACCTTCCCCCCGGGCGCAAAATAAGAGGTAAACCATATCTCCACCTCCTTCCGGGGAAGAGCATTGGCCATCGTGTACTCGCTGAAAAACATCATCTCTTCCTTTTTCCATTCCCTGAAGCGGCGGCGAAAGATTCCGGAGAGTTCCCACCCGCTCCCGCTGGCGTCTATCACCACCTCGCTCTCCACCTTTTCCTTCCATCCACCACTCTCCACCAGCACTCCCCTCACCTTCCCGCCCTCCATCAGGAGTTCCCTCACAGGACTCCCCAACCAGACCTCGGCTCCGGCCTCCGCCGCCTTCGCCGCCAGAAGCTTCTCCAGAACCTGCCTGTTAATCACCTTCCCCCCAGCGGGGAGAACCAGCTCTTCCCCCACAGCGTGGAGGTTCAGGGAACCCACCTCTGAAACTTCCGCCATTCTGAACTCGTGCCCCAAGAAATTCTCCGGCACCCAGGCGGCCGATTTCGTGGGGCCCCCTATCTGGGGCTGAAGCTCAAGGAGGAGAACCTTGCCGCCCTCCTCCGCCGCTTTTCTGGCCGCGGAGCAACCCGCCGGGCCTGCCCCGATTACCACCACATCGTAGTGCTCCACCTGCTCCCTTTCTCGGGAGCCTTTTATTAAGGAAAAAATCAAATCCTCCCCACACCATCACGAAGGGGGGACAAGGGAGTGAATGAGGTTCTTGGCTGACGGGATGCTGGGGAAGCTGACGAGATGGCTACGCCTGGCCGGTCAGGACGTGGTGTACGTGGGAGAACTGAAGGTCCCGGCAGGAGAACAGGATCCTTATCTGGTGAGGAGGGCGAGAACCGAACGCCGGATTTTGCTTACCAAAGATGTGGAGCTTTACCGCAGGGCCTGCAAGGAGGGAGTCAGAGCCGTGCTCCTGAGAGGGACTACCATCCCTTCCCTGCTCCGCGAGATTTCCTCCGAGTGTGGCAGCAGGATAGAGATAAATCAAGAAAAATCCAGGTGTCCTGTGTGCAATGGCACCCTGAGGAAGAAAAAAGCGGAAGAAGTGGAGGATGTTTTGCCTGCAGGCGTTAGAAGGGGCAAGAAAACCTTCTGGGTCTGCTCCGGATGTGGCAAGATATACTGGAGAGGCAAGCACTGGGAAAACATCCTGAAGACCGCGGAGGAAATCCGGAGGTGAAACCCTGAGACCCCTCACGCTGGAGGAAGGCACCTTTCTGGTGAAGCTTGCCAGGAGGAGCATAAGGCAATACCTGTCGAAGGGGGAGGTCCTGGAAGAGAGCGAAGCACCGGAGGAACTGAAGAAGCCCAGAGGGGTTTTTGTTACCCTCACGAAACAGGGGGAACTGAGGGGATGCATAGGCTTTCCCTTTCCCACCTTCCCCCTCGCAGAGGCCACCATCAAGGCCGCCATTTCCTCCGCCACTTCCGATCCCAGGTTCCCACCGCTGGAAATGGAGGAGATGAAAGAGGTCTGCATCGAAATCAGTGTCTTGAGCCCTCCAGAACCCATAGTGGTGAAAAGCCCGCGCGAGTACCCCTCTCACGTGAAGGTGGGCAGGGATGGGCTGATCGTGGAGTGGAGGGGCTTCTCAGGCCTCCTCCTGCCCCAGGTGGCGGTGGAGTGGAACTGGGACTCCGAGGAATTCCTTTCCCAGACCTGCATGAAAGCGGGTCTGGGTGCCGATTGCTGGCTCAGGAGGGATGTGAAGATAAGCAAGTTCACGGCCCAAATCTTTTCCGAGGTTGAGCCAGGGGGAAGAGTGGAGGAACGCAAAATAGGTGAATAAACCTCAGAGGGAGTCCAAGATCAAATCCTCCCTTCTCGCCCCCAGACGCCTCAGCAGGGAAAGCTGCCAGTCCACCATTCCTATCTCCTTTGCATGGTGAGCGTCTGTCCCTATGCTCAACTTCACCCCCCTCCTGAGGCACTCTTGGAGAAATTCCTTATCCGGAGCTCGGTACTTGGAGTTGAGTTCCACTGCCACTCCCGCTTCCGCCAGCTCTTCCACGAACTCCTCCATCTCCTCCCGCGGAATCCAGGGAAGGAGGGACTTGTTGTAGTAAAGGGGATGCACCAGAACCTTAAAGGAGCGGGAACAGAGGGCTCTCCTCACCGCCCTGAGATATTCTCCGGCCTGAGCCTTGCAGTCCTTGGAGTCCAGGTAATGCACTCCGGCCGTTACCAGGTCCAGCTTCACCAGCACTTCTTTACCCAAATCCAGAGCCCCCACGGGGGTTATGTTGCTTTCCACACCGGCAAGGATCTTGAAGCCATTCTCCTCCCGCATCTTCCGCACCTCCTCGGAGAGCCGCAAAAACTTCGGAGCCTCAGCCCCCACGCTTAAGCCAGGACCGTGGTCGGTCACGGCAACCGCTTCCAGTCCCCTGCTCTGGGCCTCCTCCAGAACCAGCTCGAGGGGCGTGGAACCATCGGAGTAAACCGTGTGAACGTGAAAGTCGAATTTGGGCACCATCAGAAGAGAAGGAAAGGAGTGGGTTTATAGCTACCTCCCAAAAAAGCTGAACCTTCTCTTGGCCTTCTTCCTCCTCTTCCTGACGCGCCTGCGCCTCGGCCTGGGCTTACGCTTCGCTTTCTTCCTAGGACTCCTTTTCTTCCTCTCCCCCACGAGAGAAGCCTGAATCCTGGTGGCGTTTTTCTCTATGGCCGAGTAAACCGCATCGCTCGCCAGCTTGAGAACCTCGCGGGGGATTCCCCCGGAAAGCCTGTGGATCCTCCTGAGACTGGAAGGGGTGAAGGGAAGGAGGGAGTCGCCCCTCGGGTTGACTTCCCCCCTCGCCCAAGCCATGCGGAGGAGGAGCAGTTCGCGCACCTCCTCCAGGGAAAGAGGTTTCATCTCCATCATGTACCTCTTCCTGCTGAGGAGAGATGGCACGTGCTCCTGCAGATAGTCCAGAATCTGGTCCTTCCTCCCGTTCAAAACCCAAGTGATGTTCTTCAGGTCTGCCAACGCCCTTATCATCTCCGCCACCTTCACATCCAGCTCCGGGAACTCGTCCACGAAAACGACCAACTTGGATTCGGGATAGGCCTGATGCCACCGGTAGAACTTCTCGAACTCCTCGGTGAGGTCGCCTCCCGCCTCTATCTCCAGCCTGTTCAGGAGGATGCGCAGCATCTGCTCCGGGGTTTGAACGGACTGAGCCGGGACGAAAACCGTTAGAAGCTGTGGGTCCTGAAGGGGAAGAACCTCCGACAGGTATTTGCAGAGAGTGGTTTTTCCCATCCCCAGATCTGAGACCACGAAAGTCACGAGGTCTCCTTCCCTTATGAGGTCCACCAGCTTCACCACTTCCTCCTTCTGGTGCGGCACCATGAGCTTGGGATGGGGGAGGGGGTCCGTCTGTGCAAACGGGAGAAACCTCCAGCCCCACCTCCTGAAGAAGGAGGCTTTCTTGCGCTCGAAGGAGTCCATTCCGAAGCCTCTCAGCTCAGCCTGCTCTTCCCTCACAGTCTGCATTTGATCTTCACCCGATAAATCCCGCTTTTAGCCCTCTCCAAAATTCCGTGCTGCGCCAGCTTCTTGAGGTAGTCCTCCACTTCCTCCGCAGGGAGCATCACCCTCTCTTCCAGCTCCTCCTCCCTGAATTCGTTACATGTGGCCAAGAAGGAGAGAATCCTGGCCAGCCTCACACGCTCGGACGGGTTCTCTATCCCCAGCCTCTCGTAGACCTCGAACCTGGAAATCTCCGCACCTTCCTCCAGGAGGGGGGGTGGGGTCTCTCCCTGAGGGGCTCTGGGTTCTTCTCCACCCCTCAAGGAAGAAAGAGCCTCTTCGAACCCCTTCTGGAGTTTCTCCACGTACATCCAGAAAGTGCCCGGGTCCCTCTCTCTCAAAACCTCGAGGAGCCTGACAAGAGTTTCATCTCTGGGGACTGCCTCCCCTAGCTTGTACTTGTAGACGGTCTTGGAGTTCACACCTATAGAATTGGAAACCGGGCGAATCCCCATCTTCTCCACCATTTCCCGCACCATCTCCACCCGCATCTCGGAGGGGAAGAACCCGGCGATTTTCACGTGATGGCCTCCGGCCTACGCCGAGGGACGAAAGCCTACACCTCGTAGGCTTTTTTCCCACGCCATGTAGGCCCCCGTCCTACTGCGTAGGCTTTTTTCCTACAAGAGTAGGCTTGTGGCCTACATTAAAAAGCTTTGCCCGGATCCCCTTGGGGCAAGAATCTGCGGGGGAAAGAGGGCACCCAGTACGCATCCAAAGCTCCATCCTTCTTTCCCTCACGCGCGCTTGTTTCCTCATAATGGAAACATTATTAGGTGGAAGGAAGAATCTTTTTCAGGGGGAAAATGACCAAGAAAAAAAGCGATTACGGAATAAAAGAAGTAAAAAACAGTCCCCTAGCAAAAATACTCCTAAAAAAATCCTTATTTGACGAAAAAACCCTTCAAATTCTCCTCCTGTACTACTCAGAAAGGGCTCGAAGCTTCGAGGGAATAGCCAAAAAAATGGGAATGGGGAGATCGGGGGTCTGGAAAAGGTGGAAGAGAGGGAAGGAAAGCCTGATGCGGGCTTTCTATACGCTGGAACTGGCCCTCTACCTAGGGCTGCTGGAGGAGGAAATCGCGCAACTGGTGCTGGAAGACCTGGCGGATTACCTAGACATGCGAAAGGGAAAGAAGACTGCACAAGAAGTGCAGGAGAACCTGCAGAGGAGGATGCTCCTAGCCCTGAGAAGGGAGGGGAAAAGTATTTAACGGGGGGAAAGGACCATCTAAAAAAACAGGAGGCATGATATGGCAGAAAACCCAAAGAAAAGCGCCGCTGATAACGCCGTGTTCGTGGGGACCAAACCCGTGATGAACTACGTGCTGGCAGCCATCACGCAGTTCAACCAAGGGGGCAACGAAGTGGTACTCAAAGCCAGGGGAAAGGCGATAAGCAGGGCCGTGGATGTGGCGGAAATCCTCAGGAACCGTTTCATACAGGGACTGGTCCCCAAAAACATAACCATCGGCACGGAAGAACTCCAGACAGAAGGCGGCGAAAAAATCAATGTATCTACCATCGAAATAGTTCTCGGAAAGAGCTGAAGGCTTTTTCCGAGATTTTTTCTTTTTTTCCTTCGGTTTTTTACCCTATAGGGTGAAAGAAGTCTGCATGAAGACTTCCAGACTTGGTGACTGGAGAAGGACGCACTTCACCTCCCAGGTAACTCCCGAACTCGAGGGGAAGGAAGTGGTGGTGATGGGGTACGTGGGCACCATCAGGGACCTGGGGGGCCTGAAGTTCTTCATACTGCACGATCGCGAGGGTTCCCTTCAGATAACAGCACCCAGGGAAAAAGTGAGCGGGGAGATCCTGGGCGGAATAAACGAGCTGACCCCTCAGTCCTGCGTGGCCGTCAGGGGAAAGGTAGTCAGGGCCAGGCAGGCCCCCAGGGGAGTGGAGGTCTTGCCCTCCGAGCTGAGACTCCTCAACCCGGCCCTCTCCCCGCTTCCCCTAGAACCCACCGGAAAAATCAAATCGAATCTCGACACAAGACTCGATTCCCGACTCCTGGACCTCCGCCATCCCAGACAGCTGGCCATCTTCAGGATAAAGCACGAAATCGTGAGAATCACGAGAGACTTCCTGACCGGTAAAGGGTTCCTAGAAGTGCAAACGCCGAAGATAGTGGCTACGGCCACGGAGAGCGGTGCCGCCCTCTTCCCGGTGACCTACTTCGAGAGGGAGGCCTTCCTCAGCCAGAGCCCCCAGCTCTACAAGGAGGTGCTCACAGGGTGCTTCGACAGGGTTTTCGAGATAGGTCCCATCTTCAGAGCGGAGGAACACGATACGCCACGCCACCTCAACGAAACCACCTCCATCGACTTGGAAGCCGCCTTCGTCTCCCAGGAAGAGGTGATGGGAATACTGGAGGAGATGCTGGTCGAAATCTTCGCCGGCATAAAGGAAAGGTGTGGAAAGGAGTTACAAACCTTAGAGAGGACCCTGGAAGTGCCCGGTAAACCCTTTCCCAGACTCACCTACGACGAAGCCCTGCGGAGGCTGGAGGAAAGCGGATTGAAGCTAAGGTGGGGGGAGGACCTGTCCACACCCGCAGAAAGGAAACTGGGGGAGTTGATAAAGGGTCCCTACTTCATAACCGATTGGCCCACCTCCATCAAACCCTTCTACATCATGCCCCGGGAAGACAGGAAAGAGATCTGCGAGGCCTTCGACCTCATGTACGGAGAGGTGGAGCTGGCCTCCGGAGGCACGAGGATTCATCAGGAGGAACTGCTCGTCCAGAGATTGAGGGAAAAGGGCCTGAAACCTGAAAGCTTCGAGTCACATCTGAAGAACTTCAGGTACGGCATGCCCCCACACGCAGGATGGGGACTGGGGCTGGACAGGCTCACCATGGTCATAACGGGGGTGAGCAACATAAGGGAGGTGGTACTTTTCCCAAGGGACAGAAAGAGGCTAACACCTTAAGGGCGCGCTATGTCTTCAGGGGAAGACGCGTTTCCATCAAGCTGGCTCATCTCCCCCTCCCCTCGGGGAAACGGGTGTTCAGGGAAGTGGTGGAGCACCCGGGAGCCGTGGCCATTCTTCCTTTCCTTGGAGGTAAGAGGATCCTCCTGCTGAAACAGTACCGTCCTGCCATAGGCAAGTGGATCTACGAGATACCGGCGGGAACCCTGGAGAAGGGAGAAGACCTCCTGGCGTGCGCCAGAAGGGAGCTGGAGGAGGAAACGGGATACAGGGCGGAGAGAATGGAGAAACTCTTCGAGATGTACCTCGCACCCGGGTACAGCACGGAGAAGCTCCACTCTTTCCTGGCTTCTGAGCTCCATCCCACCTCTCCGCACCGGGACTGGGGGGAGGAGATAAAGGTGGTGAAGACCACCTTGCCCAGGGCCCTGAAGATGATCAGATCCAACAAAATAGAGGACGCAAAAACCATAGCCACCATCCTGTACTTCGCCTCAAGGTTTGAAGCTGGAAAGAGAGCTCACAGCAGACCGAGAACCAGTACGTAAACCAGGAAGAGCCCCAAAGCCAGGAAAGGCAGGAGATTCTGCATCCTGGTCTCGAAGCCCTCCGCCTCCTTCACCCTCCCCGCCTCCACCAGCCTCATCGCCTGAACCGAAACCACGAGGTTGTAGAGGAAGAGGGTGTAGACAACCAGCATAATCCTGTCGAAGAGGGTGAGGTATCCAAGGGAGGGAAGGCCGCTCAGGGCCGCCAGGTGGTAGGCCACCGCAGACATGAGGGTGGTGACGCAGATCCCCACCCTCTGTCCAAAATTCTTGACCGAGATGGAAAATGTTAGGAGGGAGATGAGGGTGATGATGAGGATGGGGAAGAAGTACTTGAAGAAAGCTGAGGTCTTTGAACGATACACCGTCACCCCGAAGATGAACTTGGAATAGTTCTCGTCGGGATAAACGTGCTGGTCGACGTAGAGCCTGAAGTCCTTCACCTCCCACCCAGGAACCGTGAGATTGGGATCCAGACCGCTTTCCTCCTCGTCCGGTTCAAAAACCAGCTTGGAGACTCCACGATGCTTGTCCTCGAGTTCCACCGTGAGGAGATGCTCGTCGAAGGGAAAGTTTCTGAAGTTCAGGGAGCTCACGTAAACACCCTTGACCCTGTACTCCAGGTAGTTCTCCCCTCCTCTCTCCTCCTGCTGGATGAGAGTCATGGTGGTGGGAGTTCCCTTCATGAACTCAATGTCCGGCTTCTCCCCCCCGTACTTGAACCACACGTAGAAGTCGACGGTAAAGGTCTGGGAGGGTACATCCACCTTCTCGATAGAGTTTATCCACACACCCACCTTCACCTTCGCCGGCGCTTCTTCCCCAGCCACCGGACTCCCCAGGCTCCAGAAAAGGGGCAGGACCAAGAGCAAGACCAGGAGCAGATACCTCCTCATGATTACCCTTTTCTTTTCCGCTCGATACCGATTTATAGAACTACACCGTGGAGCTCCCGGGGTTAAATAAGCTAAATAAGCCCCTCCTCCAAGAAGGGTGATGCCGGTGAGGGAAAGGAAGGAAGTGGTGGAGAAGGCCCAGAACGCCGGGGTAAAGTTCATCCAGATGCAGTTCATGGACATCCTGGGGACGGTAAAAAACATCACCCTGCCTGTGGAGCGGCTGGAGAGGGCGCTCTCCGAAGGGGTCTTCTTCGATGGATCCTCCGTGCTGGGCTACGCCACCGTGGAGGAATCAGACATGCGCCTGATGCCTGACCCCAAGACCTTCACCATCCTTCCCTGGACCAACGGAAACCTCAAGACCGCCTGCATGGTCTGCGACGTTTACGACCACAAGAACAACAGGTTCGAGGGGGATCCTAGGTACGCCCTGCAGAGGCTCTCCGAAAGGGCCAGAAAGGAAGGATACGTGTTCAACACGGCTCCGGAGTACGAGTTCTTCCTCCTCCAGGTGGACGAGCGCGGAAGACCCACTACCCAGCCCTCCGACCTGGGGGGGTACTTCGATTTGATGAGAGACAGGGGGGACGAGATAAGGAAGGAGATCGTGATGCACCTGAGCGAGATGGGGTTCGAGGTGGAGGCCTCCCACCACGAGGTGTCGCCTGGCCAACACGAGATCGACCTGAGGTACGCCGATGCCCTCACCTCCGCCGACAGGGTGATGATGATGAAGTACACCACCAAGCTCATAGCCCACAGGCACGGGCTCTTCGCCTCCTTCATGCCCAAACCCATCTACGGAGTCAACGGATCGGGCATGCACACCCACATGTCCCTGATGAGCCCTGACGGCACCAAGAACTTCTTCTACGACCCCAAGGGCAAATACCAGCTCAGCGAACTCGCCCTGTGCTTCATAGGTGGGCTGCTGAAGTACGCCAGGGAGATGTGCGCCATCCTCGCCTCCTCGGTCAACTCCTACAAGAGGCTGGTGCCCGGGTACGAGGCACCCGTGTACATCTCCTGGGCCAACAGGAACAGGAGTGCATACATAAGGGTCCCCTCCGGGAGGGAGCTGAGGACCAGGATAGAGCTCAGGAGCCCGGACCCTGCCGGCAACCCCTACCTCCAGTTCTCCGTGATGCTGGCCGCCGGGCTGAAGGGGATAGAGGAGAAGATCTATCCCCCCGAGCCCGTGGAGAGGAACATCTTCAGGATGACCCCGGAGGAGAAGAGGGAGCTTCAGATAGAACCCCTCCCCTCCAACCTCGGAGAGGCCCTGGAGCACATGGAAAGGAGCAAGCTCGTGAGGGAGGCGATAGGGGACCACCTCTTCGAACACTTCCTGTACATCAAGACCCAGGAGTGGGAGTCCTACCGCTCACAGGTAACGGATTGGGAACTTCAGAACCTGCTCCCCACCCTGTGAGTTACAGGCGAACGGGGATTCCTTTTCCCGCCAGGTACTCCTTGACCTCCCGAATTCCATGCTTCCCGTAGTGGAAGATGCTGGCAGCGAGGGCCGCGCTTGCCCCCGTGCCCCTGAAAACCTCGTACATGTGTTCTGGCGACCCACAACCCCCCGAGGCTATTACCGGGATGCCCACGACCTCGCTTACCACCCTCGTGAGGAGCAGGTCGTAGCCCTCGGTGGTTCCATCCCGATCCATGCTCGTGAGGAGGATTTCACCCGCCCCCCTCCTCTCCACCTCCATTGCCCACCTCACGGCATCGACCCCCGTGAACTTCTTTCCCCCGTAGATGGAGCACTCAAACCAGACGGGCCCCTCAGGGGCCTCCACCACCACCCTGTCCCGGTCATCCTGCGAGGCCCTCCTCCTCTTCGCGTCTATTGCCACCACGCAGGCCTGGCTCCCGAAGGTCTCTGCCAATCTGGAAATCAGGTCGGGGTCCTGAAGGGCTGCCGTGTTCACCGCTATCTTGTCCGCCCCCGCGTTGAAGACCCTGCGGGCGTCCTCCACGCTCCTTATACCTCCCCCCACCGTGAGGGGAACGAAGACCTCCTCCGAGGTCCTCTCGATCACATGCACCATCGTTTCCCTCCTCTCCCTGCTGGCAGTGATGTCCAGGAACACGATCTCGTCCGCCCCCTCCTTGTAGTACTTCGCCGCCAGCTCCCAGGGCACCCCTGCGTACCTTATCTGCTCAAACTCCACCCCCTTCACCACCCTTCCCATGGGAACGGCCAAGTCGCAGTCCAGGCAAGGGATTATCCTCTTGCAGAGCACTCAAATCCCCAAGAAATTCTTGAGCACCCTGAGACCAAAAAGACCGCTCTTCTCGGGATGGAACTGGGTCCCGAAGAGGTTGTCCTTCCAGACCGCTGCACACACCTCCGCCCCGTAGTCGGCCACACCCACCACCACCTCCCTCTCCCTGGGTACGGGATGGTAGGAGTGAACGAAGTAAGCATAGCCCCCTTCCAATCCTTTGAGGAGGGGTGACTCCGCCACCTTCCTCACGTAGTTCCACCCCATGTGGGGGAGTCTTTCGGTGGTGGGCACCCTCTCCACCCTCCCCCCCAGGAGACCCAGTCCCCTGCTTTCCCTGGCCTCCTCGGAGCCCTCGAACATCACGTGCATGCCCAGGCATATCCCCAGCAAGCGCACCCCCTCTTCGACCGCCTCCCTTATCCTCCGCGCGAAGGGGGCCAGCCGCTCCATGCCCCTGCCAAAAGCGCCAACCCCGGGGATGACCATGTACTCCTCCCTCCCCCCCTCCTCCGGTGAGGTCAACCAGAAGGGGTCCGCTCCCACCCCCCTCAGGGCGTTATAGACGCTCCTGAGGTTGCCCATCCCGTAATCCAGGACAGCCACCCTCTTCCGCATCCTCTTTCCTGCTTCTCTGAACTATTTTTAAAGGGAAGGTCCAAAGTTAGCCTGATGGCTTCCCGTCCCAAGTGGGCTAAAGAACCCAGGGTGAAGGGCCCCATACCCGGTCCCCGAGCTAAGGCCATCATCGAAAGGGACGAGCGTGTGATGTCACCCTCCTATACCCGATCGGAACCCGTGGTGGCCCAAGAAGGGTGGGGGTGCTACGTGAAGGATGTGGACGGCAACGTGTTCCTGGACATGAGTTCCGGGATGTTCGTCCTCAACTACGGATATTCCAACCCACGCCTGATTCGGGCCGTGAAAAGACAGCTGGAAAAGCTCACCCACTTCGCCGGGACCGACTTCTATTACGAAAGCCAGGTGGAACTGGCCGAGCGTCTGGCCCGGATCACACCGGGAAGCTTCCCCAAGAGGGTCTACCTGGCCAACTCTGGGGCGGAGGCCACGGAGGCCGCCCTCAAGTGCGTGAGGTGGCACACCCGCCGTCCCAGGATCATCTCCTTCCTAGGGGCCTTCCACGGGAGGACCTACGGGGCCATGAGCCTCTCCTCCTCCAACGTGCTCCACCACAGGTACTTCTTCCCCCTGGTGCCAGGCGTGAGCTTCATGCCCTATCCCTACTGCTACAGATGCCTCTTCAAGCAGAGCTACCCCGGATGCGACTTCCTCTGCGTGGAGTTCATAAGGGAGTACCTGAAGAGGGTCATACCCCCCGAGGAGGTGGCGGGGGTGATCATAGAGCCCATCCAGGGCAACTCCGGGTACATCATCCCTCCCCCGGAGTACCTTCCCATGCTCAGGGAGATGTGTGACGAATACGGGTGGATGCTGATAGCCGACGAGATTCAGACGGGGCTGGGGAGGAGCGGTAAGATGTTCGCCGTGGAGCACTGGAAGGTCGTGCCAGAAATCGTCTGTGTGGCCAAAGCCCTCTCAGGGGGGATAGCGCCGATAGGTGCCACCATCGCCAGCTCCAAGGTGATGGACTGGGAGCCTGGTGCCCACGCCTCCACCTTCGGAGGCAACCTGGTGGCCTGCGCGGCCGCCATAGAGGGTCTGAAGCTGCTGGAGGAGGGGAAGCTGGTGGAGAGGGCAAGGAAGCTGGGCGAGCAGTCCCTGCGCTACCTCAAGGAGATGGAGGAGGAGATCCCCATCGTGGGGGAGGTGAGGGGAAAGGGTTTGATGCTGGCGGTGGAATTCGTGAAGGAGAAGGGGAACAAGAAGGACGGGACGAAGGAGAGGGACATGGTCATCCAGGCCACCCTCAAGAGGGGGGCCATCTTCTTCCGCGGGGGGAGGTCCTCCCTGAGGATAGCCCCGCCGCTGATCATCTCGGAGGAGGAACTGGAGAAGGGTCTTGCCATCCTGAGGGAGGCCGTGGAGGAGGTAGCGAAGAAGTGCTGATGCTGAAACCGCACTTCAGGGTGAACCCCGCGGGACACCTCGTCTGCGGGGGGGTGGATGCCGTCGAGCTCTGCGAGGAGTTCGGGACCCCCCTGTACGTGATGGATGAAGAGCGCATGAGGGACAACTACCGGAGGTTCCTGAAGGCCTTCTCCCGCAGGAGGGTGCGCCTCTGCTACGCGCTGAAGGCCAACTCCAACTCCGCCGTGGTCAGGGTGCTGGCGAGGGAAGGGGCGGGGGCCGACGTGAGTTCGGAAAACGAGCTGAGGATAGCCCTGCGGGCGGGGATCGAGGGAGAGAAGATGGTCTTCAACGGGAACCTGAAGACCGAGGCGGAGCTGAAGCTGGCCCTCAGGCATGGGGTGACCATCAACATCGACAACCTGCAGGAACTGGAGGTGGTGGGGAAACTGGCCGAGAGGATGAGAACGGAGGCCAGGATAAGCTTCAGGGTGAACCCCGACGTCAAGGCCCCTACCCACCCCTACATCGCCACCGGGCTCAGGGAGAGCAAGTTCGGCTTCGAGGTGGGGAGCGGGGAGGCCCTGGACGCGTACCGCAGGGCCAAGGGGATGAAGAACGTGAGAATCGTGGGGATCCACGCCCACATAGGTTCACAGATCCTCGACCCCTCTCCCTTCGTGGAGGAAGCGGAGAAGGTCATGGGGGTGGTGGCCGAACTGCAAGGGCTCGGGATAGAACTCGAGTTCGTGGACCTGGGGGGAGGGGTGGGCATCCCCTACCGGCCCGAGGACAGGGAGATCAACCTGGGGGAGCTGGCCGAGAGGGTGATCTCCACCGTGGAGAGGGTGGAGGAGGAGAGGGGAATGGGGGAACATCTCCTGGTATTCGAGCCGGGCAGGTACATCGTGGGAGACGCCGGAATCCTCCTCGCCAGGGTGGAGTACACCAAGGAGCGCAGGGGTCTCCCGCGCTGGATTTCTCTGGACGCCGGGATGAACGCCCTGATAAGGCCTGCCCTCTACGGTGCCTACCACCACATAGAGCTGGCCAACAAGATGAACCTGAAGAACGATACCCTCACCAACGTGGCCGGTCCTCTGTGCGAGTCCGGAGATTTCCTCGGGAAAGAGAGGCTGCTGCCCAGGGCGGAGAGGGGGGACCTGGCCGTGGTCTTCGATGTGGGGGCCTACGGGCTCGCCATGTCCAACCAGCACACCGCCAAGCCCCGCCCGGCCATGGTGATGGTGAGGAAGGGGAAGGCCGCCCTGATCAGGAGAAGGGAGACCTTCAGGGACCTCACCAGGCTGGACCTACTTCCACCCTGGCTCAGGTGAAATCCCCCAGGGTGCGCTGCCCCACCCGTCTGGAGAGGTGGGGAGGCAGCTCCAGCCTGCCGTACCTGCCTCCACCCCCCGGGAAGACCCTCAGCTCCTGCCTCCGGAAGGCCATGATCAGGTCCGAGACCCTCTTCTCCACCACCTTCTCCATCTCCTCGGGCGGAGCGTCCACCAGCACCTCTATCTCCGACCCGAACCTCTCCACCAGCTTCCTCCAGGTCTCCCTCACCCTGGGATCACGGACCTCAGTCCCCCAGCCCAGGGCCAGGATTTCGGCCAGGGGCGCCACGCGGAGGTAGGGGGGGCGATGGGGAGGGGAGGAAGGCTCGGGCAGATCGGCCAGCTCGTTCACCCTGTCCCAGACCCCCTTCTTCACCCATCCACCGCACTCGTCGCATTTCCATCCAAGCTCTCTGGCCTTCTCCAGCTCGAACTGCTTGAAGCAGCGGGAGCAGGCGGTGCGGTGGTACTTCCCCAGCCTGGGATCGAAGCCCACGTTGAGGACCACTTTCCTGCCCTCCCTCCTCTCCACCGCCTTCCTCACCTCCTCGAAGGTGGGCTCCTGGATGCCGAACCTGTTGAACTCCCTTCCCAGTCTTTCCGGCCAGGGGCTGTGGGAATCGCTGTTGGAGAGGAAGGTCAGGCCGGACAGTTCGGAGATGCGGTCCGCCATGGAGGTGTCCGCGCTCAATCCCAGCTCCAGAAAGGAAATCTTGTCCGCCTGGTCTTCGTAGCATTCCCTCAGGCTGTTGAACTCCTTGTACAGGCTGGTCCAGGGGGTGAAGGCGTGGGAGGGCCCCACCAGGCATCCCGCGGAGAGGGCCGCCTCCGCCACCTCAGGGGGGGAGAGGTCCACGTGCGGCCTCCCCTCCCTCCCCAGGTCCTCCGACCTCCGGGAGAAGAGCCTCTCCACTTCCTCCACGGCGGAGAAGGAAGGAAAAAGGAGGAGGTGGTGGACCCTCCTGCTGTCCTCCACCTCCCCGGTGAGGAGGAACCTCGTGCGGTAACGTGGATGCTCCAGCGTTCCCTCCTCCACCTCCTCCAGCCTCTCCCTGACCTCTTTCCTCCAGCCTGGATGCAGGATGTCACCCGTGCCCACCAGGCCCAGGCCCTTCAGGGATGCCTGCTGGGAGATGGTGTCCACCTCCATCCTGGAAGAGGTCCCCCCCGAGTACTTGGAGTGAAGATGCAGATCAGCGGAAACCCCCCTCCCCCAGTCCGGCATCAAGAAACCTCTCCCTCTCCCCTATAAGGGTCCTGAGCTGGTGGGCCCGGGGCGATTCGAACGCCCGACCACCCGGTCTCCCAGCCAAGCCTATGAGCCTCGCCCGACCCGAGGGTCGTCGGGCGCTCTAACCTGGCTGAGCTACGGGCCCAATTATCCTCGGTAAACGCCGATTTAACCTTGAGCCCGAGTGTTAAATCCCGGGAGGAGAAGTATGATGATGAACTTCAAAATCCTGGCCCACGGGGACACGGACGGGGTTTGCTCCGCCGCCCTTGCCAAGGCGCGCTTCCCCAAGGCGGAGGTCTGGTTCACGAGGCCCGTGACCCTCCTGAAGGACCTGGAGGAGGCCGAGGAGGGGAGCACCGTCATCGTCCTGGACATCGCCATCAACGAGACCCAGAAGGATGCCATCTTCAAGCGGATGGGGGAACTCTCCTCCAAGGGGGAAGTCCTCTACATCGACCATCACCCCCTCCCGCCCCGCACCCTCAAGAAGGACGTCTCCTGTACCCAGTTCGTGCACGAGATCGGGGCCAGCACCTCAGAGCTCACCTTCAGGCTCTTCCAGCCCTTCCTCGACCCCTATCTGGACCGGGTGGCCCTCTGGGGCGCCATAGGGGACTACTGCGAGGAGACCGAGTTCGTGCTGGAGACCCTGAACAAGTACAACCGGCACACCATCTACATGGAAGCCGGCCTCCTGAGCCAGGCGCTGGGGGAGGTGCCGGGGGACTATCATTACAAGAGGGATGTGGTGGAGCTACTGGCCAAGAACACGCCACCCATGGAAATCCCTGAGATACTGGAGAGGGCCACCAAGGCCACCAAGAGGGAGTGGGAGACCTGGGAGTACGTGAAGAAGCACGTGGTGAGGGAGGGAAACCTGGCCATGGTGCTCGACCTCCCCTCGGGCTCCCTGAGCAAGGCCGCCTTCCACTGCATCGGGGTCACTGGTGCCGACATAGGTATGGCCACCAGGAGGGGTGAGAAGGAGGTGGACATGAGCCTCAGGAGGAAGGCCGGGGTGAAGATCGACCTCAACGAGCTCCTGAGGGGCATAGTGGAAAGAATAGGGGGGTCCGGTGGAGGGCACGAGGGGGCCGCGGGTGCCTCCGTTCCCGTGGACCTCTTCGACACCTTCCTGGAGACCCTCAAGAAGGAGATCTCTCCCATCCTGGCCAGGGACACCAGTCTTAGGAGATGAGCTAGAGCTCTATCTCCTCGCCCTTCCCCAGCCTGCTGGCCTTCCGGTAGACCATCCAGGCCACTGTTATGTCCTGGATGGCCAGACCTGTGGAGTCGAAGAGGGTGATCTCACTGGGAGAGGTGCGGCCCGGCTTCTTCCCGACCACGATCTCCCCGAGCTCCCCGTATATGTCCTCCCTCCTGAAGAGACCCTTCGAGAAGGGAACGTTCACCTCCCCCGAGTGGAGGGCCTGCTCCAGATCATCCACCACCACCTTGGCGCGCCTGAGGAGCTCCGGCTCCATCTCCTGCTTCCCCGGAGCGTCGGCGCCTATGGCGTTGAGGTGGGTCCCCTCCGATACCCACTCGCTCCTCACCAGGGGAACGCGGGAGGGGGTGGTGGTCACCACGATGTCACTGCCCCTCACCGCCTCCTCCACCCCTTTCACCTCCTCCACCTCTATACCGTGCTCCTTTCTCACCTCCTCCGCATACTTCCTCATCTCCGATGGGTGAGCGGATACCACCTTCACTTTCTCCACCTCCAACACCTCTCTCAGGGCCCTCAGCTGGGCCCTGGCCTGGACCCCTGCCCCCACCATGCCCACCACCTTGCTGTCCTTCCTGGCCAGATACCTGGCCGCCACCCCTCCCGCCGCACCCGTTCTGAGGGCGGTGATCAAGGTCCCGCCCATGAGGGCCAGCGGTACCCCCGTGGAGGGATCGAGCAACAGGATGGTGGCCATTATCGAGGGCAGCCCCCTTTTGGGGTTTTCCGGGTGAACGTTTACCACCTTGACCCCGGCCTCCTCCCCGGCTTCGAGGTAGGCGGGCATCACCCTGAAGTCCCCTTCGTATCTGGGGAAGAAGATGTAGGACTTGGGAGGCATCTGCACTTTTCCCTCCCCCTTCTGTCTGAAGGCCTCCTCCACAGCGGCGATGGTCTCGCGCATGGAGAGGAGTTCTTCTATCTCTTTCTCCCTGAGGAGGAGAACCCTCATCAAAACCCTCTGGGAAGAAAGATAAAAAGAGATGGCGCCAGGGGGGAGAACCTAGGAAAATTACAAGATTCGACTTCTGACCAATCAATAAAAAGTCAAAAATGATTTCCTAGACCGCAAAAAAAACATTCGCCTCTTCGCGTCGTCAGAGTACACGCGCATTACTAGGAAATTCCCGAAAACATGTTTCTTTTCCTGAATATGCCATCCACTTTAGGGACTTCACATCCTCCAAGAGTAACCCTAACTTTAAAAATTCAAAATATTCTGAGATAGTGTGTACGACATAATCCTCTTTACCTCTCACGCGCAAGATGAGTACATGAAAAATCAAATTAGAACCAGATTAAAAGGAACCTGAAATTGTGGGAGTGAGCGACTCCCCCGAGGAGCGAAAAGAAGAAGCAAGAGCGTGAGCTTATGAACAAAAATTCGAGCACGGATGATTCATTCTTCGAGGCAAAGAAGGTCGCGCTCGCGAACGCTGTCCTGAGGTACTGCCAGATGATGGGGATTGCTCCACTAATAGTGAGAGTTGCAGAAACCCCATGCCCGAACTCCTCCAGCGACGACATCGCCCATATACACCTAGAGGAAGGAATCATCTGTATCTCGAAGGGAAGGTTGATGTCCCTCAACCTAGACGATATCGAAGAGGTGGCCCGCCACGAAGTAGCGCATGTGTGGGCTCCTCACCACGGGGTGGAGCATGAAAAAATCCAAACCTTCCTGAGCATGAAAAGCTTCGCTTGGAGCAATTTCACAGGCACGGTGAGGATAGAACCAGGGGCTAAGGATAAGTGCGCCTACTGTGGCAGGGAAGAGGTTCTGCCCTTCTACTGCCACTACTGCGGTTTGTACTACTGCTCCGAGCACCGGCTGCCTGAAAAGCACGAGTGTGCCAAGTTGCCTATGAGGATGTGGAAGGCAAAAGGGCTTGAACCAAGGAAGATTAGAGAGGGAGAATGCTCTTACCACTCATGCGACAAACCAGCAAAGGTCGAGTGTCCCCACTGCCACAAACGTTTCTGTGAGGAACATGCTCAGCCTATGCCCCCCTACCTTCCTGATTTTGACTCCTCAGGCGTTATGAGCAAGCTAGAAAGAGAAAAGTGGAGAGAAGGGCAATCTCACCCTTGCCCTCCGTATTACGACTACCTGCAAAGTAAAAAGAAAGAAGAATCTAACGGGTACTGGCGAGCCTTGGAGAAACTACGGTCGAAGCCTGCCGGGAGAGATGAACCCCCTCACTCCAAACCCAAAAGGGAAGTGCCACGAAAAGCGAGAAGGACTCTAAAGTGCATATTGGGAATCCACCGGTGGACAAAGGTGGGTGGACCAAGCAGGCTTGGAAAAGGAAAATTCGTACAAAAGTACATCTGCGAAAAATGTGGTAAAATCAAAAGTCGAGTTATCTGAAGCCTCGGATGGCCATCTTGTGGGCTTGTTCCTATAAAGGTCCCCCGTCTCCCACGCCGTGGGTTCTTGTGGAACTTTTTGGCGCCGGGGAGAGGACTCGAACCTCTGACCGCTCGGTCGCAGCACCCGGTGCGTCGTCCTTTTCTCTTGAGGCTCGTTCTTCATCCACACCGGGTTTAACAGCCGAGCGCTCTACCTGCTGAGCTTTCGGGCTGCCTGAGCAGTACCCCGGCACTCCCCGGCACCCTTTCTAGGGCAGCCCTCCATAAAGGCTTAACTGGACCCCTCCACTTCCTTCAGCTTGGCGGGGAGGTACTCCTTCACCACGTACTCCAGCCCGTACTTGGCGAAGGCCTGCTGCTCGGCCTTCTTCCCCAGCTCCAGCATCTTCTTGATCTCCCTCTGCCAGAACTCCGTGTTGTACCTGGGGTCCTTCTGCAGCTGCTTGAGACGGGCGATGTCCAGCTCGCGCAGCTTGTCGGTGGGCAACTTGTAGTTGATGATGTCGCTGGCCGTCACACCTATGTACTTCGCGTCTGGGACCGCGAGCTCGTGGTTGATGTATGCCAGCTTGGCACTGCCGGAGATGATGACCATGCCTATGTGGTACCCAAAAGGATCCCCATCGCAGAAGAGGTAAACCGGCAAATCCAGCTCCTCCCGTGCCCTCTTCAGAAATCTCCTGGTGGCCCTGGCCGCCTGCCCCTTCAGCCCCACGATCAGCGCATTGAACTTCTTCCAGGCCTCCTCCTGCACGAAGCGGTGGTACATACCCATGGTCTCTACGGCTATCACCCTCTTGGCCCCGCACTTCACGAACTCCACCTCGTCTATGGTGGGTGGAATGGTGTACCCTCCCCTTCCCGCCTTCAGGGCGTTGATCGTCACCCCCTCCTCCCTCACCGTCAGGTCACCGAAGACCGCCGCCCCGTCCTCCTCGGGCATGAGGGCCAGGTCCTCCCTCTTCACCCCCAGCATGGCCTCCAGATCCTCCACCAGCAGGTCGGACTCGTCCTGGTCCTTGAAGGGCCCTGGTTCCCACCCCTCAGCGGTGTAGTACATCTCCCTCAGGGTGGCGAACTTTCCCCTCGTCACCAGCTCACGGCAGAAGTCCGCCACGCAGAGGGTCTGGGCGAACTTCTTCACCTGCGCCATGCTGGAGGCCGAGCGCACCTCGTACCTGGGCCCCAACACGTAGTACCCGTGTTTCTCGTCGTACACTATGTTGGAGGTCCCCCTGGAGGGAACCCTCAGCTTGGGCGGCTTCCCCTCCCTCAGCTCATGCAGCACACCCTTACCCAGTTTCCTGAGCTCCTCCAGGGCCCTCTGCTTCCTGCTTCCCTTTTCACTCTCCCCCGTCAAGCTCCAACCCCGTTACCCTCTTCAGCACGGGCTTTATGTCAGGAGGCTCCTCCCCCGCCAGGGAGGAGGCCTTCTGCGCTATGATGGGCAAAAACTTCTCGAAGACCCCGGCCCTCTGCTCCCTTTCCCTCTGCTTGGTCTTGCGGTACAGGTAGAAGCGAAGCTCCCTGGCGACATCCATCACCGCGAACCTGAGCTCCTCGTAAACCTCCGGCTCGTCCGCTATGGACTGCTTACCAGCGGAAGTGTAGGGGACATAGGCGGAGCAGAAGTTCACGAAGACCGTGAGGGGGGAGGCATCGGGGTTCAGGCCGTACCTCCCCCAGTCTATGTCCCTGAGGGCTGAGGTGATCACGCAGCCTCCCTGGTCGAAAACCAGGGGAGCCCTGTTGGCGAACCTCAGGAGCTCCATCCCCTCCGCCACCTCGCCCTCCTCCTTCTTCCCGGCCTTTCCCCCGTATGCCATCCCCACCTCCACCACGAAGGGTATGCCACCACGGTAGAACTTGGGCTCCCTGGTCACGGCCGCCACGAACTCAGGCTCGTACATCTGCTTCAGGCTCTTCTCTATGTGCTCCTTACCTATGGGCCTCAGCCCGCTGGAGGAGGGCGCCATGAACTTCATCTGCCTGAAGGCCTTCACTATTCTCTCCGCCTCCTCCCACGTCAGCTCCTGCGGTTTCTTGTCCAGCTTCACCCCCGAGAGGCGCTCCACCTCCTCCACCTTCTGCCTGGTCATCCTGGAGAGCTCCGTGGTGAGGGCACCTGCCACCGTCCTGCTCTTCGAGGCCCTGCAGAGGATCAGGAGGTCGTCGGCCATCAGTCCCTTGGGATAGAGGGGCATGGGCTCCGGGGGGGCGGGCACCTCCTTCACCACCCTCTCGAAGACCGTCTTCGTCCCGTCGGGCTCTTCCAGGGTAATCCTGGCGTGAGGATTGGCGACGGAGGTCATCTCCAGATAGTGGAAGGGGCTGTAGCGGGAGCGCTGGTAGGTGACCTCCTTCAGCTCCAGCTCCACCCTGGTTCCCTTCCACTTGCCCTCCACCACTTTCCTGCTGTGCACCTCACCCTCGTTCCTGTCCACGTTTATCGAGACCTCCACCTCCACCACCTTACCGTCGCCCGTGGAGGTCCTCACCACGGCGGGCTTCCCGGAGGTGATCTGCGCGAACATCACCGCCCCGGAGATACCAATCCCCTGCTGACCCCTCTGCTGAAGGAGCCTGTGCAGCTTGGTCCCCGCCAGCATCTTCCCGAAGACGCTGGGTATGAACTTCTCGGGAATCCCGGGACCGTTGTCCTCCACCGCCACCCTCAGGTGCTCGGGATCCTCATCCACCCTCTTTATCTCCACCTTGATGTCGGGAAGGATGCCAGCTTCCTCGCAGGCGTCCAGGGAGTTGGTCACGCCCTCGTGGACCACGGTGGTGAGGGAGCGCACCTTCCCGGTGTACCCGAGCATGGCCGCGTTCTTCCTGAAGAACTCGCTGACGCTGTGCTCCCTGAACTCCCTGAAGAGCTCATCCGCCAGGGTCTTCACTCCTTCACCTCCCGGCCCACCTCCTTCCTGCCCTCCTCGGCCTGCAACCTCTCCAGGAACCTGTATACCGTGGAGTGCTCCGCCCCTCCCAGCAGCATCTCCACGGCCTTCCTGGCCCTCCTGAGCTGCTCAGGGGTGCCTATCAGGGCCACCGTCTTTCCGTAAACGGAGACCATGGCGCCGGAGAGTTCCTCTATGGCCCTCCTGGCCTTCCCCTCCTCCCCTATCACCCTTCCCCTAAGCCTGACCATGGCCTTCTCGGACCCACCGTAATCCTCCAGCTCTATCACCTCCAGGTAATGGTCCTCCTCGAGCAGGGTAAAAGCCTTCTCCGGATTGAAGCCCCTGCCTATGGCCCTCAGGACCTCCCTGGCCCTCAGCAGGGAGAGGGGATCCTCCCCTGGGAAGATCTGCACCAGTCCCTCCTCGCTGTCGAAGACCAGCTTGGCCCCCGTCCTGCGCTCAATCTCCCTCTTCACGCTGCCCTTCTTACCTATGGCCACGCCCACTCTGTCCTTGGGCAACCTCAGGCTCTCCGAGTGCCTCTCAGCCTTCACCCTTCACCGCCTCCAGGAGCTCCTCCACGGGTGGAACCTGAACACCATGCCTCCTGAAGAAGTTGGAGAGGTTTGAGAGGTCCCTCCTCAAGAGTTCCTCCGCCATGGGGCTGGAAACATCCGTCCCCAGGGAGAAGTCTATCAGCACGGGATCGGGGGAGAGGAGCACGTTGTACTCGCTCAGGTCAGCGTGGACCAGCTTGGCCTCCCGGTAGAGGAGCTCCACCTCCTTCAGCAGCTTCTCGAAGGTCCTCTCAGGATTCTTGGGAGGAAAATCCTTCATCCTGGGATAAGGCAGCCCCTCCTCCCCCATGAATTCCATCACCAGCACGTTCTTCTCATAATCCAGCGCTCTGGGCGCCGAGACCCCTGCCTCCCCCGCCCTCTGCAGGTTCTTGTACTCTCTGGAGGCCCAGGAGTATACCACCTGCCTCCTGTCCCTGTGAATCCCCTTGAACCTGGGGTCCGCCACCAGGTATCGGTACATGTTCTTGAAATCGGAGGTGGCCACCCGATAAATCTTGATTGCCACGTACTCCCCCTCCGGATTCAGGGCCCTGAAGACATGAGCCTCCTTACCCGTGCTCACCGCACCTCCGAACCTGTCTATGGTCCCTCGGTTGATCATGTGGTAGAGGGTGAGGAGGGTGGAAGCATCGAAGACCCTCTCCACCACCTTGCGCATCTCAGAATCCTTCTCAAGCCTCTCGTACTTCCAGCCCTCGCCCTTGCGCAGAAATTCCTGGAAGTCCTCCGGCAACCTCACTCCCACAGTCCCTTTTTCTTGAGCCACTCCACCTCGGTCCCCGTGTAGCGGTAGACGAGGTCCCCCTTTCTGTCCCCCTCCACCTCCCACGGAACCACTATCACCACATCGTCCACCCTCACCCAGTTCCTCTTCTTCATCTTCCCCGGAATCCTGCATATCCTCACGTGACCGTCCCTGCACCTCACCCTCAGCCTGTCGAAGCCCACTATCTGCTCCACCACCCCGAGCACCTCCTTCTCCTTGGGCAGACGCAGCCTGCCCTCCTCATTTGGTTTTTCTGGCATTCTTCATCCTCCTGTCCCAGAGGAACCTGTTGACCCCCGCCAGCATGGCCTGCACGCTCGCCATGATGATGTCGCTCGAGGTACCCCTGGCCGTTATGATCCTCCTCCCGTCCGTCAGCTTCACCACCACGCTGACCACGGCGTTGGTCCCCCCCGAGATGGCGTCCACATGGTACTCCTGCAGCCTCACGTTGGACACGCCCTCCACCACCTTCCTGATGGCGTTCATGGCGGCGTCCACGGGGCCCACCCCCGTCCCCGAGTTCAGGAGCTCCTTACCCTCCACCTGCAGACGCACGGAAGCGGTGGGGGTCACCCTGTTCCCGCTCACCACCGTCAGCTCCTGCAGCTTGACGATCTCCTCGAAGGAGCGACCCAGGACCGAGTCCACGATGGCCCTCCACTCCACGTCCGTGACCATCTTGCCCTTGTCCCCCAGCGCCTTCACCTGGGAGAAGATCTCCCTGACCTGTTTTTCCGAGGCCTTTATCCCCAGTTTCTTCAGCTCGGTTCGGATGGCAGCCGCCCCCACGTGCTTCCCGAAGATGAACCTTCTCCTCTGCCCCACCAGCTCCGGGGAGAGGGGCTCGTAGGTCCCAGGGAACCTGAGCACCCCGTGGGTGTGTATTCCCGACTCGTGGGAGAAGGCGTTATCCCCCACGATGGCCTTGTTGGGCGGCACGGGCACCCCCGTGAGCCTCTCCACCAGCTCCGAGGTCTCCACGAGCAGGCGGGTCTTGATTTTCGGTTTTATCCCGTAAAGGGCCCGAAGGGACATCACCACCTCCTCCAGGGAGGCGTTCCCCGCCCTCTCCCCCAGACCGTTCACCGTGACGTGGACCTGCTCCGCTCCCGCCTCCACCGCAGCCAGGGAGTTGGAGACGGCCAGACCGAAGTCGTCGTGGCAGTGTACAGAGATGGGGACCTTTATCTCCTGCTTCAGGGAGGAGATCAACTGGTACATGGCCCTGGGGGTGATGACCCCCACCGTGTCGGGTACGTTTATCCTGTCCACCCCTGCCCTGGTCACCTCCCTGTAGACCTCCTTCAGGAACTCCAGCTCCGTTCTGGTGGCATCTTCTGCCGAGAACTCCACCAGCACCCCCTTCCGCTTGGCGTACCTCACGTGTTCTACCGCCCTCTTCAGCACCTCCTTCCTCGTCATCTTCAGCTTGTACTTCAGGTGGATGTCCGAGGTGGCTATGAAGAGGTGGATGGACTTCACCCCGCACTCTACTGCCAGGTCCACGTCCTCCTTGGAGCACCTGGCCAGGGCGCAGACCTCCGATTTCAGCCCAGCCTGGGCGATGGCCTTCACAGCCTGGTACTCCCCCTCTGAGACCACGGGAAAGCCTGCCTCCACGCAATCCACCCCCAGCTTATCCAGCTGGCGGGCGATGCGCACCTTCTGTTCGGGGGTGAGAGAAACCCCAGGGGTCTGCTCCCCGTCTCTGAGGGTGGTGTCGAAGATCCTCACGTACTTGGGGAGCCTGAGCCCCCTGGCTATCTCCCGGTTGAGGCCGCTTACGAGGATGGGTTGCATCGTTCCCCCCTTGGCTTCATATATTATAAGGTTGAACTCTTAGGATGAAACCCGGCAGGAGGATAAGGGTTCTGGATACCACCCTGAGGGACGGGGAGCAGATGCCCGGGCTCGCCCTCACGCCCGAGCAGAAGCTCCAGATAGCGGTGGCCCTCGACGAGCTGGGGGTGGACATCATAGAGGCTGGATCGGCCATAGTCTCCGAGGGGGAGAGGGAGGCCCTCAGAGCGGTGGTGAAGCAGGGGCTGAAGGCGGAGGTTTGCAGCTTCAGCCGGGGGGTGAAGGAGGATGTAGATGCAGCCCTAGCGTGCGAGGTGGACAGCGTTCATCTCGTCCTCCCTACCTCGGACATCCACCTGAAGTACAAGCTCAGGAAGTCCCGCACCCAGCTGAAGGAAATGGCCAGGGAGGCCTGCCGGTACGCGCTGGATCACGGTTTAAAGGTGGAACTCTCGGCAGAGGACGGGACCAGAACCGACCTGGCCTTCCTGAAGGAGTTCTTCTCCGTGGGTGAGGAGGAGGGGGTGCATCGCCTGTGCGTGTGCGACACGGTGGGGGTGATGACCCCAGACCGAATTTATGAGCTCTTTTCGGATCTCACCGGGAGCCTTCACCTTCCCATCAGCGTGCACTGTCACGATGACTTCGGTCTCGCCACTGCCAACACCGTAGGAGCGGTGAGGGGTGGGGCGGAAGAGGTCCACGTCACGGTGAACGGTCTGGGGGAGAGGGCGGGGAACGCCTCCCTGGAGGAGGTGGTGACCTCTCTCCACTACCTCCACGGGTTCAGGACGGGAATCAAGCTGAAGAAGCTCTACGGTACCTCGGAGCTGGTGGAGAGGCTCACGGGGGTGCCCGTGCCGCCCAACAAGGCCATCGTGGGGGATAACGCCTTCTCCCACGAGTCGGGAATACACACCCACGGGGTGCTCAGGTTCCCTGG
>JAWCKR010000001.1:0-135138 GCA_038851755.1 Hadarchaeales archaeon (SeqCode) | reverse complement strand
TGGGTGTGGGCGTACTCCACCTTCACCCCCAGGCAGGTGGTCCTGCCTCCGAGCCCCATGGGCCCCAGGCCCAGCCGGTTGATCCTCCTCTCCAGCTCACCCTCCAGCCTCCTGAAGGGGGCCTCGCGGTGCCTCTCGGGCAGGGGGCGGAGGAGGGAGAGCTGGGCCAGCTCCATCGAGAGGGCGGCCGTTCCCCCCACCCCCACTCCCACGATCACGGGCGGACAGGGTCTCCCACCCGCCTCCCTCACGGTCCTCACCACGAACTCCACCAGACCCTCCTCCCCCTCCGCAGGGGTGAGCATGCCCAGCCTGCTCACGTTCTCCGACCCCGCGCCCTTCAGCATCACCGCCAGCTCCACCTCCTTCCCCCGCTGGGGAAACACCTTCACCAGGGGCATCCTGCTCCCCAGGTTGTCACCGGGATTTCTCCTGGAGAGGGGGTGGACGGTGTTGGGGCGGAGCAGGCCCTCCTCCGTGGCCCTTCTCACGGCCCGTGCCGCGGCCCTCGCGGGGTCCAGGCCGGAGGGGTCCATCCAGAAGTAGAAGAAGGGTATGCCCGTGTCCTGGCAGAGGGGTACCTTCCTCTCCTCCGCTACCTCCACGTTCTCTAGGATGGCCCTGAGGTTCACCTTTCCCACGGCGTCCCTCTCGGAGCGGAGCGCCCTCCTGAGACCGGCCTTCACGTCCGGGGGGAGGCCCGTGCTGGCCCTCCTCAGCAGCTCCAGGCAGGCGTCCTCCAGCTCCCTCTGCCCGGGACCGGCCATCTCCAGATATTTATCCTCCGAGGTATAAGGCAGGTGAATGAGGGTGGGGGAGGGGCTGGGAGGCCTCGCCAGGCTCAAGCTCTCCAGGGGCGAGCTGGGTTTCGTCCACTTCGAGTTCTCGGCCCTGGCCGTCAGCACCGCGGACCACCGCCTCCTCTTCGACCCCGCCGAGCTGGTGAGGAAGGAGGACCTCTCGGTCTGGAGGCCCCACCTCTTCCTCATCACCCACGAGCACTTCGACCACCTCGAGCCCTCCCACCTGGTGGAGCTCCAGCGCGCCTCCGGTGGGACGGTGGTCTGCAATGCCGGAAGCTACCACATGCTGAAGGGGAAGGTGGGGAAGCTGGTGCAGCTGAAGGCCGGCGGGTCGGCGGAGGTGGAGGGGGCCAGGGTCACGGGCATAGGGGCGGAGCACCCCGCCGAGGACCCGCTCATGTTCTTGGTGGAGTCGGGAGGCCTCAGGATCTTCCACGGCTCCGACTCCTCCTTCACTCCGGAGGTGGGGAAGCACAGGGCGGACGTGGCCTTCGTGCCCGCGGGCATGCCCTCCCCCACCGCCTCCGTGGAGGACGCCCTCCGCATGGCGAAGGACCTGGGGTGCAGGTTGGCGGTCCCCTTCCACTGCTCCCCGGACGAGGCGGAGGAGTTCGGGAGGAGGGCCGGGAAGGAACTGCCCGGGGTGAAGGTGGTGCTCCCCGAGCCCGGCAAGGTCTACAAGGTCTGAGATGTCCAGGGTGGACTCGTACGAGTTCGGGAGGATCGTGATAGACGGGAAGGTCTACACCTCCGACGTCCTCATCCTTCCCGGCGGGGTCAGGAAGTGGTGGAGGAGGGAGGGGCACAGGCTCAGCCCCGAGGACCTGAGGGAAGTGCTGGAGGAGAGGCCGGAGGTGCTGGTGGTGGGAAGGGGATACTCGGGGGAGATGGAGGTACCGCCCGAGACGGTGAGGGCGGTGAGGGAGAGGGGGATAGAGCTCGTGGCGGAGGTGACGGCCAAGGCGGTGGAGAGCTTCAACAGGCTCTCCCGGGGCAGGAGGGTGGCCGCGGCCCTCCACCTCACCTGCTGAGACGGGGTCGTGGATGGCGGGATATGGGATGCTGGTGGAGGGGCCGGGTGGCTTGGAGTTCGGGGGAGGAATCCTGAAGAGGACAAGGCGGTAGGCGCTCTTTTAGGCGTGTTCAAGTAAGGGGGTGAGGTGAGCGGTTGATCGACCACACGGCCCTTTCCCTCAGCCTCCTCTCCGCCTTCCTCTGGGGGACCTACTGCAACCCCCTGAAGCACCTGAGGAGGTTCGGCCCCTGGGAGTTCTCCAACGACCTCCTCCTGGGTGGCCTGCTCCTCTCCTGGGCGGTCTTCCTGGTGGAAGGGGGAGGGAGCTGGGGGCCAGAGGTCCTCCTTCCCCTCCTCTCCGGGATGGTGTGGGCGGCGGGGAACTACGCCGGGCTCTCGGCGGTGAGGGAGCTGGGCCTGGCCTACTCCTATTCCTTCCTGAACCTCTCCGCGGCCGTGGCCTTCCTCTGGGGGATCCTCCTCTTCGGGGAGATGGAGGCTGGACTCCCGCTGGCCGTGGCCTCCGCAGGCCTCCTGGCCATGCTCCTGGGAGCCTTCGTGCTCGGGAGGTCCCTGGAAGGGAGGAAGGGACGGAAGGGAGTGGGATGGGCCCTCCTGGGGGCCCTCTGCTTCGGGACCTTCGGGGGCGCGGGGGTGGCGGCCTCCCTGGAAGCCGGGATCACCCCCGTCCAGTACTGCGCCCTCATCGCGGTGGGGGCCTTCCTGGTCTACCTCCTCCGCACTTTGCTGGTCGGGGTTCTGGGCCCCTGGCTGGGAGGGGGGAGGAGGGAACACCTCCTGGGCCTGCTGGCTGGTCTCATGTGGATGGGCGGCAACCTGATGAACTTCTCCTCCGCTCCCTCCCTGGGCGTGGCCGTGGCCTTCCCCATAGGCACCGCCAGCACGGTGGTGGCGGTCCTCTGGGGTGCCCTGTACTACAGGGAGTTCGGGGAGAGGGGGAGGAGGGCCAAGTCCCTGGCCGCGCTGGGCATCCTGCTGGTGATGCTGGGGGTGGTGGGGCTGGGGGCGGGGAAGGCCATGGCCTGAGATCCTCTCCAGCTTGAACCTAAAGATCACACGACCCCCCTTCCTTTCCCTCCATCCATCCACCAGCCTGAAAAGGCCCCTTTCCCTCCAAATCCCAGTTGCCACCTTCTCGTATACCTTCACCACTTCCGCCTTCCTCTTCCCGAGCTTGAAGGCCTTCACCGCTTCGAAGAAAAGACCATTTTGGGTGAGTTTTCCAGTTTTCGTTCTGTAGGGTTGATTTAGGGTTTTTGGGTCCTTGCCCTTCTTGGGGGCGTCATGCCCTTGGTAGAGGAGAATCTTCCCCTTCTCCCGCCAAGTATCGTCGTAGGGTGCCATGGGAGAAACCAGCACCAGGCTGTATTTCCCGGAACGGTAGTACATCCCCCTTCTCAGCCTCAGGCCCTCCTGCACATCTCTTGGTAGGAGATTAACTCCCACCCCCGGCTTTTTGGCGCCACCCACAGACAGCCGCTACTTACGCTTTCTATAGAGGTGAAAACCGTCAATAGTATCAACGTACTCGAATCCCGCTTCTATAAGCTGCTTCGCCTCTTCAACAGTTCTTGTAACCTTGGAATGAACATAAAACATTACGCGAAACCGTTACAACCAAACTCTTGGAGATTGCAGAAAGCATGCGTGAAAAAGGTAATCTGTACTCTTCGCTTATGTTTCATGTCATGTCTGCAAATAAGTAAAGTTTTTTTCGAAAGATCTGGAAAGTGATTGTGTGAAGAGAATCGAGGATGTAACAAACACGCTTAAAATCGATTTAATTTCTTACGGATTTTGGTATACAGAAGAGGTTTAAATAAATATCTATATGAGTTTTACACTTCGATTAACGACGAAAAGCGATAAATTTTATGACATGATGATTAGGAGTTCTCTGATGGGAGAAAGATTGTGGAAAGATTCTCATGTAGGTGATGAAGCTAAAAGTTGAGAGAATTTTCTTCCAAAAGTTTTTAATTTCTTAAATTTTAAGTGATGTGACATAAGTATAAAAAGCCTCAGTTTTCAAGAGATAAAGAAGAAAGCCGACAAGCTGCGCGAGCTATTTCAGAAGTTTCCTTCAGGATCATGGTCATCCTTTGGAAGCTTTATTTTCAAAAATGAGTTTGCTCCATTAGTTGGCACTATATGCGACGAACAAATAAGGTCTGAAGATGCTTGGGATTTCCCGGGATGGTTGAATAATAAATTAAGGACGTGTGATTTGTCCAAGTTGCTAAGCATGGATTTCGAGCAGCTCCTAAATGAGTATCTGAAAGGGAAATGGCCGAGCGGTATGAGCGCGGAAGATAAGCAGAAATACTTGGAAAAGACCTCAAGAGCTTTGCATGAAGCGCTTGGCTTGTTCCAGCAAGAAAAGAAAACACCAATAACAATGTTTGAAAACAGAGAATATTCGTCTCTTTAAGTCTACTTTATGCTTAGGAGAATACCCGGAATCGGTCCTAAAAAGGCTAACATGATAACCAGGGACTTCATCTACAGGTCTCTAGATCTATCGCAGAGTAATCCGTGGTTTGACCAGATAAAAACAACGTTTCCTAACTTTAGGGTTGTGGACGAAAAGCTGTTGGACATGCCTATAGACGTTCATGTCGTTAAGGTATTCAACAGAATAACCGGAAGGTTCCAAGGAAAGTGGAAAGAGGAACTTCCGAACCATATCCAAGATATTCTTGCTTTTTCAAAACTTGCTTTCCCAGATATGCCAGCAAAATTGGATCAAATATTCTGGACTGTAGGTCGTGAGTATTGTCATGAAAGAAATCCAAGATGTAATGAATGCCCAATTGCTGAAGTATGTGATAGCTGCAGAGGCAGGAAGTGATTTTTTTACTCCTGACACATTATGATTTCTTTTTACTGCCCCACTCAAAGGTTTCGGCTCCTAGTACAAGTCCCTCGACCTAGAGGGCCTCTAATCTTCTCTAGCTCCGACAAGCCGAAATAGCCAAACTCTGAGTAATTGCCCTCTACATACCCGAAGAATGTGTCTTTCCCGTCAAACCCCAAAACATACCAAGCCCAATGAGAGTCTGGAGCGAAGTACTTCGCATAGACTATCGGAACGCTGACTTCTTCACCCGGAGTGTGGATTCTGCTCTTCTATCTCTTCTTTAGGCAATTCAAGCACGCTAATGAACATGTGCTTAAAAGCGATTGCAACATCTTTATCCGGAGAAAAACCTGCGCAATCTCTGGCTAAGGCTAGGCGGTAGTATTTTTTTACTTCCTCAAAATAAGGGAAAAATTCTGAATGCGATAATAATGATTAAAGTGAAGTTTTAAAAAAGCCGCGACACAAAAATTTCAGGCGTAGGTGCAGTTAAATGAACGAAAAAACATTGGTCCTTATTCCTTGTTGTGGTTCAAAGAATCGTGGCGGAATTCCAACGTACTACCGTGGAAGTTGTATTGTAAACTACTTAAGTCCAGAAGCAGGGAGAAGGTTAATGGAGTTAAGGAAATATGTTGCAGTTGCCTTTGGAGATAGGTTTGGATCTGACGTAGGAGTCGAAGAGTCTGAAACTCAGATAGAGTTTATGAGGGCGTATGAAAGGTATAAGGGAAAACTTTACTGTAGAATATCCAGAGATTCTTGGGAGAAGCTCAATACTTCTCAAAACTTAAGCTTGTTGGTTATTTCCGCCTTTTATGGCGTGGTTAGGCACGATGAATTTATAAGGTTCTACAATAGGGCAATGAAGGATAAAATCGAAGGAAAGCAATTAAAAACTTGGTGGAAAAAGCATCGCTTATGCGATATTCTAATTGATTACATAATAACGAGCAGAATCAGAGTGGTTCACGACTTCCTTTCTTTAGATTATTCGGAAGCTGTACAGCCGTTTCAAAGTGAGATTCGAAGACTGGGTGTGGCCTACATAGCGCACGATTACTCTGGGTTTGGAAGTGGAAGTAACTACCATAGGGGAGAAGATGTAGAAAGGCTAATCCAGAGTTTTTAAGTTTGAGAGATGGTGAGGATGTCTGAGGTATGCGATGGTTGTATGAACAATTAGAGCAACTCCTTCCTTGATAAAATATCCCCTCAAACCACCTATCGATTTAACAATAAAGAATACTCAGAAAATCTAGCGTGAAAGTTGCTTCTAAGAATCGCGCAGTACCCTAGGACTTTAAAAATAGGGTTTGCGGGGATAGCTTAGTTTCGTGAAAATGGTTGGGCACGCGGGGAGAACTCTCCATTTGATGAGAGTTCAACCCATCTCCCTCCTCTCCTTCAGGGCGGAAAGGATGGGGATTTCCCTCATCCTGGAAGGCTCGAGGAGTTCCCAGAGGATTCCCTTGGGTTTTGGGCGTTTCACCTTTACCTCGAGGAGACGCTTTGGGGTGAAGATCCAATCCACGGGCACATCGTGGGATTCCATGGGCACGTTTTCGACTATCTGGAACTCATGAACCGTGGTGGCGATGGGTGTTTCCTTTCCTATGGCCCCGGTCTCCAGCAGGATGGCGAATTCGAGATCCCCGAAGCCCCCTCCCTTCCCCACCCTTCCCCCGAAAGGGTCAACGGCCACGGATCCTTCCACCATCAAATCTATTTTTAGGTCCCAGGGCATCACCTCCTTCCCCCACTCCATCGCCCGGGAAAGGGTGGCCTTCGATGGATTCCCTTCGATTTCCAAGAAGCCCCCCTTGAGCCTCGGGGAGGCCATTATCAGCTTCTTCCCATCCTCCAAAACCATCCTCCTGACGGGAAGCTGGGGTGAGTCGGGACTCACGAAGACCACCTCTGCCCTGGAATAGATTTCGGAGGAGCGGAGGAGCTCGGCAGCCCTTTCGCTTCCCAAGAAGTTGGGAATCCTCCCCACGATGGGTTTCGGGAAGGTGGCTACACCCTTCTCCTCGAGGAGTTTCCAGATCCTCCGGCGGATTTTTTCCTTCTCCTCCATCTTCAGCTAAATTTTTTTCTGGAACAAAATAGAAAGCGGATGCTTGCCAAGTATGCGGTCACCGTCAAGAACCTGAGAGGGGTCCTCCTCTTCTCCAATTCCGAAAAAGCCCTGGAGCGCATCCGTTGGCTGACCGAGCGTTTCAAGTACAGGAACTTGGGGGTCATCCCTTCCCTCTCCGGAAAGATGGAGATGAAGAAGCCCTTCGTAGAGCTCGTCTATCCCGACGGAGAGCTCATCAAACTTACCAAACTCTTGGGTAGGAGACTCGGTGAAGGTGTTGCCGAGGTGGTCGTGCTCTCCTCCACCTACGTGAGTCCCCTCTTCGTTTTGGATGGGGATTCCGTCGAATCCCTCAGACCCCTGGAGGTGGGGAGCGTGAGGGTTTCCAGGAAGCTCACGGACAGGGAGAGCTCCACTTGAGGATCGCTGATTATACGGTTTTGGACTTCCACTGGAGCGTGGAAAGCGCGGAGAAACTTTGGACCCAGAAGCCGGAGGAGATACTGAAGGAGCGTGCGGAGAGGATAAGGAAGGACGTGAAGAGGTATTGGAGAATCGAGGGGAAGGAAAGGAGTTCCTGCTCTATCTCGATTCCGTCAGGTTCATATGTGAGGAAGGGCTCCTCCCGAAGCTGAGGAAATTGGACGTTAGGGTTTCCGCCAGTCTGGCCATAGGGGCGGCAGTATGTCTCCTCCCAGAAACGGATTGAATCATTTTATTAAGTGGCTCCCGTCGCAACTCTCAGAAGTGTGGAGTTCAGGAAAGCCCTCCCTACAGGTGGAAAAGGTCAGACCGAGGGAAAGGCAGGCCTCCCTCACCCTCTCCATGAGTTCCCTCCTCATTTCGCCCGGGAGGTAGAGGCTCCTCTTCCTCCTCTCCCCTCCCAGGTAGAGCTCCCTGAGGCGCGGGAAGAGCCCGGGGAACCCCCTTCTCATCCTCTCCCAGCTGTCCCCCCTGGGCTTGAAGGTGGAGGAGGTGAGGTGCTTTGCACCGGAGGAGGCCGCGGCCTCCACGAGGCTCTCGATCTCCTCCTCGTTCAGACCGGGGATCACGGGGTCGAGCCTCACGCTCACGGGCACGCCGGCATCGGACAGCTCCCTCAGGGCTTTCAGCCTCCTCTCCGGGGGAGGGGCGCCCGGCTCCAGCCTGCGGGCAAGCCCGGGCCTGAGGGTGGTGAGGGTCACGCTCACGGCGCAGGGCAGGCGGGAGAGGAGGTCCAGGTCCCTCACCACCAGGTCGGACTTGGTCACCACGAGCACCCTTGCCCTTCCCACCAGCCTCTCCAGGCACTCCCTGGTGAGCAGGAGCTCCCTTTCCGCAGGGGGGTAGGGGTCGCTGCTGTTGCACATGGAGATCAGAGGCCTTCCCGTCAGCTTCTCCACCTCCCTCTCCAGCCTGCGCAGGAGGTCCTTCTTGGGCCGGCACTCGAACCCGCGCGGGATGTAGGAGGTGATGTAGCAGTACAGGCAGGCGTGGGGACAGCCCGTGTATGGATTGAGGGAGAGCTTGGGCGGGCAGGTGCAGAGGGGATCCCTCCAGGGGTCGAAGTCCCTCAGGAGCTCCATCACTCTCCTTTCCCCGGACCGGGTAAAGGGATCACCCGGGGACCGTGCCCCGGGCTGAGCTGACGGGTCCAGCCAGGCCCGCCTGACCCGGTTCCCCGCTTACCTTCTTCCCGGCTTCCTCGAGACCGCTACTATCCCCAGCATCACCGCCGCCGGAACGGCCCACAGGAGCGTGCACTCGGGCCAGAACACGGTGGTGACCACCGCCAGGGTTGAGGCGGTGAGGAAGGCGGCAAAGGCTTCTTTCATTCGGTGAAACCCTGGCGCTCGACGGGGATAAAGGATGGGTAAAAACTTTTGCCTGGGAAGCGGCCGAGGGGGTTAGGGGGGTTTCAGGCGGAGGAGGGAGATCAGATCCTCTCTTTCGGTCCGCGAGATGGTCCTGGTCTCCTCTTCCACCAGCCCCCTCACGGCGCCCTGGTTGGAGGCCCTCCGGAGGAGGTGCACGGCCAGGACCCTCTTCCTCAGGAAGTACTCCTCCAGGGCCTTCTCGAAGTCTTCGCCGTAGAGCCTCGCGAGGACGCGATCCCTCTCCCCGGGGCATCCCCTCCTCCTCATGCAGCAGTAGGAGAGGGAGCCGAAGCAAACGTCCGGGGAGTCCCAGCCCACCTGTTCGGAGAACCAGTCCTTGATCTCCACGTACTTACGGGAGGGTAGTCCCGCCTCTTTCAGGGCCCTCTCCCTGAGGCAGACGGCGGAGAAGGTGAGGGGGTAGTCGGGGTGGCAGCAGAAGGTCAGGGCCCTGAGGTCCCCCCCGTGGCAGATGGGGACGGGCGCATCGCTCCACCCAGGCACCTTCCTGGTGAGGTCTTCTTGGACCATGGGGATATCCGGATATCTGGTGGCTGGGGAATAAACGCTTTCCCCGCCCTCCGGTCGCCCTGGGGGCCCCGGCGACGGGGCGGAAAACTTTTCCTCCAACCTTAAAACCCTCGGGTTCCCTCCCACCCTTCGATGACCCTGGAGGAGAGCAGGAGGAGGTACTTCGAGGAGGGGGACTTCAAGCCCGCCCGCCTGGAGCAGCTCAGGGGCATGCCCCACGTCTCCAAGGAGCTTTCGGAGCTCATCTCCCTCCTCCGCAGGTACAGGGAGCTCTGGGAGGGAGGGTACAGGCTTCCCGGCGGCGTGATCTTCAGCGGCCCGCCCGGGATGGGAAAGACCCTCTCGGCCAGGATCCTGGCCACCGAAAGCGGGGCGAGGCTGGTGGACGGGACACGCTTCCCCAGGGAGGGGGACGGGTGGACCACGGAGGACGTCGTTTCGCTCTTCTCCCTCGCCAGGGATCACTACGAGAAGAAGGGGGAGGTGGTCCTCCTGCACTTCGAGGAGCTCCTCTCCCTCCTGAACAGGGAGAAGGAGGAGAAGAACGTGTTCGTGGCTTCCCCCGCCTACACGGCCTTCCTCTCCGAGCTGGACGGGATCAGGGGGAGACCGCAGGGTGTTTTCGTGGTCGCCTGCACCAACTCCCTTTCCCTCCTGCCCGAGGCCCTCACCAGGGCGGGGAGGCTCTCCAGAATCGTGGAGTTCACCCTGGACGAGGCGGGGAGGAGGGAGATCTTCGAGTACTACCTCTCCAAAAAGCCCACCGCGGGGGTGGAGGTGGAGAGGCTGGCGGGCGCCCTCCCCGAGCTCAGGCCCTCGGCCATAGAGGAGATGGTGGAGGAGGCCCATCTGCAGGCCACCCTGGCGGGGAGCAAGGAGGTGGAGACCAGGCACCTGGTCTCGGCCCTCGTCAGGGAGCTCATGGGCGCACCCGAGGGCAGCTGGAAGAGCGAGGGGGAGAGGTGGGCCACCTGCGTCCACGAGGCCGGTCACGCGGCCGTGGCCCGGGGGCTGGGCGTGGGCCTGAGGCTGGTGGTGGTGCCTGCCAGGAACTACAGGAAGGGGTGCACCCTGCCCTGCTGGGGTCCCGGCCCCCACAGCCTGGAAGTGTACGAGAAGAGGATCTGCACCCTCCTGGCGGGGAAGGCGGCGGAGGAGATGGTGCTGGGAAGCCCCACCCTCGACGAGCCCAAGGACACGGCCGAGGCCACAGAGATCTCGCTCGAGTACTTCATGGAGCGGGGGGCGTGCACCAACTACGATACTCCCTTGCTGGAGGAGCTGAGCGGCACGTTCGGTGCCCTCAAGCCCACCCCAGAGGCGGAGAGGGAGGAGATCTACGCCCGAGCGAAGGAACTCAGGGAGGCCTGCCTGGCCAAGACTAGGGAGATCCTGGAGGGGCTGGGCAGGGGGAAGCTGGAGGAGGTGGCGAAGGCCCTGTGGGAGAGGGAGTATCTCCTGGGGGACGAGGTGGAGGAGCTGCTGGGCGGAAGGAGGATGTGGGTGACCCCAGCCCCCGGTCTTCCCGCCCTCAGGGCTTCTCAAGCCCGAGCATCGCCCTTTCCAGGGCACAGGCAGGCCCCTTCGACCTGAACTCCCTGGCGCACCTTTCCCACCTCTCCAGCAGGGCCGCCAGCTTCCCCCCTCTCTCGCCCAGTCTTCCCTTCAGAGAGGGGAGGATCTCCAGGGAGTCCTCGAACCCGTAGATGGCCCCCCAGATGGTGCGCCTGGGGTACCTCCCCCCTTCCATGTTCCCCACCAGCTCCCGGAAGTAAAGGCGCAGGAGCTCCCTGAACTCCTCCATCCTGCCCAGCTCCTCGGCCACCCCTTTCATCTCCTCCAGCTCCTCGGTCCTCCCCCCCTCCTGCAGCAGGGAAAGGGTGTAGGAGTGCCTCAGGAAGGCCCTGGCGAACCTCCCCCAGTCGATCTCGTAGTGCTGGTACTTCCCCTCCTTCTCCCCCAGCCTCACCACCCCCATCTCCTGGAGCCTGCGCAGGTGCTCCACCACGGTCGACGGCTTGGTCCCCAGGGCCTCCGCTATCGCCTTGGGCGTGGTCTCCCCAAGCACCATCCTGAAGAAGACGTTCGAGACCCCCACGCTGGCGAAGGGACCTATCTCCGGCACTTTCCATCTTCCATTTTCCGCCTTAAAAAGTTTAGGGAATTCCTTACGATTAGGGATTACCGAAACGTATTTAAGATGGGGACACCAAGGGTAGGACGGGGACCCCATGGAAGGAGGAAAGAAGAGAGTCAAGTACCTTCCGGCCGAGTGCATCGCCCTGGAGGTTCTGGAGTACATGATCCTCATGAAGGAGAAGGGCCCCTTCACCCTCTACCAGCTGATGAACCACGGGGTGAAGAGCCGCCAGCGCAGGGACAGGATGCGCCAGATCCTGGAACTCATGGTCGAGAGGGGGTGGGTGGAGGTCGTCCCGGGTTATCCGCGCAGGTACCAGGTCACCGCAAAGGGGGAGGAGATCTATCACCAGACCAGAGAGTTCCGCGAGTTCTCCAGGTCCCTGAGGTTCAACCGGGGGCGCTCGGACCGGGAGGTGAACTTTTTTTACAGGGATAACTCTCTTTTTCCATCGCTTAATACCGGAGCCGAGGTTCCTTCTAACAAAAAAGGAGGTGAGGAAAGGATGAAGGTGGTGATCAGGAAATTGGGGGCCTCGGGAGACACCTGTCTGGTCTGCGCCGAGCAGGAACTCCAGGACCGTTTGCAGCCCGAGCTGGAGGAGGGATACCAGGTGGCCATCAGGACCGGGGAGGGAACGCGACTGCTGGGGGAAGACCTCGAAGCCGTGGAGAGCGCCGTGAAGGAGGAGAGCGGAAGGGGCGCCGTTGAGGTGGAACTCCTGCTGGTCCCCCGCGTGACGGGGGGCTGAAGGAGGGAGGATCCGTCTTGTCGCGGACGGTCGAGGAGATCGGGGAGATCCACCTCCAGGGTCCGGGGGAGAGGAGGCACTTCCTCGATAGTGGGCAGGAGTGTCACTCGGTTGATGGGCTGGGGTTCTTCCTGGAGGGAGTGAGGAAGGCCAGGATGGAGGGGAAGCTCAGACTCTACATGGAGGGGTTCCGCAAAAGGCTGAGGAGGAACCCCTCCCCCGGGCACCTTGAAAAGGGGGTGGAGGGTCTCTTTGAGCAGGAGCACCGCTCCCTGCCCCTCGGCGTCCTGGAGGTGAGGGACGGGAAGTTCTTCCTGGGGGACTTCGAGGTGGGCTGGAAGGAACTGGAGGAGTGGATCAAGGTATGTGTGCAGGGTTTCTGGGAGCTCACCCCCGAGAGGGCCTGGGAGCTGGCCGAGCTGCTCCTCTCCTCCAAGAGGGAGGCCGAGGAGAGGGCGCTGCGGACGCTCAGGAGCGTGCTGGGGGAGGAACTGACGGAAAAGCTCCTGGGGGAGGGGAAGATCCTGGTGAAGGCGGCGAACGGAAGGGAGTACCTGCTCACGAAGAGGGGTGAGGTGCTCTCCCCGGACGGAAGGGAGCGTTTCTGCGTGCAGGTGAGGGATGGTGAAAAACTCCCCATCTACGACCTGGTGCTGGCCAAGTACCTGGCCATCCGCGATAGGCCTGAGAGCATAAGCACGCTCAGGAGGAGAAGGAGGAACTGGTGGGAGTTGGGGCGCGTGCGGATGCTGATGCACGAGCTCGAATCGTTGATGTTTCACCTGCGCTTCGAGGAGGATGAAAGGGATGAGGATCCGGAGGATATGGTCTGGTGAGCTTACCTTTCCTTGCCCCAGGTGCGGGAAGGAAGTGGAGAAGGAGGATCTCAGGTGGTTGGTGGAGCGGATCCTGCTGGATGCCAACCCAGAGATGCTGAGGGAGATGAGGGCCCAAAGGAAAGGAGAGGAAGAGGATTTTTCCTGGCTGGAGGAGCTCTACGCCGGGAAGAGGTTCTTCATATGCCCGGCGTGCGGAGGGGGGATACCTGAGGACCTCATCAGATATGTGATCGATGGGGTTTTGGCGGTGGCTAACCCGGAACTCCTGGTGAGGGTGAAGGCCAGGTGGAAAGCCGAGAAAGGGGAATCCGTGCTCAAGAACTTCTACTTCGGGGAGGAGTATGGTTTTGGTTGCGGCCACTGCCACGAGCCGATAAGGGGGGAAGCCGTCAGGCGCCTGATAGAGCAAATCCTTGAGGAGGCAAATCCCGGGCTCTTGGAGGAGCTGAGGACCCAGTGGAAGGCCGAGGGGAAAAAACGGTAGAGAGGGTGTTGGTGAGGAGCAAACGCATACCTGTGCGGATTTTGAGGGTCCTGAGGAGGTCCTGGGTCCTGGTGGGGAGCCTGGTGCGCTGCGGCTCCTGCGGGAAGGAGATCCTGAGCGGGGAGCCGGCCCAGGTACACGTGGCCTTCGTCGAGGGGGGTGCCCTGTACCTCCTTTTCAGGTGCAGGGAGTGTCGTGTTGCAGAACCGGGTTCCTCCGGTGGCGTGGAGGAGTGGCTCGTGGACGCGAGGATCGTCGTCACTCCCCCCTTCACACGGCTGGACCCCATCAGGGCGACCAGGCTCCGCGGGAGGGGACCCGGGGGAAAATCCCGAGAGTGCTGAGCCCCGGCCGGCGTGCTGGGAGCAGGCGCAGGTCCGCGGGCCGCTGGTGGGGCCGCCGGGATTTGAACCCAGATCGCCAGCACCCCAAGCTGGTAGGCTGGCCAAGTTACCCCACGGCCCCATCCTTTTATAGCTTCCTTCCCTTTAAGGGAGATACCTGTGAAGCTCTTCACGGCGGGCCCGGTGGCCTGCTACCCAGAGGTCCTTCAGGAGATGGGCAGGCAGATGTTCAGCCACCGGAGCGAGGAGTACCACCGCCTGCACAGGGACACGGTGGAGAGGCTGAGGTGGTTCCTGGACACCCGGCAGAGGGTCTTCCTCTTCCCGAGCTCCAGCACGGGGCTGATGGAGGCCTCCGTCAGGAACTGCGTGAAGAAGAAACTCCTCTGCACGGTGACGGGGGAGTTCGGTGAGAGGTACGCGAAGGTGGCGGAGGCCAACGGCAGGGAGGTGGTGGTTCTGCAGACGGAGCCAGGAAAACCGGTCCTGCCCGACAGGCTGGAGGAGGAGCTCCGCCGGCACCCCGACGTGGAGGCCGTCACCGTGACCTACTCCGAGACCAGCCTCGGCCTGCTCAACCCCCTCCCCGAGCTGGCGGAGGTGGTGAAGGGGCACGGGAAGCTCCTGCTGGTGGATGCCGTGAGCGCGCTCGGTGGAGTGGAGTTCTCCCCTGAAAGGCTGGGGGTGGACGTGTGCTTCGCGGGCTCCCAGAAGTGCCTGGGTCTTCCCCCGGGCATGGCCGTGGTGTCGGTGTCGGAGGAGGCCATGGCGAGGTCAAGGGAGATGACGAGCAAGGGGTGGTACTTCGACTTCGAGAGGTACGATCGCTCCCAGCAGAAGGACGAGACCCCCGTCACCCCGCCCATCCCCCTCATCCTGGCCCTGAACAGGATCCTGAGGATGATCGAGGAGAAGGGGAAGGGGAGGTACTTCGAGGAGTACGCCGGGAGGGCGAGGAGGATCCTGCAGGGAGTGAAGGACCTGGGCCTCACCCTCTTCACGGAGGAAAAGTACGCCAGTCCCACCATCTTCTGCGTCAACGCGCCCGCGCACCTGAGCGGGCAGGAGATCTACAGGAGGATGAGGGAGAAGGGGGTGGAGCTGGCGCAGGGCTACGGGAGGCTGAAGGAGAGGACGTTCAGGATAGGGAACATGGGGTACATCACCCACCAGGACATAGAGGAGATGCTGGCGAAGCTGGCGGAGGTGCTGAAAGCACCCTAGCCGTTCGCCCCCAAGAGGCGGCCCCTTTCAGGCTTTGCCCTCCAGCACCTCCCCCAGGAACTTGATGACGCAGAACTTGGAGCACATGCTGCAGGTGCTGGGGTCGACCCTGGGCGGCCTCTCGCCCCTGATCCTCCTCGCCCTCTCCGGGTAGAGGGAGAGCCTGAACTGCTTCTCCCAGTCCAGCTCCTTCCGCGCCCTCCCCATCTCCACTTCCTTCTCCAGGTCTATGCCCCTGGCCACGTCAGCCACGTGGGCCGCTATCTTCGTGGCGATCACCCCTTCCCTCACGTCCTCCACGGAGGGGAGACAGAGGTGCTCGGAGGGTGTCACGTAGCACAGGAAGTCAGCCCCCGCCATCCCGGCCACGGCCCCCCCTATCGCACCCACCAGGTGGTCGTAGCCGGGGGCCAGGTCCGTCACCACCGGTCCCAGCACGTAGAAGGGCGCCCCCTTGCACACGGCCTTCTCCAGCTTCACGTTCCATTCCACCTGGTCCAGCGGCAGGTGCCCCGGTCCCTCCACCATGGCCTGCACCCCCTTTTCCCTGGCCCTCTCCACCAGTCCTCCCAGGGTCATGAGCTCGTGCAGCTGGAAGTAGTCGGAGGCGTCCCCTATGCTCCCGGGGCGCAGGCCGTCCCCCAGGCTCAGGACGAGGTCGAACTCCGAGGCCACCTCCAGCAGGTAGTCGAACTCCCTGTAGAGCGGGTTCTCCTCCCCCCTCTTCAGGATCCAGGCGGCCAGGAAGGCCCCTCCCCTGCTCACGATCCCCAGCAGCCTCTTCCCCCCCAGCTTCTCCACCACCTCCCTGGTCACCCCGCAGTGCACGGTGACGAAGTCCACCCCGTCCTTCGCTTGCCTCCTTATGGTGTTGAACATGTCGTCCGAGGTCATGTCCAGCAGACTCCCCTTCTTCGAGGCCTCTATCCCGGCCTGGTAGATGGGCACGGTCCCCACGGGCAGGCTCACCTCCTTCAGGATTCTCCTCCTTATCAGGTCCAGGTCCCCCCCTATGCTCAGGTCCATCACCGCATCGGCCCCGCACTCCTGCGCCACCCTGGCTTTCTCCACCTCCTCCTCGACCTTCACGTAGTCCGGCGAGGAGCCCACGTTGGCGTTGACCTTGACCCTCAGTCCCTCCCCTATCCCCCTGGCACGGATCCTCTCCTTCCTGCAGGGGTTGTGGGGTATGACGATCCTGCCCTCCGCCACCCCCCTCACCACGAGGGAAAGGGGTACCCCTTCCTCCCTCGCCACCGCCCTCATCTCGGGCGTGGACCTTCCCTTCCTCGCCTCCCTCACCTGCATGTTCTTTCTTCCTTCCGTGGGGAGGAATAAAAGGGGTGGGAACCAAGGGGGATGGGGGAGAGGATGGTGAGGAGGGCCCTCTTCATCGGACGCTTCCAGCCCCCCCACAGGGGGCACCTGAAGGTCTTCGAGCGGATCCTGAAGGAGGTGGACGAGCTCATCATAGGGATAGGGAGCGCCCAGGAGAGCCACACCCTGGAGAACCCCTTCACGGCCGGGGAGCGCATGCTCATGCTCGGGAGGGCCCTGGCGGAGGAGGGAATAGGGACCTCGAGGGTCCACATCGTCCCCATCCCCGATGTGAACAACAACGCCCTCTGGGTCTCCCACGTGCTCTCCTACTCCCCCCCCTTTTCCGTGGTCTACACCGGAAACCCGCTGGTCAGGAGGCTCTTCAAGGAGGCGGGCTACGAGGTGAGGTCCTTTCCCATGTACAACCGGAGGGACCTGATGGGGACGAAGATCAGGGAGCGCATGGTCAAGGGGAAGAAGTGGGAGCAGCTGGTCCCTCCAGCCGTGGTGAGGGTGATCGAGGAGATCGACGGGGTGGGGAGGATGAGGGACCTCTCCCGGAGCGATCGCCTGCTCGGTCCCAGCAAAACCGGAACATGAACCTGTTCAGGTCCACCCTCCCTTCCTTCACCTCCACCCCCTCCCCCTTCAGCAGCTCCACCTTCTTCCTCTCCCCCAGCGCGTAGCCCCCCACCCTTCCGTCCGACCTCACCACCCTGTGGCAGGGGATCTCCACCGGTCTCGGGTTGCGGGAGAGGATGAGCCCCACCGCCCTGCAGGCTCCGGGCTTACCCGCCGCCCTGGCCAGCTCTGCGTAGGTGGTCACCCTTCCCCTTGGGATGAGGGAGGTGAGCTCCAGCACCCTGGAGCGCAGTTCCATCCAGAGAAATCGGGGGTTTCTCCGAAAAGCTCTAACGGGGAGAGAGGTGGGTTTTTGGAATGGGATTCCTGGAGATAGATGGATCCAGAGGGGAAGGCGGGGGAGCGGTCCTCCGCACGGCCCTGGCCCTGTCGGCGGTGATGGGAAGGCCGGTGAGGGTCTACAACGTCAGGGTGAAGCGCAAGAAGCCAGGCCTGCAACCCCAGCACCTGAGGGGAGTGGAGGCCCTGTCGGAGGTCGCGGGGGCGAGGGTGAAGGGGACGGAGCTCGGCTCCACGGAGGTCTACTTCGAGCCCGGGGAGATCCTGGGGGGGAAGTACAGGTTTGACATAGGCACGGCCGGGAGCACCATCCTCCTCCTGCAGGCCCTGCTTCCCCCCCTGGCTTTCGCCTCGGGGCCCGCGGAGGTGGAGGTGACGGGGGGAACGGACAATCCCCTCGCCCCTCCGGTGGATTACTTCAGGCACGTGACCCTTCCCGTGCTGGCCAGGATGGGATACAGGGTGGAGCTGGAGTGCCTCCGGAGGGGTCACTACCCGAAGGGAGGGGGAAAGGTGGTGGTGAGGACCCATCCCGTGGAGGTGCTTCGATCCCTGGAGCTCACCGAGGCGGGGAGGGTGGAGAGGGTGGAGGGGATCTCCCACTGCGCGGGTTTGCCCCCCCATGTGGCCACCAGGCAGGCCCATGCCGCCAAGCTTCGCCTCCTGAAGGAGGGATACGGGGCCAGGGTGAGGGTGGAAACACCGGAGGGACCCTCTCCAGGGCCCGGGAGCGGGGTGGTCCTCTGGGCCCTCACCTCGAGGGGAGGGATCCTGGGGAGCAGTTCCCTGGGCAGGCCGGGGAAGCCCGCGGAGAAGGTGGGAAGGGAGGCGGCGGAGTTCCTGCTGGAGGAGCTGAGGACGGGGCATGCCGTGGACAGGTACCTCACGGATCAGCTCGTCCCCTATGTGGCCCTGGCGGAGGGGAGGTCGGAGCTCTGGAGCACCCATCTCACCCTCCACGCCCTCACCAACGTGGAGCTGGTGGAGGGGATGCTCGGGGTGAAGTTCTCGGTGGAAGGGGGATTGGGGAGTCCCTCCAAGCTCTCGGTGGAGGGGAAAGGCTTTCGGAAGGCTAATTAGGCAGAACCCCCGTTAAAAATCGTGGAGCCTTTGAAACCCGGAGAGGATTCCTTCCAGAAGAAGAGGCTGCAGGAGCTTACCCTGCTGAGGGAGCTCTCCTCCCCCCACTTCGACAGGGAGAAGTGGGAGCGCCTGCGCAAGCTGGTATACCGTCCCGTCCCGCTCAACGTGGAGGTGGTGGTGGACGACACCACCCTCCGGGAGGGCCTGCAGATGGCCGGGATGGTCACCCCGAAGCCCGAGGACACCTGCCGCATCGCCTGCCTCCTGAGGGACCTGGGGGTGGAGAGGCTGGAGGTCCTCACCTTCACGAAGACGGACCAGCAGGCCGTGAAGCTCATGAGGGATGCCGGGCTGGGGGACATGATGGCGGCCTGGTGCAGGGCCTCCAAGGAGGACGTGGACGCGGCCCTCTCCCTGGACTTCAAGCAGGTGGGCATCTCGCATCCGGTCTCCTACATCCACTTCGAGAAGTGGGAGAGCACCCCCCTCCAGCTGCTGGAGAGGGTGGTGGAGGTGGTCTCCTACGCGGCGGAGCACGGCCTCACCGTCTTCGTGCACGGGGAGGACAGCACCAGGGCGGACTGGGAGTTCGAGAGGCTGTTCATCAACGCCGTGGCGGAGGCCGGTGCCACGGTCTACCGCATCTGCGACACGGTGGGGGTGGGCCTCTCCGATCCCCTCGCCACCCTCCCCAACGGCATCCCGGCCAAGATCAGGCACATCCGCAGGGAGACCAGGATCCCCTACGTGGAGATCCACGCGCACGACGATCTCGGGAACGCGGTGGAGAACACCATGGCGGCGGTGAGGGCGGCCTCGGGGCTCTACGACAAGGTTTACGTGAGCACGACCTTCCTGGGGGTGGGGGACAGGGCGGGGAACGCGGAGACGGAGAAGGTCATGCTCAACTGCTACCTGCACCACGACGTGACCAAGTGGAACTTCGCCCCCCTCAGGGAGCTGGCCCTCCTCTTCTCCTCCGCCACCGGGTACCACCTCCCCCTCAACAAGGCCATCGTGGGGGACGCGGCCTTCGCCCACGAGTCCGGGATCCACCTGCAGGGGATCTCCGCCCTTCCCCTCACGTACGAGCCCTTCCCTCCCGAGCTGGTGGGACAGCGCAGGACCATCGTGATAGGGAAGAGGTCCGGGAAGCACGGGATCAGGCTCAGGCTGCAGGAGATACTGGGGAGGCCGGTGGAGGAGAAGGACCCCAGGCTCGAGCAGCTGGTGGAGGTCATCAAGGAGAAGTTCGTCAACGGAACCCGCAGGATGCCCCTGAGGGACGAGGAGTTCAGGCAGCTGGCCAGGAAGGCGGGTTTCGAGGTCTGAGGAGAATGGTCCACCGCGTCACCCTCATCCCTGGGGATGGAGTGGGCCCCGAGGTCACGGAGGCGGCTCGGAGGTGCGTGGAGGCCACGGGGGTGAGGATAGAGTGGGAGGTGGTGGAGGCCGGGGAGAAGGTCATGCGGGAGAAGGGAACTCCCCTCCCGGAGGAGGTGCTGGAGTCGGTGAGGAGAAACGGCGTTGCCCTCAAGGGGCCCATCACCACCCCCGTGGGGAAGGGCTTCAGGAGCGTGAACGTGGCCCTCAGGCAGGCCCTGGACCTCTACGCCAACGTCAGGCCCTGCAGGTGGTACAGGGGGGTGAGGAGCAGGTATGAGGGGGTGGACCTGGTGGTGATCAGGGAGAACACCGAGGACCTGTACGCAGGGGTGGAGTTCGAGAGGGGGAAGGAGGACACCAGGCAGTTCCTGGAGTTCCTCAGGAGGCTCAGGGGGATCTCCCTCAGGGAGGACTCCGGGGTGAGCCTGAAGCCCATCTCGGTGGCAGCCTCGGAGAGGATCGTGAGGTTCGCCTTCGAGTACGCCAGGAGGAACGGGAGGAGGAAGGTCACCGCCGTGCACAAGGCCAACATCCTGAAGTTCTCTGACGGGCTCTTCCTGGAGACCGCCAGGAGGGTGGCGAACGAGTATCCCGATATAGAGTTCGAGGACAGGATCGTGGACAACATGTCCATGCAGCTGGTCCAGAAGCCCGAACTCTACGATGTCCTCGTGTGTCCCAACCTCTACGGGGACATCCTCTCCGACCTCTGCGCCGGTCTGGTGGGTGGACTGGGGGTGGCCCCCAGCGCCAACATCGGGGAGAGGGGAGCGGTGTTCGAGCCCGTCCACGGCAGTGCCCCCAAGTACGCGGGGAAGAACAAGGTGAACCCCACGGCCACCATCCTGAGCGCGGTGATGATGCTCAGGTACCTGGGGGAGGTGGACGCCGCCTCCAGGCTGGAGAGGGCCGTGGCGCAGGTGATAGCGGAGGGGAAGAGGGTGACCTACGACATGAAGCCCGACCCCTCCGATCCCTCGGCGGTGGGGACCAGGGAGATGGCGGACGCGATCGTGGAGGCGCTCGAGGGGTTGGCGTAGACCACCCTACCGGCGTCCGGTGGCCAGGAACCTCCGCATGAACCCTTCCCCCTCCAGGAAGCCCGCCGATCCCTTCTCCCCGTTCCTCTCGGAGAAGGTCATGCCGTCCCCTTTCACCCCGGGGCCGTGGATGACGAAGGGCACGGGCTCGGCCACGTGGGTCTTGACCTCCAGGGGCGTGGGGTGGTCCGGGAGGACGGCTATCCTGCACCCCTCGGGCAGACCGTCCAGGAGGGGGCCGAGGAGCCTCCGGTCCAGGTCCTCTATGGCCTTCACCTTCATCTCCAGGTTGCCCTCGTGCCCGGCCTCGTCAGGGGCTTCCACGTGCAGGTAGACGAAGTCGTGGTCTTCCAGCGCCCTGAGCGCGTACAGGGCCTTCCCCTCGTAGTTGGTGTCGAAGTAGCCCGTGGCGCCAGGCACCTTCACCAGGGTCATCCCCGTGTACACCCCTATCCCGCGGATGAGGGGGACGGCGGAGATCAGGGCGGCCTTCACCCCGTACTTCTTCCTGAAGTTCTGCAGCCTGGGCCTCCCCCCCTGGCTCCAGAGCCAGATCATGTTCGCAGGGTTCTTCCCCTGCATCTCCCTGGCCCTGTTGACGGGGTGCTCCGAGAGGACCCGCTTGGACTCCAGCATCAGGCGGTTCAGTTCCCTGGCCAGGGGATCGTCGGGGGGCCTGACCAGGTGCCGGGCTATGGGCTCCCCCGGGATCTCGTGGGGCGGATCGGTCTCCAGCCTGGGATCGCAGTTCCTGAGGACGAAGACGTGGCGGTAGGTGATCCCCACGTGGAACTCCCCCTTCCTGAACCTGCGCCCCAGCTCCCCTAGGAGCTCCGCCGCCTCCTCCGTGGTGATGTGCCCGGCGGAGTAGTCGTGCATCCTCCCGTCCTTCTCGGTGATCAGGTTGCACCTGAAGGCCACATCGTTGGGCCCGAGCCTCACCCCCAGGTCAGCCGCCTCCAGCGGCCCCCTTCCCGTGTAGCAGGTCTCGGGCCTGTACCCCAGGATGGAGAGGTTGGCCACATCCGATCCCGGGGGCATGCCGTTCGGAACGGTCCTCAGCATCCCCATCTCTCCTTCCCTGGCCAGGGAGTCCAGGTTGGGCTTGTGGGCCACCTCCAGAGGGGTCTTCCCCCCCAGCCTCCGGACGGGGTGGTCCGCCATCCCGTCCCCCAGCACCACCACGTACTTCATCTCACCGCCTTCCTCCGCTTCCCCTCCTCCCCGTAAATCTTTTCCGGGTCGAAGATCCTCCTCTCCACCTCCGCCAGCCTTCCACCCTTCAGTCCCCTGAAGAAGCAGGAGCGGTAGCCCTCGTGGCAGGCGCCCCCCACCTGCCTTACCCTGTAGAGGAGGGCGTCACCGTCGCAGTCCACCCTCACACCCCTCAGGCGCTGCACGTGCCCGGAGCTCTCCCCCTTCAGCCAGAGCTTCCCCCTGGAGCGGCTCCAGTAGTGCATCAGCCCCGTGGTGAGGGTCCTCCTCACGGCCTCCGGGTCCTGGTGGGCCACCATCAGCACCTCCCCCGTCCTCTCGTCCTGCACCACCGCCGTCACCAGACCCTCCCTGAAGTTCAGCCCCCTCACCAGCTCCTCCGCCCGTTCGGGTTTCAGCTTCATCCCAGGCGCCTCCTCACGCTCTCCGCGTGGGCGTGAAGGCCCTCCGCCTCGGCCAGCCTCTCCACCACGGGGGCCACCCTCCTCAGGCCCGCCCGGCTGAGCTCCTGGACGCTGGGGCACCTGAGGAAATCGTGCACGGTCAGGCCCGCCCTCCACCTCGCCACCCCCAGCGTGGGCAGGACGTGGCTGGGCCCCACCGCGAAGTCCCCGGCGGCGGGCGGCGTGTTCTGGCCCAGCAGGACCGTTCCGGCGCACCTCACCCTCCTCAGCGCCTCCCTGGGCTTTTTCACCGCGAGCTGCAGGTGTTCGGGGGCCAGCAGGTTGGCCAGCTCGAGCGCCTCCTCCAGGTCACGGGTGATCACCGCCTTTCCCTCCCCCAGGGCCTTCTCCGCCACTCCCCTCCTGGGAAGCCCCTGCAGCGCCTTCTCCACCTCCTCCCCCACCTTTCTGGCCAGCTCCTCGGAGGGTGTGAGGAGCCAGAGCCCGGCGTGGGGGTCGTGCTCGGCCTGGGCCAGCAGGTCCCAGGCCAGGAGGGAGGGATCGGCCGAGTCGTCCGCCACCACCGCCAGCTCGGTGGGACCCGCCGCGAAGTCTATGCCCACCTCCGGGGAGAGCAGCAGTTTGGCCGCGGTCACGTAAAGGTTTCCCGGCCCCACGACCTTTTCCACCCTGGGCACGGTCTCCGTTCCCAGGGCCATCGCCGCCACGGCCTGCGCTCCCCCTACCCTGTAGATCTCGTCCCCCCCCGCCAGGTCCACGGCCACCAGCGTGAGCGGGTTGATCCTCCCTCCCTTCCCCGGAGGGGTGCACACCACCAGCCTCTTCACCCCAGCCACCCTGGCAGGCACGAGGGTGTGGAGGGCGGTGGAGGGGTAGGAGGCCAGGCCCCCCGGGACGTACACGCCCACGCAGTCCAGCGGGAGGACGAGCTGACCGGCCCTCACCCCTGGGAAGGGGGACACCGACCAGCCCCTGGGAAGCTGCCTGCGGTGGTACCTCTCCACCGCGCTGGCGGCCTCCTCCAGCGCCCGCAGGGTCTTCCGGTCCACCTTCCGGTAGGCGGCGGAGACCTCCCCCCTCCCCACCTTGAGTTCCTCCTTCCTCAGCCTCACCCCGTCGTAGCGCAGGGTGAGCCTCAGCAGGGCTTCGTCCCCCCCTCTCCTCACCTCCTCCAGGATCCTCCTGACCCTCCTCAGTACCTCCTCCCAGGAGGGTCCCCCCTCCCTCAGTTCCTTCCGGGCCCCGGGCTCCCTCCTCAGGTCCAGGAGCTTCAAGAGAGCACACCCTTCGTGCTGGGGATTCCTCCCCCCCTCCTGCTGCAGGCCTCCCCCAGGGCCAGCCCCAGGGCCTTGAAGACCGCCTCCGCCTTGTGGTGGTCGTTCCTGCCCCTCAGCACCTGCACGTGCAGGTTGAACCTTCCGTTCTGGGCGAAGGTCTGGAGGAGGTGCTCGAGCAGGTCCGCGTCCAGATCCTCCACCTTCTTGGCCCTGAGCTTGAGCTCGAGGGAGGAGTAGCCCCTCCCGCTCAGGTCCACGGAGACCATCACCAGGGTCTCGTCCATGGGCACGATCGCGTCCCCCATCCTCCTTATCCCTTTCTTGTCCCCCAGGGCCCTCTCCAGGCACTGTCCCAGCACGAGCATCACGTCCTCGGCCACGTGGTGCTCCATGTCACCCTTCGCCTTCACCTGCAGGTCAAAGCCCGAGTGCTTGGCCAGGTGGGAGAGGAGGTGGTCCAGGAACCTTATTCCCGTCTCCACCTCGGCCTCGCCCTCACCGTCGAGCTTGAGGGAGACCTCCACCTCCGTCTCCCCGGTCTTCCTCTCCAGCCTGCACCTCCTCATTCCGCCACCTCCATGGCCTCCCCCAGGGTGAACCTTCCCTCGTAGAGGGCCGTGCCCACGATCAGCCCCGCCGCCCCCGCCTCCTTCGCCCTCCTCACGTCCTCCAGGGAGCGAACCCCCCCCGAGAGGATCACCGGGAGCCTTATCCTGGAGAGGATCTCCGCCACCCTCTCCCCTATCCCCCGCATCGTGCCATCGGCCTCCACGTCGGTGTAGAGGAGGCACCCTACCCCCAGCTCCTCCATTTCCCTGGCCACCTCCACCACTTCCCTTCCCGTCTCCTCCCTCCAGCCCTCCACCACCACCTTTCCTCCCCTGGAGTCCAGGGCCACCACCACCCTCTCCCCTCCCAGGGCTTCCACTAACCTCTTCACCAGCCCGGGGTTTTTAACGGCGGAGGTGCCCACCACCACTCTCTCAGCCCCCCCTTCGAGGTACCTCCTCGCCACCTCCAGGGACCTTATCCCACCACCCACCTGGATCCTGCACCTCTTTCCCCTGAGGAGGTCCAGGATCAGCCCCAGGTTGCTCCCCATGCCCATGGCGGCGTCGAGGTCCACCACATGCAGGAGGCGGGCCCCCTCTCCTTCCCACCTCCTCGCCCACTCCAGGGGATTCCCGTAGACCTTCTCCCCCTCCACCCTCCCCTCCCTCAGCCTGACGCACCTCCCCCTCCTGATGTCCACGCTGGGAATCACCAGCAAGCTGGCACCTAGGGGAGGACGCGCTCGATGGGAAGCACCAGGATGTCCCTCCCCCCCGCCCTCTTGAGCTCCCTCACCACCCTGTACACCTCCGACTCCTTCACCACCGCCTGAACGGCCAGCATGGGCTCTTTGGCCTCCACCCGGGAGACGGTGGGGCCCGACATGCCCGGGAGTATCTTCTTGACCTCCTCCAGCCTGTTCTCGGGCAGGTTGAGGAGGATCAGCTTCTTACCCTCGGCCTCCGTGGCGCTCCTCAGGGCCGTCCTGATCTCCTCGATCTTCTCCCCCTTCTCCCCCATGCTTTTCCTGTTGGCCACCAGCCTGGCGGTGCTCTCCAGGATGGTGTCCACCACCCGCAGGCGGTGGGTGCGCAGGGTGGTTCCCGTGCTGGTCACGTCCACGATCAGGTCGGCCACCCCTATGAGGGGGGCGATCTCGGCGGCCCCGGTGAGGTTGACCACCTCCACCTCTATCCCCCTTTTCGAGAAGTACTGGCGGGTGAGGTTGGGGAACTCCGTGGCCACCCTCAGCCCCGGGCGGTAGTCGGAGGGCGAGGCTATCCCGGACCCCTCGGGGGAGGCTATCACCATCCTGGTGAAGCCGTATCCCAGGTCCAGCAGCTCCACCACCTCCTTCTCCCTCCCGCTCTCGCACACCAGGTCGTATCCCGTGATGCCCAGCTCGGTGGCTCCCCCGGCCACGAAGTCGGGTATGTCCTCCGCTCTCACGAACACCAGCTCCAGCTCCGGGTCGTGGGTCCGGCAGAAGAGCTGCCTGCCGTCCCTCCCCACCACCCCTATGCCGGAGTTCTGGAGCAGCCTCACCGTGGGCTCCTCCAGGTGTCCCTTGGGCACGCTCATCGTCAGCTTCACTTTCTTCCCCCCTTCACCTTTCCAAGCGCCTCTATGAGTCTTTCGTTTTCTTCCTTTCTCCCCACCGTGATCCTCACCCACTCCTTTCCCGCCCCCCTGAAGCCGGAGAGGTCCCTTATGAGGATCCCTTCGCGGTAGAGCTCCCTGCAGAGCTCGGGCGCCGTCTTCCCCCAGGGAGAGGTCCCCACCATCAGGAAGTTGGCCTCCGAGGGGAGGACCTTCAGCCCCAGGGAGAGGAGCTCGTGCCTCAAACGCTCCCTTTCCCTCCTCACCTCCCCCACCACCCTCTTCATGTGCTTCAGGTCCCTGAGGGCGGCTTCGGCGGCCACCTGGGCCAGCCTGTTCACGTTGAAGGGCTGGCGCAGCCTCTCCAGCACGGAGACCAGCTCGGGTCGGGCGAGCAGGTAGCCCACCCGGAGCCCGGCCAGCCCGAAGGCCTTGGAGAAGGTCCTGAGCACCGCCAGGTTCTCCCTCCTCCTGACCCACCGCGCCAGGGACCCCCTGGAGGAGAACTCCACGTAGGCCTCGTCGGCCACCACCAGGGCCCCGGTGTCCAGCAGCCCCTCCACCGCTTCCTCCTCCAGGCAGCTCCCGGTGGGGTTGTTCGGCCGCCCCAGGAAGACCAGCTTGACCCCCCTGCAGGCCGAGACCAGCTCCTCCGGGTCCCACTCCACCCCCCTCCCCCTGTAGAACCTCGGCACTCCGCCGCTCAGCAGCACCCCGGTCTCGTAGAAGCTGAAGGTGGGGAGGGGGAGGAGGACGCGGTCCCCCGGATCGAGGAGGGCCCGGCAGAGGAGGTCCATGAGCTCATCCGACCCGTTCCCGAGCAGCACCTCCTCCCCTCCAAGTCCTACGTACCTTCCCACGGCCTTCCTCAGTCCCTCCGCCTTCGGGTCGGGATAGTAGCCCACCTGGGGGAGGGCCTCCCTCAGGGCCCTGAGGACGAGGGGGGAGGGACCAAAGGGGCTCTCGTTGGAGGCAAGGTTCACCACCTCCCTCCTCCTCCCGTACTCTCCGGCGTAGGGGTAGGCCCTCCCCGCCTTCAGGAACTCCCTGACCCTCCTCGAGAGGAGCCTCAATATCCTAACCTCTTGAGGAGGGCCCTCGGGTTCTCCTTCACGGCCCTCTCCGCTTCCCTCTTCTCCAACCCCGCCCCCAGCGCCACCTTCCTGGCTTCCTCCTGGGTGAGGAGGTCTTCCGGGTCGTGGGCGTCGGTGTTCACCAGCAGCCTGCATCCGGACCCCCCCGCTACCCTGGCTATCCACCCGTTGGTGAGGGAATGTCCCCTCCTGGAGGTCAGCTCCAGGTACACCTCCTCCTTCTCCGCCTTCTCGGCCAGCTGTGGGGAGAGGAAACCTGGATGGGCAAGCAGGTCAACCTCCCCGCAGTTCAGCGCGGCCTCATTGGTTCCCGGGGGGACGGGCTCCACGGGACTCTCCCCGTGCACCACCACCAGGGCGGCCCCCAGCTTTCTCGCCAGCTTCGCCATCTTTCCTATGCTGGAGGGGGGGAGATGGGTGAGCTCCACTCCCGGCACGAGCCTGATCTTCATGCTCCTGTTCACCTCCTCGGAGGCCTTGAGGATCTGGGGCACGAGCCTCTCGAGGTTGGAGGGATCGGCATGGTCGGTGATGGCCAGGGCCACGTGCCCCATGACCTCCGCCCTCCTGGCGAGCTCCACGGGCAGGACCTTCCCGTCGCTCAGGAGGGAGTGGGTGTGCAGGTCTATGCGCATCTTCCCTCTAGGGCCTGCTCCCTCTTATCTGTTTATGCCGGTTTCAAAAAAAAGAGAAGAGACTTATGCTGGTCCCATGTACATTACGTCTATCTCCGCATACTGTCGCTCGTTGGGGGAAACCTCCACCGTCAGCGTGCTGTAACCCTTCGTAGCGGAGATGCCCCACTCGCTCGGGGAATAGGCGATGATGGTCCATCCCTGTTGGGGCAGGGAGTTCAGGTACCAGTTGAAGATGTTGTCAGCCCCTGCTTTGCTGACGTAGTTGATGGTGATGGTTTTTCCCCCTTGCATGACGACTTGCAAATACTCGATGATCACCGCTCCCGGGTACCGCTCGACAGGTTCCTCTCCGGATTTGAGATCCCTTTCGGGGATCCTCCAGCAATCGAAAACCACGTTTATCCTGGAGTACGCTCTCTGCTCCTCCGGCGGGTACACGTACAGGCCCACCTCGTTCTCACCTTTTCTGAACCACAGGACGACCTCCTCTTCGCTTTCACTCTCTTCTATGACGCTCCACCCAGCCTGGGTGAGGTGGGTTTCGAACCAGCTCCCTATAACGCGGTGTCGGTTTTCTGTGCTTCCATAGCCGATCGAGATCCGGTCCGGCCAAGGTCCTGAGGTTTCGTGCGATAGCATTATCGATCCTGGGTACCTGCTAATGGGCTCGACACCGCTCGCCTGGTCGGAGCCAGGGAGCTGCTCCGGACCTCCTCCCGGTGCTCCGGGTGGCATCAGCTTGTTCAACGGTCCTTCCGCTACGGCGTACCAGCATCCCGTCTGACCTTCCGTGGTCCCGCTGAAGGCACCCACCACCACAGCTCGGTCCCCTTTCCTGAACGCTATCCACCCCCACTCGAAGGTACCGTATGGGGGTATGGGAAGGGTAGCTGCAAACAGCTCCGCGTAGTTCTCATAGCCCCTGTCAGCCATCTCCTCTCTGTACCAGCTCAGGATCTCGCCCGCGGTTTTTCCCTGAATGAAGTAGGCGTGGATGGTGATTCCTTCCACATCCATGTACCAGAGCTGTCCGGCGAGGTACGAGGGCATGGAGGCTTCCTGCGATCCAGCGTACACAGGAGTCCCTGACTTCGCGCCTCCCCTCATCACCACCACTGCAGCGCCAGCCACCACCGCTACCACTGCTATTACTGCCACCAGCAAGATGGGCGCAATCCCTCTCCGGTCCATGTTCTTCGTTTTTTTTCTTTTGAAATGAGATTTAAAGAGATTTTGTAGGAATTTTTTGCTGTTTTGACCTGGCGAGGGCCTTCTCCCTCTCCTTGTCCTGGGCCAGCTTCAGGATCATGAGGTTGGAGGGGTGGATCTTCCTCGGGACCTCTGTCCCGTCCGCCTTCCTGGTGCTGGCTCCTCCCACCGTCACCGCCACCCTCTTCAGGTCCACCCCCAGCACCTCCCCCTCCAGCTTCCTGAAGTCCCCCCTGAGGATCCTCACCTTGTCCCCCTTCCTCACGGGGAGGGACCTCCTGCCGTACTTCTCCCTCAGTTCCGGACTGAGGGTGGCGGAGAGCAGTTTGTGCCTTCTGTGGAGGGGCATGGTGTGGAGCCTGAGCCTCTGCCTTCCAGGCTTTTTGCTCTTCACTCACACCACCATCGTGGCTATTCCCGCCAGCTTGGGCCAGCGCTCGGCCGCCTCCTTGGCTATGGGCCCCCTGATCTCCGAGCCCTTGGGGGAGCCGTCCGGGGTGATGATGGCGGCGGCGTTGTCCTCGAACTTGATCCTGATCCCGTCGCTCCTGAGGTAAGGCTTCCTCTGCCTGACCACCACGGCGCGCACGATCTGCTTCCTGAGCTCGGGGGTCCCCTTCTTCACGGAGGCCACGACCTGGTCACCCACCCCCGCCGAGAGCAGCCTCCTCCTCTTCCCCTTCAACCCCACCACCGAGATGATCTGAATCTCCTTGGCCCCCGTGTTGTCGGCGCAGCTCAGCCTGGCGCCTATGGGCAGCGCGCGGACGGGGGCGGCCATGCCCGTGGCCATGATGCCTCCTGCCCTCTTCCCCATTCAGCCCCCCTCCTTCCCTATCACCACGAAGGCCTTCGTCTTGCTCAGCCTCCGGCACTCCGCTATCTTCACCCTCTCCCCCACCCTGGCGTTGATGCAGGGGGGGTTGTGGGCGTGGATCCTGGAGGTTCTCTTCTCGAACCTCTCGTACTTCTCCACCCTGTGGACGCGGGGGATCTCCACCGTCACGGTCTTCGCCCTCTTGTCGCTCACCACCGTCCCCTCCAGCACCCTCCCCCTCACGGAGAGGCTCCCGTGGAAGGGACAGCGCGGATCGGAGCAAGGGGTCTCTGGGGCCCTCATTCCCAGCACGCTCTTCATACCTTCCTCACCCTCTCCTCGGGCCTCGCCACCAGCCTCTTTCCTTCCACCCTCACTTCTTCTCCCTCCGGCAGGACGAACCTCAGGTAGACTATGGACTTCGGCACGCTTTTTACCTTTCCCCCCACCCGTATTTTAAGCATGTTCTTCGTCTCGTCCACCACCCTGCCACGCAGGCCCTTCAGCCCAGGGTCCCTGCTCTCCAGCACCTCCACCTCCAGTCCTATCAGCTCGTGCCTGGGCAGGTTGGCGGGCCGCAGGGGCATCTCACTCGATAACGTCTATGGACTCGGGTAAAAACCCGAGCTCCACCAGCACTTCCTTTATCCTGTCCTTGTGGTCCCCCTGGAGTTCGATGCTCCTCTCCCTCATCGTCCCCCCGCAGGCCATTTTGCTCTTCAGCTTCTTCAGCAGCTCCTTCAGGTCGCTCTTCTTCTCGTCCAGCCCCTCTATCACCGTCACCACCTTCCCGAACCTGCGGCTCTCCGAGTAGACGGTGATCTTCTGCTGTTCCCGGGAGATTTCACCGCAGACGCAGAGTTCGGTGGGAAGGCCGCAGCGTGGACAGATTCCCTGCATTATGGAACTTTCACCCTTTCCTTTTCTCGCACCACCGTTAAAATCCTTGCTATGGCGCGCTTGAGCTCCCTGGCCCTCATGGGGTTGTCGGAGGGGACTCCCCCCCTCCTCACCGCCCTCTCCCTGGCCAGCTCAGCGCGGAGCTCCCTGAGCTTGGCCTTCATCTCCTCCAGGCTCATTCCCCTTATCTCATCAGCCCTCAGCACCGCCACTCTCTCCCTCCGCAGCCTTTTCCGTTGGTGGTTCCTCGGTTTTCTGGGTTTCGGTCCTCATCTTTATCTCGTCCGGCGTGGGCACGGGAGGCATGATCCTGACCTTCACCCCCACCACCCCGGGCTTCAGCTTGGCGTAGGCGTAGCCGTAGCTCACCAGCCTGTGGGCGGGGTCCCCGGCTTTGCTCAGGTATCCCTGATAGAACCTCATCCGCTTGGCCCTCTCCCCACCCAGCTTCCCCGAGATCACGATCTCCACCCCCCTGGCCCCGGCCTCCATGATCCTGTTCATGAAGGTGTATCCCAGTGACCTGAAGTGGGCCCCCCTCTCCAGGGCGAAGGCTATCCTCTTCGCCATGATGGGTGCGCTCAGCTCGGGCTTCTCTATTCCCACCACCTCCACCTGCGGGTTCTCCACCTTGAACCTCTTGGTCAGCTCGTCCGTCAGCTCCTGCACGCTCTTCCCCTTCTTCCCTATGACGGCCCCCGGACGCTCCACGTAGAGGGTGATCCTGGTGCCCGTGGGCACCCTGCTCATGCTCACTCCCGCATAGCCCGCATGCTCAAGTTCCTTCTCCAGGTACTCGTTCAGCTCCGCGAAATCTATGGCCCTCTTCACGAAGAGCTTGTCCACCCTCAAGCCTGGGCCTCCTTCAGCACGATCTGCACGTTGGTGAGGGGCCTGTTGTAGGGGGTGGCCCTTCCGAAGGCCCTGGGCAGGATGCCAGGCAGGATGATGCCCCTGCTGGCGCTGGCGTGCACCACCTTCAGCTTTTCGGCGTCCAGTCCCTTGTAGGCGGCGTTGGCTTCCGCGTTTTTCAGCACCTCCAGGATGGCCTTCGCGGCCTTGGCGGGGAAGGCCCCTGCCCCCTTCGTGCCCTTGTGGTGGGCCACCTTCTTGGCGTGCCTCCTGAAGGGCACGGCCCTCTCCCCCTTGACCACTTCCTCCAGGTAGGACTGGGCCTCGCGGAGCTTCATGCCCTTTATCTCCCTGCAGATCTCCACCGCGTCCTTGGGGGAGATCCTGAGCTCCCTGCCCATGGCCTTGGCGCAGGGTTCTTCCACCTTGCAGGAGTAACCGAACTTGGGCATCTCATCACTTCAGGGGCACGAACATGGAGCTGCGGGTGGCCCCTATGCCCGGGGCCCCGTGCGTCACCTTCTTCCTGGTCTGGCTGAACTCCCCCAGCCGGTGCCCGATCATCTCCGGCTTTATCTCCACCACCACGAACTCCTTTCCATTGTGCACCCCGAACTTCAACCCCACCATCTCGGGGAGGATGACCATCTCCCTCAGGTGGGTGCGTATGATGGTCTCCCCATCGCCCTTCTTGGAGATTTCCCTCACCTTCGAGAGGAGCTTCTTCTCCTCCGGGCGGAGCCCGCGCACGAGCCTGAGGATGGCCCTGCGCTGGCGGGAGGGAAGGAGCTTGGCGAAGTCCTCGAGAGGGAGCTTCTTCAGCTCCTCCAGGGTGTACCCGCGGTAAGTGAACTTCTTGGGCATTCGCCTACCTCTTGCCCACCCTTCTGGCGGCGATGAGGCCCACCTTCTGTCCCGGGGGCGCCCTCCTCGACACTATCTTGGGCCTTCCCGCGTGCCTTCCCCTCCCCCCTCCGAAGGGATGGTCCACCACGTTCATGGCCACACCCTTCACACGCGGGTAGGGTTTCCCCCTGGCCAGCATGGCGTGATACCTCTTCCCCGCCTTGAGGAAGGGTTTTTCGATCCTCCCCCCTCCGGAGACCGTTCCTATGACGGCCCTGCACCTGAGGTCCAGGGTCTTTATCTCCCCGGAGGGCAGCTGCACCATCGCCCTCCCCGCCTCCTTGGCGACCAGGATACCGTGGGATCCTGAGGTCCTGACGAACTTTCCCCCGTCCCCCGGCAGGGACTCGATGTTGAAGATCCTGGTGCCCTCAGGTATCTCCGCCAGGGGCTTGATGTTCCCGGGCCTGTCGCTGGCCCCGGGGCCGCACTCCACTTCCTCCCCCACCTTTATGCCCTCAGGGGCGGGCAGCACCACCCTGAAGCCCTCCTCGAACTTCACCAGCATGAGCGGGTATCCCCTGCCGGGCTCGTGCACGAGGTCCACCACCACCCCCCTGCTCGCCTTGGGAGGGGGAAGCCTCACCTCCCCCACCCTCCTCCAGCTCTTCGCCCTGTAGGTGGGGGAGCCCTTCCCGATCCTCTGCGCCCTTATGATCTTTCCCATCAGATCACCCCCAGCTTGGATGCCACTTCATCCGCAATAAATCTTGGGGTGAGCTTCACGTAGGCCCGCTTCTTCCCCTCCCGGTCCCGCTCCACGTTCACGCTTTCCACCTCCACCCCGTACAGGAGCTCCACCGCCCTTTTCACATCCGTCTTGTTGGCATCGGGGGAGACCACGAAGGTCAGCTTGTTCTCCGCCTCTATCAGCCTCACGGCCTTCTCGGTGGCGAGCGGGTACAGGATTACCTTGTGGGGATCCTTCATATCCTGCCCTCCAGCTGCCGCAGGGCGGAGCGGGTCCAGAGGGTGAGCCTGGCGGGCATCCCCCCCGGAGCGAGGTCCTCCACCCCCAGGTTCCTAACCTCCACCACCTTCACCCCAGGAAGGTTCCCCGCCCCCTTCTTTATACCCCTGTCCCCGGAGACCACCACCAGGGGCCCCACGGGGCTCCTGTACCTCCTGCCCCTCATCTTTCCCCTCCCCGCCCTGATCTTCACACGCTGGTAGACCCTCTCCACCTCCTCCCAGAGCCCCAGTTTCTGGAAGACCTCCTTCACCCTCTTGGTCTCGGAGAGTTCCTCCAGCCCGTCCTCCACCACCAGGGGAAGGGAGGGGACCTTCTCCGTCAGGTGGCCTCGGGAGCTCACCAGTTCCTTCCTGGCCGTGGCGGCCACCGCGGAGCGGAAGGCCAGCTTCTTTTCCTTCCGGTTTATCCTCTCCCGGAGGACCTTCTGGGGGAGGGGTGGATGGGCCCTCCTGCCGCCCACCGTGTGAGGAGCGAAGGCCCCGCTGCCGGAGGCGGGAGACCCCCTTCCCTTCACCCTCCGCACCCTGGCCACCCCGTATCCCTTCCCCCAGGTCTCGGCCGAGGTGCGCTTTCCGGCCATGGGGTCCACTCCCTTGGGTTGCAAGCGGGCGGTCTGGGAGGAGAGGACGGCCCTCCTGATGAGGTCGGGCCTGTACTCTTCCTGGAAGACCTCGGGGAGCTCCACCTCTTCCACCTTCGCTCCCTCGAGGGAGAAAACGGGAGCTTTCATCTCTCCACACCCGTACCCGCCATGTAGGTCAGCACGGGGACGCCCCCGGTTCCCTCAGCCCTCCTCGCCGGTCTCAGCTGGACCAGTCTCTTGGTGGGACCTGGGAGGGATCCGGCCACCAGCAGGTACTCGCTCTTCACGGGTCCCCACCTCCTGAACCCTCCCGGAGGAGTCACCTCCTCCCCCTTCCCTATCTTCAGGATGCGCTTGTTCAGCTCCGTTCTCTGGTGATAGCCCATCTGCCCGGCGGCGGGGACACTCCACATGATCCTGGCGGGGGTCCAGGGTCCCAGGGTACCCACCTGCCTCCTTCCCTCGTCCGTCTTCCTGGGCAGGATCTTCACACCCCACCTCTTCACGGGTCCCTCGAACCCCTTGCCCTTCGTGATGGCGGTGGCGTCCACGTACTCCCCTGGCTTGAACACCTCCGAGGCCTTCACCTCCTTGCCCAGCAGGTTCTTGCAGTACTCCCACCTTGAGGCCACGTCGGGTCCTCCTACCCCTACCTCGAAGACGTCCGGTTTTTTCTTGGGTCCCGAGCAGAGCCAGGGCTGGGTGCACACGAGGGCCCTGACCTCCTCCACCTTCCCCTCCCTCACGAGTTCCTCCGCCTTCTTCCTTCCCTCCTCCGGGGAAGCCTTGGGAAGGTTCAGTTTCCTGCCCAGCTCCTTGGGGAGGTCACCGGCCCAGACCTCGGTGAGCGTCCTGAGCCCGTGGTCGGTTTTGCCCAGCAATCTTATCCCGCAGACCCTCAGGGGTGGAGCCTCGATGACGGTGGCGGGAGAGAGGATTTCCTTCCCCGAGGTGGGGCTGCTCTTCCTGTCGTCCACGTAGAAGACATGGGTCATCCCCGCCTTGTAGCCCGCGAAGCCCAGCAGGCGCGTTTCCTTGACTTCGGGCCAGGCCCTGATATGCGGTACCGGGGAGGGTGCCCTCACCCTGGGTGAGTAGGCAAGGGATCCGCGCCTGGGCCTGTGTGCTCTCCTTCCCACTCACTCCACCTCCGCACGCAGGAGGGCAAGCGTGGCCATCAGGGCCTCCTCCGTCCTCACCGTGGCCGCCCCCTGTCCCGGGAGGGTGTTCACCAGGAGGTGGAAGAGTTCCTCCGCTCTCCTGCCCTCCCTCTCGCACACGGAGAGCAGGCCGCCGTAAGGGCCTCCGAAGGCCACCATGATCCGTTCGGGTTTCATCTCCCTCAGGCTCCTTCTCAGCTCCTCCAGTTTTTTACCGTATCTCGACGTTCCTATTTTAAAGTAAGCCTCATACCGCCTGACGGCCTCCGCCAGGCCCCCCTTCTCCAGCACTCGGTACCCCCAGTATTCCCCGGTGCTCTCCCTGGGCACCACCTCCACCCTCCAAAGGTTCCCTTCCCTCTCCACCAGCCTCACGGTCACCCTGCTTCCTTCCTCCAGCCTCCTCTCCGCCACCCCCTTCTCCGCCAGTCCCAGCTCCAGCAGGCTCCTCCCCCTCTCCGCCCTCACCACCGCGGCTTCCCTGAAGGCCCCGGGCTGGTTCTTCTCACCCTGGAGGGGGTGGTGGGGGGTGCGGAGGGGAGGAAGGACTCCCACGTATTTGAGGGCCTCCTTTTTCGGGAAGAGGAGCCTCCTGAGGTACTGGGGGGTCTCCGCGTACCTCAGCACCGTGCTGATGAACTCGGCCTCCCTTCGGTGGTCCCTGACGTGGGGGTCCCCGTCCCGGTAGATCACCACTTCCTCCACCCTGAAGATGGCCAGGGCACGTGCCACCGTCCCGAGCTTGAAGGTCTTCTCCAGCTGGCTCCTGCCGTCGGAGACCAGGGAGGAGGGGAGCAGAACGGAGAGGGAGCTCATCCTCAGCCCTTGGCCACTCCCAGGGGGGTGAGCCTGGCGACCTTCAAGGAGAGGCCAGCCCGGTGCGTGATCTCCACCACCTTGTCCACGCTCTTGTAGGCCTCCGGGGCCTCTTCCGCTACCACGGAGAGCTTGGCGGCCCTGACGTAGATCCCCCTCTCCCACAGCCTGCCCCTGATCTCCTCCCCCCTGAACTGCCTGAGGGCGGCCGTCCTGGAGAGGTGCCTCCCCGCTCCGTGGGCGGTGGAGCCGAAGGTCTCTTCCATGGCTTTATCCGTACCCACCAGCAGGTAGGAGGCCGTGCCCATGTCACCCGGGATGAGGACGGGCTGGCCCACCCCCCTGTAGGGGGAGGGGAGCTGGGGGTGCCCGGGACCGAAGGCCCTCGTGGCACCCTTCCTGTGCACCACCACCTTCCTCCTTTCCCCGTTCACCCTGTGCTCCTCCAGCTTGGCGATGTTGTGCGCCACGTCGTAGACCACGTGAAGCCCCAGGGCCTCGGCTCCCCTTCCGAAGACGTGCTCGAAGCTCTGCCTCACCCAGTGGGTGATCATCTGCCTGTTGGCCCAGGCGAAGTTGGCGGCCCCCTTCATGGCGGAGAAGTACGCCTGTCCCTCGGGTGAGGTGAAGGGGACGTTGACGAGTTCCCTGTCGGGAAGGGAGATGCGGTACTGGTGGGCCGCCCTCTCCATCGTCCTGAGGTAGTCGGAGCAGACCTGGTGCCCCAGGCCACGGGATCCCGTGTGGATCATCACCGTGACCTGACCCTCCTCCTCCAGACCGAAGACCTTGGCCACCTCCGGGAGGTAGATCTTGTCCACCACCTGGACCTCCAGGAAGTGGTTCCCGCTTCCCAGGCTGCCGAGCTGGGGGAAGCCCCGACGCTTGGCCTCGGCGCTCACCTTCCGCGGGTCCGCGCCTTCCATGCGTCCTCCTTCCTCCAGCCGCTCGAGGTCCTCGCGCCAGCCGAAGCCGTTCTCCACCGCCCACAGCGCCCCGTTCTCCAGCACCTGGTCAAGCTCGGAGGGGGTGAGCCTCACGTGCCCGGTGCTGCCGAGACCGGAGGGGACATTCTTGAAGAGGGTCTCCACCAGCTCCTTGAGCTTGGGCTCCACCTCCGGTTTGTGGAGTTCGGTACGTATCAGCCGGACTCCACAGTTGATGTCGTATCCCACACCCCCGGGACTTATCACCCCGGTGTCGGCGTCGGTGGCAGCCACACCACCGATGGGAAAACCGTAGCCCTGGTGTCCGTCGGGGAGGGTGATGCTGTACCTGTAGATCCCGCGGAGGGAGGAGACATTGGCCGCCTGCTCGAGCGTCAGGTCCTTTCCCATCTCCCTTATCATCTCTTCGTCCGCGTAGATGCGGGCGGGAACGCTCATGTGGGGCTTGTAGTCCTGCGGGATCTCCCACCTGACCTCGTCTATCCTCCTGAGCTTCACGGTCATCTTATTCTCTCTGTCCGTCCGCCTAAATCGGTTTCCTGGCTACATCCAGAAAAGCTGCAGGAGGAGATAGGAGACGGACACGGAGACGAGGGAGAGGGGCAGGCTGAGCTTCAGGTACTCCTTCAGCCTTATCCTGTAGCCCCTTTTCTCCAGCATCCTGCAGGCGAAGACGTTGGCGGTGGCCCCCACCGGAGTGATATTCCCCCCTATCCCCGTCCCCATCAACACCCCGTACATCAGGGGGAGAGGACTCATGCCCAGGGAAGCTCCCAGGTCCGCGCAGACGGGGAGCATCAGCACGGTGAGGGGGACATTGTCCATGAAAGAGGAGAGGGCCACGGAGAGGTAGGTGAGCAGGAGGAGGGTGAAGGCCGGACCGAGCCTGAGATCCCTGAGACCCCTGGCCAGGTCCCCCAGGAGCCCCACGTTCTGGGCGGCCCCTATCACCACGAAGATGCCCACCAGGAAGAGAAGGGAATCCCAGTCGAACTCCCTGAGGATTCTGCCGGCCCTTCTCCAGCCCAGCAGGAGGGAGCCCGCTCCCACCCCCATCCCTATGACGCCAGGACCTATCCCCAGGTAGGGGTCCAGGCAGAGGAGGAGGATGCCCGCCAGGAAGAGGAGGAGGGGGGAGTAGTCCACCTTCTTCTTTTCCTCCCTCACTCTCACGGGTTCGCCTCTCTTCCTGAGGTGGAGGAAATAGTGGGTGAGGAGACCGGCCAGCACCCCGACCACCGAGAGGGTGCCCAGGCCGGGCCTGCCCTTGAACCAGTAAAAGTCCGCGAAGTGCATGCCGGTCTCCGAGGCCAGGATGATGGAGGGGGGATCGGCGACCATGCTCACGGTGGTCACCATGTTGGAGGAGAGGGCCACGGAGATGAGGGGGAGGAAGGGAGAGGAGCGGGTCTTCCTCGCCAGCTCCAGCGCTATGGGGGCCATCATGAGGACCACCCCCACGTTCTCCAGAAAGGCGGAGAAGAGGGCGGTGAGGCCGCAGAGGAGGAGGAGGGCCCTCCCCTCGCTCCCGGAGGTCCTGAGGAGGCGGTGGGCCAGCACGGAGGGCAGTCCGCTCTCCGAGAAGAGAAGGGAGAGGAGGAGGAAGCCCCAGTAGAGGCCCAGGACGCCCCATCTTACGGAGTCCGCGGCTTCTCGGGGGCTCAGGGCCCCCACCACCAGGAGGAGGAGGGCGGAGGAGAGGGAGACCAGGGAAATTCTGGTCCTGCGGGAGATCACCAGCGAGTAGCATCCCAGGAGGACGAGCAGGGTGAACCACTTGAGGGTCTCCATGGGGCCTCTGGAGAAGTGGGAGGGTCCGGCATAAACCTTTGTGGAGGATTTTTAAGTTAGAGATATTCCAAGATTGGATATAGTACAGCAAGGGTGTTATAATTTAAAAGGAAAGAAAGTGAAAGGAAATGGAATGATCCTCCGGATCCCCACTGGTTTTGAGCCCCTAGATAAAGTCTGTCAAGGCGGGCTTCCCGTGGGCGCCATGGTCGTGCTGGTGGGGCCACCAGGGACCAGGAAGGAGGACTTTCTCCACACCCTCTCCGTGAGGCTGGCGAAACTCAACGGTTCCAAGCTGCGCGAGAACCAGGTCCTTCCCGAGCGTGTCTGGTATCTCACCCTCACCACCAGCAAGGAGAGCGTGCTGCAGGATGTGGGGGGGAAGTTCTCGGAGGACTTCTGCAAGGCGTTCTCCCATAAGGTCTTCTTCCGCTCCTTCTGGGAACTCCCCGAGTCCTTCGTGGACCTGGCCAGGTGGCTCAAGCAGACGGATGGGAAGGTGGTGAGGGATGCCAAGTCCAAGATCTTCTCCGACCTCTCGAAGTTCCTGGAGAGGGAGGCCTCCAACTCCGTCCTGATCTTCTTCCCCCTCAACGACTTCGCCCTCTTCTTCTCCGAGGAGGAGAAGGTGGAGTTCCTGGCCTTCCTGGAGGAGCTAAGCGAGGCCTGCAGGAAGTGGGGCTTTACCATAATAGCCCCCCTCATTCCCGGGACCCTGGACCCCTCCTTCGAGGCCAACATCCTCTCCAAGGCGGACGGAATCATAAGCTTCCGCAAGGAGCCCTCCCCGGGAGGGAGGGAACTGATGGTGTGCGAGAAGCTCTCCGGGACCCTGCTGGAAGAGGTTTGCTTTGAGGTACATTCCGACAGGAGGGGCGTTGAGCTGAAGCCCCTCAGCCGCTCCTCCTGATCTTCCCCGCCAGCAGCTGGGAGTAAAGACACTCCTCCGGTTTCACTGCAGGAGTGCCCACACCTTTGCCCCTTATCCTGAGGCCCCTCACCACCACTAGGGGAATCCTCTCCCCCGCCTCCCCCATCAGGAGTTCACCGGCCGTGGCCAGCTGATCGGCGATGGCCCTTCTCGTCACCCTCAGCCTCCTGCCGAAGAGGTCACGCCTTCCCCGGCAGTCGAGAGCCCCCGGCACCCCGGAGATTCCCACCGCCTGCCCCACCGTTCCCAGCCTGAGGGGTCGCACCGTGCTGTCGGAGAGGACTATTCCCACCTCCACCCCCTCCTCTTTCCTGAGGTATTCCCTCAGCCCCTCCGCGAACCGCTGCGGTTCGGAGGGGAGGAGGATGGCGTAACCGGGTGGGGCGTTGGAGAGGTCCGCCCCCGCGTTGGCGCAGAGGAGACCCTTCACCAGGGTGAGGAGGGCCCCCCTGGAGACTCCGAGCACCGCGTCAGCCTCCCTCAGCACCACTTCCACGAAGGAGGGGTCCAGGCCGGCCTTCCTGGAGAGGCGCAGGGCTCTGGCGCTGGGCCTGACTTCCGAGAGCTTCACCATCCTTCCCTGGGAGACGGCCACCACCTTGGAGGAGAGGACCAGGATGTCGCCGTTCCTCAGCCCCCCCGCCTTCCTCAGGGTCTTCAGGAGCAGGCTGGGGAGATGGTCCCCCGGCCTCACCAGGGGTGTCCTGATGCCTATCAGCCTCACTTCCACGGGTGAGAAGTGGTTCTCCCCCCTTATGAAGGTGTTCGGGTTCTAAGCCGGGTATAAAATCCCGGTGTGGGAAACTGCTAGGATGCCCGAACTCTCCAGGATGGAGGTGATCCCCCTCCCCGGTTTTCCCATGGTGAAGAAGGGGGACGACATAGGGGAGCTGGTGGTGAAGGCCCTTCGCTCCCAGGGGCTCTCCCTCCAATCCGGGGACGTGCTCGTGGTTGCCCAGTCCATAGTCTCCAAGGCGGAGGGTGCGGTCGTGGACCTCAGAAGGATCAGGCCCTCAGAAGCGGCGAAGAGGCTGGCCTCGCGTCTGGAGAAGGACGCCAGGGAGGTGGAGGTGATCCTCAGGGAGGCCAGGGAAATCCTGAGGTCCTCTCACGTGCTCATCACAAGAACGGAGCACGGCTTCGTGTGCGCCAACGCCGGGGTGGATCACTCCAACGTGGAGAAGGACCATGTGACCCTCCTCCCACGGGACCCCGACGGTAGCGCCGAGAAGATCAGGAGGAGGATCAGGGAGGAACTGGGAGTGGAGGTGGCCGTGATCATCTCCGACACCCAGGGCAGGGCCTTCAGGACGGGGTGCCTGGGCGTGGCCATAGGTGTGGCGGGAATGAAACCCCTGCTCGACCTCAGGGGAAGAAGGGACCTGTACGGGAAGGAGCTGAAGGTCACGGTGCTGGCCCAGGCCGATGCCCTGGCGGCCGCGGCCGTTCTGATGATGGGCGAGGCGGGGGAGGGTACCCCGGTGGTGCTGGTGAGGGGAGCGGTCTACGAGAAGGGAAAGGGGAGAGCCAGGGAGCTGGTGAGGTCAAGGGAGAAGGACCTCTTCTCCTGAGGTCCTCAGGAAGAGGAGGAGGTCTCTCAGGTTCTCGATCCTGACATCTCCCTCCACCCCCACTCCCACCACCACCACTTTGGCGCTCCTTCCCGCCAGCACGTCGCTTCTGGTGTCCCCCACCAGCACAGCCTGCTCCGGAGGGACCTCCAGCTGGCGGCAGGCCTTTCTCACGGCGTCTGGATGTGGCTTGGCCTTCCTCACATCGTCCCCCGTGATGACGGCGTGAAAGAACTCCCTCAGGTTCAGTTTGGAGAGGAGGCGCTGCACCATGCGGGAGGGGGTGTTGGTGACGAGGGCCAGCTTGAACCTCCTCCTCCTGAGTTCTTCCAGCACCTCCCTCGTTTCGGGGAAAGGTTGGATCTCTTCCAGGTGGTGCTCGTATCGGGAGAGGCAGTAGTCCACGGCTTCCCTTCCCAGCCCCAGCCTCTCGAAGTTCTTGGAGAGGCTGAAGCCCCAGTACCTCTTGAGGTACTCCCCCTTCCCCACCCTCTCCCTTCCGAACTTGCTCAGGGTCTCGTTCATCGACCTGTACCAGACGTCTAGGGAGTCCACCAGCACCCCGTCCAGGTCGAAGAGCACAGCCTTTACCCTCATCCAGGTCCCCGATACCTGGAGGGGGAAGAAAAAAAGCCCACCCTTTTTAGGGGGGAGGGGGAGCTGGGGAGATGATCGCCCTCCTTTCCGGGGGCACGGGCACCCCGAAGCTCCTGCAGGGGATGGTGAGGGAGGTGGAGGAGGATGAGCTGTGCGTGGTGGTCAACACCGGAGACGACGTGGAGGTGTCGGGTCTGCACGTTTCCCCCGACCTGGATGCCGTGGTCTACACCCTTTCCGGTCTCATCAACGAGGAGACCTGGTGGGGGATAAGGGGCGACACCTTTGAGACCCACCTCGCCCTGCGGGAACTGGGGGTGAAGGAGCTCCTCAGGCTGGGGGACAGGGACAGGGCGACCTGCCTTCTCAGGACCCTGGAGCTCAGGAGGGGGAAGAGGCTCTCCCGGTTCACCTCCGAGCTCTGCAGGAGATGGGGGGTGAGGGCCAGGGTCCTGCCCATGACGGACGACAGGGTGGTCACGGAAATCCTCACCCCCCGGGGCTGGGTGCATTTCCAGGAGTTCTGGGTGGGTCGAGGGGGGAGGGAGAGGGTCAGGGGGGTGAGGTTCAGGGGTTCTGAGGAGGCTGAGCCCGCCCCCGGGGTTCTGCGCGCGCTCAGGGAGAGCGACTTCGTGCTGATAGGGCCCAGCAACCCCGTGACCAGCATAGGGCCCATCCTCTCCCTCAGGAAGATCCGGGAGGAGCTGAGGAGGAGGAAGGAGGAGGTGGGGGTGGTGAGTCCCATTCTGGGGAGGGCCCCGGTGAGCGGTCCCGCGGGGAAGTTGATGGAGGCCCTGGGGTTCGAGGTGAGCCCCAGGGGGGTGGCCGAGTACTACAGGGAGGTGGCAGGGCACTTCTTCCTGCACCTCTCGGACAGGGAGTTCGCTCCCTCCGTGGAGGAGGTGGGGATGAGGGTGCATCTGGCCAACCTCTGGATGAGGAATCTGGCGGAGAGGAGGAGGCTGGCCAGGAGGGTCCTGGAGGAGATGGGCCGTCAGTCCAGGAGTTCGTAGAGGGTGGACCTCTGCCTGGGTATCCTTCCGGCCCGCAGGATGAGGAGCCTGAGCTGGTGGGGGGTCATTCCCTGCCCCCACTCCCCTCCCGCCTCCCTGGTGATGTTCTCCTCGAACAGGGTTCCTCCCAGGTCGTCCGCCCCGGCCATCAGCATGGCGCAGGCCCCCTCCGGTCCCAGCTTCACCCATGAGGCCTGCACGTGGTTGATGTAACCCGCCAGGGCCAGCCTGGCCACGGCGTGCGTCCTCAGGTTGTCCCTTATGGTGGGACCGGTGATGCCCGAGGAATAAAGTTCGGTCTTCTTGGGAACCAGGGGAAGGGGGACAAACTCCGTGAAGCCTCCCGTTTCCTTCTGGATTTCCCTCAGGAGCAGGAGGTGTCCGGCCCTTTCCTCGGGAGTTTCCACCGTTCCGTACATCATGGTGGAGGTGGTGGGTATCCCCCTCCGGTGACAGGTCTTGACGATTTCCACCCACCTCTTCGTCTTGATCTTCGTCGGGCAGATGATCTCCCTCACCCTGTCGCTCAGGATTTCCGCGGCCGTCCCCGGAACCGAGTTCAGGCCGGCTTCCTTGAGAGGTTTCAGCACCTCATCCACGGACATCCCCTCTTTCCGGGAGAGGTGGTCGAGCTCGGCGGGGGAGAAGGCGTGGATGTGGAGCTCCTCCGAAACCCCCCTGATGATGCGGAGGAGGTCCAGGTAAGTTTCCAGTCCGAAGTCGGGGTGGAGACCACCCTGCAGGCAGATTTCGGTGGCCCCCATCCTCACGGCCTCCTCCACCTTCGCCCTCAGCTGCTGGGGGGTGAGGGAGTAGGCCTCCGGATGGGAGGGGGGGCGGCGGAAGGCGCAGAACCTGCAGGAGCCCGTGCAGATGTTGGTGTGATTGATGTTCCGGTTGACCACGTAGGTGGCGACCTCACCCACGAGCCCTCTCCTCACCAGGTCCGCCGCCAGGAGGAGGAGCTGCAGTTCCCTCCCCTCCGTCCTGAGCAGCTCTGCCGTCTCCCTCAAACTCAGGCTTTTGCCGGAGAGGGATCTGTCCAGGGCCCCGGCCACGAGGGGGTCTATCTCCGCCAGCCTTTTCTCCCACCGTCCCTCCAGGGCGGAGGAGCCCCTCGCTCTTCCCCCTTTCATGTTGGAGCCTCTGGTTCCCACGTTCTTAATCTTTTTGGAGAGGACGCCTGTAGCCTTCCCCATCGGCCAGCCTGGAGGTGACCTTCCTGACCTCCTCGGACATGAAAGAGGCATCGGTCGCGTATTTGGGATAAAGGGGTAGCCTTTCCCTGAGCTCGAAACCTGCGGACTCCACCTTCCTCCGGAGCTCCCCCAGCGGAGGCCAGTTGTGCTCCGGATTCACGAAGTCAGGGGTGACCTCGGAGAGGCCTCCGAGGTCGTTGGCCCCAGCCTCGAGGAAGGGCACCACATCCGGAACCAGGTTCGGGGGGATCTGGATGCCCATGTCTGGGGGAAGGATCTCCGCGGCCATCCTCACGGTGTCCAGCAGCTCCTCCGGGCTGGGAGGGGGAAAACCGCCCATCGGGGTCCCTGGCTTGGGAGAAAAGGGCTGGACGATGACCTCCTGGATATGCCCGTACTCCTCGTGCAGTCTTCTTATCTCCTCCAGCGACCTCCTCCTGTCCTCTCGGTTCTCCCCTATCCCCACCAGGAGGCCCGTGGTGAAGGGGATCCTGAGCCTCCCGGCCTTCTCTATGAACCTCAGCCTGAGCTCCGGGTCCTTCCCTGGACTCTCCCGGTGGGCCTCGAGCCTGGCGGCGCACTCCAGCATCAACCCCATGCTGGCGTTGTACCTCCTGAGCCTGCCCAGCTCTTCCTCGCTCAGCACCCCCGCGTTGGTGTGGGGGAGAAGGCCCAACCTGAGGATGTGCCTGCACAGGTCCTCCAGGTACTCGGAGGTGGTCCGGTAGCCCAGCTCCCTGAGCTTCTCCCTCGCTGAGGGGTAGACCTCGGGTCTCTCCCCCAGCGTGAGCAGCACTTCCGAGCATCCGGCCTTCTTCCCCCTTAGCACGAGGGAGAAGACCTCCTGTGGAGAGAGGAAGGTGGCTTCCCCCTCCTCCCTTCTGAAGCCGCAGTAGGCGCATCGGTTCCTACAGAAGTTGGTGAGGGGCACGAAGACGTTCAGGGAATAGGTCACCACCTTGCGGGGGGGGTCCATACCCTTTCCTCGATGCCCCCGGTAATAAATCACGTATCCCTCCGAAGGGGTAAAAGCGTCTTCTTCCGTGAGTTCATGGAGACCGTGGAGGAAGGAAAAGGCTGGGTGGTTCTGCCCCTGAAACCCCTCTCTAGGGCCAAGTCCACCTTCGAGGGGGTCCTCACTCCCCCGGAGAGGAGGGAACTGGTCCTGTGCATGCTTTCTGACATGCTGGGGGTCCTCTCCAGGGTGAGGATGAGGAGGGTGGTGGTCTCACCGGACGAGGAGGTCCTGCGCCTCGCCTCCGGGATGGGCGCGGAGGTCCTGAGGGAGCCCGGGCTGGAGCTGAACCTGGCCCTCTCGCTGGCGGTGGGGAGGGCGGTGAGGGAGGGAGCGAGGGAGGTCCTGATCCTCCCCGCCGATCTTCCCTTCCTCAGGGTGGATGATGTGGAGGGGATAGTGGGGATGGCTTCCTCCGAGAGGGAGGTGGTGATCGCCCCCTCTTACGCCCGGGGGACCAACGCCCTGTTCCTGCGCCCGCCCGACGTGATCCCCCTCAGGTTCGGAGGGGAGAGCTTCCCCCTCCATGTGAGGGAGAGCCTCAGGGCGGGGATAAGGCCCAAGATTTACCGGTCGGAGACGGTGGCCACGGACGTGGATGGGGTGGAGGACCTCCTGAGGGCTGAGACGCTGGGTCTGGGGACCAAGACCCGTGAGTTCCTCCTTTCCCTGGGGAAGAACAGATTTGTGCCTTAAGGAACATTTTTATTCTTTGTGAAAAAAAAGAAGAGCCGATGGAGCGCGTGAAGTTCCTGCTGGACGAGGAGGAGCTGCCCAAGGCCTGGTACAACATCCAGGCGGACCTTCCCTCCCCTCTGGATCCCCCCCTCAACCCGGCCACGGGGAAGCCCGTGGGCCCACAGGATCTGGAGCCCATCTTCCCCAGGGAGCTGATCAAGCAGGAGGTCAGCCAGGAGAGGTGGATACCCATCCCCGAGGAGGTGAGGGAGGTCTACAGGATCTGGAGGCCCACCCCCCTCTACAGGGCGGTCAGGCTGGAGCGCATGCTGAAGACCCCCGCCAGGATTTACTACAAGTGGGAGGGGGTGAGCCCCGCGGGGAGCCACAAGCCGAACACCTCGGTGGCCCAGGCCTACTACAACATGAAGGAGGGCGTGGAGAGGCTGACCACGGAAACGGGGGCGGGACAGTGGGGAAGTGCATTGGCCTTCGCCACCATGCTCTTCGGGCTGGAGTGCACCGTGTACATGGTCAGGGTTAGCTACGAGGGTAAGCCCTACCGGAGGATCCTCATGGAGATATGGGGGGCGGAGTGCGTTCCCAGTCCCAGCGAGAGGACGGAGTACGGCAGGAGGATTCTGGAGGAGGATCCGCAGAACCCCGGCAGTCTGGGCATAGCCATCTCCGAGGCCATCGAGGACGCCGTCACCCACAGGAACACCAAGTACTCCCTGGGAAGCGTGCTGAACCACGTTCTCCTGCACCAGACCGTGGTGGGGCTGGAGGCCAAGAAACAGATGGAGTTGGCGGGGGAGTATCCCGACGTGATCCTCGGGTGCGTGGGAGGGGGGAGCAACTACGCGGGTCTCCTCTTCCCCTTCCTGATGGACAAGCTCACGGGGAAAAAGCCCGAGCTGCAGGCCTTCTCCTGCGAGCCCAAAGCCTGTCCCACCCTCACCAAGGGGATTTACACCTACGACCACGGTGACTCGGCCGGGCTCACACCTCTCCTGAAGATGTACACCCTCGGGCACACCTTCGTTCCCCCGCCCATCCACGCGGGTGGTCTCAGGTACCACGGTGACGCCCCCCTCCTCTGCAAGCTCACCAAGGAGGGTTACGTGGGTGCCCTGGCCTACCACCAGAACGAGGTGTTCGAGGCGGCCAACCTCTTCGCCAGGGCGGAGGGCTTCGTGGTCGCCCCCGAGACGGCCCACGCGATAAGGGCGGTGGTGGACGAGGCCCTGAGGTGCAAGCGCACGGGGGAGGAAAAGGTGATCCTCTTCAACTGCAGCGGGCATGGCATGCTCGATTTGGGGGCGTGGGACGCCTACCTGCAGGGGAAGCTGGAGGACTACGAGTACCCGAGGGAGCTGGTGGAGAAGGCCCTGAAGGAGTTGCCCAGGGTCGGGTCAGGCTCTCCTCCTCAGGCCCAGCCCCAGCGCCAACGCCAGCGCCGCCGCACTTCCCGCCAGTAGCGCCAGAGCCCAGGTGGGAACCCTGCGGGGGAGTTCGAGCGGTTTCCCCCTTTCCCTCAGCACCGAGAGGGAAAGGGAGAGGGATCGAAGGGCTTCTTCCATTCCCCCGCCGTTCTCGGCTCTCCGGAGGCTCTCCCGGGCCACCTCCAGCCTGGGGTCCTCCCCCCCCTCCTCCGCCAGGCACAGAAGGGTGCGGGCGGAGAGGAGGAACTCCTGCAGGGCCTCCTCCTCCGAGAGGAGGACGAGGGAGACTTCCTCGAGCCCCACCTCCGGGTAGCCCCCGTAGTAGGCCCTGGAGAGGTAGGAGTCGGAGGAGGTCAGCCCCCTGGAGCCCCTGCAGAGGTGGAGGGGGTCCATCCTGAAGAGGTACTTCTCGGAGCCCTTCGACCAGGTGGGGTCCACCGGTTGCCACCCCCATCCCGGGAGATGGACCTCCACCCAGGCGTGGTTCCCAGCCCCGTTTTCCTCCGCGGTCCAGCCGAAGGAGAGGCGGGAGGGCACGCCCAGGGACCGGAGCAGGGCGATGAGGAGGTCGCTCAGGCAGTCGCAGTCCCCCGCTCCCCTTCGGTAGGTCTCCAGGGCCCCCTGCCTCTCCTGGGTGGGCACGTAGGCGATGGCGCCGTCCATCCACCGGAGAAGCTCGCGGCAGAGGAGGTAGAGGTTCCTCTCCCCTCCCGTGAGCTGGAGGGAGAGGGGGCGCAGCTCCTCCACCTCCCACCACTTCCTTTCCACCGTGTACTCCTCCATGCCCTGGGGCAGGTCGTCGAGGGTACCTGAGTTCTCGGAGGAAATCCCCGGATCGTACAGCTCCACCTTCCACACCAGTTCCACCTTTACCCGTTTGTTCTCACCTGGCGCCAGCTTCAGCCTGAAGGAGGCGTAGAAGTTGTTCTCCTCGTCCGCGTAGAGGCTGCCGGGCGAAGGGTCGGAGGTAACCAGCGAGGCGAAATGCGCCTTCCCCTCGCTGAAGAGGAGGAGGTTCATCACCAGGTCGCAGCTGCTCCCACCGGAGTTCCCCAGGCTCTCCGTGAGGGTGAGCTTGTAGTAGACGGGCGTGGTGTAGAAGGTGGCGAGCATCCCTCCGAAGCTTCCTGGTGCCCCCACGGAGGTGGAGTAGGTGACGGAGAGGCCATCGGCCGAGGGAACGGCATCCCTGGGCTCGTGCCAGAAGAGTTTGCTTCCGGGAGGTCCCCTGATGGTGATCCGGTAGCTCTCGTAGGGGTAGCCTCCAGCCCCTATCCTCACCCCCCCGAGCACCGCCTCGTACTTGGGCCCAGCCCCGCCCACCCATCCCGCCGCCCTGTAGGAGAGCCCGTACCTCAGCTCCCCCCGGAAGGGAGAGCTGAACGAGATGGTGAGGGTCACCTCGGTCCCCTCCTCCACGGTTCGGTTCTCCAGCCTCAGCTCCCCAGGTTCGCACCAGGCCTCCAGCTCCTGCACGTTCTCGGAGGGAAGGGTGCGCTTGATGGTGATAGAAGAATAGAAACTTGGGAGGTTGAGGACGCAGTTCTCTCCCACCCTTACCGTCCTGTCCTCCAGGATCTGGAACTCCACCACCACCGAGGTGTAGGAGGGGGAGAGGCGGAGGGCACCGGCTGGCGGGAGGGAGAGGGAAAGGATGAGGGGGGACATCGTCAGCGCGGCCATGAGGAGAGAGGCGCGTTTCCTCTTCCCTCCGGGGTCTGCGTGCGCATGCCTCCGCATCTTCCCCCCTTGGGAGGTACACTTTATAGGGACGCCGAGGGGCAGGATTAAACTCCAGGAAACCCAGTTACTGAGATGCGTACCGTTCTCGTGCAGAGGGTGCAGCCGGGCGGAAGGGACGAGCTGGGGGAGCTGCAGGAGCTGGCCGAGACCATGGGGCACGAGGTGGTGGGGAAGGTGGTGCAGGTGAGGGAGGCCGATCCGGCCTTCCAGATAGGAAGGGGGAAGGTGGGGGAGGTGGCCGAGCTCGTGAGGCTGAAGGGGGCGGAGCTCGTGATCTTCGCCAACCAGCTCACCCCCTCGCAGCTCTTCAACCTGAACAGGGCCCTGGGGGTGGAGGTGATGGACAGGTTTCAGCTCATCCTGGAGATCTTCGCCCGCAGGGCCGGATCACCGGAGGCGAAGCTGCAGGTGGAGTACGCCAGGCTCAGCTACGAATTCCCCAGGCTGAGGGAGAGGATAAGGAACCTCCTCTCGGTCGAGCAGCCAGGGTTCCGGGGGAGGGGTGAGTACGAGCTCAACATGTACCTGGACATGGTGAAGAGGAGGATGGCCATCCTTAGGAAGAAGCTCAGGGCCCTGGCGGAGTCGAGGGAGAAGAGGAGGGGTCAGCGCAGGAGGAGGGGTTTCAGGCTGGTGGCTCTGGCGGGGTACACCAACGCCGGCAAGTCCACCCTCCTGAACGCCCTCACCCGCTCCGATGTGGAGGTGGACGACAGGATGTTCACCACCCTGACGGTCAGGACGAGGGCCGTGAAGGGCTGCGAGAGGGTCCTGATGACGGACTCCGTGGGCTTCATCGAGGGACTGCCCCCCTGGATGGTGGAGGCCTTCAAGGCGGCCCTCGAGGAGATTTACTCCGCGGACCTGGTGGTCCTGGTGGTGGACGGAAGCGACCCCATGTCGGAGATCCTCAGGAAGCTCAAGGTGAGTCTGGAGATCCTCTCGGAGAGGGGACTGAGGATCCTGGTGGCCCTCAACAAGGTGGACCTCCTCTCCCCTCAGGAGCTGGGGGAGAAGATGGAGGTGCTGGGCAGGCTCCCCCTTCCCGTCCTCCCCATCTCCGCGAAGGAGGGGAGGAACCTTGACCTCCTGCTCGAGGAGATGAGAAAGGAGGTCTTCGGGAACTCTTCCCGGGAGCTCCTCTCCGAGACGGGCTTTCCCTCCTAGACCACTCCCGTTTTTTCCGCTATCCTCCTCGCCATCTCCTTGTTCAGCTTTTTCCTGTTCAGGATGGTGAACCTCTCGGGCCTGATTTCCCTGGCCCTGAGCATGGCCTCCACCACCGCCTCCCCCTCCACTCCCAGCTCCTCCGCCGTGGTGGGTGCTCCCACCTCCGAGAGGACCCTGCGCACCCTCTTCCAGTTCATCCCGTGGAGGTAGGCCATGAGGATGGTGCCCACCCCGCACCTCTCCCCGTGCAGGGAGGGGTTGGGGGAGACCTCCTCGAGCGCGTGGGCGAAGGAGTGCTCCGAGCCGCTGCAGGGCCTGGAGCTGCCGGCGATGCACATGGCCACCCCGCAGCTGATGAGGGCCTCCACCACCACCCTCACCCCTTCCTCCTTTCCCTCCCCTATCAGCTTGGAGTTGCGCGCCGTCACCTCCGCGCTCATCAGGGCCAGCTGTGCGGAGTAGTCCCCGTAGTACTCCCCCGTGAGGAGGTGGGAGAGCCTCCAGTCCCTCACGGCGGTGAACTTGGCCATCAGGTCACCGCACCCGCTCGCCGTGAGGCGGTGGGGGGAACGGGAGATCACCTCCACGTCGGCCAGGATGGCGAGGGGGGTGCGTGCGTCCACGGAGAGGGGTCCCAGCCTGCGCAGGGAGGCCCTGGAGCTGGCGATGCCGTCGTGGGAGGCGGCGGTGGGGACGCTGAGGAAGGGAAGACGGGCCCTCGAGGAGGAGTACTTGGCCAGGTCTATCACCCTCCCTCCCCCCACCCCCACCAGGAAGGAGGGCCTGGTCCTCCGGATCTCCTCCTCCACCTCCTCCAGGGGTTCCCCCTCCACCCTGAGGAGGTTGGGCTCGAAGCCCTCTTCCTCCAGTGAGGTGATCACCCTCCTTCCGGCCCTGGTTTGGGTGTGGGGACCAGAGAGCACCAGGACCCTCCCCCTCAAGCCCAGCTCCCTGCAGGTCTCCCCCACCTTCTCGATCACCTTTCTCCCCACCACCACTCTGGTGGGGAGGTCGATGGTGTGGATGTCCCTCAACGCTCCTTACCCCGGCGCACCTTTCGGAGGGCCTCCACCATTTCCCCTATCTTCTCCTCCACCCTTCCCTCCTCCACCACCGTTCCCGTCACCACCAGGTCCGCCCCGGCCTGCGCCGCCCTCCTGGCCTCCTCTCCCGTCCTTATTCCCCCTCCCACGATGAGGGGGAGGTCCACGCACTTCCGGACGGCGGAGATGGTCTGGGGTGGAACGGGCGTGGGGGCCCCCGAGCCCGCTTCCAGGTAGACGAAGTGCATCCCCAGGTACTGGGCGGCTAGAGCGTAGGCTGCCGCCAGCTCCGCCTTTTCCAGCGGGAGGAACCTCGCCTGCCCCACGAAGCCCGCCGTTCCCCCCGGTCCCAGGATGAGGTAGCCCATGGGGAGGACCTCCAGGCCGTACTCCCTCACGAGGGGAGCCCCCAGGGCCTGCGCGTCGATGAGGAAGTAGGGGTTGGAGGAGTTGAGGAGGGACATGAAGAAGATGGCGTCGGCGTACCTGCTGATGCCGGAGAGGTTGTTGGGAAAAAGGATGACGGGGAGCTCCACCTCCTTCTTGATGGCCTTCACCGTTTCGTCCACGAGGGTGGTGGAGCACACGGTGGAGCCCCCGACCATGATGGCCGAGGTCCCCGCTTTCTCCGCCCTCCTGCAGAGTTCCCCCGCTTTGTCCCCGCGGGTCTTCTCGGGGTCCACCAGCGTGAGGTGCAGCGGATGCTTTCGCATCCCCTCCCTCAGGTACTTCTCCACCCTGCCCAGCTCAACCACCCAGCAGCCCCCTCGCCAGGCGGAGGGCGAAGTGAGGATGCCGCAGGAGCTTCCTCCCCACCCTTTTCAGGTTGGTCCCGTTGGCCAGGTCCACCACGTCCTGGCCGGTGAGGAGGTCGGCCAGCTGGTTCAGCTCCTTGTCGCTCAGCTTCTCTATGAGCCTGAGCACCTTCAGGCTCCGGGAGATCCTTTCGCTCCACTCCTCGTATCTCCGGGGGTATTCCTGCAGTTCCCTGCCCCCCTTCACGGCCTCTCCCGCCACCTCTCCCGCCATCTTCCCCGCGACCACGGAGGAGTGGATTCCTCCCCCCGTGAGGGGTATCACCTGCCCGCCCGCATCCCCGCACACCATCACCCCCTCCCCCACCACCCTCTCGACTTCCCCCCCCACCGGCACGGGTGCAGCGCCCACCTCCACCACGCCGGCCCCGCCGAAGAGCTCGGGATGGGAGGAGAGGAAGCGGTCTAGGTAGGGCTTGGCCGGCGCCCCCCTCACCCCTATCCCCACGTTGGCTTCCCCCCCGTCCTTCGGGAAGAGCCACACGTAGCCCCCGGGGGCCACCTCCTTCCCCAGGTAGACCTCCAGCGTGTGCGGGTCCTCTACCCCGCAGTTCACCATCTTGTACTGGAAGCAGGGGATGACCTCGGGCTTTTTCACCCGCAGGGCCTTCCCGGCCACCACCGAGTTCACCCCGTCGCATCCTATCACTATCTTTCCCCTGAACTTCCTCCTCTCCGCCCCCTGCTTGACTAGGACCTCCCACCACCCCTCCACCCTCCTCAGGTCCAGCACGGGCGAACCCATCCTCATCTCCACTCCCCTCTTGACGGCCAGGTAGGCCAGCTCTTTCAGGAAGAGTCCCTTCTCTATCACGTATCCCGCCGTTCCCAGCTTGCGGGAGAGGATGTCCACGTACTTCCGCTCGTCAGGGGCGTGCACCCTGAAGATCTCCACGCGGTTGCGGATGAACCTCCCTCCCTTCACTCCGGCGTCCTCGAGCGTGGACACGGACACAGCCTCCCCGCAGGGCTTTTTCCCCAGGGAGTTCTCCCTCTCCAGCAGGAGGGTGCTGGCCCCGGCCTCAGCGGCCTTCCTGGAAGCCATCAGGCCCGCGGGCCCTGCACCCACCACGATCACGTCGTACTCCTGTTGCTCTGACATCTTCAGCTAACTTTTCCGGTGGACTTATAAGGGAAGCGTTGCGCATCGCTCGCCGAGCTAGTAAAGGCCTGACTTTATCTCCTTCAGATCCTGCTCGAACTTACGGTAAGCGTCCGTCCGCTTGAGCCTTTCCACGTCGCGCTTGTAGAGGTCGTCCCTGAGCTTCTTCCCGGTCCTCCTCTCCCACTCCTCTATGGGGACTCCCTGGCTCTCCTGGTCCTTGTCCCTGTACCACTCGGGGATGACGTTGAAGGCGCAGAAGGGAACCACCCTGTTGTCGCTCATCACGTAGTGGATGCAGCACCTCTTCACCCTCTCCACGTCGTAGTTGTAGAGGTCCATGAAGTGCATCATCCCTATGAAGAGGGACTTCATGTGGAACTGGCCGAGGGCGCCGTAGTTCCGTCTCACGAAAATCTGATAGATGAGCCTGCCCAGCTTGAGGTCCCTGGGCTTCTTCCTCGAGTCTATGAACTTCCCTATGGAGGCGAGGAGCTTCAGTTTCATGAGGGTCCTGCTCTTTCCCCTCTTCAGCTCCTCCGTCTTCTCCCTCATGTACTCCAGGAAGCCCTCCACGTCTATGAACCTGGTGATCGGGATCATCCTTCCGTTCTCCCTGAACACGTAGGTCGCCGCTCCGCACGCGAAGTGGGAGCTGAGGTCGTAGCTCGGTCTGCCCGTGAGCCCCTCGATGAACCTGCTTATCACGAGGGCCGTGGGCACGGGGAAAAAGTCCTGCAGGGTTACCTCCCCGTTGGTCTGCTCCTCCAGTTTCTTGATGACGTCGGGGATGGTTATCCTGTACCGGTCCCTCTCCTCGCGGGGCATCCTCCCCACGAGGGAAACCGGCTGGAAGTTCACGCTTCTGACGATGTCGAGGTTCCTGAAGGCGTACTTCACGATGTCCCCGATCTCATGGTCGTTCACTCCCTTGATGACGGTGGGTACGAGCACTATCCCCAGTCCCGCTTTCCGGCAGTTCTCCAGGGCCAGGGGGAACTCCCAGTGGTTTTTGGGGTTCGTTTTCTCGCTCACCCCATCGAAACTGAGGTAGAGGGTGTTCACCCCGGCCTCGCGGACCTTCGACGCGAGTTCCGGTTCCTGCGCCAGCCTTATCCCGTTGGTGTTGAGCTGGATGTGGTCGAAGTCGTAAGATTTGATCAGCCTTATGATCTCGAGGAGATCCTCCCTCAGGCAGGGCTCCCCACCCGTCAGTTGCACCGCGTTGCACGCGATGGGTTTCTCGCTCTTGAGGACCTTGAGCATCTCCTCAATTTGCTTGAGGGTGGGCTCGTAGACGTAGCCGAGTCGCTGGGCGAAAAAAAAGCAATACCAGCACGTCAGATCGCACCTGTTCGTCAGCACGATGTTTGCAAGCGCCGTATGGCTCAGGTGGAGGCTGCACAGGCCGCAGTCTTGAGGGCAGGAGGGATCCTTCTTGGTCACCTGCGGGTTCTCCACCCCCCTTCCGTCCATCGCGTACCGTTCGGCCCTCCTGTACCACTCGGAGGACCCGCTGTAAACCTCCTCGAACTCCCCGTGCTCCGGGCAGACCTTCTTCATCCAGACCTTGCCATCTTTCTCGTAAAGGGTCGCCTGGAGAATACTGAGGCACTCCGGGCAGAGTGAGGTGGTTTTCTTGAGCTCCATGTCCTTCGGTGTTTTTGGCGCGTAGGGTTATTATAGGGTGAGCTTTTTCGGAGGGGATTTCGGTAGGGTTAAAACTTGGAGGGTTCATCCCCCTTGAAAGTCATGAAGACCCCCCTGCGCAGGCTCCGGGCTTTTCTCTCCCTTCTCAGGCTTCCCAACTGCCTCATGATGGGGCTCGCCGTCCTGGTGGGGGAGATCCTGGCCGTGGGCAGGCTGGAGTTCCTCCCGAGCCTTCTCGGTTTCTCCACGGCTTTCTTCCTCACAGGGGCCTCCATGACGGTGAACGATTACTTCGACCGCTTCGTGGACGAGGTGAACCAGCCTGGCCGGCCCATCCCAAGCGGCCTCGTTTCGACGGGAGAGGCCCTCCTCTTCGCTTCCTGGCTGGCGGCGCTCGGCCTTCTCTCCGCGGCCGGGAGCTGGGTGGAGAGGGGGACCCTCTATCCCCTGCTCGTCGCCGTTCTCTCCTTCCTTCTTTCCACCTACTACAACGCGAGGGGGAAGAGGACGGGGCTGCCCGGCAACCTGATGGTGAGCACCTGCGTGGCCATACCTTTCCTCTACGGTCCCCTGGTGGTGGGCGAAGAACCCACCCTTACCCTCTCCTTCTTCCTGCTCATGGCTTTCCTTTCCAACACGGGGAGAGAGATTTTGAAGGGGATGGCGGATGTGGAGGGGGACAGGAGAAGGGGGATCAGGACGCTCGCGGTCTCCAGAGGCCAGAAGGGTGCGGCTTCCTTCGTCCTCCTCTTCTACCTCTCGGCCGTGGCGCTGAGCCCCCTCCCCCTTCTGCTGGGTGAGGTCTCCCCCTGGTACCTTCCTCCCGTGGTGCTGGCGGACGCGGGCTTCCTCTCCACGGGTTTCCTCTCCCTGAGGAAGCCCTCGGCCAGTAAGGCAGCGGAGCTCAAGCGCCTCTCCCTCCTCTGGATGCTCTTCGGCCTGCTGGCCTTCCTGCTGGGGAGGTTGGGATGAGGCTTCCGGAGCACCTCAGGGACAGGCTCAAGAGGCCGCTGGGCAGGGTCTTCCCAAGCATGGGGGAGGCCCTGAGGCACGTGAGAACCCTCCGACCGAGAAGGATAGTGACGGTGGGGGACATGGTCACCGCCACCCTCCTGGGAGAGGGGGTGAGGCCCGATGTCTGCGTGGTGGACTTCAAGACCCTCCGCTCCCCCCTGTCTGGAGAGGAGAGGAGGAGGGTGGAGGAGCTGGATTTTCCCGAGAGGAGGGTGGTGAATCCACCGGCCACCCTCTCCAGGGAGCTGTGGGAGACCTTCGACCTCCCCCCTCCCCTGAAGATAGTGGTGGAGGGGGAGGAGGACCTGGCCACGCTCGCGGCCGTGGCGAAGTCCCCTCCGGGCACCGTGGTCCTGTACGGGCAGCCGGGAGAGGGAGTGGTGGTGGTGGAGGTGGAGAAGGTGAGGGGCGAAGTGGAGAGACTGCTGAGGGAGTTCGAGGGAGGACCCCCCGTCTCCCGATAGGGTTAAACTCCCCCCTTTCCTTGATAGAAGGTGGAAGAGTGCCGGAGGGAGGCTTCAGGAGGAAAGTGACGGGGGCTGAACTGGCCCTCACCTTCCACGACCTCATCCTGCTCCCCGGGCTGGCGGTCGAGCCCTCCGAGATCGACGTGAGGACCAGGTTCACCAAGAACTATTCCCTGAACATTCCCCTTGTCTCCTCCCCGATGGACACCGTCACGGAGACCGAGATGGCGATAGCGATGGCGAGGGAGGGAGGGGTGGGCGTCCTCCACCGCAACTGCAGCGTGGAGGAGCAGGTGGAGATGGCCAAGAAGGTGAAGCGGGCGGAGTCCCTGGTGATAAGGGAGGTGGTGACCGTGGCCCCTGACCAGACGGTGGGCGAGGCCATGAAGCTCATGGAGGCCCACCACATCTCGGGTCTTCCGGTGGTGAAGGGTGGGAAGCTGGTGGGCATCCTGACGGGCAGGGACGTGCGCTTCGCCAACCCCGAGTTCAGGGTGGAAAGCGTGATGACGAAGGAGGTGGTGACGGCCAGGGAAGGGATAAGCCTGGAGGAGGCGAAGGACCTTCTCCACCAGCACAAGATCGAGAAGCTCCCCATCGTGGACGAGAACGGGAACCTCAGGGGGCTCATCACCTTCAGGGACATCATGCTCAGGGGAAAGTACCCGGAGGCGGCCAGGGACGAGGAGGGACAGCTCCTGTGCGCGGCCGCGGTCTCCCCCTTCGACCTGGAGAGGGCGAAGAAGCTGGACAGGTACGTCAACGTGCTGGTGACGGACGTGGCCCACTTCCACAACTCAGCCGTGCTGGAGGCCACCAAGAGGATGCTGGAGGAGGTGGAGGCGGACCTGGTGGTGGGGAACGTGGGGACCTACCAGGCCGCGGAGGACGTGATCACCAAGCTGGAGGGTGTGGCCGGTTTCAGGGCGGGGGTGGGCTCCGGCTCGATATGCGTGACCACCGAGGTCACGAAGGCGGGATCCCCCACCCTCTACGCCACCGCAAGCGTGGCCGACGCCCTGAGGGACTACGGGCTGGAGCTCCCGGTGATGGCCGACGGGGGGGTCAGGGGCCCGGGAGACATAGCGCTGGCGCTGGCTGCCGGGGCCTCCGTGGTCATGGCGGGGAACCTCTTCGCCAGGTGCAAGGAGGCCCCAGGGACGCTGGTGAGCATAGGGGGAAGGTACTACAAGCAGTACAGGGGGATGGGGAGTCCCTCGGCCATGGCCAAGAGGTACTCGCTGGACAGGTACTCCGTTCCTTCCAAGGGGATAGCGGAGGGCGTGGAGGGGTGGGTGCCCTACAAGGGTGAGGTGAGCACGGCCGTGAAGGAGCTGGTGCTGGGCCTGAGGGCCTCCATGGGGTACGCGGGGGCTAGGAGCATCAGGGACCTCTGGGAGAAGGCCAGGTTCGCCGTTCTCTCTCCCCTGGGGGCCCAGGAGACCAGGCCCCACGACGTCCTCCTCCCCTCGGAGTCGGAGAGGGGCACCTAGTTCACTTTCCCACCACTATCCCGTAGGGATCGAGCTTTCTCAGGGCTTTGAGTTCCTTCGCGGTGGGTTCGGGTTCTTCCTCCACCCTTCCCCTCACCACCTCGAAGCCGCTGGAGTTCCTCACCTCTTCCAGCGTCACTCCAGGATAGACCCGCAGGAGCCTGAGCCTCAGGTCTTCCCCGAACCCGTACACTCCAAGCTGCGTGACCACCCGCCAGGGCCCCGTGTTCCTGGGAAGCCCCGCCCTCTCCCTGGCACCCTTTCCCGTGAGGTAGCCCGGGGTGGTGAGGAAGTCCAGCTTCTCCACGAACCTGTTCCTTTCCTGCTTCATCAGCACGATGGTCCTCCAGCACAGAGAACCGAAGTCGTTGGCCCCTCCGCTTCCCGGGAGCCTGACCCTCGGATGCTCGTAGGGGCCTATCACCGTCGTGTTGAGGTTGCCGTAGGGGTCTATCTGTGCAGCCCCCAGGAAGGCGTAGTCGGCGTATCCCGCCTGCGCCAGCGACATGACGTAGTCCATACTGGCGGCCATCACCGCCCTGTGCACGGTCATGGAGTCTCCCACCGAGAGGGGGAGGGTGGGGGGTTGCAGTGGGGCCACCCCTCCGGCTTCGAAGATGATGGAGAGCCCGGGAGCCCTGGTGGCCCTGGCCAGGAGGGCAGCCAGCACGGGCATTCCCGTCCCGGTGAGAACGGTTTTCCCGTCCTCCAGCAGGCGGGAGGCGGCCACCACCATCATCTCCGTCCTGCTGTACTTCATCCCTTCTCCCTCCACGGGTAGGAGTAGGTTCCCCTTCCCCTCTCCAGCCTCTCCAGCAACCTCAGCTTCCTCTTCCCCCCCACCCTCTCCAGGTACTGCGGGAAGTCCTTCACCCCGTACACGTACTTCCTGAAGTACTCCGCCGTGCCTTCCTCTGTCCGGGTGAAGGAGAGGTACTCCGCCAGGTGCTCCTCGTCGAAGTAGTACATGCCAGGCATGTTGCAGGGATGGGAGCCGTAGGGCACCTCCACCACGGCGTCCACGCAGAGGTAGGGAATGACGGTCCTCCAGGGCTCCTTCCTTATCCTCTCGTTGGGGATGATCCTCTCCGTGGTCACCACCAGCCTCTTGGCCGCCCTCGCCAGCTCGAAATCCTCCACCAGCGCCCCCTCTATTCTGCAGTTCCCGTAGGCGTCGCACTCGTGCACGTGGATCACCGCCACGTCAGGGAAGCAGGCGGGGACGAGGCAGATCGGCCTCTTGGTGAAGGGGTCCCTCACCACCTTCGCGGAGCTCCTCCTGAGGGTGTCGGTCCCCAGCATCACGTAGGCGGGCATGAAGGGCAGGCCGGCGGCGGCCGCTCTGAACCTCCACTGGTAGGCCGCGTTGCTCAGCTCCGCCACCACCTTCACCTTCCCCCCCTCCACCGCCCTCCTGGAGGCGGGGGAGAGCCCCCTGAGCTCGTGCCCGAAGGAGTAGGCCACCTCCACCTCCGCCACGCAGCCCGCCGCGATCAGGCAGTCGAGGTCGTGCACGGCAGTTTTCCCGGCCACCTTCAGGCCCCTCTTCCCCTGCCTGATCATCTCGTAGATGAAGGCCATGGGGACCCTCACATGGCCGAAGCCCCCGAAGGCCACCAGGCACCCGTTCTTCACGAAGCGGGCGACGGCCTCTTGCAGGGTGGTGACCTTCTCCACCATTTCCCTGCTCTTATTCTTCCTCACCCATTCCCTGTGCTCTTCTGGGTCGCACCATCCCAGCAGCTTCCCCCTTCCCTCCTCCAGCACCTCCATTCTTTCCCCTTCGAGCCCGAGGCCGGGTCAGTGCTTGAAGTGCCTCACTCCGGTGAACACCATGGCCATCCCGTGCCTGTTCGCCTCGTTCACGGACTCCTGGTCCCTGATGGAACCTCCGGGCTGGATGATGGCCGTGATTCCAGCCTCGGCGGCCTTCTGCACGGAGTCGGGGAAGGGGAAGAAGGCGTCTGAGGCCAGGACCGCCCCCCTGGCCCTCGGACCCGCCTTTTTCAGGGCTATCTCCGTGGAGTCCACCCTGCTGGTTTGTCCCGCCCCCACCCCCACCGCCTGCTTGTCCCTGGCCACCACGATGGCGTTGGATTTCACGTGCTTCACCACCTTCCAGGCGAAGAGGAGCTGTTCCATCTCCTCCGGCGTGGGCTTCCTCTCCGTGACCACCCTGAGCTCCTGGGGGCGCAGGAGGAGGGAGTTCTCGTCCTCCACCAGGAGCCCACCGCTTATCTGCCTGAAGCGGAGCCTTGCCCTGCTTTCGAAGGAGGGGAGCTCCAGCACCCTCATGTTCGTCTTCTTCTTCATCACCTCCAGGGCCTCAGGTTCGTAGGAGGGCGCCACCACGGCCTCGATGAAGGTGGAGGTGATCTCCTCCGCCGTTCCCCTGTCGACCCTCCGGTTTATCCCCACCACCCCACCGAAGGCGGAGATGGGGTCGCACTCCCTGGCCTTCACGTAGGCCCTCCTGACCTCCGGGTCCGAGGCCAGCCCGCAGGGGTTGGTGTGCTTGATCACCACCGCCGTCGTCTCCTCGAACTCCCTGAGGAGGTCCAGGGCGGCATCCAGGTCCATCAGGTTGTTGAAGGAGAGCTCTTTCCCCTGGTGGAGCCTGGCGCTCGCTATTCCCCAGGCAGGGGTCTCGGTGTAGAGTGCCCCCCTCTGGTGGGGGTTCTGCCCGTACCTTAGGTCGGAGACCTTCCTGTAGCTCAGCCCCAGGAAGGGCGGCAATCCTTTGTCGTGGGTCAGTCCCGCCAAGTAGGCCTGAACGGACGAGTCGTAGGAGGAGGTGTGGGCGAAGGCCTCCACGGCCAGCTCCAGCCTCTTCTCCTCGCTCAGGTCCCCCTTCTCCCTCAGCTCCCTCAGGACCTCCCCGTACCTCTCTGGCCTGACCACCACGATCACGTCCCTGTAGTTCTTGGCGGCAGCCCTCACCATGGCGGGTCCCCCTATGTCTATGTTCTCCAGCGCCTCCTCCAGCGTGACCCCGGCCTTGCTGATGGTCTCAACGAAGGGGTAGAGGTTCACGGCCACCAGGTCTATGGCGGGGATTCCCTTCTCCCTGAGGGTGTTCAGGTGGGAGGGCAAATCCCTCCTGGCCAGAATGCCGGCGTGGATGATGGGGTGGAGGGTCTTGACCCTTCCGTCCAGGATCTCGGGGAAGCCCGTGAGTTCGCTCACCTCCTTCACGGGTATCCTCCTCTCCCGCAGAAACCTTGCCGTTCCCCCGCTCGAGAAGATTTGAACCCCCAGTTCCGTCAAACCCCTCGCGAACTCCTCCAGATCCCTCTTGTCCCAAACGCTTATCAGGGCGTTTCTGACCCGCATCCTCCCCCTCTCTCCTCCCCAAAGTTAAAAACCTTTCAAGGAGAGGAAGGAAGAAATGGGCTTCGACTACCGTACCTTTCTGTCTCCCTTCACTTGGAGATACGGGAGCGAGGAGATGCGCTCCCTCTTCTCAGAGCTGGAGTACAGGGCCCTCTGGAGGAAGGTGTGGAAAGCACTGGCCGAGGCCCAGGCGGAGTACGGTCTGATCTCCGAGGAGGAGCTGAGGGAGATCAGGGAGAAGGCGGGGAAGGAACATGTGGACCTGGAGCTCTCCCAGAGGGTGGAGAAGGAAATAAGGCACGACCTCATGGCGGAGCTCAAGGTCTTCTCCCAGCAGTGTCCCAGAGGGGGAGGGAAGCTCCACCTCGGGGCCACCTCGATGGACATAGAGGACAACGCGGACGTGCTGAGGATGAGGAGGGCCCTCGACCTCCTCCTCACCAGGCTGGTCAACTGCCTCCATTCCCTCTCCCTCAGGATAAAGGAGCACAGGGCCACCGTCTGCATGGGCTGGACCCACCTCCAGCCGGCCGAGCCCACCACGGTGGGGTACAGGCTGGCTTTCTACGCCCAGGACCTCCTCCTCGACCTGAGGGCGGTGGAGCTTCTGCTCTCAGAGTTTCTGAAGGGGAAGGGAGTGAAGGGGGCGGTGGGAACCTCCGCCAGCTTCAAGAGGTTGCTTGGGGGAAAGGCCGAACCTGCGGAGCTTGAGGCCAAGGTGATGGAGAAGCTGGGCCTTTCCTACTTCACCATCTCGGGGCAGACCGCCCCCAGGAAGCTGGACTTCATGGTCCTCTCCGTTCTGGCAGGGATAGCCCAGAGCGCCCACAAGTTCGGGGCCGACCTCAGGCACCTGCACTCACCCGTGTGGGGGGAGCTCTCCGAGCCCCTGGGGGAGGCGCAGGTGGGCTCCTCCGCCATGCCCTTCAAGCGCAATCCCGTCCTCTCGGAGCGCATGTGCTCGCTGGCCAGGTACGTGGCCTCCCTGCCCAGGGTGGCCTGGGAGAACGCCTCCCACACCCTTCTCGAGCGCACCCTGGATGATTCCGCCAACCGAAGGGTGATCATAGCGGAGAGCTTCCTGGCGGTGGAAGAAGTTCTTATGGTATATCAGAAGGTGGTGGAGGGGATGACGGTGAACCAGGCCATGATCACCCGCAACCTCAAGCTCTTCTCCCCCTTCTCCGCCCTGGAGCCCCTCCTGATGCTTCTGGTGAGGAAGGGGGAGAACAGGCAGGAGATGCACGAGAGGCTGAGGAAGCTTTCCTTCCAGGCTTGGGAGAGGGTCAGGGAAGGAAGGGAGAATCCCCTGCCTTCCCTTCTGAGGGAGGATCCCGTGGTGGGTCGTCTCCTGACGCCTGAGGAGCTGGAGGAGGTCCTCGACCCCTCCAGGCATGTGGGGGATGCCGTGGAGAGGTGCGATCGCTTTCTTGAGAGGGAGGTGGCCCCGGTGCTCTCCAGGTACGCGGAGAGGCTGGGGAAGAAGGCGACTCCCTCCTTCTGAGGGAGAGCATGGTCGTGCTCATGGACGGGAAGGCCCTGGCCGAAGAAATTAAGGTGGAACTGCGCGCGAGGGTCGCGGGCCTGAAGAGGAGGGGGATAACCCCCACCCTTGCCACCCTTCTGGTGGGGGACAACCCGGCCTCCAAGATCTATGTGGAGGGGAAGAGGAGGGACTGCGCGGAGGTGGGAATCTCCTTCGAGCTGCACGCTTTTCCCTCTTCCGTGGAGGAGGGGGAGCTGGAGGGGCTCATCCACCGTCTGAACGAGGACAGGAGAGTTCACGGAATCTTCGTGCAGCTCCCCGTTCCTCCCCACCTTGACCCGAAGCGTCTGGTGGAGGAGATCTCCCCAGAAAAGGATGTGGACGGCCTCCACCCCTACAACGTGGGGAAGCTGTGGAAGGGACAGTACGATCCAGAGAGAAGCCTCCTCCCGTGCACGCCCAAGGGCATCCTGAGGCTGCTGGACAAGTACAGGATAGAGGTGAGGGGGAAGCTGGCGGTCATCATCAACAGGAGTGACCTGGTGGGGAAGCCCCTGGCCAAGCTCCTTTTGGACAGGGATGCCAGCGTCCTCCTCTGCCACTCCAAGACGAAGAAACTGGAGGAGAGGACCAGGGAAGCCGAGCTGCTGGTCTCGGCGGTGGGGAGGAGGCCTTCCTTCATCCTCACCGAGGAAATGGTGGGGGAGGGTGCCGTGGTGGTGGATGTGGGCATGAACTACGTGGGCGGGAAGCTGATGGGGGATGCGGACCCTGAGGGGGTGAGCCGAAAGGCCTCCCACCTCGCGCCCGTGCCTGGCGGGGTGGGCCCCATGACGCGCGTGATGCTCCTCCACAACACCCTCCTGGCCTCGGAGGCGCTGGGGGGAAAGGGTTGAGCCTCTACCGTTCCCTAGGAGTGGACGCGAAGAAGGAGGGAACGGAACTCTTCCTCTCCCTCCTGGACGCGGATTTGGTACCCTTCTGCCCGGTGGGGAGGGAGGGAAGGGAGACGGGGCTGATCCTGCATGCTGATGGGGCGGGGAGCAAGCCCCAGCAGAGCTACCTCCACTGGAGGGAGACCGGGGACCCGTCCTGGTTCGAGGGGCTGGCCCAGGATGTCCTGGCCATGAACGTGGACGACGTGGTCTGCGTGGGTCCCTTCCACCCCCTCGCCTTCGCGGACTACCTCACCCTCAACCCCCGCCTCCTCCCCAAGCGCGAGCTCCTCTTCCACCTGGTTTCCGGCTTCCGGAGGGCCCTCAAGGAGCTGGAGGCCCTGGGGCTGGAGATACCTTTCCTGGGCGGGGAGACGGCGGATCTTCCCGATCAGGTGAGGACGCTGGACCTCGCCGGTGTCCTGGCGGCCAGAGTGAGGTTGTCGGAGGTGAGGAAGGGGGAGAGGGTGAAAGCGGGAGATTTGATCGTGGGCCTCAGGAGCGGAGGGAGGACGAGGTACGAGAAGAGGGAAAACAGCGGCATGATGTGCAACGGCATCACCCTCGCCAGGCACGTGCTCATGAGGGGGGAGTACACCCGGAGGTATCCCGAGCTCGTGGACAGGGGGGGTTACCGGGGCAGGTTCAGGTTCGACGATTATCTGGACGAGCTGGGCATGACGGTGGGGGAGGCCATCCTCTCACCCACCCGCGTCTTCGCTCCCGTAGTTCTGAGGATCCTCAAGAGGGTGGGGGAAGGGGTGAAGCTCATGGTGCACAACACGGGAGGAGGCCTCACCAAGAGTTTGAGGGTGGGGAAGAACCTCGTTTATGTGAAGGACCGGTTGCCCGAGCCCGATCCCATCTTCCTCCTCGTGCAGAGGGAGGGGAGGGTGGAGTGGAGGGAGATGTACGAGGTGTTCAACATGGGGGTGGGTTTTGAGCTGGTGGTGGACCCGGAGGACGTGGAGGAGGTGGTGAGGGTTTCGGAGGGATTTAAGCTGGAGGCAGGGGTGATAGGGAGGTGCGAAAGGGGAAAGGGGGGGAACCGGGTGATCATAAAGAGCGGAACCGGAAAGTTCGAGTACGGGTGGAGGGCATGAAATATCTGAGCAGGGTGGAGGTGAGGTTGAAGCCAGGCTACCTGGACCCGGAGGGGGAGAGCACCAAGGAGGCTCTGCAGGACCTCAGGTACAGGGTCCACCGCGTGGGGGTGGTGAAGGTATACGAGATAGAGTTCACCGCCTCCAGCCTCCAGGAGGCCAGGAAGCTCACGGAGGAGATGTGCAGGAGGCTCCTCTCCAACCCGGTGAAGGACGACTACTCCTTCGAGGTCAGGAAGCTGGGAAGGTGAGGGGTTGAGCGAGCTTTACAGGAGGCTCCCGCTCCCCTTCGAGGTTTATGAGATAGGGTTGCGGGAGGCGGGCAGGGAGGACCTCTCCAGGATAAGCAGGGAGATGGGCCTGGCCATGAGCCTGAGGGAGATGGAGGAGTGCCGCGGGTACTTCTCCAGGAGAGGCAGGGACCCCACCGATGTGGAGCTGCAGGGGATCGCCCAGACTTGGTCGGAGCACTGCTTCCACAAGACCTTCAAGGGGGTGGTGAGGATGGGGGGGAAAAGGGTCAGGCTCTTCAGGGATTTCATAAGCCGTGTCACTGAAGAGCTTTCTCTCCCCTGGTGCATCTCCACCTTCAAGGATAACGCGGGCATCGTGGAGTTCGAGGACGGGTACGCCCTCGCCGTTAAGGTGGAGACCCACAATCATCCCTCGGCCATCGAGCCCTTCGGTGGGGCGGCCACCGGGGTGGGGGGCGTGATCAGGGACATCCTGGGCGTGTGGGCGAAGCCCATAGCCTGCCTGGACGTGCTTGGCTTCGGGCCCCTCAGCTTCCCCCACGAGCGGCTTCCCGCCGGAATCAAGCATCCTCGTTACATCTACCGGGGGGTGGTGGCAGGGATAGGGGCTTACGGCAACAACATGGGCATCCCCACCGTGGCGGGGGCCATATACTTCGACGAGAGCTATGTGGGCAATCCCGTGGTCTACTGCGGGTGCGTGGGGCTTCTCCCCCTCAGGAGCTACGTGAAGAGGACGAGGCCTGGGGACCTGCTGGTCCTGGCGGGAGGAAGGACGGGCAGGGACGGCATCCACGGGGTCACCTTTGCTTCCCTGGAGCTCTCCGAGGAATCGGAGGAAGTCTCCAGGCCGGCCGTTCAGATCCCCGACCCCATAGAAGAGGAAAAACTCAAGAGGGGGATCCTGGAGATAGCGGAGAGGGGCCTGGCCAGCTCCGTAACCGACCTGGGCGGAGGAGGGATTTCCTGCGCCAGCGGGGAGATGGCGAGGGAGGCCGGCTGCGGGGTGGAGGTTTGGTTGGAGAAGGTTCCGCTGAAGTACCCAGGCATGAAACCCTGGGAGATCTGGGTCTCGGAGTCCCAGGAGAGGATGGCCCTGAGCGTCCCTCCCGAGAACGTGGAGGAGGTGGTGAGGATCTTCGAGGAAGAGGAAGTGGAGGCCACCCCCATCGGAAGGTTCACGAAGGGCCCGCTCAGGGTTTTTTACCGCGGGCACAGGGTGGCCGAGCTTGATCTGGACTTCCTCTTCTCTCCTCCGCTGGTGGAGAGGAGGGCCAGGTGGAGGGCACCTCCCCTGGAGGAGCCGAGCTTTTCTCCTCCGGAGCCCAGGAAGGCCCTTCTCAGGCTCCTCTCCTCCCCCAACCTCTGCAGCAGGGAGGAAGTGATCAGGACCTACGACCACGAGGTCCAGGGGGCCACCGCTCTGAAGCCCCTGCAGGGGGAGCATGGGGGACCCAACGATGGGGTGGTCCTGAAACCCCTCAGGGGTTCGGAGAAGGGGGTGGTGCTCTCCTGCGGGCTGAAGCCCAGGTACGGGAAGATAGATCCTTACTGGATGGCCGCTTCGAGCCTGGAGGAGGCGGTGAGGAACAACGTGGCCGTGGGGGGCAGGAGGATAGCCCTGCTGGACAACTTCGTGTGGGGGAGCCCCGAGAAGGAGGAGCAGCTCGGTTCGCTCGTCAGGGCCTGCGAGGCCTGCTACCGCTTCGCTAAGGGGCTGGGTACCCCCTTCATCTCGGGAAAGGACAGCCTGTACAACGAGTCACCGCTGGGTCCTGTGACCCCCACCCTCCTGATCACGGCAGTGGGTGTGATACCGGAGGTGAGAAGAGCCGTTTCCGTGGAGCTGAAGAGGGAGGGGGATCCCCTCTACCTAGTGGGAACCACCTTCCCGGAGCTGGGTGGTTCTGAGTACTATGCCCTGTTCGGTTACCTCGGAAGGAGCGTGCCCAGGGTGAGACTGGGGGAGGCCAGAAGGAACCTGGAGGTGGTGGAGGAGGCCGTGGGGAGAGAACTGGTGAGGGCGTGTCACGACCTCTCCGAGGGTGGGCTGGGGGTAGCCCTGGCCGAAATGGTGCTGGGGGGGGAAGTGGGGGCGGAGGTGGACCTTTCGCTGGTCCCCTCCGAGGGCAGGCTCAGAGAGGACTTCCTCCTCTTCTCGGAGTCCAACAGCAGGTTCCTGCTGGAGGTGAGGGAGGAAAGGGAGGAGGAGTTCAGGGAGATGACGGGGGGGAGAGCTGCGAGGATAGGGCACGTGGTGGGGGAAGGGGTACTGAGGTTCAGGGGGAAGGGAGGTGGGTGGACGGTGGGGGCGGAGGAGCTGAGGAAGGCCTGGAGGAATCCGGCGTGGTGAGGGCCTGTGTCGTGAGGGCGGGCGGGACCAACTGCGACGGCGAGACGAAGGTTGCTCTGGAGGAGGCTGGTGCGGAGGTGGAGCTGGTCCACTTCAGGAGGATGCTGGAGGAGGGACTGAGGGGATACGACGTGCTGGTGATTCCCGGTGGCTTCTCCTTCGGGGACAGGGTGAGGGCAGGTGCGATCATGGGCAAGGAGCTTGCCGGGAGGATGCTCCCCGTCCTTAGGGAGTTCGTGGAGGGAGGAGGGGCCATCCTGGGGATCTGCAACGGCTTTCAGGTGCTGGTGGAGGCGGGTCTCCTGCCAGGCTTCAAGTGGGGGGAGGTGCAGGCGGCCCTTGCCCTCAACAACTCGGCGAAGTTCGAGTGCAGGTGGACATATCTGAGGGTGGAGAACGGCGGGAAGTGCCTCTTCACGAGGGGGATGAGGAAGGGGGAGGTGGTGAGGATGCCCGTGGCGCATGCGGAGGGGAAGTTCCTTTTCCCGGCGGGCAGGGAGAAGGAGTACCTGAGGAAGCTCCGTGAGAAGGATCAGCTGGTCTTCAGGTACTGCGACCGGAGGGGGAGGCCAGCGGGCGGGAGGTACCCGGTGAACCCCAACGGGTCCTTCTTCGATATTGCAGGCATATGCGACTCCACGGGCAGGATCATGGGCCTGATGCCCCATCCGGAGAGGGCGGTCTTCGGCTGGCAGCTTCCCGACTGGACGGGGGGTGATTCTCCTCCCGAGTGGGGCGACGGGAGAAAGATCTTCTCTTCCATAGTGGAGAATTTAAGGAGATAATCGAGGGAAAGAAGGTGAAGATTCAGATTCTGTACATATTGGACTGCCCATGGTGCCTGAAGACCAAGGAGGTGGTCAGAGAGGTCCTGAGAGAACTGGGGGTAAAAGCGGAGGTGGAAGAAATACTGATAGACACGGAGGAAAAGGCCAAGGAGCACGGGTTTTTGGGTTCGCCCACCGTGCTGGTGGATGGTAGGGATGTTCAAGAGGAGGTCACGAAGGGGAGGTGCCCTTCTTGCGAGGAGCTTGCCGAGAGCGCTGGTCATTTCGTTCGAAGGGAGTGCAAGCTCGGGTGCAGGGTTTACTTCTACGGGGGGAGGCACTACCCCTATCCACCCAAGAGGATGATCAAGAAGGCCGTGGAAGAAGCGATGGGCCGCCGGGAGTCGAAAGCTGGACGAGGGCGGTAGGATTAAAAACTTCCCCACCGACCCTCTCCCGGGTGCAGTGAAGGTCGTAGTCCTCTACGGGTCCAGGGCGGATGTGGAGTTCGCGGAGCCCGCCAGGGCCCTCCTGAGGGAGCTTGGGGTGAGGTTCGAGGAGCGGGTGGCCTCCGCCCACAAGACCCCCGATAGGCTCCTGCGGATGCTGGAGGAATACGAGCGCAGCGGGGAGGAGCTGGTCTACCTCACGTTCGCGGGAAGGTCCAACGCTCTCTCCGGGATGGTGGACGCACAGGTGAGACATCCCGTGATAGCCTGCCCCGTGAAGGTGGAGAGCTTTCCCCTTGACATCTTCTCCTCCCTGCGCATGCCCAAGGGTGTGGCCCCCCTGGTGGTGATGGACCCGGAGGGGGCGGCCCTGGCAGCCGCCAAAATCCTCTCCCTGTTGGACAGAGGACTGGCGGAGAAGCTCTCTTCCTGGCAGAGGAGGAGGAGGGAAGAAGTCCTCTCCGCGGACGAATCTGCTGTGAGAGGATGGAGGTAGAGGAGCCCCTCTTACAATCGGAGCTTCCCCTCAAACTCTACAAGAGGGGGAAGGTCAGGGACATTTACGAGCTGGGGGAAAACCTCCTCGTGGTTTCCACCGACAGGATTTCGGCCTTCGATGTGGTGCTCCCGAACGGCATTCCCCACAAGGGTGAGGCCCTGAACAGGCTCTCCGTTTTCTGGTTCAACCTCTTCAGTGATGTTCCGAGCCACTTCGTGGAGGCGGTGGACGGAAGGAGCATGCTGGTGAGGAAGGCCTCCCCTTTCCCCTTCGAGTTCATCGTCAGGGGCTTCCTGTACGGGTCAGCCTGGGAGAGCTATGCGGCTGGCAAGAGCGTGTGCGGGGTTCATTTGCCTCCAGGCCTCAAGAAGGCCTCCAGGCTGCCGGAGCCCCTTCTCACCCCCACCACCAAGGAGGAGAGCGGGCACGACAGGGAGGTGCGGTGGGAGGAGGTGGTGGAGAGACTGGGAAGGAAAGTGGCGGAGGAGATCAGGGAGCTCTCCCTTTCCCTTTACGAGAGGGCCTTTTCCTTGGCCGAGAAGAGGGGAGTTCTGATAGCCGACACCAAGTTCGAGTTCGGCTCCAGCCGTGGGGAGCTTCTCCTGATAGATGAGGTTCTAACCCCGGACTCCTCCCGCTTCTGGCCTTTGGAGGGGTACCAGGAGGGGAAGGACCCCCCGAGCTTCGACAAGCAGTACGTGAGGGATTACCTGATCAGCGTGGGATGGGACAAGAAGCCCCCAGCCCCCCGCCTCCCTCCCGAGGTCGTTCTCCAGACCTCCAAGAAGTACGTCGAGTGCTACGAGAGAGTTACGGGAAAGAAATTTTAAGGGAGGACCTCCAACCCCCTCTGGTGGGGGAGTGGAAGTTTCTGGAGAGTCCTGCGGGGTCTTCGGTGCTTTCGATTTTGAGGGCAAGGGGGTCTTCCCCTACGTGTACTGGGGTTTAATCTCCCAGAACCATCGGGGACATCACTCTCACGGGTTCGCGGAGTTCAGGGAGGGGGACTTCTTCACCCACCGCTCCCTCGGCCTGCTCCCACCCGTGAGGCATCCCGTGGTGAGAAGGCTTTTCCGGGCTTTCAAGAGCCACGTGGGGATGGGGCACGTGAGGTACGCCACCTCCGGAAGGAGCACCAGATACTGGCTCCTCAGGGACATACAGCCCTTTGTGATGGGGGGGGAGGAGAGGGTGGCTTTGGCCTTCAATGGAAATCTGGTGAATGTGAAGGAACTCAGGGCGGAGCTGAGGGGGAAGACGAGGGGTCCCTCCTGCTCCTCCTCCGACATAGAGCTTCTCTCCAGGAAGCTGCTTAAGGGGTTGAAGAACTCCGACTTGGTTTCGGCGGTGGAAGGCTGTATGAGGGAAGTGGAAGGGGCCTTCTCCGTGGTGGGCATCACACAGAGGGGGGAGCTCTTCGCCTTCCGGGACCCGCTGGGGATAAAGCCACTGTGCTACGGCTGCAGCCCGGACAACCAGACCTTCGCTGTTTCTTCCGAGAGCGTGGGGTTGGACATAAACGAGTTCAGGTACGAGGCGGAGGTCCAGCCTGGGGAGCTGCTGATATGGTCCGGGCAGGGGGCCAGGAGGGAGAAGATAGTGGAGGGGGAGAGGAGGGCCTTCTGCAGCTTCGAGTTCGCCTACTTCGCCAGGCCCGACTCCGTGCTCCACGATGGCAGGCCAGTTTATAAGGTGAGGGAGGAGTTCGGGAGGAACCTGGCCAGAGAAGACCCGGAGCTCGAGAGAAGGGTGGATGCGATAGTCTCCATACCCTCCACGGGTGACGATGCGGCTTATGGAATGCACGAGGTCACGGGCATACCCTGGGAAAGGGGAGTGAGGAGGCACAGGTATGTGGTGGACCGGGCCTTCATCTCGAGTTCCGAGGAGAGGGAGAAGATCATTTCCAAGAAGATCAACGTCACGGAGAGCCTCAAGGGAAAGAGGATAGCGGTGGTGGAGGACTCGATAGTGAGGGGTGACACCTCCAGGAGGGTGATAAGGAAGCTCAGGATGGCCGGGGCCGCGGAGGTCCACATGTACTTCACCTTTCCGCGCATCCTTTCCCCCTGCTTTTATGGCATAGATATGGCCACCTTCGGGGAGCTGATAGGCTCCACCCACCGGGAGGAGGAGATAGCCCGCCTGATAGGGGCGGACTCCGTTCACTATCAGTCCCTGGAGGGCTTCGTGAGGGCAACGGGGATGAAGAGGGAGGAACTCTGTCTCGGCTGCCTCACGGGGAAATACCCCACCCCCCTGGCGCAGAAGATAGCGGACGAGATGAGGGAGAGGTTCGAGAGGGGAGAGGTGGAGAAGGGGAGGGTATACGAAGCCGAGTGAGCTCTTGGGGGTCCCCGGAGGAGTCAAAGTCCGGGAAATCGGCACGTCAGGCCCTTATCCGAAAGAGATAAATATAAGTAGTTTCGACCCCTCCGTTAGTTGGGCCTGTAGCGCAGTCTGGCTAGCGCACCGGCCTTTTAAGCCGGGAGTCGTGGGTTCGAATCCCACCAGGCCCGTATGGGCGGGAGGATGAGTGAGGAGTTCGATCCCCGGGGGCACGCGCTGGTGCCTGAGCATAGAGTACTGTCAAAGGAGGAGGGGGAAGAGGTCCTGAAGAGGTACAGGGTGAGGCCCCATCAGCTTCCCCTGCTGAAGAGTTCAGACCCGGTGGCGAGGGTCATAGGGGCGAAGCCCGGGGATATCGTGGAGATCAAGAGGGAGAGCTTCACGGCAGGGAGAACGGTGGCGTACAGATACGTGGTGGAGGGATAGGGGGTTGGTGCTCCGGGACCGATGGGTTCTGGTGGAGGCTTTCCTGAAGGAAAGGGGCCTGGTCAGGCAGCACCTGGACTCTTACAACGATTTCATAGATAATGGCCTCCAGCGGGTGATAGACGACGTGGGTGGGATAGACCTGGACATAGAGGGGACCCATGTAGAGTTCGGCAAGATCACGGTGGGAGAACCCTGGTTCCGGGAGGCGGACGGGTCCTATTCGAGGCCCCCCACGGTTACCCCTCACATCGCCAGGATGCGCAACATGAGCTACCTGGCTCCTCTTCACCTGGAGATGAGCATCGTCTCCAAGGGACAGAAGTCTCCCCCCCAGACGGTGATGATAGGGGAAATTCCCGTGATGCTGAAGTCCAAAATATGTGTCCTCCGCGGAAAGAGCGAGGAGGAGCTGGTGGCCATGGGGGAGGATCCCATGGATCCGGGGGGATACTTCATCATCAACGGGTCGGAGAGGGTCATCGTCATCCAGGATGATCTGGCCACGAACTCCATCCTGGTGGAGAGGGACGAGCGCCTGGGGGTGGAGGTGGCCAAGGTTTTCTCCAGCCGCCGGGGCTTCCGCGCGCTGGTGGTGGTGGAGCGCAAGAAGGACGGCTTGATACGGGTTTCCTTCCCCTCTGTCCCGGGGCAGCTGCCGCTGGTCGTGGTGATGAGGGCCCTGGGCCTGGTCAAGGACAAGGACATCGTGGAGGCGGTCTCCGATGACCCGGAGATCGTGAGGGAGCTCTTCGAGAACCTGACGGAGGGCGTGGAGATAAAGACGGAGAAGGACGCGCTGGACGTGATAGGGAAGAGGGTGGCCATAGGGCAGGTGAAGAGCTACAGGCTCCAGAGGGCGCAGGAGGTCCTGGACAAGTACCTCCTTCCCCACATAGGCACCTCCCCCGAGGACAGGCTGGCCAAGGCCTACTTCCTGGGCAGCATGGTGGAGAGGGTGATAGAGCTCTCCCTGGGCAGGAGGGGGGTGGACGACAAGGACCACTACGGGAACAAGCGCCTGAAGCTGAGCGGGGAGATGCTGGAGAACATCTTCAGGGTGGCCCTCGTCAACCTCATAAAGGACATCAAGTATCAGCTGGAGCGCTCCCACTCCAGGGGCAGGGAGCTCAACCTCAGGACGGCGGCCAGGGCGGACCTCCTCACCGAGCAGATCAGGCACACCCTCGCGACCGGGAACTGGCCCGGCGGGAGGACGGGGGTGAGCCAGCTCCTGGACAGGACCAACTACATCTCCACCCTCTCGCACCTTCGCAGGATCATCTCCCCGCTGAGCAGGAGCCAGCCGCACTTCGAGGCTAGGGACCTCCACCCCACCCACTGGGGGAAGATATGTCCGTCGGAAACTCCCGAGGGACCCAATTGCGGTCTGGTGAAGAACCTCGCCCTCACCGCCGAAATCTCCACGGGAGATGATGAGGGGAGGGTGGAGAAGACCCTCTACGGGATAGGGGTCTTTCCCATCAGGAAGGGAGGTGAGCGCAGCGGCAGGGTGGCGGTCTTCCTCAACGGGAGGGTGATAGGCACGGTGGAGGACGGGGAGAAGCTGGCCAACGAGATAAGGGAGAGAAGGAGGAAGGGGGAGCTCAGCGACCAGGTTAACGTCAGGTTCAAGAAGGACACCAACGAGGTAACGGTCTGGTGCGATCCGGGAAGGGTGCGGAGACCCCTGATAGTGGTGAAGGACGGCAAACCCCTGGTCACCGATCAGCACCTGGAGATGCTCAGGAGCGGCAGGATGAGCTGGAGCGAGCTCGTCAGGAGCGGGGTGGTCGAGTACCTGGATGCGGACGAGGAGGAGAACACCTACGTGGCGGTCAACCCCGAGGAGCTCACCCCCGAGCACACCCATCTGGAGCTTCACCCCCTAGCCATGCTGGGTGGCAGCGCTTCCCTCATTCCCTACGCCGAGCACAACCAGTCACCCCGCAACACCTACGGGGCGAACATGGCGAAGCAGGCCCTGGGGGTTTTCTCCGTGAGCATGCACACCAGAACCGATACTCACGCCTACTTCCTCCACTATCCGCAGCGCCCCTTGGTGGGGACCAAGGTGATGGACCTCCTGGGATTCAGGGAGAGGCCCTGCGGTCAGAACCTGGTGGTGGCCATCGCATGTTACGGCGGTTACAACATGGAGGATGCCCTCATAGTCAACAGGGATTCGATAGACCGCGGACTGGGAAGGAGCACCTCCTTCACCATCTACGAGGCCGAGGAGGGAAGGTACTCCGGTGGGCAGAGGGACAAGTTCGAGATACCCAGCGAGGAAGTCAGGGGGTACTCGGACATCTCCCATTATGCCAGCCTCGGGGAGGAGGGAATAGTGGAGCCGGAGTCCAGGCTCGTGGTGGAGGATGTGGTGATAGGTAGGACCAGTCCCCCACGATTCTTCGAGGAAACGGACGAGTTTGGGGTAAAGATGGAGGTGGGAAGGAGGGAGAGTTCCATCAGGGTAAAGCCGGGGGAAGAGGGAATAGCTGACATGGTTTATCTGGTGATGACGGCTGAAGGGAACAGGGCGGCAAGGGTTAGAGTGAGGAGTCTCAGGATACCCGAAGTGGGGGACAAGTTCGCCTCCAGGCATGGACAAAAGGGAGTGGTGGGATTGGTGATGGACGGAGCGGATATGCCCTTCACGGAGAGCGGCATCGTCCCCGACCTCATCATCAACCCCCATGCCATACCCTCCAGGATGTCGATAGGACAGCTCCTGGAGATGGTGGCGGGGAAGGCTGGCGCGCTGGTGGGGAAGGAGGTGGATGGCACCACCTTCGAGGGAGAGCCGGAGGAGAGGATCAGGGAGATGCTGAAGGAGAGGGGCTTCCACCCCGTGGGGAAGGAGGTGATGTACAACGGGATGACCGGGGAGATGATTCCTGCAGAGATCTTCATAGGGGTTTGCTACTACCAGAAGCTTCACCACATGGCGGCGGACAAGGTGCACGTGAGGTCCAGGGGGCCTGTTCAGGTCCTCACCCACCAGCCCACGGAGGGAAAGGCGAGGGAAGGGGGGCTCAGGTTCGGGGAGATGGAGAGGGACTGCCTGATAGGGTACGGCGCGGCCAGGCTGCTCAGGGACAGGCTTTTGGAGAGCTCGGACAAGTTCGACGCTTTGGTCTGCGGTAGGTGCGGGCACTTCGCCGTTTATGACAGGAGGAGGGGCAGGACCTACTGTCCTTTCTGCGAGGAGGAGTCGGAGATCTACACCGTGGAGATGCCGTATGCCTTCAAGCTGATGCTGGATGAGCTCAGGTCCCTCTGCCTGGATGCCCGCATAAGGCTGCGGGACAAGGCCTGAGGAGGTGAGGGAATGAGACCCCAGAGGGTGATCGAAAGCATCCGCTTCTCCCTGCTCTCACCGGACGAGATACGCAAGATGTCGGTGACCAGCGTGGTCACCGCCGACACCTACGACGAGGACGGGTTCCCCATCGAGAGGGGACTGATGGACAGGAGGCTGGGGGTGGTGGAGCCTGGCCTCACTTGCAGGACCTGCGGGGGTGGGCCCAAGGAGTGTCCGGGACACTTCGGGCACATAGAGCTGGCCAGGCCCGTCATCCACGTGAACTACGTGGAGACCATCTTCGACCTCCTGCAGTCCACCTGCAGGAAGTGCGGCAGGATCCTCCTGAAGGAGGAGGAGAGGGGTAGGCTGCTGCAGGAGATGGAGGGGAAGGAAGAGTGGTGGAAGGTCTCTGAGAAGGCCGTGCAGACGGCGAGGGGAAGGCAGGAGTGCCCGCACTGCGGGGAGAAGCAGGAGGAGATAAAGTTCGAGAAGCCCTTCACCTTCATGGAGGGGAAGGGACGGCTCACTCCCTCCGACATAAGGACCAGGCTGGAGAGGATAAGGAACGAGGACCTGAAGCTCCTGGGACTAAATCCCTCCGTGAGGCCGGAGTGGATGGTCCTGCAGGTCCTCCTCGTTCCCCCCGTCACCGTGAGACCAAGCATCACGCTGGAGACGGGGGTGAGGTCGGAGGACGACCTCACGCACAAGCTCGTGGACATCATAAGGATCAACCAGAGGCTGGCGGAGAACATGGAGGCGGGCGCCCCACACCTCATCGTGGAGGACCTCTGGGAGCTTCTCCAGTACCACGTAGCCACCTACTTCTCCAACGAGATTTCCGGAGTGCCACCCGCCAGGCACAGGTCGGGGAGGGTCCTGCGCACCCTCGGCCAGAGGCTGAAGGGAAAGGAGGGAAGGTTCAGGGGCAACCTCTCCGGGAAGAGGGTGGACTTCTCCGCCAGGGCGGTGATCTCCCCGGACCCCTGCCTGAAGTTCGACGAGGTCGGGGTGCCCGAGTACGTGGCGAGGGTGCTGACGGTCAGGACCAGGGTGACCACCTTCAACCTGGAGGAGATGCGCGAGCTGGTGAGGAGGGGGGCGGAAAAGTATCCTGGGGCGCAGTGGGTGATCAGTCCGGACGGGAAGAGGTACGACCTCAGGTACGCGGACCGGGAGGAGCTCGCCCAGAAGCTTGAACCCGGATACGTGGTGGAGAGGAACCTGAGGGATGGGGACATAGTGCTCTTCAACCGCCAGCCCTCCCTGCACAGGATGTCGATCATGGCCCACAGGGTGAGAGTGATGCCCGGGCACACCTTCAGGCTCAACCTCTGTGTCTGTCCCCTTTACAACGCCGACTTCGACGGGGACGAGATGAACCTCCACGTGCCGCAGAGCGAGGAGGCACAGGTGGAGGCGATGATCCTCATGGCCGTGCAGAACCAGATCATCTCTCCCAGGTTCGGAGGGCCCATCATAGGGGGCATCCAGGACCACATAACCGGGGCCTACCTGCTGACGAGGAAGGAGACCCTCCTGGACAGGGAGAAGGCCTGCCAGCTCCTGATGCAGGCCGGGGTGGAGCCCGTTCTTCCCGAACCGGCGACGGTCAGGGAGGGAGTGGAGTACTGGACGGGCAAGCAGGTCTTCAGCGTGCTCCTGCCCAAGGACCTGAACCTCACCTACAAGGCGAAGATATGCGAGGGCTGCTCCAGGTGCCAGGAGGAGGAGTGCGAGAAGGAGGCCTACGTGGTGATAGAGAATGGGGAGCTCAAGCGCGGGGTGATCGACGCGCACGCCTACAAGGCCCTCGACAAGTGCGAGCTCTGGGACAGGATGGTCAAGGAGTACGGGGTGGAGAAGGCTTCGGAGTTCCTCAACCGGGTGACCAGGCTCTCCATAGCAGCGGCCGGGATGCTGGGCTTCACCACCAGCATAGACGATGAGGACATACCACGCATCGCCAAGGAGAGGATCGAGGAGAAGATCGAGAATGCCAAGAAGAAGGTCCAGGAGCTGATAGAAATCTACAACAGGGAGGAGCTGGAGCCCCTCCCAGGGCGCTCCCTGAGGGAGACCCTGGAGATGAGGATCATGGAGACCCTGGCCGAGGTGAGGGACGAGGCAGGGCTGGTGGCGGAGAAGCACCTCACCCTTTCCAATCCAGCGGTCATCATGGCCCGCACGGGCGCCAGGGGTAGCATGCTCAACCTCACCCAGATGGCGGCCTGCGTGGGGCAGCAGTCCGTGAGGGGGGAGAGGCTGAACCGTGGGTACGTGGGGAGGGTACTGACGCATTTCAAGCCCGAGGACCTTGGAGCGGAGGCCAGGGGGTTCGTGAGCTCGAGCTACAAGGACGGCCTTAAGCCCCTGGAGTTCTTCTTCCACGCGGCCGGTGGAAGGGAGGGTCTGGTGGACACGGCTGTGAGGACGGCCCAGAGCGGCTACATGCAGCGCAGGCTGATAAACGCCTTGCAGGACCTCCACGTGGAGTACGACGGAACGGTGAGGGACGACAGGGGAGGAATAGTGCAGTTCCTGTACGGGGAGGACGGGGCCGATCCCATGAGGACGGACAACGGCAAGGCCGTGAGGGTGGACAGGCTGGTGGAGAAGATCGTGGGGGTGGACTGAGATGGTGGGTGTTTCCCCAGAGACCATAAGGTCAGAGGTGAGGAAGCTGAGGGGGGAGGTGCCGGAGGCGGTGGTGGAGGAGCTGGAGCGCACCCTTCTGAAGGTGGGCAGGGAGAAGGCGATCACCACTGAGGCCCTCCAGAGGGTGGTAGAGGCCGTGAAAGAGGCTTATTCTTACTCCTTGGTGGAGCCAGGGGAAGCCGTGGGGACGGTGGCCGCCCAGTCCATAGGGGAGCCGGGTACGCAGATGACCCTTCGCACCTTCCACTACGCAGGGGTGGCGGAGCTGAACGTTACGCTGGGTCTGCCCAGGCTCATAGAGATCCTGGACACGAGGAGAACGCCTTCTGCAGCCCTCATGACGGTTTACCTCGAGTCCCCCTATTCCAGGGACAAGGAGAAGGCGAGGTCCATAGCTCAGGAAATAGAGATGACCACGGTGGAGGACGTTATCTCCGAGATGGAGACGGATTTCATAAACATGCAGCTCAACCTCTCCCTCAGCCGCTCCAGGCTGCGTCAGAAGGAACTCACCTCCAGCAAGGTGGCGGAAATCCTCTCTCAGGAGCTGGGGGCGAAGACGAAGATAACTTTGGACGATACCAGGCTCAGGATAAAGATCATGGAGGGGGAGAGCCTCTCCGAGCTGCGCAGGCTGGCGGCGAGGGTGAGAAAGATGAGGCTCAAAGGAATCAGGGACATCACAAAGGTGGTGGTGAAGAGGGAGGGTGAAGAGTGGGTGATATACACGGAGGGTTCCAACTTCGCAGAGGTCTTGAAGCTGAAGGGTGTGGACAAGAAGAGGACCGTGACCAACAACATAAGGGAGATAGAGGAAATCCTGGGCATAGAGGCGGCCAGGAATGCCCTGATAAGGGAAATGTCAGCGACCCTGAGGGAGCAGGGTCTGGAGGTGGACATAAGGCACATCATGCTGGTGGCTGACATGATGACCGCCAGGGGGGAGGTCAGGCAGATAGGCAGGCATGGGGTGAGCGGGGAGAAGTCCAGCGTGCTGGCAAGGGCTGCTTTCGAGATTACCCTGAAGCACCTGCTGGAGGCCAGCCTCAGAGGGGAGGAGGACCGGCTGAAGGGGGTGACGGAGAGCATTATCACGGGCAACCCGATTCCGCTGGGAACGGGTTCGGTGCGTCTGGTGATGCAGGGGGGTAAAAGTGAACGTGAATGAGGAGATAAGGAAAGCGGTGGAGAGCGGAAAGGTGGTTCTGGGCACGGATCGCTCCCTGAAGCTCCTGAGATCGGGTAAGGTGAAGATGGTCATCCTGGCTTCCAACTGTCCCCAGGAGGTGAGAAGGGAGGTGGAGCACCTCTCCAAAATTTACGGAACGCCCCTTTTCCGGTACCCCGGGAGCAGCTCGGAGCTGGGGGTGGCAGCGGGCAAGCCCTTCTCCGTGAACGTTTTCTCGGTGCTGGATCCCGGGGCCTCACACATCCTTTCGGCGGTGGAAGGTTGAACATCACCCTCAGCGAGGAAGAGATGAGGTACATCTCCCTCCTGGAGATGGTCAGCGGGGTGAAGGCCAGGGATTGCATCCTCAGCGAGGGGGAGAACAGGCTGGTGTTTCTGGTGCAGAAGGAGCTGGTGGGGCTCTGCGTGGGGAAGAACGGGTGCCATATAAAGAAGCTCAGGAGGCTCCTCGGAAAGGAGGTGGAGGTGGTGGGATACTCGGAGGATCCGGAGGAGTTCCTCAGGCTGCTCTTCTCCCCCGCCCAGATAGGTTCCCTGACCTTCATGGAGGAGGACGGGAAGAAGGTGGCGGTGCTGGAGGTGAGGCAGCAGGACAAGGGGCTGGCGATAGGGAAGGGCGGGGCAAGGATCAAGAGGGCGAAGAAGCTTGCCCAGAGGAACTGCGGAATCCACAACATAATAATAAAATGAGGGAGCGCCGGAAGGGATGAGATGGGAAAGGGAGAATTTGCGGCCAGGAAGCTGAGGTCCAGCAGGCAGAGGTTCAGGTGGAAGGACTCGGCTTACCAGCGGAGGGTGCTGGAGCTGGACAAGAAAGCCGATCCCTTGGAGGGTGCCCCGCAGGCGAGGGCCATCGTTCTGGAGAAGGTGGGGATGGAGGCAAAGCAGCCCAACTCGGCCATAAGGAAGTGCGTGAGGGTACAGATCGTGAAGAACGGCAGGCAGGTCACCGCCTTCGCCCCCGGTGACGGGGCCATAGGGTTCATCGACGAGCACGACGAGGTGATCATAGAGGGGATAGGAGGTGCCCAGGGGGGTCCGAAGGGGGACATCCCTGGGGTGAGGTACAGGGTGGTGAAGGTGAACGGTGTCTCCCTGAAGGAGCTGGTGAAGGGCAGGAAGGAAAAACCGGCGAGGTGAGGGCTTGGAGATGAAGTACTTTGGGAAGTGGTCCGCGGAGGGGGTGGAGATCAGGGACCCGGGGATGAAGAGGTACCTGAGATTGCAGCCCACCCTCGCCCTGTCCTCCGGGGGGAGGCAGGCCTCCAGGAGCTTGGGCAAAGCGGAGGTGCCCATAGTGGAGCGCCTTATCAACAAGGTCATGAGGTCGGGTCCCGGGGCCAAGAAGATAGGGGGGAAGGTGATCAGGGGGGCAGGGGCGTGCGGGAAGAAGCACAAGGCCTACAACATCGTGAAGAGGGCTTTTGAGATCATAGAGGAGAGGACGAAGAAGAACCCCCTGCAGGTGCTGGTGGACGCCATCCACTACGCCGCCCCCAGGGAGGAAACGACGAGGATCACCTACGGGGGCATCACCTACCACCTGGCGGTGGACGCCTCTCCAGCCAGGGGGATTGACGTGGCCCTGATGAACCTGGCGGCGGGGGCCTTCGCCGCCTCCTTCAGAAACAAAAAGCCCATAGAGGAGTGCCTGGCAGAGGAGATCATCCTGGCCTCCCAGTACGACTCCAAGAGCTACGCCGTGGCCAGGAAGGAAGAGATAGAGAGGATAGCCGAAAAGGCCAGGTGAAACGCAAAAAGATTTAAATCCGGGAGGACAATCGAGACTAAGGTCGAGAAGATGGCCAAGCCACACCTGAACCTGGTGACGATGGGGCACGTGGACCATGGCAAGTCCACCCTCCTGGGGAGGTTGCTCTTCGAGAAGGGAGCGGTGAAGGAGGAGGAGATAAAGAAGTTCGAGGCCCTGGGGGACAAGGGCAAGACCTTCAAGTTCGCCTGGGTGATGGACGATCTGAAGGAGGAGAGGGAGCGCGGGCTCACGATAGACCTCGCCCACAGGAAGTTCGAGACCGACAAGTACTACTTCACCCTGATAGATGCTCCCGGTCACAGGGACTTCGTCAAAAACATGATTACAGGGGCCAGCCAGGCTGACGCAGGCATCCTGGTGGTGGCTGCGGACGACGGGATCATGCCCCAGACGAGGGAGCACGCCGCCCTCGCCTTCACGCTGGGGGTGGGGCAGCTGGCGGTGGCCATCAACAAGATGGACCTCGTGGACTACAAGAAGGAAGTCTACGAGAAGCTGAGGTCGGAGATTATGGAGATGCTGAAGGTGGTTGGCTTCAGGAACGCGGACAAGTTCCCCTTCGTACCGGTGGCGGCTTTCCACGGAGAGAACGTGACGAAGCCGAGCGAGAAAATGAAGTGGTACAGCGGCCCCACCATGCTGCAGGCCTTGGACGCCTTCGTGATACCTCCCAAGCCCATAGACAAGCCCCTCAGGATTCCCATCCAGGACGTGTACTCCATCACGGGTGTGGGAACGGTGCCCGTGGGTAGGGTGGAGACGGGCGTGCTCAAGGTGGGTGACACCCTGGTGTTCGAGCCCTCCGGGAAGACGGGCGAGGTGAAGTCCATAGAGATGCACCACGAGTCCATCCCCAAGGCGGAGCCAGGGGACAACATCGGGTTCAACATCAGGGGTATAGCCAAGAACGAGATCAGGAGGGGTGACGTGGCGGGCCTGCCGAGCTCCCCGCCAACGGTGGCTAGCGAGTTCGTGGCCAGGATAGCGGTCCTGCAGCACCCGACGGCCATAGCGGCGGGCTACACGCCCGTGTTCCACGTTCACACCGCTCAGGTGGCCTGCCAGATCACGGAAATCATCAACAAGATGGACCCGAAGACGGGCCAGGTGGTGGAGGAGCATCCCCAGTTCATAAAGAGGGGGGACATGGCCACCATCAGGGTGAGGCCCACGAAGCCCCTCGTGATCGAGAAGGTCTCGGACATACCCCAGCTTGCCAGGTTCGCGATCCGCGACATGGGTATGACCATCGCGGCGGGCGTGTGCATAGACCTGGTGAAGGCCAAGTGAACCTTTTTTACCCCCCGGGCAGAAGGTGAGGGGTGCAGGCATGCAGCGGGCCAAGATTCACCTTTCCGGCACGGACCATAAGAAGCTGGATGAGATCTGTGCGCAGATCAAGGAGATAGCCCAGCGCACCGGGGTGGAGATGTCCGGGCCCATCCCTCTCCCACCCAAGCGCATCGTGGCACGTGAGAAGAAGGAGAAGGTGGTCTGGGGCCCCATCCCCCTCCCCACCAAGCGCATCGTGATACCCGTGAAGAAGGCCCCGGACGGAGAGGGAACGGCGACCTGGGACAAGTGGGAGTTAAGGATCCACAAGAGGCTCATCTACGTGAAGGCGGATGAGAGGGCGATGCGCCAGCTCATGCGCTTGCAGATCCCGCCCGAGGTTCACATCAAGATAGAGCTCAAGGGCTAGCGGGAGAGGTACTTCCTGGCCAGGTAAACGCTCAGGGAGGAGATGGCCAGGCTGAAGAGCCCCAGGTAGGCCAGGTCCTTCAGGAGGGTGCCTGCGTTCAGTTCCCAGATGGTGAACTGCCTCACGGCGTCGTTGGTGTAGGAGAGGGGGTTCACGCTGGCTATGGCCTTCAGCCACCCCGGCATCAGCTCCAGGGGGAAGAAGACGTTGGAGGCGAACATCAGGGGCATGACCATCAGGTTCACCATGGCCATGGGGGTTTCCCACCTGGTGGACCTGAGGGCCAGCATCAGGAAGAGGGAGGAGAAGGTCACGCACACCATGAAGGTGACCAGGAAGACCCCCAGCAGGTGAAGGGGGTGAAAGCCCGGGCCCACCTTCAGCCCCAGGGCAAAGGCGGCCGCCAGGATGATGAGGACCTGGAAGGAGGAGCGCAGGGTGGCGTAGACGACCTTGGAGAAGACCACGGAGGCCCTGGAGACGGGGGTGCTCAGGACCTTGTTGAGGAAGCCCAGCCTGCGGTCCCAGATGATGGAGAAACCCGTGAACATGGTGGTGAAGAGGCAGGTGACGGCGATCATCCCCGTGGCCATGAAGGAGAAGTAGTCGGTGGTTCCGAAGGAGCGCAGCATGAGTTGCCTGGCCAGGTCCGGCGGTACTCCCCCTCCGAAGACGGCCCCAAGGTTCATGGCCTTCCCGAGGAAGACCATCCAGATCAGGGGCTGGAGGACGGTGATGAGCAGGAGGAGGGGCTCCTTGTACCACTTCTTCAGCTCCCTCCTGGTAAGGGCGAGAAAGCCCTGAAGGGGCCGGCCCCCTACCTCCTGGCCCTCCACAGGGTCACCCTCTGCCTGAGGGTTTCCTCAGGGCCTTCCTCCTGGTCCCTGAGCGACTTTCCCGTCCTCTCCAGGTAGACCTCGTTGAGGGTGGGCTTGGTGAGGGAGAGGCGTTTTACCGTCAGGCCTCTCTCGCCCAGGGCCCGCAGGAGGAGGGGGGCCACGGTCTCCCCCTTGCTGACCTTAACCCTGTACTCCCTCCCCTCCGCCTTCACCTCCTTTACCCCCTCCAGGCCCCTCAGGACCTCCTCCACCCCATCTCCCTCGCACTCCAGGGTGAGGAGGTCCCCCCCCAGCGAGTCCTTCAGCTCCGACGGGCTTCCCTCCTCCACGATCTTTCCGTGGTCGATGATGGCGATGCGGTCGCAGAGTTGGTCGGCCTCCTCCAGGTAGTGGGTGGTGAGGAAGATCGTCATCCCGAAGTTCTCCCTCAGGGAGAGGATGTGCCTCCAGATGGAGGCCCTGGTCTGAACGTCCAGTCCCAGCGTGGGCTCGTCCAGGAAGAGCACCTTCGGGCGGTTGATGAGCCCGCAGGCCAGCTCCAGCCTCCTCCTCATCCCCCCCGAGTAGGTCTCCACCCTTTTGTCCTTGAAGGGCTCCAGCTGCACCAGGGAGAGGAGCTCCAGGGCCCTCTTCCTGCTCTCCTCCCTGGGCAGGCCGTAGAGGTCCGCGCACAGCATCACGTTCTCGTACCCGGTCAGGTCCTCGTCCGCCGTGTACTCCTGGGGCACCACCCCCACGGACTTCCGCACCTTTTCAGGTTCTTTCACCACATCGTAGCCGCAGACCTCCGCCCTGCCGCTGGTGGGCTTCAGGACGGTGGTGAGCATGTGGATGGTGGTGGTCTTCCCCGCCCCGTTGGGTCCCAGGAAGCCGAAGATCTCTCCCTCCCTCACCCCGAAGGTGACGTGGTCCACGGCGGTGAGGCCGTTGAAGACCCTGGTGAGCTCCTCCGCCTTCACCATTTCCCTCATTTCTTCCCCTCCCTGAGCTTCCGGCTCATCTCCTCGAACCTCTCGGCCGTTTCCTCCAGGATCCTGCGCATCCCCTCCAGGGCCTCCCCCGAAGCCTCCTCCGCCAGGGTCCCCATGGCCTCCATGAAGGCGACCACCACCCTGCGCATCGCCCTCCTCACCTCCGCCGTTTTCTCGGGGGGTAGCCTGTGCCAGGGCGGGCCGAAGGGGTGGACGAAGAAGTTCGCCCCTTTTCCCACCCTCGTCCACACCCTCCTCTCCTCCTGGAGGAGCTTCTTCCCCGTCCGCGTGAGCCTGTAGCGCCTCATCCCGCTTTTGTCACGGGGCATCTCCTCCACGTGCCCCGTGTCCTGGAGCCAGGCCAGCAGGGGGTAGATGGAGCCTGGACTGGGCCTCCAGCATCCCTCGCTCCTCCTCTCTATTTCGTCCATGAGTTCCGAGCCCGACATGGGTTTCTCGCTCAGGGACTCCAGCACGTAGTAGCGCAGCAGGCCCCTGGGGACGGCCCGCCCCCGCATCCATCCGAACATATCACTCCCGATATCGGTTCCGATATATAAACCTGTGGGTGACCCGTGGCAGGCCGATCCTTACTCCCTCGGGGCCTCGCGCGCGGCCCTCCTCACCTCCATGGCCCTCAGCTCCTCGGAGGACTCCTCCATGATCCTCTGAATCCTGTGGCTCAGGTACCAGCATCCCCCGCCGCACACCAGCAGGATCACCCCCAGAAGCAGGACCACCGCCACGGCGGAGCTGAGGGTGCTCTCCACCCCCTCCGCCTCGGTCCCCAGCTCCGAGAGCTGCTGCTCGGCCCCTGCCAAGTACGCGTCCACGCCCAGCAGGACCACTCCCAGTCCCACGCAGAGGAAGGCCAGCAGCTCCAGGTACCAGGCCAGCCTGGGGATATCCCTCAGCCCGGCTTCCACCCTTCCACCTTCTACATGTGGGGGCCCACCAAAAGGGTTTTTCGTCAGGTCTATACCCCTCCATTCCAAGTTTTTCCGGGCCGGGGTAGCCAAGCCAGGTAAGGCGCACGCCTTGAGAGCGTGTGACCCTTTGGGTCCCGAGGGTTCAAATCCCTCCCCCGGCGCCTCAAAGGGCCCGGAGTCATGCCCTCCCTCCCCAGCTTTCCTGTTCGCTTGGAGACAAGCAGACGGATGGAAAACTGTGGGCAGCCTCCGCCGCTACCTGGTGTAGATCAGCGCCCTTTGGGTGAAGGAGGGATTCTGAACGTTGCCCTGGAAGACCTCAACCCTGATCTTTTCTTCGTCCATCATCTCCACCAACAGGGTACACGTGGTTTCTGGCAGGGGTGCGAGGTTCTCCCCCCCCACGGGTGCAAGCCTGTAGACGATCCTTCCGCTGTTCACGCCCACGTTCTTGAAGTCCGGGGCATTCCCCTCCACCCCGGATAGGGGGGGAAGCCATGAGGGAAAGCCAAATGCTTCGAGGAACTTCCAGCCCAAACTTATCCTCAACTGCCGCGGGTCGTAAACATCGTAACCGAAGGAGAGGTAGTTCTGGTACCCGTTTTCACCGGTGCATCCATCCGTCCCCTCCAGGAACCAGTTTCCGGAGAGCTTTCCCCTGAGATCGTAGTCGCATTCACCGCCGCGCGGTTCCGTCGTCCTTTTGACCTTTTCGTAGACCCTCTCCTGCAGGGAGGGCGAGAAGAGGTTCAGGGGGGAAATGGCGTGCTGCTGTGGCAGAGGATACTTTTCCGGGTGGATGAAGTTCAGCACCTCTCTGTCGTAGGCACCCATGTCCAGGCAGGCGCTCTGCCCCATAGCGGAAGACGTTTTCCCGATGATATCCCCCGCCTTCACCGGAACGTATACCTCGTTCCCGCCGTAACCCTCCCTCAGGGGTGAGCTTATTTTGGCCAGCACTCCCTCGCTCAGCTCCGAGAGGTGGTAAAATGCCGTCATGAAGGTGTTGGTGTGCCTGAGATAGATGCCGTAATCCGGGAAGCCCGCCCAGTACGTGAAGATGATTTTCGTGATCACGCCGTCGGCGGGTGCTCTGACGGGCTTCGAGAAACCGTCTTCGGGGAAACCCAACTCCCTCCTGGCCAGTACCCAGTAGGTGTGCGAGGTGGGGATGGGATGGCCGATGGTGCCTATCTTTCCGATCGGCACGATTTCTTCGATGTATTCGAGTTCTACTGGCACGACGGTGTAGGTTACTCGACCCTCACCCAGCTCGGGATGGGAACCCCAGAACTCGTTCTCCCTCTCCTCGAACGAAGGAGGGGCCCCCTCCATCCTCTCCCCACCGCGGAGGAAGGTGGTTGCCACCAGGAGCGAGAGGCAGACAAAAACCAGAAGCACCAGGATCTTTCTCAGCGAGGTCCCACCACCCACCCCAGTTGTCGTTGAGAGTGAGACGGGCTCCCGGGTCTGTCCACCATCGGCTAACGTCGTTTGTGCCGATATTTTAGTTTTGCTTGTTCGTGGGGCTTCCCCACCTCTCAGGTTAGCAGCTTGAGAGCGAGTCCCGCCGCCTTCTTTCCGGAGAGCAGCATTCCCCCGAACACCGGGCCCATGCGCGGGGAGCCGAACACGGCCCCGGCCGTCATCCCCGCCACCACCAGGCCAGGGTAGATCTCCCTCGTGTTCTCCACGATCTCCCTCTCGGCAACTTCAGCGTCCATGGGTCCCTCCCCCACGATCTTCCCGGTGGAGGTGGGGAACCTCACCCCCGGAAGCTTCCTCTCCAGCACCCTCGCGAGGAAGGCTTCGTGACCCGTGGCATCGATCACCACCTTAGCTTCCACCCCTATGGGGTCCACGTGCATCCTGGCCAGATTCACGGCCCTCCAGTTCAGGACCACCCCGCAGACCCTGGAGTTCTTCACCATCAGGTCCTCCACCTCCATCCCCACGAAGATCCTGGCGCCTGCGTCGAGGGCGGAGGAGGTGCACTTGGCCACCACCTCCACCGCATCCGCCGTCAGCAGAGAGCCCTCTCCCTGGAGCTTCACCCCCACTTCCCGGAGCAGGTCGGCGGCCTCCCTCTCCACCACGAGCTTGGGGAAGAGGATCCCTCCACCCCACATCCCTCCCCCCACCCAGAGGTTCCTCTCGAAGACAGCCACCTTCTTCCCTCCCCTGGCCAGGTACCTCGCTGCGGTGAGGCCCGCCGGTCCGGCACCCACCACTGCGGCGTCCAGTTTCAGGTTCTCCAGGAGCTCCTTGGAGAACTCCCCTATGATCCTGGCAGCGATCTCCGCCTCCATCCCTTTCTCCTACCTCCCCCACTCCTTAAGGATTGCGCGTGGAAGGAACCTGGGGGATCTGCGAATGAGGGTGGTGGATGAGGACACGGGTCGTGTGCTGGCAGAGAGGGTGGAGGTGGCGGAGGGCTTCTGGAAGAGGCTGAGGGGTCAGATGCTCAGGAAAGAACCCACTACCCTCCTCTTCAGGGGGGGAAGCCTGCACGTCCACACCTGCCTGGTGCGCTTTCCCCTGGACCTCCTCTTCCTGAAGGACGGCAGGGCGGTCAAGGTGGTGAGGAGGATGAAGCCCTGGAGGTTCTGCCTGGCTCCCAGGGGTTCAGAGGCCCTGCTGGAGTTTCCTCCCGGCACCCTCAGGAGGGGAGGGGTGAGGAGAGGGCATAGGATAAAACTGGAGGGGACCTAGGAGGAGGGAGCACGATGGTGAGGGTGCTGGGGATAGATCCGGGGACCAGGAGCATGGACCTCTGCGGTCTGGAGGACGGGGGGGTGGTTTACGAGAGGTCACTGGACAACGCCGAGCTGGTGAAGAGACCCAATCTCTTCAGGGAGGCGGTTGAGGAGGCACTACCCGTGGACCTCATCGCCGGACCCTCCGGGTACGGGGTGGAGCTGACGAGGATAGAGGAGGTCCCCGAGGAGAGGTTCGAGCAGTGGTACTACAACTACATCCTCCTCACCACCAAGGAGGAGGTTCTGAAGGCCATCGAAGGGGGGCTCTTCGGGGCGATCCTCTACAGGAACATGACCGAGGCCTGCCTCTGGATGAGGAAGGAGAGACTTCCGGTGGTCTTCATACCCTCCGTGGTGGAGCTGCCCACGGTCCCCGAGTTCAGGAAGGTCAACAAGCTGGACATGGGGACGGCGGACAAGATGGCGGTGGCGGTGCTGGGGGTCCACTCCCAGGCCTCCAGGCTGGGTATCCCGTACCGGGAGGTCTCCTTCATCCTGATAGAGCTGGGGTTCGGTTACAACGCGGTGCTGGGGGTGGAGGGAGGGAAGATCGTGGACGGGATAGGGGGGACCACCTTCCCGGGAATAGGCTTCCTCACGGCATCCTCCCTCGACGGGGAGCTGGTGCAGCTGGTGGGGAGGTGGGAGAGGGGGGACGGTTTCGTGGGGGGCGCGGCCACCATCACGGGGGAGATGGACCCCGAGAGGTTCGTCGAGGGAAGGGGGGAGAGGTTCGAGCTGGCCTTCGAGGCCATGATGGAGGGAATAGAGAAGGCGGTGGCTTCCATGAGGGTCTCGGTGAAAAGGCCGAGGGAACTCCTGGTTTCGGGGAGGCTCACCAGGATAAGGAGGATCAGGGAGGAGCTGGAGCGCAGGCTGGGTGAAGTGAGGGAGGTGGGCGGACTGGAGGGGGCGAGGCTCACCAAGGAGACGGCCCAGGGTTACGCGGTCGTGGCGGACGGGCTGGCGGGCGGAAGGTTCAGGGAGCTGGTGGAGTGGATGGGGATAAGGGAGGCGAAGGGGACGGCCCTGGATCACCTCCACCACCCCAAGGCCAGGGGAATCGGGGAGAGGTTCGTGAGGTTCAAGGGCTAACCTTGCCGGGTATTTAGGGAAAGGTTAGGACATTGTAAGGGATGAGGGTCGCGGCGGGGAGGGCGCTGGGCTTCCTGAGGAGAAGCAAGGTGGGATACGTGGTACTGGCCTTCCTCCTGGTGACGGTGGTGGGGGCCCTGGTGCTCTACGCGGTGGAGCACGGTGAAAACCCCAACCTCCTGGGTTTCCTGGACGCCCTCTTCCTTGCCCTTTCCATCGAGAGCACGGTGGGCTTCGGGAACATCGTGGTGGTGACCACGGGAGGGAAGGTACTGGCGATGGGTCTGATGATCTCCGGGATCTGCCTGTACGCCAGCCTCATAGGTCTGCTGGCGGGCTTCATCATCCGCGGCTCCGGCGGTTCCAGGACGGAGGAGCTGGAGGCCAGGCTCAGGGAGCTGGACGAGAAGCTGGAGAAGGTGCTCGAGAGGGAGAAAAAAGGGCACCGGTGACCCTTTACCCCTTCCCTCCGAGGTAGGGAGATGAAGTTCAAGTGGGTGGAGCATCCTTCTGACATAGGCTTCAGGGCCTACGGTAAGGACCTGGGTGAGGCCTTCGAGAACGCTGCCCTGGCCCTCTTCGAGGTCATGACGGACACGGGGAGGGTGGAGGCCAGGGAGGAGGTGGGGGTGGAGCTGGAGGCGGAGGACGAGCAGGCCCTCCTCTACGACTGGCTGGACAGGCTCCTCTACTTCAGGGACGCCGAGGGGCTCCTCTTCTCACGCTTCCGGGCGGAGGTGGGGGAGGAGGGTGGCAGGTGGAAACTGAGGGGGAGGGCCTGGGGGGAGAGGTTCGATCCGAAAAAGCACGAGGAGAGGACGGCGGTCAAGGCCGTGACCTACCACCTGATGGAGGTCGGGAAGGAAGGGGACAGGGCCTTCGTTCAGGTGGTGGTGGACATCTAGGTGTTCAGGCGCTCGAAGACCTCCGACAGCCTCCCCTGCATCCCCTTGAACTCCCCGTACATCCTGTCGTAGATTTCACGGTCCTTCTCGGAGGGGAGAAACTCCCCTTCCACCCTCACGGACCTCTCCGCGGAGGGGAAGTCCGTCTTCCCCAGACCCACCCTGGCTATGGTGGCCGCCCCCAGGGAGCCCACGTGGTGGGGGGAGGAGACCCTCTCCACCTTTTTCCCCATCACGTCGGCGAAGATCTGGAGCCAGACCTCGCTCTTCGCCCCTCCTCCGCAGGCCCTGAGGGAGGGGAGGGAGAGCCCCATCCCCTCCACCACCTCCAGGATCCACCTCATGTGGTAGGCCACGCCCTCCAGCACCGCCCTCACCAGGTGCCCCTTGGTGTGCCCGAAGGTGAGGTTCAGGAAGGCCCCTCGGGCAGTGGACTGGGTGAAGGGGCACCTCTCCCCCATCATCCAGGGGAGGAAGAGGAGCTTTCCGGACCCCGCCTCCACACCGGCGGCCAGCTCGTCCAGGAGCTGGTAGGGGCCCTTCCCCTCCCTCTCCGCCCTCTCCCTTTCCTCCCTCGCCAGGGTCTCCCTGAACCACTTCAGGCAGGCCCCGGCGTTCTCCATCTCCCCTATCAGGAAGAACTTGGAGGGATCGGCGGCACAGATGCTTCCCACCCCCGTGAGGTCGAAGAGGGGCTCCTCCACGTGGGCCCCTATCCAGGCCGAGGTGCCTATGTACAGGTGGGGTCCCCCCGCCCCCACCGCCACGGCGGTGGCATCCCCCGACCCGCAGACCACCTCCACCTTCCTGGGGAGCCCCAGCTCCCTGGAGGCCTCCTCCGTGAGGTTCCCCACCACCTCCGTGCTCTTCACGGGTTTGGAGAGCCTGTCGAGGGAGAGACCCATCTCCTCCACCAGCTCCTCCTCCCACTTCTTCTCCCTGAAGTTGAAGAGGCAGAAGAGGCTGGCGCAGCTCCAGTCCGTGTAGAAGTCACCCACGCACCGGTGGACCAGATAGTCCTTGCTGTCGATGAAGCGGGCCCTCTCGAAGACCTCGGGCTCCTCCTGTTTCACCCACAGGATCTTGGGTGTGATGTCCTTGGCCGAGGTGGGTGGGATGACCCCCCTGTCCAGCATGCCCAGCAGGTCCAGGCTTCCCATCAGCTCCTCCGCTTGGACCTTCGCCCTGGTGTCCAGCCAGAGGATGGCGGGCCTCAGGGGTCTCCCCTCCCGGTCCACCGCCACCAGCGTGTACATCATGCTGTCGAAGACCAGGGCCTCCACTTCCTCGGGCTTGACCCTCGCAAGCCCCAGGACCTTCCTCGTGGTCTCCCTGACGGCCCTCCACCAGAGCTCCGGGTCCTGCTCCGCCCAGCCCGGTCTGGGATAGGAAACGGAGTACTCCTGGGTGCAGTAGGCCGCTATCCTCCCCTCCTCGTCCACCAGGGCGGCCTTGTTCAGTTCCGTTCCCAGGTCGTGGGCCAGGATGTACCCCAAGGGACCCCCTCAGCCCATCTGGAGGGCCACCCTCAGCTCCTCGTGTTCCCTGGCCATCTCCTGCAGGCTCATCCCCTTCATCGCCGCCTCCACGGCAAGCCTGAAGGCCCTCGCCCCCGCCCTGGGGCCCATCGGATGGGCATGGATTCCTCCTCCCGTGCCTATCACGATGTCCCTTCCCAGGTCACCCATCACCTCGGGAACCATGGAGGGCGTGATCCCTCCGCTGGGCATGGGGAAGGTCGGGCGGAGGTGGTGGAAGGGGAAGGTCAGGTGGTGGGCTATCCTCACGTACCTCTCCTTCATGAAGGGGGCCTTCCCGTAGGGGGCGGGGTAGACCACGATGTCGGCACCGGCCAGCCTGGGCAGCTTCCCCAGCAGGAGGGAGGAGGAGAGGCCGGAGTAGGGGGAGACGTACATGGCGCCCGAGAAGTCCATGTGGGCCAGGATGGGGACGTTGATGCTCGGGTCCTCCGCCAGCTCCCTGAGGAGGGAGATTCCGGCGGTGAGGTAGTTGATCATGAGGGCGTTGGCTCCCAGCTCCAGGGCCCTGTCCGCGTTCTCCAGCACCCTGGAGGCCTCATCCGTGACGTTGACCGTGTAGAGGGTCTTTTCCCCCTTCTCCCTGTCCGCCCTGTCCAGCGCCTCCATGTACTTCGGGACCCTCTCCTCTATCGGGTTGAAGGGGGGGTTGCCGAGGAGTTCGTCGTCCTTGATCATGTCCACCCCGCCCACCGCCGCCTCGTAGGCCAGCCTCGCGCCCACCTCTGGGGTGAAGCCCGTGCAGGGTTTGATCATGTTGTTGATCAGGGGCCTCTCCCTCACCCCCAGCAGCTTCCTCACCCCCTCTATCCCGAACTTGGGGCCCTTGAAGCCCTCCAAGAAGCTCTTGGGGAAGCGAAGGTCCAGGAGCTTTATCTTCTCCCAGCACATGAGGTTCCCGGCCACGGTGGAGAGGAGCATGGGGATTTGCTTCCCGAAGTTCACCTGGGGGAAGGCGATTTGCACCACGTAGTTCCTCTCCCTGGCTTCCGTGGGGGCGAGGACCTCGGGATAGGGCGTTTCGTACAGCCCCACCACCTTCGCCACGTGCTTTTTCCTCACCTCCGGGGTCTCTCCCGGGACGGGCACCCACGTGCCTGTGCTTTGTTCTATGGCGAGCGCCCTGGCCACGTCCCAGGGGTCCAGGGCGGAGGGCAGGGAGAGGAAGTAGGTGGCGATGACGTACTCCTCGGGATCCACACCTTCAGGGAGGGCCTCGGGCTGGGCTTCAAGTTCCTCGTACTCCCTTTCCCTCCACTTGAACATTCAGAAGAACTCGTGTTTTTTGGGGAAAAAAGTTTGGGTCAGAGGGGTATCCGCGTCACCTTTCCCTTCTCGTCCACGTTTTCGAAGATGATTTTGACGCCTCCCATCCCCTCCCTGCTCCTCACCGCCTCGAAGAACCTCATGGGGTCCACGCAAGCCTCGGGGGGGAGGACCCCCTTCTCCTCGATCTCCCCCCTGGCCACCATCTGCGTACCCACCGAGGCGGGGATGGCCGTTCCCTCCCCCATCCCCGCCCCCCTGGAGGGCGTGGCGAACCTGTACTCCATCCTCTTCCCCTCCTTCTTCCCCCTCACCACGATTTTCAGGCACCCCAGCGGTTCGGGCAGCTTGCCTGCATATTCCCTCCTTCTGGAGAGGACGAAGGAGACCAGGAAGTCGATGGGGGCCACGGAGGCTCCCCCCACCCTCAGGGGCTTCTCGTCGGCCAGCCCCATCCTCACGGCCTCCCGCAGGAGCTCGTAGTACTCCAGGGGCAGGACGGCTCCCTTGTTGGTGACCCTCTTCAGGCCGGGGATGTAGCGGGGGAGGGTGATGGTCTCCGGATGGGGGTACGGATAAACCTTCACCACCCCTATGGGGTCGTAGAAGTCCACCTCCTCTATCTCCCTCTCCCCCTCCTCGCTGAAGAACCCGAAGTACACCATTTTCCCGTCCCTCAGCATGGGTATCTTCCCCACCATGTAGTGGATGCGGTGGTAGATCACCGCGGGCCCCTCGTCGGGCTCTCCCCCGTGGATGTGGTAGATGTGGATCTCCTCCGGCTGGTCCAGGAGCTGGCAGCAGAACTTGGCCACCACGTTGGCCACGCCGGGCGAAGAACCCATCCCCGTGAGGACGGTCACCCCTCTCTTCTTGGCCTCCTCGTCCATCTCCAGCTGCTCCAGCGTGGCCTCGTAGTCGTCGCAGATATCCACGTAATCCACTCCCGCCCGGATGGCCTCCCTGGTGAGGAGGGGACCGAACTTGTAGAAGGGCCCCACGGTGTTGAGCACCACATCCGCTCCCTTCATCACCTCCCGGAGGGTGGCAAGCTCCGTGATGTCCGTTTTCACGAAGGAGAGGTGTGGGATCCCCTCCAGGTACTTTTTGGCTTTTTCCACCTCCTTGTCGGCCACCACCACCTCGGAGAAGGTCCCGCTCCTGGCCAGGTCCCTCACGGCGGTTCTCCCCACCACCCCGCCGCCGCCCAGGACCACAACCTTCTTGTCCCCCATCCCTCTCCCTTTTCCCTCTTCCCAAAAAAACTTAAGCCTGCGGTCCCATCCTTTTGGGTGAGGAGTTTCGAAACTCTGGTGCAGGTCTCCTCTGGGATTTCCAACCCCCATGTGGAGGAGTGGAAGAGGGGGGGAGGAAGGGTCATAGGCTACACCTGCAGCTACTTCCCGGAGGAGCTCGTCCACGCCCTCGGCATGCTCCCCTTCAGGATAAGGGGGACGGGGTGCTCCGGGACCCCCCTGGCGGATGCCTGGTACGGTCCCGTCAACTGCAGCTACACACGCTGCTGCCTGCAGCTGGTGCTGGAGGGGAAGTACGGCTTCCTGGACGGGGCCGTGATCTCCCGCACCTGCGACCACGTGAGGAGGATGTACGATTGCTGGAAGGCTGCGGGGAACCTCCCCCCCTTCTTCTACTACTTCGGGATTCCCCACACCCTCACGGAGCACGGGCTGGAGTTCTACCGGGGGGAGATCTCCTCCCTTCTGGGCGCCCTGGAGAGGCACTTCGGGACGAAGCTCACGGGAGAGAAGCTGGAGGAGGCCATAAGGGAGTACAACAGGGGGAGGAGGCTCCTGCTGGAGCTGAACGAGAGGAGAAAGAGGGAGAAGCCTCCCGTTTCCGGGCAGGAGGCCCTGGCCCTCCACGTGGCGAGCACGGCCATGAGGAGGGAGGTCTACAACCGTCTGCTGGAGGAGGCCCTAGAAGAAATCGAGGGAAGGGGGAAGGAGCACCAAGGGACCAGGCTGATGCTCGTGGGGAGCGTGAACGATGATCCGGAGCTGGTGAGGGTGATAGAGGGGCAGGGGGGTCTGGTGGTCACGGACTCCCTCTGCTTCGGCATGAGGTCCATCGTGGATCTGGTGGAGGAAAAGGGGGATCCCTTCGAGGCGCTGGTCAGGAGGTACTACTATCACATGCCTTGCGCCAGGACCTACGGGGAGTTCGAGAGGAAGCTCAGCTTTTTGAGGAGGCTGATCAAGGAGTGGAGGGTGGAGGGGGTAATCCTGGAACACATGAAGTTTTGCGACACGCACGGGGGGGACAACACCCTCTTCGCCAGGAGGCTGGAGGAGGAGGGCGTGCCCACCCTGCTCCTGGAGAGGCAGTACGGCCCCCTGGCGGAGGTGGGGAGGATCAGGACCAGGGTCCAGGCCTTCCTGGAGAGGCTGGGAAAATGAGCCCCGTGAGATGCGGTGACTGTTTCTGGGCGAGATGGGAGGAGTGGGAGAAGATAAGGTGTCAGCTGAAGGGAACCGAGGAGAACCCCGCCAGCCTGAGGCTCTGTCCCGACTTCAGGCCCAGGCTTCCCGAGGAGCTCTTGGAGGGGATGGAGGAGATGCTGCATCGGGTGGTGAAGGGCCAATCGGAGAGGGAGGAGGGGGAGAGGGGTGGATGGAAGGTGATGGTGGAGAGGACCCAGGGGGGATACGCGGTCTACCTCCGCCCAAGGCTGGAGGAGAGGGAAATGAGAAGGCTCGCCGAGAGGGGTGAGGGTGGTGGAAGAGGCTAGGCAGCTGCCGCTCGAGGAGAGGCTCTTCACCCTCCTTTCCCTGGCTTCCTCCATCCCTGAGGATGTGACGGAGAGGGAGCTGGAGGACCTGGTGGCGGCCGTTCCCTCCCAGGCCGAGGTCCTGAGGCACCTCTTCCTCTCCGACCCCGCCATCCGGAGGGTGGCCCTGGAGGTGTCCAGGTGGGCCGGCTGGTACCTGGGGATGGTGAGGGGGGCGAAGGAGGAGGGGAAGAAGGTGGTGCTCTCCAGCTTCAACACCGCCCCCGAAGTTCTGTATGCGCTGGACCTCGTCCCGCTGGTGCCGGAGGTGCTCACCTCCTTCGCCACCATCTTCCTGGAAGACCCCCACGTGTACTTCGACTGGAGCGTGGAGGAGGGACTGCTCGAGACCATGTGCACCTCGCAGAGGGCGGCCTGCGGGGCCATCCTGAAGGGCCTCGGCCTCCGCCCTGACCTGGTGGTCACCGCCGCTCCGGGGAGCTGCGACGCCAACTCCAAGCTCTACGAGTACATGGCCGTCCGCCTGGGGGTGCCTTACCTGGGAATAGACTGTCCCACCTACCACGGGGAGAGGGCCTTCGACTACTACGTCAAGGAGTACAAACATCAGGTGAGGAAACTGGAGGAGTTCGCCGGGAGGAAGCTGGAGGAGGAGAGGCTGAGGGAGGTGGTGGAGGAGAGCGAGAAGTGCAGGAAGCACTACCTGGAGATCAACGACCTGAAGAGGGCTCGCCCTAACCCCGTCCACTCCTGCTTCAACGTCTTCCTGCAGGCCGTGAAGTTCAGCTCGGTGGGGACCCCACAGGGGACCAGGCTCTTTGAAACGGTGCTGGAGGCCTCCAAGGACAGGCTGAGGAGGAAGGAGGGGGCGAAGCCGGAGGAGCGCATCAGGCAGATCTGGGTGTACACGGGCTTCTACTCCCCCAGCATGGACCTCTGGTTCTGGCTGGAGGAGAACGGGATGAGCTACGTGGTGGACATCCTCACCCTCTTCCACGCGGAGAGGCCCGTCGACACCTCCTCCCCGGAGACCATGCTAGAGGGGCTGGCGCAGAGGTGCTGGAACTACCCCATGACCAGGCAGCAGAGGGGACCCATGGACTTCCCGGAGCAGTGGCTGGAGGACTACGTGTGGTGCGTGGAGCAGTGGGGAGGGGACTGCTTCGTGTTCGCGGGCCACCCCGCATGCAAGAACACCTGGGGGGGCTTCCAGGCCTTCATAAGGGCGCTGCAGAGGGAGACGGGCCTCCCCTGCCTCCGGATAGAAGCCGACTGCTGGGACTTCAGGGTAAGCCCCGTTTCCGAGATCAAGCGCAGGATTTTAGAGTTCAACGAGACGATGGGGCTGGGTTAGCATGCTGGTGGCGGGCTGCGACGTGGGCTCCCTCACCGCCAAGGCCCTCTTGCTGGAGGACGGCCGCATCCTCTCCCACGAGGTGAGGAGGGTCAAACCCAGGCCGGAGCTCTCGGCGAGGGAGGTGATGGAGGAGGCCCTGAGGAAGGCGGGGAGGAGGTGGGAGGAGGTGGCCTACTGCGTGGGGACGGGTTACGGCAGGGTGAGGATTCCCTTCGCAGGGGAGAACGTGTCGGAGATCTCCTGCCACGGAAGGGGGGCCCACTGGCTCCTCCCCTCCGTGAGGACCGTGATAGACATAGGGGGGCAGGACTGCAAGGTGATAAGGGTGGACGGGGAGGGGAGGCTGGTGAACTTCGTCATGAACGACAAGTGCGCGGCGGGGACGGGGAGGTTCCTGGAGCTGATGGCCAAGACGCTGGGAGTGGGGGTGGAAGAGCTCGGAAGGCTTTCCCTCTCCTCCGGGAAGCCCATACCCATCACCAACGTCTGCGCGGTCTACGCCCAGTCGGAGGTCCTCACCCAGCTGGCGGAGGGAGCGAGCGCCGAGGATGTGGCGGCCGGCGTGAACCAGGCCATGGCGGCGAGGGTGAAGGCGCTGGCCTCCAGGGTGGGGGTGGAGAGGGAGGTGGTCCTCTCCGGCGGGGTGGCGAAGAACGTGGGGGTGGTGAGGTACCTGGAGGAGATGCTGGGCGTTCCCCTCATCAGGCTGGACTTCGACCCCCAGCTGGTGGGGGCCCTGGGGGCGGCCCTCTTCGCTTGGGAGAAAGCGGGGGGAAGCTGATGCTTGTGGGAGGGCTGGACGTGGGGAGCGGGAGGGTGAAGGCCCTCCTCATGGAGGATGGTTCCGTTCTGGGTCGCGCCATCTTGGAGACCGGGCCCAGGGCCAAGGAGACGGCGGAGCGCGCTTTCGCCCTCGCTCTGGAGGGTGCGGGCAGGAGGAGGGAGGAGGTGGCCTACTGCGTGGGGACGGGGGAGAGGGTGAGGGGTCTGGAGTTCGTCAGGGAGGAAAGGCCCGTCCTCCTCTGCCTTGCCAGGGCATGCAGCTCCCTGGTCCCGGAGGCCGGAACGGTGGTGGAGGTGGGGGCCAACACCACCAGGGTGGCGGTGATGGAGGGGGGAAGGGTGGTGGACTACGGGACGAACGACAGGTGCGCGGCCGGGGCGGGAAGGTTCCTGGAGCTGCTCGGGGAAGCCCTGGGGATAGGGATGGGGGAGTGGGATGCTATGGTGTCACGCTCCACCAAGAAACTCTCCATCACCTCCCAGTGCACGGTTTTCGCGGAGAGCGAGGTGGTGGCCCTCCTGAACGAGGGGGAGGAAGTCCAGGATGTCGTGGCCGCCGTCACCAGGGCCATCGCGGGGAGGGTCTCCTCCATCGTCAGGAAGGTGGGGATGAGAGGAGAGGTGGCGGTGGCGGGAGGGGTGGGCAGGCTGGAGAGCTTCGTGAGGGCCCTGGAGGAGCAGCTGGGGAGGGGGGTGAAGCGGTTGCCTCTCGACCCCATCCTGGCGGGGGCATACGGGGCCTGCCTGCTCGCGCGGGAGAAGGCGGATGAAGCTCTTCGATGAGGACCTGAGGTCCCTGCGTGGGCTCTTGCAGAAGGGGGAGAGGGAAGGGAGGGTGAAGAAGCTCACGCCCCTCGACCCAGACGGCTTCCTGGGGGAGGGCTCCGAGGTGGTCCTGAAGGAGGAGACCTGGGTGGAGCTCGGTCCCCCCGAACTCCCCTCCTTTTCCTCGGTCCTCCTCACCGAGACCAGCGGTTTGGTGGAGGAGGGGAGGATAAGCCTGTGGGGGGAGGACCTTCCGCAGCTGAAAGGTGAGGTTCCCTTTGCCCAGCTCTGTGTGGTGGAGTCGAGGGAGATCAGGGATGAGGAGTACCGGAGGCTGAACCTGGTCCCGCTCAGGATCAGGCTGAGGGGATACATGGTCAGGGGCCTGCCCTCCCAGATGAGGCTCTGGAGCAGGGTGAGCAGGGAGGGGGTGGAGAGGGGCCTCTCCCTCTCCGTGGTGGGCGGTGCCCTCCTCAGGGCCCTGCGCTCCGGGTTCCCCGTGTCTTCCGTGGAGGTGGTCTTCTCCACCTGCGAGGAGGGTGTGAGGGCCCTCTGGGGGATGGGAGAGAAGGCCAGGAAGATAGCGGGGGCCATAGGCAAGATGGTGGAGGAAGTCTCCTTGGACTGCGACAGGTGCGATTACAGGGATGTGTGCGGGAGCGTGGCGGAGCTCAGGGCGATAAGGGAGAGGATGCTGAGGGAGGGGAGAAAGTGAGGGGAGGGGTGATGGTCTTCTGCGGGAAGGGGGGCGTGGGAAAAACCTTTCTGGCTTCCGCCTCCGTGCGTCTGCTGGCGGAGGGCGGCAGGAGGAGGGTGCTGGCGGTGGATGCGGATCCCTCCTCCGGTCTCTCCCAGGCCCTTGGGGTGGAGGTGAGGAGGACGGTGGAGGACCTCAGAAGGGAGTGGATCTCCTCCCTGGGAAAGGTGAGCCGGGAGGAGCTCGCCCTCTCCCTGGACTATGGGGTGCTGAGGGCGATGGAGGAGAGGAAGGGGTTCTCCCTGCTGGCGATGGGGAGGCCCGAGGAGGAGGGATGCTACTGCAGGGTGAACGAGCTCCTGAGGGAGATCCTCACCTCGGTTTCCAGGAGCTTCGAGATGGTGGTGATAGACGGGGAGGCCGGGGTGGAGCAGATCAACCGGAGGGTGATGAAGGAGGTGGATGACCTCCTCCTGGTCTCCGACCCCTCCCCCAGGTCGCTGGGCGTGGCTCTCACCATAAAGGGGGTGGCGGACAGGGGGGCGGTGAGGTACAGGAGGGCGGGGTTGGTCCTGAACAGGGTGAGGGAGGGGGAGGAGGTGGAGGTGCCCGGGGGCATGGAAGTCCTGGGGCTGGTGCCTGAGGACGGAGAGGTGGAGGAGCTGGATAGGGAGGGACGCACCATCTTTCACCTGCGGGGGGATGCTCCAGCTCTGATGGGAGTGAGGGAACTCCTGAGAAGACTGGGCTATCTATCCCCCTGAGGCCGGACTGACAGGAGAGGGGAGGCAGGGGGCAGCCTTACCCCCTCGCAGGGGGATGCTGCCCCCGCCTTGTACCCCCTTGGAGGTCAGTGGGGGGATCGTGATCAGCTGTACTTCCTCCTCAGCCTGAACTCCTCCTGCTTTCCGGCGTTCCAGTTCTTGACCGGTCGGTAATATCCCACCACCCTAGAGTACACGTCAGTCTCTTTCCCACAGAGGGGGCAGGAGGGGTGCTCCCCCCGCAGGAACCCGTGGTCCCCGCATATGGAGTAGGTGGGGGTGAGGGTGAAGTAGGGGAGTCTGGTCATCAGGGCGATCTTCCTCATGAGGTTCCTGCAGCTCTCCCCCTCCTCCAGGCTCTCCCCCAGGTAGATGTGGAAGACCGTTCCTCCCGTGTACATGGTCTGGAGGGGCTCCTGGTGTCTCAGGGCATCCACCAGGTCCAGGTCCGAGTCCACCGGCAGCTGGGTTGAATTGGTGTAGAAAGGCTCCCTCTCCCCAGAGGTGGAGATGGCCTTCCCGAACTTCCTCCTGTCCAGCCTCGCCAGCCTGTAGCTCACGCCCTCCGCCGGCGTGGCCTCCAGGTTGTACAGGTGCCCCGTCCTCTCCTGTATCTTCCTGCACTCCTCCCTGAGGAACTCCAGCACCCTCCTGCATAGCTCCGCCCCCTCCGTGCTCGCTATTCCCCCCTCTATCCCCATGTTCAGGCACATCTCGTGCCCTCCCACCACTCCTATGGTGGAGAAGTGCCTGTCCAGGTTCCCGAAGTACTCCTTCGTGTACGGGAGCAGGCCGGCCTGGATGTTCCTCTCCACGATCTTCCTCTTGTGCTCCAGGGCCCTCTCCGCCAGGATGCACATGTACTTCAGCCTCCTGAAGAGCTCATCCTCGCTCCCCTTCGCCAGGTACCCCGCCCTCGAGAGGTTGATGGTCACCACGCCCACGGAACCCGTCTTCGGGCTGGATCCGAACAGGCCGCCCGTCACGTTCCTCTGGAGCTCCCTCAGGTCCAGGCTCAATCGACAGCAGTTGTGTGTAAGCGTGCCCAAGGAGTGGACGAAGAGATGATTTCCATCCAGCTCGAAATCGTAGAAGAAGATGGGGGTCTCAAGCTCAGCTCTACGGACACGTTTAACCCTCACCGAAACGAGTTCCTTCGCCTTTTCGGCATCGAACCAGCGGGGAGTTCTTTCGTAGAGTATTTTGCGCTCTAGGTTTCTCTTGTGCTGGAAGTATATGACCTGGCTTCTTTCACGCTTGCGATAGCAGCATGGAATGCCGGCGAGGGAGCAGAGGATTATCAGATCCCTGCTCAGTTCCTCGTCGTTCATGTGGATTTCCTTTCTCTTCGCACATCCGTCCGCGAGGAAGAAGCCCTCTATGAATGCCTTGATGACGGAAATGGGTGAGTTGAAGAGGATGTCGGGCAACCTTCCGCGTTTTCTGAACCCGGCCTGGTAGAGGGCATCGGCCAGTCCCGAATCGTAGAGGTAGAGGTAGGAGACGTTGTAGCGTGGGTCTTCCGACTCGGAACATTTCACTCCGAAAATCTTTTCGGCGAGTCCCCTGATTTTTGCCTTCACGGTTTCCTCATCCCGCTTGAAGGTGAATTGCATTCCTACCAGCCTCTTCTTCCCCCTGCTGGAGTAGAGGTAGTTCCCGTCCCCCGTGAAAAAGCCCAGAAGGAAAGAGAGCTCTTCGTCGAGCGGTAACTCCTCCGTGTATAAATTCTTCGCCATCTCAACCCCGCCGTCCTTCGGTGGGTTGGGATGAAGACCCAGCCTCCTTCTCCTGTGAGCCACCCACCTATGGCAAAGTCCGGTTACTTCGGCAATCTGATTATCGGAGAGTCCTAGCTCGTGGAGCTTTTTCAATCTTGCGTCCGAGAGTCTACATCTCCTTCCCCGGTGCCAGTCAACCACCCCTATCTTCTCGTACTCTCCCTTTAGCAGCGTTTCAGCACTCCTCAAGGAAAGCATGAAATCTCCTGGCTTTACCTCTCCAGCGAGCTTAAGCCTCAGACCGCCGGGGGTCAGGACAGGGACGGGATGTTCAGGAGTGACCCTGATGAACCTCCCGTCTTCGGTAACGATTTCAACCAGCTCGTTGGATTTAGCCCTGAAGAACCGCTTAATCTTTCGCCATTCCAGTTGCAGGGTTTCTGGGTTGAAAGTGCAAACCAGAACCTCTTTTTTGGGAGAGGCCCACCCCTCTTTGTCGAATTCCCCTGCGTATTTGCTGACTAGCTCCTCTATCTTGGTCCTGGAGATTCCAGAGCCTCTGAAAATGACCTCTTCCTCAGGATGTAGACACATCGAGTACACCTGCCAGGGGCTCAGGTCGCTCCTCACGAAGTTCTGGAAGTAGGGGAGGCCGTACTTCGCCGCCACCCTGAAGAGGAGGGAGCTGAGCCCATCCTCCCAGGGGAAGTCCTTCGTGATGGCGAAGGTCGGGATGGGGAAGGTGAAGGGCCTGCCCGTGGCATCACCCTCCAGCAGCACCTCCAGGAAGGCCCTGTCGAACCTCTCTATTTCCTCCCCGTACTCCTCGTAGGTCCTGTCAAGGGTCCTCCCGCCCACCACCACCGGCTTCCCCTTGAGGGGCTCCGGGACTCCGCATGCCAGCGTGACGTTGCTGAACGGGCTCTGGCCGCCCCACCTGGAGGTCACGTTGAGGTTGTACACGAACATCTGGAGGAGCTGCTTGAGCTGCCTGTCGTCCAGCCCGTCCTCCCTGATGAAAGGGGCGAGGTAGGCGTCTATCCAGGAGAAGGCCTGCGCCCCCGCCCACTCCTGGGTCATCACCCCTATGTAGTTCACCACCTGCATCAGGGCCACGTCCAGGTGCTTCGGGGGTTTGGAGTAGGGGTTGTTCCCCACGCTCACCAGCCCCTTCGTCAGGATGTCCTCCATCGAATGGCCCGCGCAGTTTCCCGACCACACCACCTTCCCTCCTCTCTCCACCAAGAGGGTCCCGTTGGGAACGGTCAGGTCATAGACCTTCCCCCGGTAGCGGACCAGCTTGGGCCTACCCCTGAACTCCGGGGTGAGTTGTTTGTGGACCACCGTCACCTCATAGAGGTCTCTCCTTCTCCCTATCGTCCCGCATTTCCCCACCTTTATCAGGCACTCCACCACATCCTCCGCCAGTTTCCGGGATGCCGTGTAATATCGTACCAGCTTACCTTTTCTCTTCGCGCCGTCCCCGGCGAAGAGTTCGGAGAGGAAGAGCCTCAGCAGGTTCGGAGGGAGTTCCTTGATCTCCTGCGGGATGAACTTCTCCTTCGACTTGCCCAGCCTCTTCAGGTACCCGTAGAGCCAACCAGCATGAGAGGACACATGGAACTGGGTAATGGAAGGGTTCAGTCCAATCTCGCGCATTATGGATGCTATTCTCTTCTGGTTCCTCCTGTTGAGCTGCGAAATGGCTATCCTGTATCCCCCTTTCGATGTACAAACATTACCTTCCGCAAGGTACCACCCCATGAACCTGGCGAAGACCTTCGCCGGAATGCGTTTCACTTCCTCTTTTCTGGTGAAGGAGGAAGAGCCACACCTCGGGCAGCTCCGGGCATCCGGGGATACCCTCCTCCCGCATTCCTTGCACCAGACCCTTACCGACAGAAAGTCGAAAGAGTCCCTCTGCTCGCCCCTCCACTTCACCCCCCCTCTCCTGAACTCGTATAGGGCGTAGTGGTCGCTGAGCTGTTCGGCAGTCAGGATCCTCCAACCGTTGACGAGGACCTGTGGCTCTACCTTGAGCTTGTGCCCCCGGTAAACCGGCTTCCTTCCGTGGTAGACCCATTCCTGGATGGTTCCGAGCGGAATCCCGACCTTGCCGGATATCTTGCTAAGGCTCAGACCCCCGTCCCTCAGCATGAGAACCCTCCTGTACTTCCTGAGCCTCCTCCTGTCGGGCTCTGCGCGCTTTTTGACGAACATCATCCTGACGAGCATCCGGTGCTCGGGGGTCACCAGCAGGTCCACGGCTTTATTCTGCCAGTGGTAGAGGTAACCGTCGAAATAGAATTCCTGCTTCGCCAGGGGTTTCTGGTACTCCAGCTCGCCGGTGCGGAGGTTGAGCGTCGCTATTTCGTCCTCGAGCGTGACCTCCCAGAAGTGCTTGAATCCCTCCCTCGTCAGCACCCTCGTGTCCGCAGAGAAGCAGTATCCGGCAACACCTTGATACAGGTCGTGCAGGTGCAGGTCTCCGTCGGTGTGAGCGTCGCTGACCTCCGGGGGGTACACCTTGTCCAGCAGGTACCTGGCGTTCACCGCCCCGGCGGAGTTGAACATCATGGAGGAGATCGAGGGCCTGAGGTTGGCGTTCTCCCTCACCCTCCAGTCCTTGTACCCTATGAACTCCTCCACCATGCTTCCCACGTCGAAGATGGTGCTCCTGCTCCTCCTGAGTTCGTCGTGCCTCTTCCTGTACTCGTGGTACCTCTCCGCCAGCGTCCCGTAGCCCTCACCCCTCAGCACCGCCTCCACCTCGTCCTGGATTTCCTCCACGTCCGGCAACTTTTCCTCCCCGTACCCCTTCTCCTCCAGCCTGCGCACGACGATTTCCTGCAGCCTCCTCGCCTCCTTCTCGAAGTCCAGGAGCCCCTGGGCCTCCGCCGCCTTCCTTATGGCCTCCCCTATCCTGTCGGGGGTGAAGTCCTGCACCCCTCCGTCTCTCTTCCTGACCTTCCTGATCACCGAACTCATCCCCTCACCGTGCACTTGCCGAAGTGTCCCGAAATCTTCCTCGCGACCTCCTCCAGGAACCCTCTGGGGTAGGGGGGGATCTGGGAGAAGCGCTCGTCCATGTGGGAGGAGGTGCGCCTGAACTGCTGGAGGTAGTACCTTTTGGCCCCCTTTATCCCCTCCGCTATCTCCAGGAGGTCCCTCTCCTCGAGCAGGGTGGGTACCACCGTGGTCCTGAACTCGTACTCCACCCCGGAGGAGAGAAGGAGCGAGAGGCTCTTCCTTATGGCCTCCAGGGGAGCCTCCGTCCCAGCGGCCCTGCTGTAGGCTTCCTTCCTCAGGGGGGCCTTCACGTCCATGGCCACGTAGTCCACCAGGCCCTCCTTCAGGAGCTCCCCGAGCAGCTCAGGGTTGGAGCCGTTGGTATCGAGCTTCACGCTCAGGCCCTCCTCCTTCAGCTCCCTCAGGTACCTCGGAAGCCCGGGGTAGAGGGTGGGCTCGCCGCCCGTGAGGACCACCCCGTCCAGCCACTCCTTCCTCTCCCTCAGGTATCCCAGGATTTCCTGCCAGGAGACCTCGTGTCCTGGCAATCCCCTGACCAGTCCGGGGTTGTAGCAGAAGGGGCACCTGAAGTTGCACCCCTTCACGAAGAGCACCGAGGCCACCTTTCCGGGGTAATCCAGAAGGGAGAGCTTCTGGAACCCCCCCCAAGCGGGTTCTAGGGGGGGAGGGAAGGCCACCACTTCCTTTTCGAGCAAAACCCCCAACCAACCTCCCTCCGCGTTATCGTTTTTAAAACACGTAACGTTTCTTAAAAACGTTATTGGCATGGCATAGAATATGGCAGGATGGAGAGGACTGGAAGGCCATCTTTTAAGAATCGGGGATAGGTGGAGTAAGGTATAAACGTTACATCTTCTGTAACACTCCTTGGATGTACAGATTGAGGAGAAGCAAGGCACCGGAGATTCTCCTCAGCTTGCTCAAGGGGCCGAAGCACGTCAGGGAGCTTCAGGCGGAGGTGAAGGGGAGCTCCCTAACGGTGGAGATGCGCCTCAAGGAACTCATAAAGGAGGGCCTGATCCAGGAGAGGGAGTCCAAGGAGTGGCCCTTCAGGAGGGTGCTCGAGCTCACCCCGGAGGGTAGGAGGATGGCGGCCATCCTCAAGCTGGAGGCCTCCGCGGTTTCCAGGCAGGTGAAGAGGGAGAAACACGAGCTGGGGGAGAAGGGAAGGTGGATTCTGGCCATCCTCCACACCGTGGGTGGGGCGGTGGAGGGGAGCGTGAGGCTCCAAAAGCTCCTCTTCCTCCTCAAGAGGGAGATGGGCGTGGACTCCCTGCCCTACCGCTTCCTGCCCTACCTCAGGGGCCCCTACTCGGAGGAGATACCCGACACCGTGCTGGAGCTGGAGAGGGCGGGACTGGTGGGGGTGGAGAGGGAGCTGCTGGAACCGGTCCTCTGCTTCCTGACCCCGGAGGGGGAGAAGATGGCCAAGGAGCTCTTTGACAGCCTCCCCGAGGAGGTCAGGAAGAAGATGGGTGAACTGAGGAGGTTCAACGAGATGAAGCTCAAGGAGCTGCTGGACTACGTTTACTCCAAATACCCCGAAGAGAGCAAGTACGTCTGAGTTATCCCTTCCCCGTGTACTGCTGGATCTTCCTCTGGTGGTCCAGCGACTCGTCCCTCACCCACTCCTTGATGTCGTAGTAGCCCAGCGTGCCGTCCTCCTTCTTGAACACGATTTTCTCTATGCCAGAGTTTATCAGGAGCCTCCGGCAGAAGGTGCACGGTCTTCCCTCCACCACCCTCCCCTGCATGTCCTGCCCGTGCAGGTACATGGTCCCCCCCAGGATGCTCACCCCCGACCTGGCGGCGTTGACGATGGCGTTGGCCTCGGCATGCACGGCCGGGCAGACGTCGTAGCCCTCCCCGTGGGGTGCCCCAACCGCGTCCTTCAGGCAGATGCCCACCTCCGTGCACTCCCTCACCTTTCGTGCCGCCCCGTTGTAGCCTGAGCTCAGCACCACCCCGTCCTTCACGATCACGGCCCCGAACTTCCTCCTCAGGCAGGTGGACCTCAGGCCCACCACCCTGGCCAGCTCCAGGAAGTACTCGTCCATCGAGGGTCTTCGGTTGGCCATTCCCTTCCTTTTCGTCTGGGGAGAAATAAGGCTTGGCTTTATGGTGGAAGGGGAGAGTGGTGGTTGATGTCGGGTTACCTGGGAACGGCCGTTTACGTGCTGGTGCCCCTCCTGGCGGGGGCGGCGCTCAGGAGGGTAGGTGGGCTGAGGCCTCTCACCGCTCCCTTCTTCCGTCTGCTTGAGGCCTTGATCATGTGCGCGATTCTCCCCATCACGGTGCTGGTGTCCATAGCCCGGTACTCCCCCTCCGAGCTCCTGGGAGGTTTGGGGGCGATGTGGATGGCCATCCTCGCGGTAGGCGCTTGCTTCCTCTTCTCCGCCGGCCTCTGCCTCCTCGCCGGACTGAAGAGGGAGAGGACGGTGGGCGTGGTCCTGAACTCGGCTTTCATGAACGTGGGCCACCTTGGCCTCCCCCTGGTGTACGCCCTGCTGGGGACCGAGTACCTGCTTCCGGCCAGCTTCTACGCGGTGGCGGTGGCCGTTCCCAACCTGGTGGTGGGGGTCTTCATGCTCTCCTCCCTTTCGGGGAAGAGGAAGCACCTCCTGGACTACCTCACGGGTTTCCCGCCCCTCCTGGCCCTCCTCTGCGCCTCGGCCTTCGTGGCGCTTGGAACTCCCCTCCCCGAGGAGGTGGGGAGCTTCTTCGATGCCTATCTGGCCGGACCCTTCTTCTTCCTGATGCTGCTCTTCGCGGGATACTGCCTGGAGGTGGTCAAACCAGGGAAGTACAAGGAGGAGCTGCTCGTGATAGGGTCGGCCAGGTTCCTGCTCTCTCCCGCCATCACCATCCTGGCGATGATGCTGCTGGACCTGAACTTCACCTCCGACCTCTCCCCCAAGCCTTCCCTCCTCCTCTCCCTCATGCCCCCCGCCGCCTTCAACCTGATCCTGGCACACACCTACCGGAGCGAGGAGGGTCTCTACGGGGCGGCGGTGATGTTCCTAACCCTCTTCTCCCTCTTCCTCCTCTTCCCCCTTCTCTTTGCCCTCTAGAGGAGTCCCCGCCTCTTCGAACTTCAGCTCGTCCCTGAGGAGGGAGGAAAGGACTGAGGGTAACCTGTCCAGGGGGGTCCTCACCTGCCTGGCGGTCTCCCTCTCCCTGATGGTTACGGTCCCGTCGGAGAGGGTGCGGTGGTCGATCGTGACGCAGTAGGGGGTGCCCACCTCGTCGGCCCTGGCGTACCTCCTTCCTATGGATCCGGCCTCGTCGTACTCCACCCAGAACCCCCTCCCCCTCAGCAGCTCCACCACCTCCCTGGCCTTCTCGGGCAGATGGTCCCTGCGGAGGAGGGGGAAGACGCCCACCTCCAGGGGAGAGAGCTCCTTCTTGAACCTCAGCCCCTTCTTCCCCTGGAGGTGTGCCGTCTCCAGCACGCAGTAGAAAATCCTGTCTATGCCGAAGGAGGGCTCCACCACGTGGCATATCTCCTTCCTCTTCTCGGGCTGCAGGACCACGGAGAGGTCCTCCCCGCTGGCCTCGGCATGCCTGGAGAGGTCGTAGTCCGTCCGGTAGGCTATACCCGCCACCTCCACCCAGCCGAACCTCTCCGTCCTGACCTCGGCGTCCCACGTTTCCCTGGAGTAGTGGGCCCTCTGCCCAGGGGTCTGCTCCCTGAACCTGAGGCGCTCCTCCGGCAGCCCCAGATCCAGCAGGAACCTCTTGGTGAGGGCCAGGTAGTAGGCCATCAGCTGGTGGCATACCATCCCCCTCTCCACCGCCTCCCCCGCGCTCACCTCCACCATCCTCTCCTCCCCCCTCATCTCGTCCTCCGCCCTCCACAGCCTGAGCCTCTCTCCCCTCACCTTCTCGAAGGAGGGGTGGGTGGGGTTCCTGGGGTCGAAGAAAACCTCCAGCTCGGCCATGGTGAATTCCCTGAGCCTGATGATACCCTGCCTGGGGGAGATCTCATTCCTGTAACCCTTTCCTATCTGTGCCACCGGAAGGGGAAGCCTCTCCCTCCCGTGCCTCCAAAGGCGCCTGAAGTCTACGAAGATCCCCTGCGCCGTCTCGGGCCTGAGGTATCCCACCTTCTTCCCGCCGGGACCTATGGTGGTCCTGAACATGGTGTTGAATTCGAAGACCCTCCCCAGCTTCCCACCGCAGTCGGGGCAGGTGATCCCCCTCTCCTCCAGCAGGGCCTCCACCTCCTCCTTCGGCCTTCCCTCCACATCCAGCCCGGTCTTCTCCCTGACCAGCTCGGAGACCTTGAAGGGCTGCCCGCACTTCCCGCACTCGCTCATGAGGTCCACGAAGTGCTCCAGGTGCCCGCTGGCCCTGAAGACCTCCTCCGGGGTGAGGGTGGGGGAGTCTATCTCGAGGGAGCCCTCCTTTCTCACGAAGTGCTCCCTCCATTTCTCCACGATCTTGTTCTTCAGAACGTTGCCCAGCGGACCAAAGTCGTAAAAGCCGCTGGCTCCACCGTAGAGCTCGAAGGAGGGCCAGAGAAAGCCCCTGCGCTTGGCCAGCTCCATCAGCTCTTCCCCTGACGACAAGGGCTTCACCCCCTGAGGGTCAGAGGAGAGCACCCAGCAGGTCTATGTCCCTCACCAGCCCCAAAAACTTGTTATCAGCGGAGAGGACGGGCGTTTGCTCTATGCGGTTCTCCTTCATCAGCTGGGCGCACCTGCTTACTGAGGTTTTCTTCGTGATGTAGATCAGTTCCTTCACCATGACCTCCTTCACCGGAACGGGGGGTAGCCTCAGCTCGGTCTTGGTGATGTAGATCCTGGCCTCGCTGTCCCAGCTCCAGCTGTCCCCCTCGCTCTTTCCCGTCATCTGGCTGATCTTGGAGGTGGTCTCCACCTCCGCCAGCTTGATGATGTCGGAGTCGTCGATGATCCCCACCAGGTCCCCGGTTTCGTTTATCACGGGGAGGGCCCTCACCTTCGCGAGGCTCATGATCTCCACGGCGGCCCTGAGGGGGGTTCCCTCCCAAACGGCGGCCACGCTCGGTTGCATGAAGTCAGAGGCGGGTCTCTCCAGGTTCATGGTGGCGAGGGCCCGGTACACGATGTCCCTGACGGTTATCACCCCCACCACCTCCCCGTCCTCCACCACCGGGAGCCTCCGGTTCCCCGTCCTCAGGATGTGCTCCGCCGCCACCTTCAGCTCGTCCTCAGGGCTCACCCTGGGCACCCCCCTGTCCACCAGCATCGCCAGCTGGTCCTCCTCCGGGTGCTCGAGCAGCTTCCTGAGGGTCACCATCCCGACCAGTTCCCTGGTGTTGGCGTTGACCACTGGGATGGCGCTCACCTCCAGCTTCTTCAGGAGCTCGATGGCCTCGGCCCTGGTGCCTGGGATCTCGGCGCACTTCACCTCGCCCGTCATCACGTCCTTTACCTTCAGGTTCCTCACCCCAGCTTCAGACCACTACCTTCTTGTTCTTAAAATATTCTTCCCCTTCCACCATATCGCCCTCAGGTTCTCCGGCTGGGTGCGACTCACCAGCCCGGCGTAGGGGTCCGTGAGGTTCCTGAGCTCACCCCCCGCGGAAAGGAGGAGGAAAGTGGCCTCACCACCCTCCTCGACCGGGCCCCAGGGCAGGCCGAGGAGGTGGGAGGGCTCCAGGGTAGCGGCCCTCAGGAGGGCCCTTGCTTCCTCCGCGCCCGCCCTCGGGTTCTCCCTCCTGACGCATGCCCAGGCGAACTTGAGTTCCTCCCAGAGGTTGGGGGTACACACGGACACGTTGTCGGTCCCGAGCATGAAGGGGAGTCCCTCCTCCAGGGCCGCGCCTATGGGCGGAATCCCGGCGGAGAGGAGGAGGTTGGAGCGGGGACAGAAGACCGCCGACACCCCCCTTTTCCTGAGGGAGGAGAGGTCCTCCCTCCTCGCGTGGGTGAGGTGGACGACGAAGGAGGGCCTCAGCCTGAGGGCCCTCCGGATTTCCTCCCCCGCGTGGCGTGGGAGCTCGGCCACGTGGGCGGAGAAAAGCTTCCCCCTCCTCCTCGCCTCACCGGAGAGCCTGCGAAGTTCTTCGGGGGAGTGCTGGATGAGGGAAGGGAGACCTATCCCGTCCGCCTTCGACAGGAGCTTCTCCAAATCCTCCCCTGGCAGGGGACGCCCCAGTACCACGCTCCTGCCTCTCCACGAGGTCCCGCGCAGGAGCTCCACACCCCTCCCCCCGCCCTCCCTGAAGTCGCAGTGGGCCAGGGTGCCCGCTCTCAGCATGCCTTGCAGGGTGAGCTGCATCTCCCGCACCAGCACCCGCTCGGGGGTCTCCTCCAGCACCCTGAACTTGAGCCCTCCGGGCCCCACCGTCTCCTCCTGCGTTCTTCCGGAGTAGAGCTCGCGGGCCACCGAGTCGGCCAGGTGGGTATGGGCGTTCACGAGGGGAGGGAGGACGAACCCGCCCTTCAGGTCCAGGTCCGAGCGAGGGGTGTAACCGCTCCCGACCTCCTCTATCCTTTCTCCCCTGATCTCCAGGTAGCCCTCCACCATCTCCAGCTCTCTTCCCTCCAGGATCCTGGCGTTGGAAATCCTCAAGGCACCGTCCCCCTTTTAAATCCCCCCTCTCTCGATATAACCCGGTGGGTGGGGAGAAGAGGGTCTGGACGGTGGGTTACGGGAACAAGAGCCTGGAGCAGCTCGTGGAACTCCTGCGGCAGGAGGGGGTGGAAATGGTGGTGGATGTGAGGGCCTTCCCGACCTCCAGGCGGGAGGAGTTCAGGAAGGAGGAGCTGGAGAGGTCCCTTCCTCCGCGAGGACTCTCCTACCTCCACCTCCCCGAGCTGGGGGGTTACAGGAGGGGAGGGTACCGTAAGTTCATGCGCACGGAGGAGTTTGCAAGAGGGATGGAGAGGCTTGAGAGGCTGGCGGAGAGGCAGAGGGTTTGCGTGATGTGCGTGGAGCCGCCCTCCTCCGCCTGCCACCGACGTTTCGTGGCGGAGGAGCTGAGGAGGCGCGGCTGGACGGTGGTGGAGCTCTAGTAGTTTCGCTTTTATAGGGGGAGGCTTGGGTTTTGGTGGAAAGATGAGACCGCGCTTCGTGGACTGGGCCATAACCTCCAGGTGCAACCTGAGGTGCGGGCACTGCCTGGCGGAGAAGGGGGGAGAGATGCCCAGCGAACTCCTCCTGCAGCTGGCGGAGGAGATAGTGGAGCTGAGGCCGGACTGGGTGATCCTGGAGGGTGGGGAGCCCCTCCTGAGGGAGGACCTGTTCTCCCTCCTGGGGAGGATGGAGGGGCTGGACCTCTACCTCATCACCAGCGGTTCCTCGCTCAGTGGAGAGGTTGCCAGGGAGCTGGGGAAGAGGGGGGTGAGGGTGGTTTTCTCCATGGACGGGGCGAGCAGGGAGGTATACGAGGGCACGAAGGAGGGGGCCAGTTTCCAGTCCTTCCGCCGGGGGGTGGAGGAGGCCAGCGGGGAGGGTATCTTCCACGGTGTCACGGTGGTTCTCTCCAAGAAGAACCTGCATCAGATGGAGGAAACGGTGGAGTTCGTCAGGGAGCACGGTGGAAGGTTCGTGACCTTCATCCCCCTTCAGCCCAGGAACGGAAAGGAGGACCCTTACTACCGTGCCCACGGTCTTTCCCCACAGGACCACCTCCAGGCCATGCGCCAGCTCTACAGCAGGGACTGGGGGGTGGAGGTCTACTACGACGCCCCCTTCCTTTGGGTCTTCGCGGAGAGGGAAGGCGTTTCCCTGCCTGGGGGAAGGAGCGGGATAACCATTCCTGAGGTGAAGGGTTGCGCCTGCGGGACCACCCTCTACCTGACCTCTGACGGCAGGGTGCTCCCCTGCATGTTCTCTCCCCCCTCCCTCGTCCTCTCCCGCTACCCGGAGGAGAGCCTGGAGAAAGCCTGGGAGAGGGTGAGGGGCTCGGAGGTCATCCGCAGGTTCAAGTCCAGGGAAGGAAGGGAGCCACCCTGCTCCTCCTGTCCCCACTTCCAGCAGTGCTTCGGGTGCATGTCGCGCGTGCTGAGGGTACAGGGGAGGCCCTCCGCTTCCGATCCCGAGTGCCCCTTTAGGGACGCGGACACCAGTTCTGAAGGGGGAGGGTCCTGAGGATAGTGGTGTATGGCGCCAGGGAGTGCGATCCCAGGAGGTGCACCGCCCTGCGCCTGCGCAGGTTCGGGAAGGTGGAGATGGTCTTTCGCCTCCGTGAGCTCCCACGCGGCGCAGTTCTGCTGGATCCGAGGGCCGAGAAGGCCCTTTCTCGTGAGGACAGGGAGGCCGCCGAGAGGAAGGGGCTGGTGGCCCTGGACTGCTCCTGGAAGCGCCTCCGTGATCAGGTCCTTCCCAGGGGTCTGCTGCCCAGGGTCCTCCCCTACCTGGTGGCCGCCAACCCCACCCACTACGGGAGGCCCACCATCCTGAGCACGGCCGAGGCCCTCTCTGCGGCCCTCTTCATCCTGGGGCACAGGGAGGAGGCGGAGGAAATGCTCAGGCCCTTCAAGTGGGGACCCTCCTTCTTCGACCTCAACTTAGAGCGGCTGGAGGAGTATGCCGGGGCGAGGAACAGCGGGGAGGTGGTGGAGCTTCAGAGGAAATTCCTTCCGGGCGGTGGGGGGCCTACCTCCACCTCCTGCGGGAGTACCTGAAGGGGGGGGCCTCCCTCCCGTGGTGCCTGAGTTCCCTCAGGTCGCTGACCACCACCTGCTCCCCGAAGGTGTAAATCTCGTAGACGGGCTCCTCGGTCTCGAAGTCCAGCACCTCCACCAGGGGCCTGGCCAGGTCCTCGTCCCTCATCCCGGCGGGGACCTTGATGGAGGACCTCAGGGAGTACACCTGCGAGATCTCCCCCTCCTTGATGAAGATGACGGTGTCCACGATCATGGGGATCATCCCGAGTTCCACCCTTCCTATGAGGCGCTGGATGGCGTCGATGGCCCTAGTGGAGTGCACCACTCCCACCATCCCCACCCCCGCCAGCCTCATGTCGGTGAAGATCTGGAAGTCGGAGGTCTTCCTCAGCTCGTCGTAGATGGTGTAGTCGGGCCTCACGAGGAGGAGGATGTCGGCGGTCTTCTCCATGTCACCCTCCAGGGAGGTGTACTGGGTGATCTCGTCCCCCACCTGCAGGTCCCTGGGCGACTCCATGGTCTTCACGATCCTGTGGGAGGAACGGTAGAACTCCGCCAGGGCCTGGGCGAAGGTGCTCTTCCCCGCACCCGGCGGTCCCGCGATGAGGATGCCCTCCGCGCTGCTCTTCAGCCTCTCCTTCAGCTTGTTGGAGAGCTTGTAGTCCTCCAGCCTCACCTTGGCCACGGGCCTCACGGCCGTGATTTCTAGGCCGTCGCTGAAGGGTGGTCTGGCTATGGCTATCCTGTACTCCCTGTACTGGATCACCGTGGCGCCCCTCCTCTCTATCTCCACGAAGCAGTCGGGGTCCCGCTTGGCCAGCTCCACGATTTCGTGGACCATCTCCCTCAGCTCCCTCTCGCTCAGGGGTTGTTCCCCCACGTACTGCACCCTCAGCTTTCCAGGCCTGCCCACCTTCGCCAAGGGCCTCACCTTCGCCTTCAGGTGGACGGACATGGTGTCGGGGCCGAAGTACTCCAGCAGCCTGGGCCTTCTCTCCTCCAGTGGTGGTGAGAGGAGTTCCACCCTCAGCCCCTCGATCTTAGCCAGCTCCGCCGTGACCTGGTCGCTGGTGAGGAGGACGGAATCAGACTCACCGGCGGCCTCACGGAGCAGTCGGCTCAGGCTGCCCTCCCCGGGGAGTTCCCGCTCCCCCCAGAAGCTGAGCTTGATCCTGCCTTCCTCCGAGAGCTTCTTCAGGTGGGAGAGCTCGGCCAGCCCCACCAGCCCTGAGTCCTTTCCCTCCCTGGCCTGGTTCTCGAAGTGGGCCAGCAGGAAGTTGGGGACCACCACCTCGCAGCCTTCTTCCCGCTCCACTTTTCTCTTCAGCATCCCGTTGAGCAGCACGGTCTCGTCCGGCAGGTACCTCTTCACCATCATGTTACTGCTACTCTTCCCGGAAGGGTTAAAAGGTGCGGGGAGGGGAGAGGGATGATGCGCAGGAGGGAGGAAAGGCTGCCCCCGAGCGGTGCCGGTCTGATGAGGTACTTCTCGGAGGAGGGTGCGGGGATAAAGGTCTCCCCCAGGATGGTGGTGGGCTTCTCCGTGGCCTCCATCCTGCTCGTGGTCTTCCTTCACCTGATGTTCTGAGCGAGTTCACGCCCTTCCGGCCAGGGCCTCCAGCCTCTGGATCCTCTTCTCGGTGGAGGGGTGGGTGGAGAAGAGCTCCAGCAGGGAGCTTCCCCTGAAGGGGTTGACGATGAAGAGGTTGGAGGTGGAGGGGTTCCCGTGGACCATCCTCTCGGAGCGTGAGTACTCCTCGAGTCTCCTGAGGGCCCCGGCAAGGGCCAGGGGCTTGCCCGAGATCCTGGCGCCCTCCTCGTCCGCCCCGTACTCCCTGGTCCTGGACACGGCCAGCCTTATCATGAGAGCGGCCAGGGGCACGAGGATGAGGGCCAGAAGGAGAAGGAGGGTGCTTCCACCGCTCCTCCTGTCACCGCTTCCCCAGAAGAGCTGCATCCTCCCCACCAGCGCCAGGTAGGAGATGGCCCCTGCCACGATGGCGGCCAGCGTGCTCACCAGCATGTCACGGTTCTTGACGTGGGCCAGCTCGTGCCCTATCACCCCCTCCAGCTCCTCCTCCTTGAGCACCTCCATGGCCCCCCTGGTCACGGCCACCACCGCGTTTTTGGGATTCCTTCCCGTGGCGAAGGCGTTGGGCACGTCCATGGGGACCACCGCCACCCTGGGCTTGGGGAGCCCCGCCCTCTCCGAAAGGCGGGAGACGATGCGGTGGAGGGTGGGCTGCTCCTGCTCGCTCACCAGTTTGGCCCTGTACATCCGCAGCACCCACTTGTCGGCGTAGAAGAACATCACCAGGTTCATCACCATGGCGAGCATGAAGGCTGCCGTGAGGGTGGGGAGGAAGGGAAGACCGGCCACGTAGGCCAGCCCCAGTCCCACCACCAGCATGAGCCCGGTCATGGCTCCCAGCAGGAGAGTGGTCCTCAGAACCCACATCAAAAGGAAGGGGAGGGAAGACTCTTTATAAAGATATCGGGGTGGTGGAAAGGGGAAGATAGAAGGGTGTTTCAAGGGAAAGAGGAAAAGTTCTTGACTTTTCTCATGGTTTTGGCTGGACTTCTCCCCCCGAAGGTTCAGCCTAAATACCTCGAGGATTAGGTAGGGGGATGGAAGAGGTCCTGCCGGGCCTCCAGCGGGTGGAGGTCCCCTTGCCCCGCAACCCCCTGAAGTCGGTGAACTCCTACGTGGTGAAAGGGAGGGAGAGGGACCTGGTGGTGGATACGGGGATGAACCGGGAGGAGTGCGCCTCCGTCCTCCTCCATGCCCTGAGGGAGCTGGGGGTGGATTTAAGGAAAACGGATTTCTTCATCACCCACCTCCACGCTGACCACCTGGGGCTGGTCTCCTCCCTGGCCTCCGGGGAGTCGCGCGTTTACTTCAACAGGCCGGAGTCCGAGCTCCTCACTTCTTGGGAGAGGATAGGGAGGTTGATCCTCCTCACGGGCATCCCCGAGGAGGAGCTCCTCAGAATGCTGGAGACCCACCCGGGCCGTCTTTACGGTCCCAGCACCCTTCCCACCTTCACCTTCGTGGGCGAGGGGAGCAGGATAGAGGTGGGGGAGTTCTCCTTCACCTGCCTGGCGACCCCGGGTCACACGAGGGGGCACCTCTGCCTCTACGAGCCCCATCGGAAGCTCCTCCTGTCGGGGGATCATGTGCTGGGGGACATCACCCCCAACATCACTCCCCTCTCGGAGGAGGAGAACCCGCTGGGGGCCTACCTGAAGAGCCTGGAGAGAACGGCCTCTCTGGGGGTGGAGCTGGTCCTTCCCGGCCACCGGAGGCCCTTCAGGGACCTCAGAGGCAGGGTGGAGGAGCTCAAGCTCCATCACCGCCTGAGGGCGGAGGAGGTCCTCTCCCTGCTCGAGGAGGGGAGGAAAACGGCTTACGAGCTGGCGTCAGGGATGACCTGGGACCTCGAGGGTCCGTGGGAGGGCTTCCCGCCCATCCAGAGGTGGTTCGCCACGGGGGAGGCACTGGCCCATCTGAGGTACCTCGAGGAGGAGGGGAGGGTCAGGAGGGTAGAGGATGGGGAAAAGATCAAGTGGGAGCTGCGTTGAGCGGGTTTCCCCACCCTTTCTTCACTCGAACGAGGCGACGGAGTAGCAGTGGAGGCGGGGAAGCGTGAAGGTGACCTTTCCATCTTGCACCCTGAAATCCAGGGTAATCTCCTCTTCGTCGGGGCTGAGCACCTTCAGCACTTTTCCCTCGAGGTTGACACCCTCCGGGATGGTCAGCGTCACCTCCATGTCCGTCAGGTCGGAGAAGTCGCGTGTTCCCTTGTTGTACCTGTAGTTTATCAGGTGGACCAGGAGCGAGTCGCCCCTGCGGTAGGCGACCAGCGACAGATCCTCCGGGGCGTTCGTTTCCAACCCGAGGTCTATTCCGAGCCCCCTCAGCGTTGGCACGAGCTGGGAGTCGTCGGCCAGGTTGTCGCACCTCAGAACGAGGCCTCCCGCAGCCGAGTACTGCTGCAGGAGGCTGGTGGCTTCCTGGTCGAGGTCGTAGTAGCTGGGGACCACCACCACGCTGTACTTCCTAAGCTCCTCCGGCGTCAGGGGCTTCTGCACGAACTCCCCGTCCCCCCTGTACGCCACCTCGAAGGGGAGGTGGGCCTCCTGCAGCGCCAGTCCCACGTTCTCGAAGCTCTCCCAGGCCAGGTTGGCCCTCCAGGTTTGCCGGTTGACCAGGGTGGAGTGCAGGTCGTACAGCACCGCCACCTTGGCCACCCTCTCCAGGTTCTCGTAGTACTGGGGGTGCTCGGCGAAGAAGCGGGTGTAGGGGGAGATCCTGTCGGCCGGGAGGGTGTAGGACCCTCCCCCGTAGACGTAGGCCTGGTAGGGCATCATGAAGGAGGCCCCCAGGGACCTCGCCTCCGCCAGCCAGTGCCGCCACAGCCACCACTCCTCCTCCGAGAGGTGAAGCAGGTCGAAGACGTCGGGGAAGGCGGAAAAGGGCTTCTCAGGGTAAAGGGCCTCGGCCAGGAGGTAGGTGGTGAAGTGTTTGCCCGGGGTGGGCCTGAGGTAGTGAGTATCGGGATGGGCTTCGGGAGTCAAAGGCATCTCGAAGATCACGAAATCGAGGAGGGGTGATATTTTACCGGAGCGCGCCGGGAGGTCTTGCTAGGTTCAATTTGATGGCAACGCCGACACCCTGGTCTGGCATGACCATGGAGGAACTCGTGGTCTTCGCCAGGGAGGCGATGGAGAATAACTTTCCCGACGTCAGCTGGGGGGAGAACGGAAGCGTGGAGGTGGGGGGGAAGGAGGGGTACGAGTGGAGGTTCACCCTGGAGAACTTCGAAGGGGGGATGGACATAGCCGTGAGGGTGGACCTCTTCCTAAACCGGGACACCGTGTATTCCCTGACCTTCAGCACCCTCCCGAGTTTTTACGGGAGCTACGAGGGCACCTTCAACAAAATCCTTCGATCGCTAAGGCTCTTCTAGCCCGCGGTGCGCTTCCCGTGGTCCAGGTACTCCTCTAGCCACCTGACCTTCCCTGGAGGAAGCCTGGTACCTTTTTTGATGGCCTCCAGGAAGAGGGAAACGGTTCCTCCCCTCTTGCTCGTGTCTATCTCATAGACCCTCTCTCCATGCCTCTGCACAGCCTCCCAGAGGATGAGGTCCAGGGCCTCCGCCTCCACGTTGTCGCGCACCTTGCCCTCAGGGTATCCCCTCCTCCTCAGCCTCCTCTCCAGCACCCTCGGGTGGGTCCTCAGCACCACCACGTGGGAGAGATAGCGGGTGGGGAGGAGATGGGAGAGGTGCCCCTCCACCACCACGGGCCCCTTCGTCTCCCTGAGAATCCTTCCCACCGCCCTGGTCATCTCACCCAGCTTCACGACCTTTTCACCGTCCTCATCCAGGACGTAGGCTCTTTCCCTCTCCACCAGCTCGTTAAGCCTCACCAGCTCTGCTCCCAGCCTCCTGGAGAGTTCGGAGGCGAAGCGGGATTTTCCCGTTCCAGGGGTACCCGTGACCGCTATCACCAGCCTTCTCAAAGTCTGCCCCTGGTGAGATCGATGATGTCCTCGGTTCCCTCCCCCGTGGAGAGAAGGGTTACGGGTACGCCGGTGGCCTCCTCCACCCTCCTCACGAACCTCCTGGCCTCCTCCGTCAGCTGTTCCATTTTCCTGGCCCCGGCGCACTCCCTGAAGAGCTTGTCCAGGCAGGTGATGGCTATCTGGGTGGCGCCGTTGATCATGGTCGCCCTCCGGGCCATCTCGAAGTCGAAGTGACCTATCCTCCTCCTCCTGCCGGTCACCGTCCCGTACTCCACTATCCCCAGCCTCTCCGCCTCCTCCACCGGCATCTCGGTGGGGAAGGTCCCCTCGCCCACCCTGGTGGCGTAGGCCTTGAACACCAGCAGGACCTCGGAGACCTTCGTGGGCCCCACGCCCACGTCCGCCAGCATCGTACCGGCGCAGGTGTCCTTGCTCGTGACGTAGGGATAGGTACCGTGAACGAGGGAGAGCCCGAAACCCTGGCTCCCCTCTATGAGCACCAGCCTCCCCCTCTCCAGGGCCTCGTTCACCTCCAGAGGAACATCGGTGAGGAAGGGACGCAGCTTCTCCACCTCCTCCGCCAGCTTGGCCACCCTGTTCACCCTGTCCACGTTAGCGGGGCCGCACCCGCTTCCCGTGGTCCCTATCTTCTTGCTGAGGTGCTCGGAGCTCCTGTCCCTCTCCACATGGTGCGGCTCGATGACCGCGCACCTCCTGTCCACCCCCAGCCTGTTCTTCGCCCCAGTCTCCTCCGCCTCCCTGAGGAGGACCTCCGGGTTGACCAGGACGCCCGGACCTATCAGAAGCCTGGCCCCCTCGTGAACGAAGCCGCAGGGGACCTGCCGCAGCCCGAACTTCTTTCCACCGAAGTGCACCGTGTGTCCCGCGTTGGGGCCCACCCCTGCCCTGGCCACCAGGTGGGGTCTGTACTTGAGGGAGAGGTAGGCCACGATTTTCCCCTTCCCTTCGTCGCCCCACTGTCCTCCGCAGACCAGTACGCACGGCAGGGAATCACCGCCCTAACTCCCACGGCAGGCCATATATCGGTTTTTGCCCCGAGATCATCCTGCTCCTTGAGCCTTTCTGGTTTAGAAATCCCAACGGTCCAGGTGGTGTTATCACATCTTCAGGGAAAGGAAGACCGAATAGGGATAAGCAGAGTTCAAAAGACTGGGTTCTTCCCCGGGAGGAACCTCCACCACCTCCCTCCCCCTCACCCTCATCCTCTTCATTCCCATCTTCATCTCCACCCCGCCCTCTATGAAGAAGAGGAGCCTCTCCCCCCTGGACACATGGTACATCCCTCCCTTCCTCAGGAAGGAGAGGAGCATCACAGTTCCCCCGCTCTCCCTCCTGAACTGGATAACGTCCTCATCCCTCCTCACCAATCTGGAGTCCTTGAACATAAGCAGGTAGTTCTGGTAGGAGGCGTCGAACCACTCCCCCTCCAGCAGGTACCCCCTCACCTTGACCCCCCTCTCCATGAGGTGCTGGATGAAGAACCCCGGGGCGTCCCTTTTCTTCTCGGCCGAGTACTCCAGCAGTATCGGGAAGATTTTGGGGGGTAAGAGGTAGAGCCCGGTGCTCACGTAGGGACTCAGGGGCGGATCCGCCTTCTCCTTGAACTCCTCCAGGCAGAAGTTCTGGAGGGGAGGAGGGTAGAGGTCACTTCCGCAGAACTTCACCGTGGCCATCTCCTGCAGGCGTATCCCGGGATCCCCTCCTGCGTGGTAGATCCCCACGGTGGGATCTCCCTGGTAGGAGGAGACGAAGCCCCTCAGGTCCGAGGAGAAGTAGTTGTCGGCGCACGCCACCAGCAGGTCTTCCCTGATCCCCCTCTCCCTTATGGCGTTGGCTATGGCCGTCACGGCCCCCAGCTTCTCCTCCTCCCTGGTGCTCTCCTCCACCAGCACGTTGGGATAGGGGCGGAAGAACTCTGCGAAGCGCCTGTTGGTGGTGATCACCGTCTCTATCCCCATCCTCTCGAGCTTGGAGAGGAGATGCCCCACGAGGGTGTCTCCCTCCACCATCAGCATGGCTTTGGGAAAGACCTCCCCTATGGCGCCGAGGCGGGTGGCGAAGCCCCCGGCCAGGATGAGGCCCTTCATCATATTAGTTTTGTTTTTATTATATCTTATTTTTTTTAGGCAAACTGCGATTTTCGGTGAAGCGGGAGGTGGAGGGGTGCAGGCGGAGACGGTGGTGATAGGAGGGGGCGTGGTGGGTCTGGCCGTGGCTGCCTGGCTCTCCGAGAGGAGCCAGGGAGTGTATCTGCTGGAGAGGAGGGGGAGGTTCGGGCAGGAAACGAGCACCCACAACAGCGGGGTGATTCATTCCGGCATCCACTATCCTCCCGGTTCCCTCAAGGCCAGGCTGTGCGTGAGGGGTAATTCCCTCCTCTACCAGATCTGTGAGAGATACAGGCTTCCGCACAGGAGGACGGGAAAGCTGACCGTGGCCGTGGAAGAGGAAGAGAGGGAAGAGCTGGGGAGGCTCATGCGGTGGGGGGAGGAGAACGGAGTGGAGGGTCTGAGGCTCCTGGAGGAGAGGGAGCTCAGGGAAATGGAACCCAGGATCAGGGCGGTGGAGGCCCTCTATTCCCCCTCCACGGGCATAGTGGAACCCGACTCGCTCCTAGAATATTTTCGGGCGAGGGCCTCTCAGAAAGGTGCCGTTCTGATGACCAGGACGGAGGTCACGGGCATCCGGAAGGTGGTGGACGGGTACGAGCTGAGGGGCACCAGCGGGGGAGAGGAGTTTGAAATAAGGGCCAGCAGCGTGATCAACTGTGCCGGCCTCAACTCGGACAGAATAGCCTCCTTGGTGGGTCTGAAGGTGGACGAACTGGGCTACAGGATCCACTACTGTAAGGGCGATTATTTCAGGTTCAGCAGACCCCCCGTGAGAATGCCCGTGTACCCGGTCCCCGGAAGGGAGGGGCTGGGGATCCATCTCACTCCCGACCTGGGGGGAACCGTGAGGGCGGGACCCAACGCCTACTACGTTTCACAGCCGGAGTACGGTGTGACCTCGGAGGAGCTTGAGTTCAGGAAAGAGGTGGGGAGGTTCCTGCCCTCCATCCAGGAGTACCAGCTCATACCCGAGTTCTCCGGGGTCAGGCCCAAACTGCAGGGCCCGGGAGAGGGATTCAGGGACTTCGTCATAAGGCACGAAGCCGACAGGGGTTTCTTCGGTTTCATAAACTTGATAGGCATAGAGTCACCCGGTCTCACGGCAGCTCCCGCCATAGCGGAATTGGTCGGGGAGATTTACGAGGGGGAGGTCAAGGGCTAGCGAGAGGTTCTTTCCTGGCAGGGTTCCAGGAAGACCAGCTGCGGAGCCCGCGTTTTCCCCCAGGGGCAGGCCCGAGGAAAGGCCCCAGTTTTCCGCTCACTCCACCGTCACGGACTTGGCCAGGGATCTCGGCTTGTCGGGGTCCAAGCCCCTCCCCACGGAGAGGTGATAGGCCAGGAGCTGCAGGGGTAGGATGAAGGTGAGGGGGCTGAGGAACTCCCCCGTCCTGGGCACGGGGAGCAGGAGGTCGGCGTGCTCCCCGACCTCCCTGTCGCCCTCTTCCGCCACCGCGATCATCCAGGCCCCCCTGGCCCTCATCTCCTCCAGGTTGCTCATCAGCTTCTTCTTGGCCTCCCCCGGCACGGCCACCGCCAGCACGGGGGTCCCCTTCTCGAGCAGGGCGAGCGTGCCGTGCTTCAGCTCCCCACCCGCCAGGGCCTCGGCGTGCAGGTAGGAGATCTCCTTGACCTTCAGGGCGCCCTCCATGGCGATGGGGTATCCCAGTCCCCTCCCCACCAGGTACAGGTGCTCCTTCCCCAGCATCTTCCCGGCCAGCGCCTTCGTTCGCGCCAGGGAGGAACGGAGGGTTCGCCCCATGAGGTTGGGCGAGCCCAGGAGAGAGGAGAAGAGTTCCCTCTTCTCAGTCCTGCCCAGTTTTCCGCTCTTCTCCCCCAGCTCGAGGGAGAGGAGGAGGAGGTGGGCCACCTGGGAGGTGAAGGTCTTGGTGGCCACCACGCTCACCTCCGGCCCCGCCCTGATGTAGCAAACCAGCTGGCTCTCCCTGGTCACCGAGCTCCCCACCACGTTCGTGAGGCAGGCCACCTTTCCCCCGAAGGCCCTGGCCGTCCTCACCGCCTTGAGCACGTCGGCCGTCTCCCCCGACTGGGTGATGGCGAGCACGGCCGTCCTCCCGTCCCCCCCGCAGCTCTCCCCGAACTCCGAGGCCACCACCGCCTCCACCTGCAGGCCGGCCAGCTTGGCGAGCAGGTACTTCCCCACCACGGCCGCGTGGTAGGAGGTGCCGCATCCCACGAAGTACAGGCGCTCTGCCCGCAGCAGGAACCGTGAGAGCTTCTCCACCTCCTCTTCGGCCCCCCTCAGGGTCTCCCCCACCGCCCAGGGTTGCTCCAGGATCTCCTTCAGGGTGAAGTGCGGGTAGCCCCCTTTCTCGGCCATTTCCGCGGTCCATCTGACCGTCATCGGCTTCCTCGTGATGTTCCTCCGGGAGGGAAGGTGTCTTATGGAGAGGGAGGAGGGGGTGAGGACGACCATCTCCTCCTCCTGAAGGGGCACCACCCGCCTGGTGAAGGGGAGGAGGGCGGGAATGTCGGAGGCCAGGAAGCTCTCCCCGTTTCCCTTCCCCACCAGGAGGGGGGAGCTCCGGCGCACCCCTATGAGCTTCTCGGGTTCCCGAGCGTAGAGCACGGCTATGGCCAGGCTCCCCCTCAGCTCCCCCACCGCCCTCTCCACGCTCCTCTCCAGCCCCTCCCCCCTCCTGAGGAAGTGGGAGATGAGGTGTGGTATCACCTCCGTGTCCGTTTCCGAGGCGAACCTGTGTCCCTTCCTCTCCAGTGCCTTCCTCAGCTCCAGGTAGTTCTCGATGATGCCGTTGTGCACCACCGCCACCTCCCCAGAGTCGTCGAGATGGGGGTGGGCGTTCCTCCTGGTGGGGCTTCCGTGGGTGGCCCACCTGACGTGTCCTACCCCCACCTTTCCCGGAAGGGAGGAGAGCTCCAGCCTCCTCTCTATCTCCTCCAGCTTCCCCGCGTCCTTCCTCACCCACAGCTTCCCCTCGAGGGTGGCCATCCCGGCGGAGTCGTACCCCCGGTACTCCAGCCTCCTGAGCCCCTCCAGGAGCAGGGGGGCGGCCCTCCTCGCCCCCACGTACCCTATGATCCCGCACATCCTCCCAGCCTCCTCCTCACCTCCTTCGTGAGCAGCTCGTTCACCACCTTCCCGTCCACCTTTCCCCTGAAGTATTTCATGACGATGCCCATCAGGGGGCGCACCGCCCCCTCCCCCCTTTCCCTCACCAGCTCCAGGTGGGAGGAAACCACCTCCTCCACCTTGAGCCTGAGTTCCTCCTCTCCCACCCTTCCCAGACCGAGTTCTTTAACGGCCTCCTCCACTCCCTTACCCTCAGCCCCCAGCCTCAGGAGCTCGGGCAGGGCCTCCTTGGCTATCTCCCCGGAGGCCACCTTCCTGAAGGCCCCCAGCATGAACTCCTCCCCTATTTCCTCCACCCTCGTTCCTTCCCTCCTCAGGCTCACCAGCGTTTCGAGCAGGGTGAAGGCCACCAGTCTGGCAGGGGCGCCCGATCCCTTCACCAGCTTCTCGAAAACTTCAACCATTCCTGAGAAGAGCAGGCGGTCGGCCGTTTCCCCGCTCAGCCCGTGCTCCCTCACCAGTCGCTCCCTCGCCCTTTCGGGGGTTTCGGGGAGCCGGAGGCTCGCCAGCTTCTCCGGTGTGATGGGGATGGGGGGTATGTCCGTCTCGGGGTACATCCTCTCCGCGCCAGGGAGGGGCCTCATGAACTCCGTGTTCCCGTCGGGCAGGGCCCTTCTGGTCTCGGCGGGCACCCCTTCCACCGCCTCCTCCGCCCTCCTCGCCACCGCCTCCAGCGCCTTCCTGCACTTCTCCCCGGGACCCACCACCATCACCACCGCATCCTCTCTCCCCGCCCCCACCCTCCTCCTCAGCTCTTCCACTTCCTCCCCGGAGATCCCATACCCGGGCAGCTCGTCGGTGTGCAGGATTCCCCCCACCCCTCCCTCCACCCTCGCCCTGTCGGAGAGCTCCGTGCCCAGCCTCCTCCCGGGCTGCACCTCCCTCCCCAACAGGCCCGCGAACCCGGGCAGTCTGAGGGCCATCACCCTCTCCCCCCTCTCCAGGGCTTTCCTCACCAGCTGGGAGCGGGTCTTTTCGAAGAGTGGGGAGACATCCATGAAGTTCCTCTCCACCCTCCCTGCCCCCCTTTTCCTCAGTTCCTCCCTTATCTCCAGCAGGGCGAGCTGTCGTTCGACCTCCCTCTCTATCACCACCGGTATGAGCTCCAGCTCCTGAATCCCCTTGATCTCCTGCCTGGCCCCTCCCGAGATGGAGATGTTGAGGTCCTGCCTTATGGTGCCGAGGCCCCTCTTCACCCTCCCCGTGGCCCTCATCAGCATCCCCAGCCTCAGGGCGGCCTCTGCGGGGGTCTGAGGGTCGGAGAACTCTGGCGCCGTGGCCACCTCCAGCAGGGGAATCCCCAGCCTGTCGAGCCTGTACTCCACGTACCCCTCGCCTTCCCCCACCTTCCTGGCCGCATCCTCCTCCAGGCAGATGGTGGGCAGGTGGAAGACCCCCTTCTCCGTCTTCAGTTCCCCGTCGGTGGCGATGAGGGCCGTGCGCTGGAAGCCCGAGGTGTTGCTCCCGTCCACCACGATCTTCCTCATCACGTGGATCTCGTCCACGGGCCTGGCCTGAAGCATGAGGGAGAGCATCAGGGCCACCTCCAGGGCCTCCTCGTTCAGGGGGTGGGGGGGTTCCTCGTCCAGCTCCACCAGGCAGAGGGTGTCGGGGTAGACCTGGTACCTGAACTCCCTCTCCCTGGAGACCTCGAGCAGGGCCGCCCTGTCCGTCTCTCCAAGCTCGCTCTGGGAGAGACGCAGCCTCCTCCTCACCTCCACCGGGGCCTCCTCCTCGCGCAGGACGGAGGGGCAGCGACAGAAGAGCTTGCCCGTGTCCAGCTCCTGGTGGATCTCCAGACCCACCCTCAGGCCCAGGCGCGGGTAATCCTTCATCCCACTCCCTTGTCTTGGGGAGTTTTAGAAATCACCGCTTGGAGACGAAGGGGTTCCCCGGGAGGAAGAAACGGAGGTTCTCCGGGAGGTCCTCCTTCAGGCCTATCCGGTGGGAGGTCAGGATGCTCTCGACCCTTCTCCCTGGAAGGATGAGGAGCTCTCCCCCAGGGTCCGTGAGGTCCTTGCCGTGGTGGAGGCCCGTGATGCCCATGGCTTTGGTGAGCTTCCCAGGACCGGAGGTCAGCTCCCTCTCACCCTCCACCTTCCTCCGCCTCTTCATGAGCTCCACCCCTTCCATGGGCTCAAGGGCCCTGACCAGCACGGCCCCCGCCTCTCCCTTCAGGTGGGCAACCACGTTGAAGAGCCAGTTCCCGTGCACCATGTAGACGAAAGAGGTCCCCGGGGGCCCCCACATCATCCGGGTCAGGCGGGTCTTTCCCCTGGAGGCGCGGGAGGCCGGATCCCACTCTCCGCAGTAGGCCTCCGTTTCCACGATCATTCCGGAGGTGAGGCCTTCCTCCGACCGATGCACCAGCACTTTGCCCAATAGTCTCCTGGCGACCTCGGGGGGCTCTCTTTCGTAGAAGGACCTCGGCAGGGGCTTCATCCCAGAAAGTTTTCCCAAAACCCTTTAAGGAGGAGGATGAGACCTTCTCCAGATGCTCGACAGGATTGCCCTTTCCTGTGCCAGGAGGAGGGGGGCCGTTCTGCTGGCGATCCTCCTCGTTTCGTGTGCCATGGCTTACGGGGCCAGCCAGGTGAGGCAGACCTCCGACTACAAGAAGTTCCTCTCCTCCGATCAGCCCTCCGTCAGGGTAACCTTGCTGGTGGCCGAGGAGTTCCCGGGAATGGTCTTCGAAACGGTGCTGGTGGAGGGGGAGAACCTGCTCAAGGCCGGGGCCCTGAGGGAGGTCCTCTACCTGGAGAACTTCTTCTCCTCTCCCGCGCTGGAGAACAGGGTGGTGGGGTACCAGTCCTACGCGGACCTCCTCCTCCAGCACCTCCCCCAGGTGAGGGAGCTCCTGCAGGACCCCTCCAACGACCCGCTCGTGGAGTCCCTGGTGATGGGGGCCTACCTCACCTTCATGTCCAGTCCACAGGCCTCAGCGCAGCTAGCCGGCTATCTCACCCCCGATTTGAGGGCGGGGAAGATGGTGGTGTACCTGAACTCCTCCCTCCCCAAGGAGGAGCTCGTGAAGGCGGTGGAGGTGATGGAGGAGAGGCTGAAGGGCGTGGAGGGTCTGGACCTGGGCCTCACGGGTTCCTACTCCATGGAGAGGGACATAGGGAGGCTCATGAGCAGGGACAACCGCGTGCTCATGCCGGCCACCTTCCTCTTCATCACCCTCCTCCTCTTCCTGACCTTCCGCAGGTTCTCCGACGTGGGCAGGTGCCTGCTGGTGGTGGGACTGGCCGCCCTCTGGACCATGGGGGTGATGGGCCTGACGGGTGCGGACTTCACCTCCATCCACGTGGCCCTCGTCCCCATCTCCATGGTGGCAGGGATAGACTACTCCCTCTACCTCCTCTCCAGGTACTACGAGGAGAGGAAGAGGGGGGAGGGGGTGGAGGTGGCCCTGGGGACCTCCGCCAGGAGGGTGGGGGGAGCGGTTTTGATGTGCTTCCTCACCACCGTGATAGGCTTCCTCTCCTTTTCCATCTCCGACCTCCCCCCCGTGAGGACGCTGGGGCAGTTCGCCGCCCTGGCCGTGGGCTTCGCCTTTCTCCTGACCCTGGTCCTCCTGCCGGCCCTGGCGCGCAGGGGGGAGGTGGGAGCGGGCGGCAGGGAGGGAGGGGTGAGCAGGGGCTTGGCCTCCGTGGGAAGAGGGATCGTGCGCCACCGGAGGATCATCCTGGCGGGTTTGGCGGTGACCGTGGCCCTTTCCGCCCTCGTGGCCCCCAGGGTAAGCTCCACCATGTCCTTCGACCTCCTCCTGCCCTCGGGGGTGGAGTCCCTCCAGACCCAGCACAGGATAGAGGAGCTCTTCGGGGGCCAGAGCCAGCTCTTCGTCCTGGTGCAGGGGGACTTCCTGCAGCCCCAGGCCCTGCAGCAGTTGCTGGCGCTCGAGCAGGGGGTGAGGGAGGATCCCAGGGCGCAGGGCCTGGTGGGGGGTAGCTACAGCGTGGCGGATGCGGTTCTCATGTTCAGCGGTTCCCTCCCACCCACTAGGGAGGCGGTACTGGCAGTGCTGGAGAACCTGAGGGAGTCCAACCATGGTCTCCTCCTTCCCTTCTCGGGGGACAAGACCATCGTCGTCTTCAGCGTGCTGGGCAGGACGGACAGGGACTTCAAGAAGGTTACGGAGGTGGTGAGGGACCACGTGGAGAACTTCTCCAGCCAGCTCGTCAGCCTCAGGGTGGACGGGGCACCGGCGGTGGGTGGGGCCCCGGCCGTCATCTCCGACCTCTTCTCCAGGGTCCTCCCCAACATGGTGAAGACCACGGTCCTGGCCCTCGTCGCCTGCTTCCTCGTCCTGGTCCTCCTCTTCCGCTCCCCGGTGCTGGGGGCCCTCACCATCTTCCCCGTGTGCATGGTGGTGGTGTGGGAGCTGGGGACCTTCTACCTGCTCGGCTGGTCCCTGGACGTCTTCACGCTCGGGAGCTTCTCCCTCATGATAGGGATGGGGATAGACTACAGCGTCCAGCTCTCCTCCAGGCTCAGGGAGGAACTGGGGAAGGAGGGTTCCCCGGAAGAGGCCGCCTCGCGCACCGCGGGCAGCATAGGGAGGGCGGTGCTGGCCTCGGCGGTGACCATGGGCGGGGGCTTCCTCATCCTCTCCCTCTCCAGGATGCCTGCCATGACCAGGTTCGGGGAGCTGGTGGCCCTGGTCATCTTCTACGCCTTCCTGGCGGCCGTGCTCTTCCTTCCCTCCGTGCTCACCCTGAGGTCGGGCAGGAAAAAGGGCAGGTGAGGGGCGGCCGGGAAGGCTCAGAAGGGTTGGTGGGAGGTGAGGGGGCTCCTGGGGGATAGCTCTCCAGCCAGGTCCCGGAGCATGAGCTCCCTGACTTCGTCCGGCTTCTTTGCATGGCCCAGCACCCACATGAGCTTCACGTAGGCCACCTCCGGGAGCATGTCCTCCGCGGGGATCACCCCCATCCCGAGCAGGTCCCTTCCCGTGGAGTAAACGTTCAGGTTGACCCTCCCCCAGAGGCACTGGGAGGTCATCACCACGGGCACTCCCTTCTCCTCCGCCTTCCTGAGGGCGGGGAAGAGGGTCTCCGGGGCATGTCCCAGACCCGTGCCCTCCAGCACTATTCCCCTGTATCCCAGGTCCAGGGCGGAGAGGAGGAGGTCCGCGTTCATTCCGGGCGTCACCTTCAGGAGGAGGACCTTCGGCTCCAGTCTGGCATCCACCTCCACCCTTCCCTCCCTTCTCCGTCTGTGCTCCCGGAGCATCCTCACCTCTCCCCCCTTCACCACCCCCAGCGGTTCCTCGTTGATGCTCACGAAGGCGTCCCTGCGGCTGGTGTGGCACTTCCTCACCCTGGTGCCCCTGTGGATTAGGCAGGAATCGTCCTCGGTGGAGGCGTGCATGACCACGCAGACCTCCCCCAGGTCGGAGCGGGAGGCGACGGCCACGGCGCTGAGGAGGTTGAGGTGGGCGTCGGTGCTGGGCCGGTCGGAGGAGCGCTGGGCACCCACCAGGACCACGGGTCCCGTGAGGTTCCTGAGCATGAAGCTCAGGGCGGAGGCGGTGTAGGCCATGGTGTCGGTTCCGTGGGCCACCACCACCCCTCTGGCGCCGGAGTTGAGTCCCTCCGCCACCTTCTCCGCTATCCTGACCCACAGCTCCGGCGTCATGTGCTCGCTGAACACGCTGCACGCCTCCACGGTTTCGAGCCTGGCCAGCTCCGCCAGCTCAGGCACCAGCGAGTAAAGCTCCTCCGGGGAGAAGGCCGGGTGGACTCCCCCCGTCCTGTAGTCCACCCTGGAGGCTATGGTGCCCCCCGTCCCCACCAGCCTCACCAAGGGTTTGGAGGGATCGGAGGGGGAGGGGGGAGGGGAAAGCCTCTTCCACGGCTCCCCTTCCCTCATCTTGGTGATCCTCGTTTCCCTGCCCACCCTCACCCCCACGTTGTAGCCGTTGGGCAGCTTCAGCACCAGGCAGCCTGGGTCCCCCAGCTCGGTCCTGGGCATGAGGATGCCTTCGTACACCCTTCCTCCGCTCTCCACCCTCAGGACGTCCCCCACCCTGGCCGAGAGCCCCGAGAGGAGCCTGGCCAGCTCCCCCGAGTACCCGAACATCATGAGACTCGGAGGGAGGGATATTAAGTCCCACGGGGGAAGGGAGGGAGATGAAGGCGGTGGCCCTCGTCAGCGGTGGGATGGACAGCACGGGCTTCGCCTCCCAGTACGCGGCCAGGGGATACGAGATCCATCCCCTGATCTTCAGGTACGGGCAGAAGGGATGGAGGGAGGTGGAGGTAGCCCTCTCCCTCTGCAGGAGGCTCGGGTTCCGCGAGCCCGTGGTGGTGGGGATGGAGTTCATGAGGGAGCTCTGGAGGGGGACCCAGCTCACCGACGAGGGGGTGGAGGTCAGGGGGGAGTACCGTCCCGACGTGGTGGTGCCCCTGCGCAACGCGGTCTTCCTCACCCTCGCCTCGGCCTACGCCCACACCGTGGGGGCGGAGAGGGTCCTGTACGGGGCCACCCTCAGCGACACAGAGGTGGATGCGGGGACGGGATGGGTGAAGTACCCTGACACCACCCCCCTCTTCTCCTCCCTGCTCTCGGGCGCCCTGGCGGTGGGACACTTCAACAGGCTGGTGGAGATCACCTCTCCGGCGCAGGAGGGAATGGACAAGGTGGAGTGCCTCAGGCGCAGCTTCAGGACCATGGGCCCCCTGATCTACGAGACCTGGAGCTGCTACCTGAGCGGAAGGGTGCACTGCGGGAGGTGCGAGTCCTGCCTGAACAGGAGGGAGGCCTTCAGGAGGGCGGGGATAGAGGACAGGACGGAGTACGAGCTCAGCCCCTGAGGAGCCTCCCCAGCTTCCTGAAGTCCTCCTCCAGGGAGGAGCGGTTCCCCCCGCTGTAGAGCCCGGCCGCCGGATGGTAGGTGAGGAAGAGCGAAAAGCTCCTCCCCGCGAACCTGCACCCCACCCTCCTCCCGTGCTCCCTCGCCATCACGACGGGCCTTCCCAGGAGGACGGAGGCCGCCACCCTTCCCAGCGCCACCACCAGCCTGGGCTCCAGGATCCTCACCTGCTCCTCCAGGTAGGGTCTGCAGGCATCCGTCTCCTCCGGGAGGGGGGTCCTGTTCCCGGGGGGACGGCACTTGACCACGTTGGTGATGTACACTTCCTCCCTCCTCAGCCCGGCGGAGAGGAGGAGGGAGGTGAGGAGCTTCCCCGCCGCCCCCACGAAGGGAAGACCCTCCCTGTCCTCCTGGGAGCCGGGTGCCTCTCCCACCAGCATCAGACGTGGTTGTGGGGGGCCGGAGCCGAAGACCGTCCGGGTCCTGGTCCTCCAGAGCCCGCACCTCCGGCATTTGGAGACTTCGGCCTCAAGCCCTTTCAGCCCCTCCAGCTTGCCCTCCATGCTCCACCCACCGCTCCATCCTCCGGTGCACCTCCCTCAGCAGCTCAAGGTCCTCCGCGCAGTGCTGGAGGATCAGCTCTTTGGAAGTCTGGTCCCCTCTCAGGGCGAGCCTGAAGAGGGTGGAGACGTCCTTCCCCTCGAACTCCACCTTCCTGCTCAGGCCGAAGAACCTGGCCACGGAGTCTAGGCGGTAGCTGGAGAGGAGGAGGTGGCGCTTGCACCAGAGGTAGAGGTCTAGGGAGGGGAGGAGGAGCAGCCTCCTCAGGTCCACCCCGAGCAGGATGGCCCTGGCCTTCAGGAAGGGGAGGTCGAAGCCGGAGCCGTACCAGGTCACCACCAGGTCGCATCCCTCCAGCTCCCTGGCCAGCTCCTCCAGGGCCGCCCTTTCCTCCCCCTCGTCCGCGCAGAACCTTACGTGGGGCTTTTCACCCCTCAGGATGCCCAGGGCCACCACCGAGCCCTCGTCGGCGGTCTTGGAGGAGGTCTCTATGTCCAGGTAGAGGGGCACTCACTCACCCATCAGGAAGACGGAGAGCCTCCTGGTCCTGGGCCCGTCCTCCTCTATCACCAGGAAGTTCTGCCAGGTGCCCCTCACCACCCTTCCCTCCACCACGGGCAGGACCCTGCAGGTACCGAGCAGGGCCGATTTCAGGTGGGCGTGGGCGTTGTCGTCTATCCTGTCGTGCTCGTAGCTTCCGGAGGGAGGTATGAGCTCGTCCAGCTTCCTGAGGAGGTCGTGCTTCACCCCGCTCTCCCCCTCGTTGAGGGTGAGGGAGGCGGTGGCGTGGGGGAGGTTGACCAGCAGCAGTCCGTTCCTTATCCCCGACTTCCTCACCTCCTGCAGGACCTGGTCGGTGAGGTCCACCACCTCGCTCTTCCTCCTGGTGGAGAAGGTTATCTCGCTGTACCAGGTCTTCATCGGGGAAGAATGGGAAACTGCGTTATTATCCTTTGGTGTAACGCTTTTACTCCTCTGAGGTTTAAGGAGGGGGAATGAAGGGCAGAGAGTTCGGTCCCCACCCCAACATGAAGAGGCTCTACCACCTTTACCTCCTCCTGGTCCTGCTGCCCCTCCTCCTGCTCGGCCTCGGTTGTTCCCTCCTCATCCTGAGGTACGGCACCCCTCTCCACCTCCTGCTCTTCTCCTCCTTCTACTTCGTGCCCATCCTCCTGGCGGCGGCGCTGGTGCTCTACTGGATCCCCAGGTACTACTCCTCCCTCCGGTACGAGCTGGCCGAGGAGGAGGTGAGGGTGAGGAAGGGCGTGTGGTGGAAGATGGAGCACACGGTCCCCTACGCCAGGGTGATGAGCGTGGACGTGGTCCAGGGTCCCCTCTCCAGGAGATTGGGCATAGGCTCGGTGGACATCTACACCGCAGGTTACACGGGCCAGCTCGGAGGGGGAGGAGGACCGAAAGCCAGGAGGGCAGAGGCCTCCTTCATCCACCTCTCCGACTTCAGGGAGGTCAGGGAGGAGGTGCTGAAGAGGGTGAGGGGGAGGCCCCTGTTCGGGGATTCAGGGAGGGCGGTGGAGGAGCTGGTGAGGATCCGGAAGCTGCTGGAGCGGAGGAGATGAGGAAGGAAGACGTCTGGGTGGTCGTCCCAGCCTACAACGAGGAGAGGTCCGTGGGCAAGGTCCTGCGGGAGCTGAAGGAGAGGGGGTGGAGGAACCTGGTGGTGGTGGACGACGGTTCGGTGGATGCCACAGGGGAGGTGGCCAGGTCGGCAGGGGCCGTGGTGCTCAGGCACGAGGTGAACTCGGGACTGGGCGCGGCCCTGCGCACGGGCCTGAGGGAGGCCGCCAGGAGGGGAGCGAAGGCGGCCGTGACCTTCGATGCCGACGGACAGCACGATCCGGATTCGGTGGAGAGGATAGTGGAGGGGCTGGAGGGGGCGGACTTCGTGGTGGGGAAGAGGAGGAGCGTGGGCATCCCCCTGAACAAGCGCTTCGGCAACTTCGTGCTCGACGTCCTGACCTTCCTCCTGAGCGGGATCTTCACGGACTCCCAGTCGGGGAACAGGGGCTTCTCCCGCAAGGCGCTCGAGGAGGTGGAGATAAGGAACGACAGGTACGCCGTCTCCTCCGAGCTCATCCTCCTGGCTTCGAAGAAGGGGTGGAGGGTGAGGGAGGTGCCCGTTAAGTGCTTCTACCACGAGTACAGCAAGGCGAAGGGTACGACCATCCTGAGCGGCTTCAGGATCTTCCTCACCCTTCTCGCCCAGGAGGCGAGGGAATGGTCAAGAGGATAGTGGGGCTGGAGGAGGCCAGGAGGAGGCTGGAGAGGGAGTGGAGACCCTCCCCGCGCGTGGAGGAGGTGGGGATCTGGGAGGCCGCGGGAAGGGTGCTGGCGGGGGAGGTGAGGTGCGGGGTGGACCTCCCGCCCTTCGACAGGGCGATTTACGACGGTTACGCTGTGAGGGCGGAGGACACCTTCGGAGCGGAGGAGGATGCCCCGGTCTCCCTGAGGAGACTGGGGGAGGTGGAGGCCGGGGAGTGGCCCTCCGTGCGGGTGAAAAAGGGGGGATGCGTGCGCGTAGCCACGGGTGCCCCGCTGCCTCCAGGTGCGGATGCGGTGGTGATGAAGGAGTACACGGCGGAGGAGGGGGGGAAGGTGAGGGTCTACCGTCCGGTTTCTCCCGGGGAGAACGTGTGGAGGAGGGGGGCGGAGAGGAGGAGGGGAGACCTCCTCCTTACCCCCGGCAGGGTCCTGACCTCCAGGGAAGTGGGTGCCCTGGCCGCGTCCGGGGTGGGCAGGGTGAGGGTCTACGCCAGGCCCAGGGTGGGGGTGATGGCGACGGGAGACGAGCTGGAGGAGCCTGGGAAAAGATTGGGGAGGGGGAGGGTGTTCAACTCGAACGGTCCCATGCTCTGCGCCGCCGTGGCCTCCTGCGGCTGCCTGCCCGTCTGGCTGGGGGTGGCCAGGGACAGGCGGGTGGAGCTCGAGAGGAAGATCCGGAGGGGGCTCTCGGGGTGCGAGGCCCTGGTGGTCTCCGGGGGCTCCTCGGAGGGGGAGAAGGACCTGGTCCCCTCGGTGGTGGCGGGGATGGGGAGGCTCCTCTTCCACGGTCTGGCCCTGAAGCCGGGGAAGCCCACCTTCTTCGCGCTGGTGGGAGGGAAGCCCGTCTTCGGTCTCCCCGGCTATCCCCTCTCCGCCCTCATGGTCTTCCACCTGCTGGTGGAGCCCTACCTCAGGAGGATGAGCGGCCTTCCGGGACCTCCCTCCCTCTCCCTCAGGGTGAGGCTCTCGGAGGGAATGGAGAAGGCCAGGGGGAGGGAGGAGCTGGTTCCCGTGAGGCTCAGGCTGGAGGGTGGGGAACTCAGGGCGGAGGTGGTGAGGAAGGGCTCCGGCGCCATCACCTCCCTGCTGGAGGTGGACGGTTATCTGCGAGCGCCCAGGGAGAGGGAGAGGCTGGAGGGGGGAGAGGAGGTGGAGGTCTTCCTCTTCGGAGGTGGATGATGTTCAGGGTGCTCGGGGTGGGAGGGTACAAGGACAGCGGGAAGACGGAGGTGGTGGTGGGCCTGGTGAGGGAGCTGGTGAGGAGGGGGTACAGGGTGGGGACGGTGAAGCACCTCTCCAGGCACCCCACCATCGACAGGGAGGGAACGGACACCTGGAGGCACGCGGAGGCGGGGAGCGAGGTGGTGGTGGCGGTGAGCGGGGAGGAGGTGGCGGTGAGGGAGAGGAGGAAAAAGCCGGAGCTGGAGGAGGTCCTGCTCTCCCTCAGGGGACTGGACTTCGTCATCCTGGAGGGCTTCAAGGGGGAGGAGGTGGTGAAGGTGAAGGTGGCCAGGAGCGAGGAGGAGGCGCGGGAGCTGGACGATGAGTTCACCGCGGCCTTCGTGGGAAAGGGCGTGAAGGGAAAGCCCGTCTTCCCCCTCCGTGCCCCCGGTGCCCTGGCGGACCTGGTGGAGGAGAGGGCCGCCACCCCCACGGGCGGGCTGGACTGCGGGGAGTGCGGCTTCGGAAGTTGCAGGGAGTTCCTGGTGGCGGCCGCTTCCGGGAAGAAAGGGAGCAGGAAGTGTGCGGCCCTGGAGGGCGGGGTGGAGCTCCGGGTGGACGGGAAAAAGGTGGCCATGAACCCCTTCGTGCGCAAAATCGTTTCCAAGACGGTGCTGGGGATGGTCTCCTCCCTCAGGGGGGGAAGGGGGAAAGAGGTGGAGCTGAGGGTGAGGAGGGAGTGAATGGAGGACAGGTTCGGAAGGCCCCTGAGGAGCCTGAGGGTCTCGGTCACGGGGGAGTGCAACCTGCGCTGCTTCT